>CANHGW010000022.1 GCA_947460175.1 Bacteroidota bacterium | reverse complement strand
GGCTACAGCGGAAGCATTGCCTCGTTGTTTGCTGAGTTCTACAGCTCTAATTTTAAATTCTTGGTTGTACGTTTTTCGTATTGTTGTCATCTTGTAAAGTTCGCACTTATTCTCTTAACTAATTTGTCCACTCAAAGGTAGGAACTCCATTATATGACTTTATCAAAGGTAGATACTAATAAATGATATACTTTATATATTATATTAGATAGTTACATAATTCACACCTTTTAAACTAAACTTCATTTAGAAAATTAGAAACGCTATAATTTCAATTAGGTTTTTTATGGCTTAATGTAAATTTTGATTGAATCAGGGATGTAATTAAAAAAATCAGGATGAGAATATGATTGTATTCAATCTCATCCTGATTTGTGGAGCCGAGGGGAGTCGAACCCCTGTCCAAACATATTCCGTAAAAGCTTTCTACATGCTTATTTCTGCATTGGTTTTTGTGAAGATACCGGAGCAGAACGAACCAATATCAACCTTAGCTGGATAGTCTTAAAGTAAAGGCACAGCCTACCTTACTAGCAACTCATATTCTCTGGTGAAGGTGATGCAACGTGGGTTATGAATCTACCCGAAATGCACGACCTGTTAATGGGTGCCTAAAATTAAGCAGCCATTGCGAAAGAAGTTTCGCCGTTTGTGTTTTGAATATTCAGATTAACGTGCTAATTATCCAACGCACGACATGCTTACACTCTCAAAGACCTACGCTGTCAAAACCGGGCGGCCCCGATTTATTTTGTCAACTATTGATTGAAATGCAAAAGTAATGCATTTCAATGTAAATTTGCTGAATGGAATTTCGTATTGCTCCCATGATTTTAGTTGTTTTCAATGTATGCTTTATCACGTTGGCAAATCCTTTCATCAATGAATGGATTCCACTTAAGGATTTAGCTAATTATTCTAAGATATTGATTCCATTTGGGTTGTTGTTTTTATTAGCCCTTGGAACGTATCTACGGCATACGTATTATACCAAAGTATTTAAAATGTCATTTATAACCTTGATGTTATTAAGTTTAGGAATGTTGGCTTTTTATATTGTAGCAATCGAACAACAAAATTTATAAATCATTAAGGAGCGATTTCTAGTCGTTTGATGGCCTCATCCGCAGCTATTTTACTTGCTTCTTTTTTATTATATGCCGTTGAAGTAGCTATAATTTCCTCTTCAAGTTTTACACCTATTGTAAATTTTTTTCGACCACGTTCGAGTTTTTCTTCAATCAAAATAAAATCTATTTTTTTACCTTGTTTACTTGCCCAACCTATCAATTTGTTTTTGGTATTCACTTCAAGGCTTTCGAGTAATTCAATATCTACGAAAGGTATCATAATGCGTTTACGTACAAAAGTGCGTGTTTTTGCGTAGCCTTTATCGATATATATTGCACCTATCAGAGCTTCTAAGGCATTGCCAAATATGAGTGAATCTCGTAAGTAATAATCTTGTTCATTGAATTTCATCAATTCTTTCAACCCAATTTTTAATGCAATTTGATTCAACGTTTTGCGATTGACGATTTTTGATCGCATATCTGTAAGGTAACCTTCGGGCCGAGTAGGATATTTGACAAATAAATGCTCTCCAATGATAGCACCTAAAATAGCATCACCTAAAAATTCCAATCGTTCATTGTTTTCGGTCGAATTGTTACTATTTGATCTATGACAAAGGGCAAGTTCATACAATGCCAAGTTGGATGGCGTAAAGCCAAGCATGGTCTGTAGCTCTTTGTAAAGCGTACTTTCTTTGGTAAAGAATTGAACAATAAAGTCGGGTACTAAACGCACAGGGTATAAATTTGCTATTGCAATTTAAAACGTCTTTTTCCAAAGGACTAATTTTTTCTCTAAAACTTCTAAAGGCATATTGCCACCATTGAGTAATTGGGTATGAAATGCAGCCAAATTAAATTTGCTTCCTAATTCTTTTTCGTAACGAGCTCGCATGGCTGAAATGGTAATTTGACCAATTTTATACGACAATGCCTGACCTGGAATAGCCATATAGCGTTCAATTTCGGCTGTAGCTTCTGCTTCTGTAATTCGTTCGTTGTCCATCATATATTGTATAGCTTCTTCACGACTCATTCCCTTTGTGTGAATAGCTACATCTACTACTAGTCTTATGGCTCTGTGCATTGCATCACTTAAGTGACCGAGGTATTGATATGGATTACTGAATAGTCCAAGATCTTTGCCAAGTGTTTCGGTGTATAAAGCCCATCCTTCTGCATAGGCACTATACCCTAAAAATTTTCTAAATTGGGGAAGGTTTTTATTTTCTTGTTGAAGTGATATTTGATAATGATGACCCGGAATGGCTTCATGCAAAAACAACGTTTCCATACCTACTATATTAAATTTGGTAGGATCTAGTATTGGAGTGTAAAAAATACCCGGACGTGTACCATCTTCACTACCGGCATTATATTCTGCACTAGCGCTAGCTGCACGATAAGCTTCAGTTTGTCTTATTTCAAATTTAGTAGTAGGTTCTGATTCAAATATGGTTTTCAATTTTGGGTCTTCTATTTTCTTAATCGCCCAAAAACTATCCAACACCTGTTGAGCAGTTGTGAAGGGATAAAACTGTTTGTCAGTATTTATAAAATTGAAAAACTCCTGCAATGTACCTTTGAAACCCACTTCAACTTTGACCTTTTCCATTTCTGATTTAATGCGTGCTACTTCTTTCAAACCAAGATTGTAGATACTGTCAGGTGATAGATTGGTTGTTGTATATTGATTGATTAAGAATTGATAATATTCTTTACCATTGGGTAATGATGCTATTCCTGAGGTTGAACGACAAGCGGGGATATATTCTTTTTCGAAAAATTGTTTAAGTTTATAATAAGAAGGAATGATGCACTTACCTATTTCGTATTGATAAGCATTTTCTATACGTTTCTTATCTTCTGCCGAAAAGGTAGAAGGCATTTTTTTGACACATTGATAAAAAATATTTTTCGAGGCATCGATTGTTAATACATTTTTTAATTGTGGAACTACTTTTACAGCTAAAGATGTTGGTAATACATATCCAAGTGAAATTCCTTTACGCATATTTGCAATAGCAGTATCAGCCCATATAGGAAATTGTTTTATTCGTGCCAAAAAATCATCATAGTCCTTTACAGTTTTAAAAGGTTGATTTCCATCACCACTTCCCAACTGAGGAAACTCCAAGGTAAAACCCCAAAATTGATTGATGGGAATTAAATGAGAAGGATATTTCAAACTCTCAAGATTCGTTTTTAATTCATATTCAAAAAGCTCTTTACTAATTTGATCTTCTTCGTTTAAGTGAGCGTTCAATTGCTGAATTTGATCCAACTGCTTTTGGTAAAAAGCTCGTAAGGTGTCACGATAAGCTTCACTAATATTAATAGGAAGCAGATTGTTATATCTATTATCACCTATGGCTGTAGCCTCTAGCGGATAGAGTTTTAGTCGTTGTTCCCAATAAGTATTAAAAAGGGTCTTTAACTCATTATTCGGGGATTCGTTTTTTGGATTGTTATAACCACAAGAGGTAATTAACGAGATGAATGCTACAAAAAAGAGACATTGTGTTTTTTTCATTATGTTTTATTAAAAGGGGGAATAATTTCTATTTAATATCATTTTTTAGAGAGAGTGTGTTAAAAAAAATTAAAGTTCAAAAGAATCAATGTTATTTTTTCATTTTTTTTTTTTTTAATTCCAATTGTCAACTTAACTTTGCCTTAGAAAATAAATTTTTTTCATAGGTTGATTTGGTTAGGGGTTAAAGCAGTCTCGGTTTGTCTAAACAGAGACTGCTCCTTTTTTAAGCCTATCCCATTGCATTATTTTGCAATTATATCTTCTACAAATAGTTTTTTAAGTTCGGTAGCTTCGTCTGGTTTCATACGTCCAGATAAGATTAATCTTAGTTGTCGGCGTCTCAATGCACCTTCGTATCGGCGCATTTCCTCTTCAGTTTCTGGAACCAATTCAGGAATTCGACGTGGTTTGCCATTGGGATCAAGTGCAACGAATGTCATATAAGCCTCATTGGACAAATACTTAAATTGGGTAGGTATATCTTCACCATGTACTTTTAGGTATACTTCCATTGAGGTATTGAATGCTCTAGTTACTTTCGCTTCAATAGTGACTAGATTGCCCAATTTTACAGGATTTTCAAATGAAATATTATCGGCCGATGCAGTTACCACTGGGCAGTTACAATGTCTCATACAAGCCATAGCAGCAGCGATATCCATCCAATGCATCAATTGACCACCCATGAGGTTGCCAAGAGTATTGGTATCATTGGGTAATACCAATTGGCTCATGGTACTTATAGATTCGGACGGTTTTTTAGGATTCATTTTTATAGTTTAGATGGCAAATCTACTTTATTTACTTTTATCTTTGAACTAGGTATGTCAAAATCATTCTATATACTATTGTTTTTAATGTGTAGTTTTTTGCATTCGTTTGCTCAAGAGTTGCATTATACTGTATTATTTGATTTTAATAAGTACGAAATCCCAGATACTTCGCTCGTTCGCCTTGTAAAATTGATTCATTCAAATCAAATAGAACGAGTATTGATAGAAGGGCATTGTGATAGTGTAGGGTCAAAATCATATAATTACGGACTTTCTAAGCTACGAGCCAATGAAGTAAAAAGGCTTTTAACAGATAATAATGTATTGTCGCAAAATATTAAAACATGTATTGGATATGGTAAGGATAAACCACTCACGGATAATGAAACAGAAGAAGAACGACAATTGAATCGCAGAGCGCATATTACGTTCTATTTGAAAGAAGAAACGAATACGTCAATTATGATAACGCAGAAAGACACATCTGTAGTACCTTCTTTTAACATCAAGGAGTTGGAAGTGGGAAAAAATGTCGTTCTTGATAATATTTATTTTTGGGGCGGACGACATGTAATTAAACCAGAATCCTATCCTGAATTGAAACAACTGTATAGATTACTAATTCAATATGATCGCTTGGAAATTGAAATTGAAGGTCATGTATGCTGTACTACGTATCAACCTGACGGATATGATTGGGATACCGAATCAGAAAATTTATCGTTGAATAGAGCGAGGGCAATCTATAATTTTTTAATCGAAAATGGTATCGATAAAAATCGATTAAACTATAAAGGATATGGTGGTAGTAGAAAAATAAACCAAGATGAAAGTACAGAAGAATTGCGCTCTGTTAATAGACGTGTAGAGTTTAAAGTGCTTAAATTATAACGAATTATTCATACGTCATTATCCCATCCTCATGACGCACGATATATAAAAACTTATTTTCAAAAAATTTGATGTTTGATTTGTCTTTTACAGGTACAATTTTATAAGGAGTGATAAATGTAAATGCACTTTCACCCAAATGATCATTAAAAGGGGTGCCATATTTTTTAAGTAAGGTTGAAAAAAAATATAAACTTTCAAACCCTTTGTATACAACATCTGACGGAGGTGTTCCCATCTTGCGTTTGTACTCTCTAGTGATATACATACTTGCAGGCGTGATTTTGTCGATAATGTAAGAAGTAGTATAAAAAACAACCATGTTGTTGAATTCTTCTGCTTTAGTCAATGATTTTATAGCCTCTGCCGTAGGCATACAATAAACTTTAAGACGGTGTCTTTTCGCAATCGGTTGTAACGTTTTAAGCATATTGTATGTTACAGATGCATCCAATACTCCTAATACGATTGTGGTATTGTAGGAAGAATCTAATTTAGATAAAACTTGTTTTATATTTAACTCATCTGATGTTAACTCTATTTCCGAAAAACGAGAAGGAAGAGAGTTTAATAGGTCATTTTTAAAATAACCTAATGCATTCTTTTCAGCTGATGTATTACGATTGATAAAAATGACATTATCCTCAGGGTATTTACTATTCATATGCTTATGCATTTTTTCTATATGGGAAGCTAAGCGTGGTTGAAGTATGGTAAAATAAGGATTAAATTCCTGACCAGCATCGGATGGTGAAACGGCCGATACAAAATTGATTAATTTCTTTTTGGCAAAATCAGCCAGTAATTTCAAATCACTTACACTCGCATTGCCAATAATAAGATCCATTGAATCAAGTTTATCCGATTCAATGAGATTATTTACATTGAAGAAATTTGATTTGCTATCATAGATATAAATATCCAATTTATACCCTGCTTTTTTCAATGTATCTGCAGCTATAATTGCACCTTGATAAAAATCGATGCCTGGCATCATAAACTTAGGAATATGAGCTAAGTTTTTGGCTAAATCTACAGAATCGAGATACAATGGAGTAAGGATTGCGATATTATATCGATCTTTTTTAACAGCTTTAGGGAACGAAAAAGGAATGATTTCGGAGGTGTGATGTTCTTCTACAATTGGTTTACGTTGTGCATTCGATTGAATACCCATACTCAACATAAAAATCAAAAAAACAAAATAACGTTGCATAATTAGTATATTATAATGTGACAAAAATAGGTATTATTCCCATTCAATGGTGGCAGGTGGTTTTGAACTAATATCATACACTACACGATTGATACCTTTTACTTTATTAATGATTTCATTGGAAATAGATGCAAGAACGTCATAAGGGATGTGAGCCCAATCAGCTGTCATGCCATCTACACTGGTAACACCACGTAAGGCAACAGTAAATTCATAGGTACGTTCATCGCCCATTACACCAACGCTTTGTACAGGTAGTAATATTGTACCAGCCTGCCAAATGGTATGGTATAAATTATGGTCTAAAAGATGCTGGATATAAATTGCATCTGCTTCTTGGAGCAATGCTACTTTCTCTGCTGTCACTTCGCCTAAGATACGAATCCCCAAACCAGGACCTGGAAAAGGATGACGTTGTATAAAACTATCTTTTAATCCAAGTTCTTTTCCAATGCGTCTTACTTCATCTTTGAAAAGTGCTCGTAGAGGTTCTACCAATTGCATATGCATTTTTTCGGGTAAGCCTCCTACATTGTGATGTGATTTGATAGTAGCAGATGGACCGTTGACAGATACACTTTCAATAACATCGGGGTAAATAGTGCCTTGACCTAAGAAATGGATATCTTTTAGTTTAAGGGCTTCTTCTTGGAAAACATCAATAAATGAATTGCCAATTATTTTTCGTTTCCCTTCTGGGTCTGAAACACCTTTTAATCGGTCATAAAAAAGTTGGGTTGCATCTACGCCTATAATGTTGAGACCTAGTTGCTCATAGTCTTCCATTACTTGTTTGAATTCATTTTTGCGAAGCAATCCGTTATCTACAAAAACGCAATAAAGATTTTTACCAATGGCTTTATGAATCAGCGTAGCAGCAACTGTACTATCGACACCGCCACTCAAGGCCATGATCACTTTTTGATCACCTACTTGCTGTTTAATAGATTCAATGGTTTCATGAATGTAGCTTGCTGGTGTCCATTCATGGTGGCATTGGCATATCCCAACTACAAAATTTTCAATTATTTTTTTCCCATTTTCAGAATGAGTTACTTCAGGATGAAATTGCAATCCAATGAGCGGGTTAGGAGTACCTTGAATAGCGAATGCAGCTACTGGAATTGAATTAGTTTCGGCTATAATTACTGCTTTATCTGCCAATTGTGTTATAGTATCTGCATGGCTCATCCACACTTGATTATCCTCCGATATGCCATCTAGTATGGAATGTTCGTGATGAATTGTACTCAGCTTAGCGCGACCATATTCTCTGGATGATGATTTTTCTACTTTGCCACCATAGAGTTTGGTAGTTAATTGTGCTCCATAACAAATGCCCAATATAGGTAGTTTTGAGTTCATACTATGGATATCTACCATAGGTGAGTTTTCTTCATTCACAGAAGAAGGGCTACCTGAAAGTATAATACCCTTCAATGTAGAATCATAAACTATGTTTGAATAATAAGGCACTATTTCACAATACACATTCAATTCGCGTATATTACGAGCAATCAATTGGGTATATTGTGATCCAAAATCGAGGATTAAAATCTTTTCTGTCATGGTAAAAATTATGCTTGGGCAGTAGGACCTCCGAAGTTCATAGGAATTGAGACTGGTTCGATGTCTTTGATAACACCATTGATTTGTTCAAATTTTTTCACATTTTCGTTCAATGCTTTCAATAATCGCTTTGCATGCTGAGGCGTTACTACGATTCTAGACTTCACTTTAGCTTTGGGTGCTCCTGGCATTACATTGATAAAATCAATTACAAATTCTGCATTTGAATGAGTTATGATAGCTAGATTGGAATAAACCCCTTCTGACATTTCTTCGGTCAATTCTATATTTAATTGGTTTTGTGGCTGTTCGTTTTGTTGCATTGTGTACGTTTTGAGTGGGCAAAGATAAGCAATGAATAAGATTTTAGGGATTTATCCAATAGATATCAATATTGCATATACATATATTTCTCAAGGCAAATAGACCAGCTTCATTTGTTATTAACAATTCAATTGTAATTGATATTTTAAACTTTTAGTAGCATATGAGTCAAACAAATAGAACTATTCTATTTTTTAACTTTATAAATATACAATGCCATGAAAAATTTAATTCTTTTTGCAATGCTCACTTTATTAGCTGTAGGATGTGTAAAACAAGAACCAATTCCTCAATCAGAGTTAACAGGCATATGGAAACTCAATGGCTATTCGTCGAGTAATTATAAAGTAGAAATTACACAAGATGGTTATTTATATTGGTGGAACTACAATGATATCTTTAATAATATTGAAGAATTTTAAGTAGATTATAATATCAATAGAAATGAAATGAAATTGTATTTTTCTGGCGAAAACCGCATGATTCATCAAATTCGTATTTATCGTGAACGTAATGGAAGGCTGTATTTTTCAGTTCCTATAACTGGGCTAGATGCAGATGGTAACACAATAACCAATACAGATACTTATTACAAGATGAATTAGAATTGAAATAAATAAAAAATATTAAATGCTCTTTTATAAGAGCATTTTTTTATATTTGTGTTGTGAGAGATTTTAGATATTTCTTGGAATATAAGTTATTCGGTGTATGTACAGCACTCGGGGAACGTTTCAATATTTCTATTTCACGTATTCGAATGTGGTTTATTTATATTTCATTTCTTACGTTTGGTTCGCCCATTATTATTTATTTTATAATGGCTTTTTGGGTCAATATTAAAAATTACATCCTTTCAGCAAAACGAAATCCGTTGCGCTGGTTCTAGTACTTGTCATTCTGAGCTTTTTTAAATGAAGAAACCCCACTATCTACAAGACTTATTCCTTACTAATCGGTTCTTTCTTTGTTGGGGTATTTTGGGTATGTTATTTGTTTTTTCTTATTTCAATCCAGGCTTATTATTAGTTTCAAAAGCAGTGTTTATGTTGCTTTTATTGTTGGTATTTATTGATTATACTGTATTGTTTTTTACCAAGAGCCGAATACTATGTTTACGTAAAGTGAGTGAGTTATTAAGTAATGGAGATGAAAATACAATCAAATTGATAATTAATAATTCCTATGCAGTCAAATTAAATGCTCGTATTATTGACGAACTTCCAATACAGTTTCAACGAAGAGATTTTGCCTTAAACAAACTCCTTCAGCCTAATACAAAAGTAGAAATTCCATATACAATTCGTCCTACACAGCGTGGCGAATATCATTTTGGACAAGTACATGTATTTATTTCTAATTTGATTGGTTTTGTAGAACGTAGATACTCTTCCCTGCAAGATGAAACGGTGAAAGTGTATCCTTCTTTCATTCAACTTAAAAAATTTCAAATCCATACAATGCCTGATCGTAACGCACAATCGGGTGGGCGAGTAACCTATCGAAGGGGTATCAGCACTGAATTTGACCATATTAAAGAATACAATCGAGGAGACGATGTGCGAACTATCAATTGGAAAGCGAGTGCTCGTAAAGATCAGCTGATGGTCAATTCCTTTATGGATGAAAAGTCGCAACATATCTATTGTATCATTGACAAAGGAAGATTAATGAAGATGCCATTTGAGGGGCTTTCATTGCTAGATTATTCGATTAATGCAGCTCTGATGTTTTCTTATGTGGCCTTGCAAAAAGATGATAAAATAGGCATTATCACATTTTCAGATAAGTTAAATGATGTAATACAACCATCAAAATCGAAGAAACAATTCAATACAATATTGGAATCCTTGTATAGGCAAGAAACCAATTTCCTTGAAAGTAATTATGCAGATTTATATGCAAAGCTAAACAAAGGGATGGGGCAACGCAGCTTATTAATCCTTTTTACCAATTTTGAAACCTATAGTGGCTTTGAACGTCAATTAAGTTATTTAAGAGCATTGAATCGGAAACATTTATTGTGTGTAGTCATTTTCGAAAATACTGAAGTAAGCCGTATTCATGAACTGAGAGGGGATTCTATGGAAGATATCTATGTAAAAACAATTGCAGATCAATTTACCTATCAGAAAAAAATGATTATGAAAGAATTGATCAAATCAGGCATTTTGGCGATATACACTCCACCCTCTAAGTTGACAGTGAATGTAGTAAATAAATATCTGGAACTCAAATCAAGGCAAATTATCTAATATTGGTATGATATTTAGAAGATAAAGTAGATTTTATCAAAGATTTTATTAGCTTTACAACGCTGAATTTTTTACTAAAACTACTAATAAATGGATATTGGACACTGTAGCTATAATTGCAAGGATTGCCCAAATTGCAAAATGTCTGTTTTTTCAGATTTAAAAGAAGACGAATTTGATTTTCTCAATTATGAAAAATCAATTGTTCAGCTTCACAAAGGGCAGATTTTGTTTCTTCAGGATACCAAACCTCATGGGCTTTATTGTGTAAAAAACGGGAAGGTTAAAATATTTAGAAGAGGTAGCGAGGGAAAAGAACAAATAGTGCGTCTTGCACATGATGCTGATGTAGTGGGTTATCGTGCATTGATAAGTGATGAAAACTATCAATGTGGTGCAGCCGCATTGGAAGAAACTACTTTATGTTATGTTCCAAAGCCAGCTTTAGATAAATTGATGGATCGAAATGTTTCCATTTATAAAAAGATGATTTCAGTACTTGCTGATGATTTGAAATCGGCCGAATTGAAAATAAGTGATTTAGCACAAAAACCTGTTAGAGAACGTGTTGCTGAAACACTTATCATGATAAAAGAAAAATATGGTCTTGAATCGGATGGTGTTACACTCAATGTTGTACTTACACGCGAAGAAATGGCCAATTTAGTTGGAACAGCAACAGAATCGCTTATTCGAATATTAAGTGATTTCAAAAAAGAAGGATTTATTGAAGTAGAAAATAAACGAATTAAAATCATTGATTTTGATCATTTATATGCTACAGCGCATTTGTACGATTAAGTTTTTAAGTTACATATAGTTAAAACATGATTTATATCATGTCGTTTATTGATATTCATCATTGTTTAAGGTTATCTTTCGATGCACCTTTGTGTCGCTGAATTTATTTATTATGAAAAACACTGTTTCCACAGATGTGCAAGCTACTTGCTATCATTGTGGTGAAAAATGTACAGGAGCCGTAATTCATTTCGATGAAAAAGAGTTTTGTTGTACAGGCTGTAAAGCGGTTTTTGAAATACTGCAAAATAATAATTTATGCAATTATTATTCAATCACTCAAAATCCAGGTGTAAGCCAACAACGAGCTCATGTCAATACCTATTTTGATTTTTTAGATGAACAGCATGTTATAGATCAATTATCATTTTATAAAGAAGGTAGCCAAATCCATGTGAAATTTTCAATTCCGAATATGCATTGTAGCTCTTGCATTTGGCTTCTTGAAAATCTGTATAAATTAAATCACGGCATTGTACTATCGCGTGTAAATTTTCTCAATAAAGAAATTCATATAGTCTATAACTCGGATCAAATTTCACTGAAAGAGGTGGTGTTGTTACTGAAAAAGATTGGATACGAACCAAATCTTTCATTGGATGATTTAACCAATAAACATGACAAAAAAGTAAATCGTGCTCAGATTTATAAGATCGGAATAGCTGGATTTTGTTTTGGAAATATAATGATGTTAAGTCTTCCAGATTATTTTTCCAACGGAGATTTTTCCAATGAATTATACCTAAACAATATTTTTAATTATTTATCCTTAGCGCTATCTATTCCAGTATTCTTCTATTGCGCACAAGAGTTTTTTATAAGTAGTTGGCAACAGCTTAAATTAAAAAAGCTAAACATAGATATTCCAATTGCTTTTGCTATTATAGTTACTTTTACGGTAAGTATTTATCAGATTTTATTTTTACATAAACTGGGCTTTCTTGATAGTATGAGTGGAATAGTATTTTTTATGTTGGTAGGTCGCTATTTCCAAAACAAAAGTTACAATTTTCTTACATTTCAACGAAATTTTTCATCTTACCTGCCCATTGCAGTCAACAAAGTAGTCGATGGTATAGAGAAAAATATTCCGTTAACAGATACAACAATCGGTGATGAGTTGGTTATTCGTCAGCAAGAAATAGTTGCATCAGATGGTATTTTATTGAGTGAAGAAGCATGGTATGATTATAGTTTTGTAACAGGTGAAAGCAATTGGGTTCAAAAACATCAACATGAGGTAATCTATGCTGGTGCAATTCAAAAAAGCGCGATTGCTCATTTAAAAGTAAGTAAAAAACCATCACAGAGCTATATCACCCAATTATGGAACAGCAAAAAGAATCCAAAGTTTGTTTCAAATACACTACTCACTACTGAACGAATCAATGTATATTTTTCTGCAATTGTTTTATTACTTGGGTCTATAGCCATGCTATATTGGATGTATCAAGGTGATTATACTACTGGGTTAAAGGCATTGGTTACAGTTTGGATTGTAGCTTGTCCGTGTGCTTTGTTGCTATGTAGCACCTTTACATATGGCAATATGTTGAGCATATTAGCTAACAATGGCATGTATATCAAAAATGCAGCCGTTCTCGAAAAAATAAAACACATCGATACCTTGGTATTTGATAAAACAGGTACAATCACAACTTCCAATCAATCTGACATTGATTTTATTGGTCGGGATTTATCCTTTGCTGAACGTGATATGATATATTCATTGGCTTATCTTTCTATACATCCCTTAAGTAAATCGATTGCAGATTATTTCGATCAGAATGATTTGCTAACTGTAAGTGAATTTAAATCATATGATGGTAAAGGTATAGAAGGTAAGGTGCAAAATACTCATATTCAACTTGGCTCTCAACAATGGCTAGGGATTCAATCGAATGGATCAAATAGGTATACCAAAGTTTTTGTAAAAATTGAAAACGAGATTCTTGGCTATTTTGAAATAAAAAATAAATATCGCAACAATATTCTAACTGAATTGAAAGAGTTGAGTCAAACCTATGATTTGCACCTATTAAGTGGTGATAATGATGCTGAAAAATCATCTTTAAAAGATGTTTTCACAAAAGATGCTCAATTGAATTTCAATCAACTACCTGAACAAAAAACGTCCTATATACAACAATTACAATCCAAGGGTAAGACAGTGATGATGATAGGAGATGGGCTCAATGATGCGAATGCTTTTGAACAAAGTGATGCAGGTGTAGCAGTGATTGAAAATGAAAATAATTTTCTACCAGCATGCGATGTGATTTTAATGTCTCATAGTATGCACATTCTTAATAATGTGCTGGGTTTTATAACAAAAGCTAGAACTATTTTGTACATTACATTTTCAGTTTCGATTATATATAATTTAATTGGGTTGTCATTTGCGATGCAGGGAAAATTGACTCCTGTGTCTGCTGCTATCCTAATGCCAATTAGTACAGTCAGTGTAGTTGGACTAAGTTATATACTCTCAAGGCACTTTGCAAAACAATTCAAATTAAAAACATGATTTAAATCATCTTTTTAGATGATTTTCATCATAGAATATCATAAACAAGTAGGTTACTTTTGACCCAATAATAAATACAAAAAACAACATGAGCGTCATGATAATATTAATCGCATTCAGTATCCTCATTGCAGGAGGCTTTTTGATTGCGTTTATAGTAAGCACCAAAAAGGGGCAATATGATGATGTTCATACACCATCTATCAGAATGTTATTTGATGATGAAAAACCAAACAAGTAAAAATTAAAATTAGAAAAACATGGAAATGGAACAATTTAAGTATGACAATCGCATTGTAAAAAACTTTGCCTATGCTACAATGTTATGGGGCTTAGTAGGTATGCTTGTAGGTGTGATTGCAGCTTTTCAGCTGTATTGGCCTGCATTGAGTTTTAAATTACCTTATACTACATTTGGTCGATTAAGACCAGTTCATACCAATGCTGTAATCTTTGCATTTGTAGGTAACGGTATTTTCATGGGAGTTTATTATTCACTCCAACGATTACTGAAAGCACGTATGTTCAGCGATTTGTTGAGCAAAATTCATTTTTGGGGATGGCAATTGATAATTGTGTTAGCTGCGGCTTCTCTTTTATTGGGCTATACTACAGGAAAGGAGTATGCTGAATTGGAGTGGCCAATCGACATATTAATCGCCTTGATATGGGTAACCTTTGGTGTAAATATGTTTGGAACAATTTTTAAACGACGTGAAAAACATTTGTATGTTGGTATTTGGTTTTACATTGCCACGTTTGTAACAGTTGCCATGTTACATATTGTCAATTCAATTGAATTACCAATATCGTTGACAAAAAGTTATTCATGGTATGCAGGTGTACAAGATGCACTCGTACAATGGTGGTATGGTCATAATGCGGTTGCATTCTTTTTGACTACACCTTACCTAGGTGTTATGTATTACTTTTTGCCTAAGGCTGCCAATCGTCCTGTGTATTCTTATCGTCTTTCAATAGTTCACTTTTGGGCTCTTATCTTCTTATATATTTGGGCTGGTCCTCATCACTTATTATATACATCATTGCCAGATTGGGCTCAGTCATTGGGTACAGCGTTTTCAGTTATGTTGTTAGCACCATCTTGGGGTGGTATGTTTAATGGATTATTGACGTTGCGTGGTGCTTGGGATAAAGTACGTGAAGACGCTATTTTGAAATTTTTGGTGGTTGCTATTACTGCGTATGGTATGTCTACGTTTGAAGGTCCATTGTTATCATTGAAAAATGTAAATGCAATTTCGCACTTTACCGATTGGACTGTGGCTCACGTACATGTGGGAGCCTTGGGTTGGAATGGATTTATGACGTTTGCGATGTTGTATTGGTTAATGCCACGTATGTTCAATACAGAGATTTATTCTAAAAAATTAATGAATACGCACTTTTGGTTAGGTACATTAGGTATATTATTATATGCAATACCAATGTATTGGTCAGGCTTTAGCCAAAGCTTAAGCTGGAGTGAGTTTACTGCAGATGGTACATTACGATATACATTTATGGATACAGTTGTTCGTGTAAAATTATTGTATTTACTACGTGGACTTGGTGGTACGATATACTTGGGCGGATTCATCGTTATGTTGTATAATTTAATCAAAACAGTTAAAAAAGGCTCATTACAAGCTGATGAAGCTGCTTCAGCACCTGCCTTATTAAATGCAACTGGAGGTCATCAAGGTGAACATTGGCACAGATGGTTGGAGCGTCGTCCTATTCAGTTCTTAGTTCTTAGCTTAGTAGCAGTAGCAATAGGAGGTATAGTTGAGTTTATTCCTACATTCTTAGTGAAATCAAATATACCAACCATAGCAAGTGTAAAACCTTATACACCGCTTGAATTAGAAGGTAGAGATATTTATATTAAAGAAGGATGTTACAATTGTCATTCTCAAATGATACGTCCATTCCGACATGAGACTGAGCGTTATGGCGAGTATTCAAAAGCAGGTGAGTTTGTGTATGATCATCCATTCCAATGGGGTTCTAAACGTACAGGTCCAGATTTAGCTCGTGAAGGCGGACGTAATCCTGATTCATGGCATTTCAAACATATGTATGAACCATCATGGATTACTACAGGTTCTATCATGCCAGCTTATCCTTGGTTGTTTAAAGATGATGTTGATGGATCTATGTTAGAGAAAAAAATTAATGCTATGCGTACGCTAGGTGTACCCTATGCCGAAGGATATGAAAAACTTGCAATGGCTGATTATAAAGCTCAAGCAAAAGGAATCGTGGATGGCCTTAGTGTGGATGATGATGTTCAAAAAATGATCAAAGCAGAAGGCATCACAAAAATTGAAAGCAAAGAAATCATAGCCTTAATTGCTTACTTACAACGATTAGGTACTGATATCAAGAAAACATCACTCACTTCTAAATAATATCACGATGAAATTCATAAATTATTTAAAAACGATAGAAGGGGTGGGTGTGTTTCCACTGATTTCTCTCTTGATTTTCTTTAGCTTTTTCTCTGTATTAATCTATATGGTAATAAGAGCAAACAGAAATGCAATTCAAAAACATAAAAATATCCCATTCGATAATCAATTAAATTAAGAAGACGATGAAAACGAATTTAAAATATAATAAATCAATCTTAGCACTTTTGCTTTCCACAGGTTTGGCAAATGTTGCAATGGCACAAGATACAGCTCCAGCTGCAGTAGAGAAATTATCAGTATGGAATAGTGGTACTGGCATTTTAATGTTGTTGACTATACTCATTTTATTGGCAGTCATTTTTATACTTGGAAAAATATTAAAAACATTGATAGAAGAAGATACGCTCGAAACAGCTAGAAAAATGAGATCTAACAAAGGGTTGATCAGTTTGCTTGTATTGACATTTGCTACGTTTACTGCCAATGCACAAGAAGCAGTCAATGCAGTTGCACCATCAGGGCCTTCAATGACCTTTGGATTAGAAACACCCGTATTTTGGACATTATCAGGTGTTTTAGTTTTTGAATTTATAGTACTAATGGTCATGTGTTACATCCTATACACATTCTTATTACGTAAAGGATTAATAAAACCATTTACGTCTACATTGCCTCAATGGATGCAATGGAATAAAATGATGGGGAATGATCCTATTGAAAAAGATGCAGAATTATTAATGACAGATCATGACTATGATGGAATACAAGAATTGGATAATGGTATGCCACCAATGTTGAAATACATATTTGTAATCACTGTATTGTTTGCAGCTTATTATCTTGTAGATTATCATGTTATAAAAGCGAGTCCTCTTCAAATAGCTGAGTATGAAGCACAATTAGAAAAAGGAGCTGCTGATAAATTAGAATATCTTAAAAAAGCAGGTGCAAGTGTAGACGAAAATACGGTTACATTATTAACAGATGAATCAATGTTGAGCGCAGGACAAAAAGTATTCGCTACTAATTGTGTGGCTTGCCATGGCGATAAAGGACAAGGTGGTGTAGGTCCTAACTTGACCGATAAATTCTGGATTCATGGTGGAGGTATTAAAGATTTATTTAAAACAATTAAATATGGTGTGCCTGATAAAGGAATGCGTTCATGGCAAAGTGAAATCAAACCGGCCGATATTCAAGCTGTATCATCTTATATCTTGAAAACATTTGGTGGCACTAACGTAGCTGGAGGTAAAGCACCACAGGGTGTTGAGTATACTGGTGAAGCAGCAGCTGCTGCACCAGCAAGTGATTCTACACAAGCAGCTATGCCTGCTGTAGATAGCACAAAAGTAAAATAATTATAAGTTGTGAAGTGAGGTAGAATTATAAAATTTATAAAACATGTCAGCGATTATAAATCCAGACAAGGATAATTTTAGAGATAGGATAACAACGGTTGAAGATGATGGAAGTCGAAAATGGATTTTTGCAAAAAAACCACATGGGAAATTTTATAACCTTAGAACGATTACAAGCATTGTCTACTTAATTATTTTTTTTGGGTTACCATGGATTCAGTATGAAGGAAGTCCTTTCTTTATGTTGAATGTTGTACAACGAAAGTTTATCATATTTGGTTTGCATTTTGGCGTACAAGATTTGATTGTATTTGGCCTAGCTATGTTGACAGGTGTAGTATTTATTGTTTTATTTACAGTCGTATTCGGTCGATTATTTTGTGGTTGGGCATGTCCTCAAACTATTTTTATGGAAATGGTATTTCGTAAGATTGAGTATTGGATTGAAGGCGATATGCAACAACAACGTAATCTTGCAAAAAGTGAATGGACAACACAAAAAATTACGAAAAGAGTCATTAAGTATGTAGTGTTTTTCTTAATTTCCTTTTTAATTGCCAATACTTTTTTAGCCTATATAATAGGATTACCCGAATTAAAGAAAATAATTACCGAACCTATTTCTCAACACATTATTGGCTTCTTTTCTATCTTCTTATTTACAGGTGTATTCTTTGCGGTATATGCTTTTTTGAGAGAACAAATTTGTTTGGTTGCTTGTCCATACGGTCGATTACAAGGGGTCATGCTTGATAAAAACTCAATTGTAGTTGCTTATGATTATGTAAGAGGTGAACCTAGAGGAAAAGCCAAGAAAGATGAAGAAGTAAAACATGGTGATTGTATTGATTGTAAAGCATGTGTACATGTATGTCCTACTGGTATTGATATAAGAAATGGTACTCAATTGGAATGTGTCAATTGTACTGCATGTATTGATGCTTGTGATGATATCATGATAAAAATAGATAAGCCAAAAGGGCTTATACGATATGCATCCGACAACAATATTTCCAAAGGAACTAAATTGAAATTTTCGGGAAGAATTGCTGCTTATACTGGCGTTTTATTATTATTATTAGCATTGTTGACATATACTTTTGTAAGTCACTCAGTCGTGGATGCATCTATACTTCGCACACCAGGTCAATTTTATCAAGAAAATCCAGATGGTACTATTAGCAATTTGTATAACTTTAAAGTGGCTAATAAAAAGAATAAACCCATGGAGATTAAATTCCTATTAGATCATCATGATGGAAGTATTAAAATAATCGGGCAAGAAAATATAGTCATTCCTGCTGGCGAAGAGCATCAAGGACAACTATTTATCATCATGCCACAGAATGCTAAAATGGAAAAGAACCAAAAGCTAAAAATTAAATTATTGGATAACAATAAAGAAATAGAAACAATATCTACCACCTTTATGGCTCCAGTTAATTAAACTACCTAAAACAAACAATATGAATTGGTTTCACAAATTAATGATAGTACTCGTAGCATTTATTGCTATGATGACCTATTTCGCAGTAAGAAGTATTCAAACGCCGTTGGACTTAGTGACCGAAAAATATTATGATGAAGAAGTAAAGTATCAAACTCGCATTGACAATATATCCAATGACAAACAGCTCACAGATAAAGTCAAAATTGGAGTAGAAAATGAACATATTCAAATTTTATTCCCTACTACTATTCAGTCGGCCAATGTAAACGGCAGCATTAAATTATACTATGCGGCTGATAGAAATAAAGACCAGGAGTTTAAGTTGAATATTACTGAAAATAATATGCAGCGAATAGATGTTTCTACGTTGAAAGGTGCTTATTCAGTACAGATTGATTGGACTTATTTAGATAAATCATATTATACCGAACAAAAATTATTTTTATAATGATTTATTGGATTGTATCAGCATGGGTGATGGGTTTTATTGGAAGTACACATTGCATTGGTATGTGTGGTCCATTGGCCCTTTCATTGCCAATACATTCCACTACTATTATAGGTCGTATGTTTAATTCCTTGATTTATAATCTTGGTAGAATCACTACGTATGCAATGTATGGTTCGTTGTTAGGTATTACACATCAACTATTGGTTCCTTTTTTATTTCAAAATCAGCTTTCAATCATCATGGGAATTTTGTTGGTTTTATTGAGTCTATATTATTTAGTATTTAATAAACTAAACATCACCTTAGGTACACAAAATAAATTTTATCAATACATAAGTCAGCAATTAGGGAAACTGTATCAACGATCATCTATCGGAAACTTATATTTAATAGGATTGCTCAATGGATTATTGCCATGCGGTTTGGTATACTTAGCCTTAGCCACTGCATTTGCTTCTGCTTCAGTATCTAAAAGTATTCTATTCATGACTTTTTTTGGATTAGGTACCTTGCCAGCTATGTGGAGTATTTTATTTTTTGCCAACTATATCACACCTGCATTTCGTACCCATTTGAGAAAGTTTGTTCCATATATATATGCCATCACAGGAGCACTCTTAATCATGAGAGGTATGGGCGAACATAATCCACTTCATAGTCTAATGCCTAGTATCTATTGTAGTAAATAATAGTATATACGTTTGTTTTTTGTAGTTTTATATTCAGCAAAAATCGGCTCCTGCAAAGGGGCCGGTTTTATTTTTATCCATTACTATGTATGAGGTATAAATTTATTTTAAGTATACAAACTAAGAAATAAATTTGGAGCCAAGCTTTACCGCAGTATTAAACTACTTCGTGCTACCTTTTGCGCACGGCGCATTTAGGTATCACGGCTATATTTCGGAGACATTTTCTTTATTGAGCTGAGTCAATGCAGGTCTTTTTGTTTGTAGTAGAAAGCAACAGAATTAGGCTAAGAAGCGAAAGGCTCTTTTTTTAGAACTGTGTGTAACAGAATTAGCTCTTCGTTTCTTAACCGCAATGTCCCACATAAATTGATGTAATGCTAGATTCAAAATAAGTAGTGGAGACATTGCGGAGACTGAAGATTATTTTACAATCTATGATTTTGTAAAAGCCTATTTAAATTTTAGCGACCCTGAATGGGATGGCGAACCTTTAGACCCTGAACCAAAACCACCAAAACCAGAACCAAAACCTTGCAAAGACTGTGGTCAAATACCTTGTATTTGTCTTCAAGATCCTGAACCGCCTTGTTACGTTTGTGGAAACGCCCCTTGTGTTTGCGACATTCCTCCAAATCGAATGATTAAAATAAAATTGGCTGATGGAAAAGTTAGAGAATTAGACAGCACCGTTAGAACGTTGTTTTATAGTGCAGACGGAACGTCAATATCAAGCGAAGAATATTTGCAAAATCTATTTGGTACATTGCCTGAAATTTTCAATAGCGAAAATGAATTGAGAGAAATTTGGAGCAGACCCGATACACGAAAAAAATTGTTAGAAGAACTAAAAGAAAAAGGTTTTGCAAAAGAACAATTGGAAGAATTTCAAAAAGTGCTTCATGCAGAAAACAGCGATTTGTATGATGTGTTGGCTTATGTATCTTTTCATTCTACCATTGTACAAAGAACCCAAAGAGCTGAAAATGCAAAATTATTTTTAAGTAATTACGATGCAAAACAGCAAGAGTTTTTAAATTTTGTATTGAACAAATATGTAAGTTCAGGAGTTTACGAATTAGACGAAGAAAAACTATCACCTTTGCTATTATTAAAATACAACGCAATCACAGATGCAAAAAAAGAATTGGGCGACATTGCTTCTATCCGAAATACATTTATAGGTTTTCAAACGCATTTATACGCAAACAGAATGGCAATATGACAAAGACAGTCAAACTAATAGCCTACCTGTGCTATTGCTACTTTATTTAAATTCCAAAAGCTAGTGGAGGAAATCCACACCAGCAAATACATTTAAAATACATTCGAACTATTGGTTAATTAATATAGCGCTTTACATAATACATTTAAAATATATTCTCTTATGCATACGAATGCCTTTGGCCCTAATAGTAGCGAATACTTCGATAACTGTTGAGGCCAAGCTTCGCAATATTAAAAGATTCATTCTATTTTATATTTAAGTCAACGCAAACAAAACAATTTAGCCATTTATATGGAATGCTAAATGAAAGAGTTGATATAGATTTTGTTAAAATGGAGGATAAGTTACTAGTTAAAGAAACTGTGTAATTTATAAAGCAATGTTATTTTTCATGTGAAGTGTTAAGCAGCTTGCATAAAATTTTATTATATTCGTTTTGAAATTTTAATCACATAAAAATAGACTCACATGAAAATCCTTAAACGAGGCTCCACTGGAGCAGATGTAAAAGAACTACAAACTAAATTGAAAAAAGCAGGTTTTAATCCCGGTGCATTGGATGGCGATTTTGGTGGTGGCACAGAAGCTGCTGTCATAGCTTTTCAACGTAGCAATGGTTTACTAGCCGATGGTATAGTAGGTGCCAAAACGCTCGAGAAATTAAAACTCAAACTCGCTCCCAACGATGATAGTGATACAACGGATATAGACCCACATTCCACACCTGTACTAGAAAAATTTACGATACATGTAGTATCTACAATGTTTCCGGCTACACCCATAAGCCATATCAAAACCAACTTACCTTATATATTGAATGCCATGCAAACACACAATATAGCCGATAAGGTGATGATACTCATGGCCTTGTCTACCATCAGAGCAGAGAGCGAAGGCTTTGTTCCGATTGATGAATACAAGTCAAGATACAATACCTCGCCCAGCGGTCCCGCCTTTGACCTATACGATAACCGCAAAGACCTTGGCAATAAAGGCAAGCCCGATGGTGCCAATTTTAAAGGTAGAGGATATATACAACTCACAGGTCGAAGCAACTACACTACCTACAGTAAAAAATTGGGACTTGGTACTCAGATGGTAAGCAATCCTTCTCTCGCAAATAATCCTGTACATGCAGCCAATATATTGGCCTTGTTTTTAAAAGATAAAGAACGACCAATACGTGAAGCTGTATTGGATGGTAATTTGAAACAAGCACGTAAATTGGTGAATGGTGGTTCGCATGGTTTTGACCGATTTAAATCTGCATTCAATATAGGGGATGCCTTGGTGAATTAGTTGAGTGTTTTATGTGTTAGGTTTAACGTAATCTCCTTTAGTATACGATTGACCACGGCCCTGATAGCAGCGGATACCCCACAGTGAGGGAGGCACGACTGAGCGAGGAGTAGGAGCGGATAGCGGGAACAGCCGCCCCCGAAAAAAAGAAAATTACAGTTGCTATGATTGGTAGGAATGAAATGCTTACATGATATGTCTGTCTATGCGAATGTGGGAATACCACTATTGCCAATCACACAATCAATAAAATGTAAGGTAGTAAGGTGCGGAGACGGCGAGATTCGAACTCGCGATACAGTTACCCATATACACACTTTCCAGGCGTGCTCCTTCAACCACTCGGACACGTCTCCGTTTTTTTAAGAATTGCAAATGTAGTTAAATTACTTGAAATAATTTGTAGGCATTCTGTGTAGTCGTTTCCTCTACTTCTTGTATGGAAATGTCTTTTAGTTCGGCCAGTTTAGTTGCCACATGGGTTACATACAAGCTTTCGTTGCGTTTGCCTCGGAATGGTACAGGTGTTAAGTAAGGTGCATCGGTTTCCAATACCATGTGTTTGAGATCTATTTTTTGAACCACTTCCTGTAGCCCCGCTTTTTTATATGTAAGTACACCGCCTATACCCAAATAAAATCCCATATCAATGATTTGCATGGCCGTCTCATAGCTGCCACTAAAGCAATGGAAAACACCTTTTACACCCTGTTTTACATATTCTTTTACGAGTTGTATTGTATCCTGCGTAGCTTCTCTTGTATGGATTACAATGGGGATGTTGTATTCGAGTGACCATTCTAGTTGAGTTCGAAAGGCTTTTTTTTGTTGTTCTACAAATGTTTTGTCCCAATAATAATCCAATCCAATTTCACCCACGGCACAAAATTTTCTTTTTTGAAGCCAAGCATGCATGATGGCTAATTCTTCGTCTACATTTTCTTTTACATAGCATGGGTGCAATCCCATCATGGCATAGCAATGATCGGGAAATTGTTTTTCCACTTCTAACATGCCATGGATGGTTTCTGAATTGCAATTGGGTAAATAAAACCGATTGACTCCTTGCTCGATGGCAGCTTGTATACGTTCATTTCTATCCAAATCAAATTGCTCATCGTACAGATGAGTATGTGTATCTATCAGCATAAGGTAAATTTAAAGTAGGAAAATTACATTTTGATTTTTTTCATATTCCATCCTTGTTGTTGGCAATGGGCCAAAAATCGGGGTAAGGTATATTCGAGCCGATGCCATGCTTTCTCACTGTCGTGAAATACAATGATTGAGCCAGCCTTAGTCGTTGAAATTACATTATTCAAACATTCTTCGGGCGAAATCTCTGTATCAAAATCGCCGCTCAATACATCCCACATGACTATTTTCATAGATGGAAACATGCGTTCGATACCTGTAGCTTGTGAATAAGTAATCCGACCATAGGGCGGTCTGAATATATTGGTAGTAATTAGTTTGGCTGCTGTTTTTATATTACGGAAATAATGAAGGTTAGCTGTTTTCCAACCATTTAAATGATTGTGTGTATGATTGCCTACAGCATGGCCTTGATCCAAAATATGTTGGAAAATGGATTGATGTTCTACTACATTTTTACCAATACAAAAAAAAGTGGCCTTGGCATTGTACTTTTCTAATTGCTCTAATACGTAAGGCGTAATCTGCGGGTGAGGACCATCGTCAAACGTAATATAGACACTATTTGCATGATCCTTGATATGCCATATACATTGATTGTACATAGCCTTCAGCAATGGTGGTGTTTTGATAAGATAATTTCTCATTATTTGTATCGTATGGTCGCTTGATAAATCATATTGACCACTTTCGACATCCGAAAATAATCTAAAGTTTCGTAACTATCTAAATCGTAGTGATAATATTTATTTCGATAAGATAGTGTGTTGCTAATCAATAGAGAAGGATAACCCATGTCGTGGTAACTTTTATGATCACCTTCATGGAGAACTGGAAATGGAATAGCGGGTTTGAAATTTCTGACTGGCAAGCCTGCAGCATACTGCTTCAATAAATTTTTCATCACTGAACCAAACACACCATTTTGATTGCTTTGTAAAATAGAAATAAAATCACCTTTGTTGGAATAAAATAACCGTTGAAATAAAAATGGATAATGCTGCGAATGAGGTGCATCTATAAAAAATCCAATGCCTTTGATATTAATCATACCCGCAATTGGAATATTATTTTCATACATCGATTTCGCATGAATAAAACTTCCCATTTTGTTTGTATTCAGATAAGGTGGTTCTTCAAGAGAATATGCAATGAGGTCTATTCTGTATATTAAATTTTTTTCGACCGATCGAAAAAGTCGTGCTAGCTCAATCAATGCGGCTACACCACTGGCATTATTATCAGCACCAGGTGCTTCGCCATATACATCATAATGTGCTCCTATCACAATTCGTACAGCTGTATCAGGACCAAACGATGTAATTACGTTTTTGTAAATAGTTTTATTGATTTCAAATTTTTGTATAAATACTTTTTTCGAATAGCCTTCAAATTTTTGATAAATCCAATCAGCTGTATTATTTAAATAAGTTATATTTTTAGGATTACGAGCATAAGCCGACGTTGACAATTTTACAACATACTTTCTTAAGCTGTCGGGATTGGATTGGGCATTTGATGAAGTACCACAAAAAAGAAATAAAATAAATAAAAAAATACGCATGCTTGATCGTGCAAATATATTTTCATTTTGTGGGATTCAATTATAAAAATAAAAGTAGTGGTGTTTTTGACTAAATTTGCATTCCTTAATATTGAATATTTATGTCGAATGTAAGAACAAGATTTGCCCCAAGCCCTACTGGTGGGTTGCATTTGGGTGGTGTACGTACTGCGTTGTTTAGCTATCTATATGCTAAAAAACACAAAGGACAATTTGTACTTAGAATAGAAGACACAGACCAAAATAGATATGTAGAAGGAGCTGAACAATATATTATAGATTGTCTTACATGGTGTGGTATTGCACCTGATGAAGGTCCACATGTAGAAGGTGGTGAGCATCATCCTTATCGACAAAGCGAACGTAAGGAAACCTATAAGCAATATGCACAACAACTTGTTGATGCTGGTCATGCCTATTATGCATTTGACACACAAGAAGAATTAGAAGCAAAACGAGCTGAAGTAAAATTACACAATGAACATGGTACTTTTCAATATGATTCTACCAATCGATTGCATTTAAATAATTCACTTAGATTAACTTCAGATGAAGTTGCTAAATTAATCAATGAAGGTGTACCCTATGTGATTCGAATTAAAATGCCCGAGAATGAACTAATCACATTTCAGGATATGATACGTGGTGAAATCAGCAATGAGTCTAGCTTGGTCGATGATAAAGTATTATTGAAAGCGGATGGGATGCCTACTTATCATTTAGCTGTAGTAGTGGATGATTATCTAATGAAAATTACACATGCGTTCAGAGGTGAAGAATGGCTACCTTCTGCACCCGTTCATATTAAACTGTGGGAATATCTGGGATGGAAAAATGAAATGCCACAATGGGCGCATTTGCCATTGATATTAAAGCCCGATGGAAATGGAAAATTAAGCAAACGTGATGGTGATCGATTAGGGTTTCCTGTGTTTGCAATGAATTGGACCGACCCCAAAACAAACGAGTTGGCAACAGGTTTTAAAGAACTAGGTTTTTTACCAGAGGCGTTTATCAACTTATTGGCTATGCTAGGTTGGAGTAGTGGCGAAGAAAAAGAACTTTTTTCAAAGGAAGAATTGATACAACTCTTTTCGATGGATCGAGTGCACAAAGGCGGTGCAAAATTTGATTTTGAAAAAGCCAAGTGGTTTAATCATGAATGGATAAAACACCAATCAGCCGAATTGTTGTTGAATGATGTAAAAGCAATTCTAGTAAAGCATCATGTTGAGATTACATCTGATGAAGCTTTATGTTCAATCATATCATTGGTAAAAGATCGATGTACATTGTTAGGCGATTTTTATACGCAATGTGTTTACTTCTATGAGTCGCCTAAATCTATTGAAATAGAGGCTATACAACCTAAATGGAATGAGGATAAAAAGAATTTCTTTGTAAAAATTCAATCGTTGTTTAATGATGTTTCAGATTGGAATATGAATGAAATTGAAACTTGTTTCAAACACTTAGCTACAGAAATGAACATAAAAGTGGGTGAATTGCAATTGCCATTCAGGGTAATGCTAGTAGGTGGAAAGTTTGGACCTGGAGTATTTCAAATAGCCGAAATGATCGGTAAAGAAAATACCATTGCACGAATCAATACAACCTTGAACTTGCTATAAATCGTAACGACTAATTAATCAGTAATAAACGGATAATCTTCTTGTAAGTAGATGTCTTTGTATACTTCGCTTACATCTGGCCATGGAGAATTTTCGGCAAATTCTACAGAATCATCTACGATCGCTTTTACTTTATCTTGTATTGCTTCCAATTCTGCTTCAGTTGCAAATTGATTTTCGTTGATGATATTCAATACATGCTCAATAGGATCTTTCAATTTAAATTCCTCCAATTCTTCTTTGGTTCTATACTTAGCAGGATCACTCATGCTATGACCTTTGAATCGATATGTTTTGATTTCCAATAGAGTTGGTCCTTCGCCATCTCGTGCTCTTCGAGCAGCTCGTTCGATCGCATGATGAACATCTTCTGGTCTCATGCCATCTACACTATCGCCAGGCATGTCATAAGCATCTGCAAATTTGTAAATATCCAATACATTACTAGTACGCTCTACAGAAGTCCCCATTGCGTAGTAGTTATTCTCACATATAAAAATAACAGGTAGTTTCCAAAGCATAGCCATGTTGAATGCTTCATGCAACAAACCTTGTCGAGCAGCACCATCTCCAAAAAAACATAGTGTAACGGAATCTGTACCTTGATATTGTTCCGCAAAAGCTATTCCAGCACCAAGACCAATTTGTCCTCCTACGATACCATGTCCTCCAAAGAATTTTTTCTCTTTGGAAAAAAAGTGCATACTGCCGCCTTTCCCTTTGGTACAACCGGTCGCTTTGCCATACAATTCGGCCATACATTCACGAGCACTCATCCCTTTGGCCAAAGCCAAACCATGATCTCGATAAGCCGTAATCATATTATCGTCATCGCGTATGGCAGTCATACAACCAGCCGATACGGCTTCTTGACCTATATATAAATGACAAAATCCTCTGATTTTTTGCATGCCATAGAGTTGACCAGTTTTTTCTTCAAATCTTCGTTGAAGAAGCATTATTTCATACCAGTATAAATAGATTTCTTTGCCGAAAGTAGTTGCCACGTTTCCTAATTTTGTAGCGAAGATAAGAGTAGAATCGGATTTTCAGAAATAAAAAAAGAGCTATGATTTCCATAGCTCTTTTTTCGAATTATTCTATTTTAGTGTGTTTTGTATTCTTATAATTTATAGCTGAACCCAAGATTAAATACTTGTTTCAATTGAGTCCAACCTAATGGGCCAAGTTTATCATTGATAAGTGCACCAGTCGCATCTTTTGCGCCTGAAGAACGTGTGTATTGACCAGGTTGGTCATTATCGTAAACCATAGTAAAGCCTACACCTGCGCCGATAAATTTGCTTAGTTTAATTGCAAAGAAATTGTCCCAAAGGATATCAATATTGCCTGGGTTGTCTTTACGTACGTATCCACCTGGCATTAATTTGTTTTTGGCTAGATAGTTTGAGTATAAATCTAAACGTGAATTGTACATGATGTTACTAGTAATGTTTGTTTTGTAACGAGCAGATAAATAGGCACCAAGTTCCATACGTGAGGTATTCCCTTGTTCTACACCAAACGCAGTACCAATTTTAGTATAGCTTGCTTTTACAACGGTCATTTTAGCTGCTAAAGGAGAAAAGAATACAGAGAAATTATCACTCGGACGATACTCAGCACCTAATGCTAATGTGAAATAAGCTGGTGAGAAAAACTCTGAAATAGGATTCAATTCCCAAGTTGGTTTTGAATAATCAAATCCTTTAGAAAATTGCGATTGGAAACGGAATAGACCCATTAAGTGAATACTTCTTTTCAATTTGCTTTTTGAAACAGTCCAATTTTTTGGTTGTACACCGTATCGAGCAGAAACGTCAATACGATCATCAATTTTTCTTGGTTTAAATGAATTAGAAGCTACATAGTTTAACCCATAATACAAATCCATTGTTCCTTCTAATACTTTATTACCTTTTACACGAGCGGCAAATCCATTGAACTGACCATTAACAGCTAATGACATACGCTCGCCACCTGCAGCCCAGTTTTCAAGTAAACCTTGAGTTAAACCGATGTTCAATAATCCGCCTTTTGTCCAGCCTTCGTTTTTGGCTTCGACTTTGCGTTTTAAATCTTTTTCAAGATCTTCTGTCTTGTTGAGTTGAGCATATGATTGCATAGATGTTGCAATAAATGCAAAAGAGAATAGTAGGTTCTTCATTTTATTTATTTTTTAATGGGCGCAAAAATGCCACCATTTTTTGTGGTGGCATTTAAGATTGGATGTTTTAACAAATCCTTATTTTTTCAAAGCATCTCTGATTTCCATCAAAAGAACATCTGTAGAAGATGGTCCTGCTGGTTCTGCAGCAGCTTCTGCTTTTTTCATTTTGTTCATAGCTTTTACCATCATAAAGATAACAAGTGCTAAAAGAATGAAGTTGATTAAAACAGTAATGAAGTTACCATAAGCAAATACAGGTCCTAATTTTTTAGCATCTGCAAGTGATGTACCTACTGGTGTATCTTTGAATGCATAGTACATATTGGAAAAATCGGGTTGACCGACTATACCAGCTACTATTGGCATTACTAAATCATTAATTACGGAGTCAATAATTTTACCGAAAGCGCCTCCGATTATTACCCCAACTGCTAAGTCCATGACGTTGCCTTTAACGGCAAACTCTTTGAATTCTGAAATAAATCCCATTTTTTGTAAGTTTTTAGTGTGAAGCAACAAATGTAGAAGGATTTTTGATTTTCAAATCAGAAATTAGGTGTTTTAACATCTGTTAATGAAGTTGAAATTAAAATACAAAAAAATAAATGTTTAAAAGACAGAGAATTAATTTATTACAATAAGTTCAATTTATGAATTAGCACTATTCAACATTTAAGAATATGAACTATTTCTTTAAACCCGGATATTTCATTTTAAATGATTTGAGTGTTGAAACCAATTTTTCTGCTATTAGATAGTTTTTAAACCAGTTTTGATCAGCAGGAATAATATTCCATGGGATTGAATTACAATTGTCAAATGCTTCTTGATAGTATTTCATATAAGTAGGCCATAATTCTGATTCCTTCAAATCATTTTCATTATACTTCCACATCTTCTCTTGTATTTCCATACGCTCTTTGAGTCTTGCAACTTGTTCTTCGTGCGAAATATTTAGATAAAATTTAATGATAGTAGTATCATTATTTTCAGTAATTAATGACTCGAAATTGTTGATAGCCTTCATTCTTTTTTTTGCAGTCGTATCATCGCACCAATTGTGAACACGAGTTATTAATATATCTTCATAATGCGATCGATTGTGTATTTGTATCATTCCTTTTGCCGGGGTATGTTGATGGATACGCCATAAAAAATCATGAGATAATTCCTCAGGTGTTGGAGCTTTCCATGATTTTACTTGCACGCCCATTGGATTCATAAAAGTAAATACATCTTTGATAAGTCCATCTTTACCTGATGCATCCATTCCTTGTATAATAACCAACAATGAATGTTTGGCTTCTGCAAAAAGCAAGTTTTGCAATCCATCCAGTTCTTCTAATAAGGCTTTGGTTTTGTTTTTAGTTTTCTCTTTGTCCAATGATTTGGGAGCTCGAGTATCACATTGAGATAGGATTATTTTTTTCATCTTTCAAAATTACGCATTCAATTTCATATGTCTCTTATAAAAAAACTGAAAGGCTAACCAAGCTGCAAATGTAAAAATAGAAGAAAGTATGATTGGTAAGTTTAGATTAATACTTACTACATATCCGGCTACTATAGGAGGGATTGCTTGCGCCAATGATTGGATGGATTGATTAATACCCAATATTTCACCTTGTTCATCTACACCACCACTATTGGATACAATGGTTTGTAAATTGGGCGATAATAAACCCTGACTTAATGCTATGAAAGGAGAAACCATATACAGATAAATTGAATGTTGTGGTACAAGCAACATGATTAAAGCAATTGAAAGAGTCAAGGTGAAGATTGAAACGGCCATCATTGGTTTCATACGTTTGCTTAACCATCTTGTAATAAAACCTTGCGTAATTGCTATGCAAATTCCTATGTAACCAAAATAGTCGCCAATATCAGATTGATTGTATTGAAATTTCTGTATTAAATAGACTTGAAGAAATTGTGTGAAAATACTAAATCCAAATGTCATGAGAAAAACAACTAAAAATATGGCTAATAATTTTGGTCGAGTAATTGCTTTATAGATATTAGTAAATCCTTGAAATATATTGATGAGTTGAGTTGACTTTGTTTTGAGTGTTTCGAAAAAATAAATACGCACTAAAAGGATATTGATTACACATAAAATGGCTGCAAACCAAAAAGGCGTTTCGAAATTAAACCAACTAATAATAGAAGGATCTGCTAATTTCCCACCGATATATGGACCAATAATAAAGCCAAGACCAAAAGCCATTCCTATGAGCCCAAAGTTACGAGTTTTGCTTTCAGGGGTGCTTACATCACTGATAGCAGAGAATGCGATAGATATATTGCCTCCAGTAAATCCATCGAGAATACGAGCTACAAAAAGTAACCATACTAAATGTTGATGTACACCTATAGCAAACAAAATATACCCAATCAGTGTTCCTATCAAGGATATAGTTAGTACTTTTTTTCTGCCTACTTTATCGGCCCAAGTTCCTAGTAGCGGTGCTCCAAAAAATTGAGCTAATGGGAATGAAGCGATTAAAAAGCCAAATAGAATAGTACGCTCTCGGATAATTTCGGCTATCTGTGTAGCAGGATTTGTAAGCAATGAAATATCTACTGGCTGTATGCCATTTTTCAAATCAAGAAATAAAGGGGCTAAAATTGGTAATACAATTGTGGCGCCTAATAGATCGATAAATACGGTTAAAAATACAGGGATTAATAATTTTTTTTCAGATGGATTATTCATAAAATAGTTAAAGTGTAATTTGGTTTAGATTAACCCTGCGTTTGAATTGATTTTGTCATCAATTCATAGATGAGAGAAAGTTGAGGATTGTCTGCAAGTAATTGAAGGTGTTTATGAATTGTCTTTTCATCATGTCGAATGGCAGGACCTGATTGATTTTGTGCAGGTAGAGTGTGAGCTAATTTTTCAACGGTATTTTGAATAATGGGCAACATGATTTCAAAAGGAATATTTTCCTTCTCAAGTATTTGATGTGTAAGAGTAAATAGATGGTTGCTAAAATTATTAGCAAACACAGCAGCTAAATGTGTGATTGATTTTTGATGGTCATCGAGTTCGTATATTTTATCACTGATAGCATGTGCGAGTTGAAGAACAATTTTTTGCACTGACTTATCAGTATAGTTAATAATTAAAGGAATTTGTGTAGATGTGGGTAAATTGTCTTTTTGAATCGAATATAAACTCCAAATACATGCAATTGAAGAAGATATTGATTTAAGTTCATTTAGTTGAATTGAACCTGCTGTATGAATAACTAGTTTGTCTGCTAGCTTTACATTATTAGCAAATTCCAATAATACATCATCTTTTACTGCAAAAATATATGCATCAGCATCTTGAGTTAGTTGAGTGATATTATCTGTATAGTCGCATTCCAATTTTCCAGCAAGAATTTGGGCATGTGCTAATGTTGCAGATACGACTTGCGTAAAAGTATAACCTGCTTTTTTTAGTTTCATGCCAAAAAAAGTAGCGATATTTCCTGAACCAATCATCGCAATTTTCATTGCGTAAATGTAGCTAAAATTACTTAATCCATGAGTGGATTATTTGCTTTCCATTTTTATGACAGGCACGAGCATTTCTTCTAGTGAAACTCCACCATGTTGAAATGTATTTTTGAAGTAATTAGCAAAATGATTATAGTTATTAGGATAACATAGATAGCCATCATGTTTTGCAAATATGAAAGTAGAGTTGAAGTTCGGTTTTGGTAATCCAATTTCACCAGGTTCACGAAAGGCTAATACTTCTTTATTTTCGTATTGTAAATTACGACCATGTTTATAACGTATATTAGTGGTGGTTTGTTTGTCACCGATTACTTTGCTTGGCGATTTTACTTGCACACTTCCATGGTCAGTAGCAATTACTAATTTGATATTTTTATCAGCTACTTTTTTCAAGGCTTGTTGTAACGGAGAATGTTCAAACCAGCTTTTGGTCAATGATCGATAAGCAACATTGTCATTTGCAAGTTCTTTTAAAACTTCCATTTCAGTACGTGCATGCGATAGCATATCTACAAAGTTGTATACAATGATATTGATATCATTGTGTAACATATTCTGAATATTATTGACCAATTGATCTCCACTTGCATGATTGGTAATTTTGGTATACGAATGTTTTAAATGAGTGAGTCCTTTACGACGCAATAAGTCTACAAAAAATTGTTCTTCGTATAAATTTTTTCCTCCTTCTTCATCATCATTTTTCCATTCGATAGGGAATTTTTTTTCGATATCAAATGGTAGCATACCTGCAAATATGGAATTACGACTATACTGTGTAGTGGTTGGCAATATAGCACATGCAATATCTTCTTCCAACAATCGAAAGCTTTCTGTGAAAATGGGTTCTATTACTTTCCATTGATCATAACGAAGATTATCAATTAAGATAAAAAATGTGCTTTTACCCTTTTCTAAAAATGGAAAAACATGTTTTTCCATAATGGTATGACTCATTACAGGTGCTGTCTTATTATCTTTTTTAATCCATTTTGGATAATTTTTATCTACAAATTTGCAAAACTCGTTATTTGCTTCATCCTTTTGAGAAGCCAATACTTCTCGCATTTCAGGACTGTCTGATTTTTGCATTTCCAATTCCCAATAAACAATTTTTTTATACAAATCACACCACTCAGTATAATCGGGATTAGAATTTAAGGCAAGAAATAATTTTCTAAACTCTTGCTGATAGGCTTGAGTTGTTTTTTCACTTACCAATGATTTTTTATCAATAATTTTTTTTAGAGTCAATAATATTTGATTTGGATTCACAGGTTTTATCAAGTAATCGGTAATTTGACCTCCGATTGCATCTTCCATTATATTTTCGGCTTCATTTTTGGTGACCATTACCACAGGTACATTCGATTTCATTTCTCGTATTTGAGCCAATGTTTCGAGACCAGTCATACCTGGCATACTTTCGTCAAGAAGAATTACATCTACATGATTTGCTTTCAAATACTCAAGTCCGTCGTATCCATTGGATTGGCTTTCTACATCATAACCTTTATTTGTCAAAAACATGATTTGAGATTTTAAAGAATCCATTTCATCGTCTATCCAAAGAATTTTTGTGTTCATTCGTTCTATATTTTAGGCAAAAGTAATTGCAATGTAACACTAACGAAGCATTTATGAAAAAATTGTGAGGTTATAACATTTTTACAAAATTGGGATTAAGGAATAGGAAAGCTTAAATTTGCACTAAATATAACAGTATTGCGAAAAATTATTAATGACCCTGTACATGGGTTTGTAACTATAGAGGACGATTTGATATTTCAAATCATATCTCATCCTTATTATCAACGACTCCGTCGTATCAAACAAATGGCCTTGGCCTACTTGGTCTATCCAGGTGCAGTCCATACTCGCCTGCATCATTCATTAGGGGCTTATCATTTAATGCATAATGCAATCGCCGAGTTGAAACAAAAAGGAATTGAAATAGATGCAACTGAGGAGCAAGCTGCAAAAATTGCTATTCTATTGCATGATGTGGGTCATGGTCCTTTTTCACATGCCCTTGAGCATACCTTGGTTGATGTTACACATGAGCAACTTTCTTTATTAATTATGCAAAAATTAAATAAAGAATTGAACGGTCAATTGGATAAAGCAATTTCTATTTTTACGAACCAATATCCAAAACATTTTCTTCATCAGTTGGTTAGTAGCCAATTGGATGTAGATCGGTTGGATTATCTAGCAAGAGATAGTTTTTTTACTGGTGTATCCGAAGGAGTCATCGGATATGATCGTATTATAAAAATGCTAACCGTAGTCAATGATGAATTGGTAGTTGAGGAAAAAGGATTACATTCAATAGAAAAGTTTTTAATAGCTCGTAGGTTAATGTATTGGCAGGTTTATTTGCATAAAACGGTATTGAGTTCCGAACTTATGCTTGTGATGATATTAAAACGAGCCAAAGAATTAGTATCGAGTGGTGTGGAATTGTTTTCAACTCCTGCATTTCAGTTTTTTTTATCACACTCACTTAGGTATGAAGATTTTTTAAATGACGACAATTGTTTATCTCAGTTTTTGTTGCTCGACGACAACGATGTGATTACCTCCATTAAGGTATGGAGCACTAATCCAGACCCGATTTTATCTGATTTGTGTAAGCGATTGAGTGAACGAAAATTATTTAAAGTTGTCTTTTATAAAGAAGAAGAGCGAAGTGAAATCAATCAATTAAAAATTGACTTTCAGGCCAAATTTCAATTTGAACCTAACTCTCAAAATTATTATTGGATAGAGGATGAAACATCCAATAGAGCCTATAATTCTGGGGATGAGAAAATTAAAATTTATTTCAAAGATGGCAAGGTTAAAGAGATATCTCAGGTTGAAAATACATTAATTAGTGCAGGACTTTTACTGCCAGTAAAAAAACATTACATTTGCTATTTAAGACAATAATTTAGACGTTAGAATATGAAGTTTACTGCACAACAGATAGCAACCGTAGTACAAGGTCGACTTGAAGGGAATCCGGATCAATCAGTATGGTCAATGGCAAAAATTGAGGAAGCTAAAGAAGGCGATTTGTGTTTTTTGGCCAATGCCAAATATGAAGACTATTTGTATAGTACCAATGCCTCTATCGTGCTTGTGAATGAAACCCTCGAACTTAAGAAAGAAGTGAGTTGTACTCTCGTGAGAGTCAAAGATGCCTATGCAGCTTTTGCGTTATTACTTCAAACGTATCAGGATATCACAGGTTCCAAACCTAAAGAAATTATTGAACAACCTTCGTTTATAGCCTCTACAGCTAAAATAGGGAATGGAGTTTATATAGGAGCTTTTTCATATATTGGAGATCACGCTGTGATTGAAGATGGTGTTCAGATTTTCCCAGGCACTTATATTGGCGATAAAGTTCATATTGGAACTAAATCAATTTTAAATGCAGGCGTTAAAGTATATCATGAGTGTGTGATTGGTGAACGAGTCATTATTCATTCAGGCACTGTAATTGGAAGTGATGGTTTTGGTTTTGCATTGGAAAATGGTAGTTTTAAAAAAATACCTCAGATAGGCAATGTGATGATTGAAAATGATGTAGAGATTGGTGCCAATTCTACTATTGATCGAGCTACCATGGGCTCAACAGTGATAAAGAAAGGTGCAAAGTTGGATAATCTTATTCAAATTGCACACAATGTAGAAATAGGTGAAAATACCGTTGTTGCAGCACAAGCTGGTATTTCAGGTAGTTCTAAAGTAGGTAAATATTGTATGGTAGGTGGTCAAGCAGGTATTGTTGGTCATATTAAAATTGCTGACTTTACTAAAATAAATGCACAAAGTGGTGTTGCAAAAGAGATAGTAAAAACACATACATCATTGACTGGTTCGCCAGCCTATGATTACAAGTCAACTTTAAAAAGTCAAGTCATTTTTCGAAACCTACCTGATTTGCAAAAACGAGTAAACGAGTTAGAGCAAAAACTAGAAACATTATTAAACAAACAATTAAGCTAATCACTTTCAATATAAGTGTTAAATAAATTTATACAATGCAGAATCAACACACATTAAAAGAAGAATTTGTAGTAGAAGGTGTAGGGTTACATACAGGATTAAGTTCTCGTATGACAGTTAAGCCAGCGCCTCCAGGTTTTGGTTTTAAATTTCAACGAGTCGATTTGCCAGATGAACCCATGTTCAAAGCAGATGTGGATTATGTAGTAGATACTTCTCGAGGAACTACGCTGGAATACAATGGTGCTCGTGTAGCAACAGTGGAACATATCTTAGCAGCATTGACAGGTATGGGAGTAGACAATGCCATTATTCAACTCAATAATGAGGAGACGCCTATCATGGATGGAAGTGCGCAGGCTTTTGTAGAGGCCATTGAGAAAGTTGGGCTTGAAGAACAAAATGCTAAAAAAATCTATTTTTCAATTGATGAGAATATAGCCTTTACAGATGATGAGAAAAATGTAGAGATGGTAGCTACGCCGAGCACTGACTATAAAATTACAACTTTAATTGATTTTAATTCAAATGTACTTGGCACTCAACATGCTTATTTAAAGAGTTTAAAAGAGTTTAAAAAAGAGATTGCACCTTGTCGAACTTTTTGCTTTTTACACGAGATAGAATTTTTGTATAATAATAATCTTATCAAAGGCGGCGATTTAGACAATGCAATTGTAGTAGTAGATCGAGTGCTTGAAAAATCAGAATTAGACAAGCTTGCTAAAATGTTTAATAAACCTAATATTGATGTAAAGCAAGAGGGGATACTCAATAATTTAAAGTTGCATTTTTCTAATGAAGCCGCACGTCATAAATTATTAGATATTATTGGTGACTTAGCACTTATAGGATATCCTATCAAAGGTAATATAATAGCATACCGACCTGGTCACAAAACCAATGTAGAATTTGCTAAAAATATAAAAGAGCATATTAAGAAAAATAAAAACATGTTGGATGTACCTGTTTACAATCCAACACAACCAGCTATATATGATGTAAATTATATTGCACAATTACTACCACATCGATATCCGTTTTTATTAGTCGACAAAATAATAGAATTGAGTGATAATCATATCGTAGGAATTAAAAATGTAACCTTCAATGAACCAATGTTTACAGGTCATTTTCCTGATAATCCAGTGTTTCCTGGGGTGTTACAATTAGAAGCATTGGCACAAACAGGTGGTGTGATGGTATTGAATAATCAAGGTGGGCCTGAAAAGAAATACGATACTTATTTTTTGAAAATTGATAATGCACGATTCAAGCAAAAAGTAGTACCAGGCGATACCTTAATTATGAAAATGGAATTGACTCGCCCAATTAGAAGAGGTATATGTGAAATGAAAGGAACAGCATACGTGGGTAACAAAATAGTATGTGAAGCTGATTTGATGGCTCAAATAGTACCTAGAACTTAATCTTAATTTATTATTTCACTCTTACAAATAATGTAAATCGATCGCCATCGGGTGCTATCGCTATACGTACACTAGGTGAATTAGTATCTTTCGTATTGATGTATTCAACATCTTTTACATCAAATTTTGCATTGTCGTAATTTTCATCTTGTGATCGATCATTGAAGTCCCACCCATCTGCAAGGCATTCATCTAGTTGAGCTTGTAATTTTTCAAATTCTTCTATGGCAAGGTCATTATCCAATACTGACTTTAACTCTGAAATAAAAGCTCTTTCTTGATTAAACCAAGATAGGTAATTTTTTTTAGCACCTTTCAGTTTCAACTTACTTTCATTTACTTTTTTTTCTGCATTGGTTTCTTTGCCTTCAATATCTTTAAATTTAGTCAATGTGCCCGATTTTACTACAGCCATTAATTGACCACAAAAGTCATTGGCTAGTTTTTTATCAGTGTCATTTTCAGGCTCATTTAATTCAGATTCAGTTTTTTTAGGTTTAGATTTTTTTTCTTTGACCGGTTCGGACTCTGTGTCATTGTCTTCTTTGTCTTCTTTTTGTTGTTTCTTTTTTGTAGTCGATTTAGGTTCTTTAATTGGTTTGTCTTCTACATCCTCTTCTTCATCTCGCTTCGTTGTTTTTTTGTTAGATGCAGGTTTTGTTATAGGTACATATTCTTCATCCTGATCTTCTTCAGCTTTTTTGTTTGCTTGAGTTTGTTTTTTCTCAGTGGTCGTATTAGTTGTTTCAGGCAATAAGGGAGTTTGCCCATCTTGTGTTTTAAAAATAATAAGATCGATAGGTTTGTCTACTTTTCGTGACTTGCTTATCAAGCTATTACTCATAGTTGCAAACGTGTTGGCTGCCGCAGGATTATTGAAAAAAAATGATGTACTAGCCATTGTAGATGTAGACATATCGCTTTTAATTAAGCTTACACAATTACCTTCATCGTTGCAAGTATAAGTAACACTATAACCAACTTTAGAAACTTCTACAATCACTTTTGTGACATCAGAAAGTGTGATTCGTTGTGATAGGTTTTGTTGTTTTTGCTCCAACATGCCTGAAACTGGAAAATAATTTAATGGAGATGATGCATCTGCAGAAAAGCCACTAATACATTGATTCATGCGGGTTAACATTAGCTTTGTATCATCTTGATTATAAGCGGTTTTGGTAAAAAATAAAGCCAATAGAACGAAGAGTATTTTTTTCATTTGATTTAAATTATACTATACAATAATAATTCTATTTCTCTGTATTGACAAATTTTTGGGAACTGTGCAAGAAAGCAGGTATGGAATAAAGCATTCGTGGATGTATCTTTGAATTTTATAATAAAGCCATGAGTTTAACTAAATCACCTTTTCTATTGTTTGCCGATGATGAAGGCAATATTTTTGAAGATACCTCTTTGTATGTATTAGGTCGTACAGGGTGGGATGCAGTAGAGGTGGATTTAGAGGATTGGATTGAATTGCCCGAAGGTGGGAATCTATACCATCTTCCTGGAAGACGAGGCATAGGACTTGATGTGCTAACAGGTGAAATGCGATTGTGCGAAAAGGGTTGGGCTACCGCAGCATTTATACCGCCAGCGCATACAGGCTTTTATTTGTCAGCTTATGAAACTGAACCCGATGCACCAACTTTACCATTATTTTGTTATTCGGCTGTAGGCTGGCAAAATGATCAATATTACGTTCCAGCTACGAGAGTGGAACCAGATATTAGACAAGAAAGTAGTGGATTTGATGATCTCAAAATTCAGTCGGGCTTAGTGACTTCATTAAATGCTTATCCTAATAATCGATTGGTAAAACATTTAGCTGAAAATTGTTGCCTTACGTATCATTGTCCTGCGGCACGAAATTATTTTATGGGACGATGGGAATGCCCAATACCAATATCTCCGGCTTGCAATGCAAATTGTTTGGGATGTATTTCTTTTCAACCTGAAGATGAAACTATCGTTTCACCTCAGGACCGTTTAACGTTTAAACCCACAGCAGAAGAAGTCGTTGAATATACTGTGCCACATTTAGAAACTGCGCCATTTCCTATTGTAAGTTTTGGTCAAGGTTGTGAAGGCGAACCATTGTTGATGTGGGAAACAATCAAAGAATCTATCATTCAAATAAGAAAACATACAGATAAAGGAAGTATTAATATTAATACAAATGGCAGTAATCCAAAAGCTGTAGAGGAACTAATGAAGGTAGGATTGAACAGTATAAGAGTGAGTACCAATAGTGCTCGTAAGGATGTTTATACTAAGTATTATCGACCTAATAATTATCAATTTGAAGATATAGTAGAAAGCATGAAAATTGCTCGACAATATGGAGGTTGGGTTTCAGTGAATTATTTTGTATTTCCTGGTATGACAGATAGTGAGGCGGAATTAGATGCTTTACGTAAAATGATCGAGTACACCGATTTAAGTATGATTCAATGGCGTAATTTCAATATAGACCCCGATTGGTATTTGGGTAAATTGGGAATGACTGATACAGGAGAACGATATGGATTAAATCAAATGATGCAAATTATACATGAAGAATTTCCAAAGGTAAAATTTGGATACTTTAATCCTCCTATAGAGCGTATGAAAAATTTCGATCAGGATTTTGCTCATTATTAATAATGAGTTTCAAATTACTAAAAAGTAACTTGAGTATCCATTCGTTGACTATTTCTAAGAAAAATTACCTGTGCATTGTCACCCTTTTGATAAGCACTCAATATTTTCATATAATCTTGTACGCTTTCAATTGATTTTCCGCCTAATTCGATGATAATATCACCTTGTTCTAATCCCGCTTTAGATGCAGGCTTGCCGTCAGTCACACCATCTAGTCGCATACCTTTTCCATCAAATGCATAATCGGGCATTACGCCCATAGTAACTTTGAATGAAATTTTGGTACTTTCCGATGAGGCTGTTTTATAAAAAGTTAGTTTTGGTTTTTCATTCATTTGGTATACAAGGTCTACAATCAACTCAAGTATTTGAGCTTCACCTGAAATATTGATTTTGTTGGCATCATCAGTTGGTTTGTGATAATCGCTATGTTGTCCTGTGAAAAAATGCAAAACTGGGATGTCTTTTAAATAAAAAGATGTTTGATCGCTTGGACCTACGCCAGCACTATCATACTTAACAGAAAAATTAGTAGATAATTTATCAAGTGTTGGAATCCATTCAGATGATGTTCCTACCCCATAGATTAATAATTTTTTGGTAGTATCATTGAATCGGCCAATCATATCCATATTGACCATGTAATTAATTTTGTCTAATGGATATGAAGGATTTTCGCACCATTTTTTTGAACCCAATAATCCTAACTCTTCTCCTGAAAATGTCATGAATAGAAAATTACATTTTTCTTTAATGCCATTTAATCTGAAATAGCGAGCTAATTCTATAACACCTGCTACGCCACTTGCATTATCATCGGCTCCATTGTGTATTCTGTCTTTAGGATTGGCATCCAAACTATTGCCATCTTGACCATAGCCTAAATGATCGTAATGAGCACCAATCACAACTGTATATGGAGCATCATTATCTAGAAAGGCAACCACATTTCTGCCTTTTCTTACTTTTAACCCATTTGTAGTTGTATCATGTACTTTTGGTGTATACTTAAAGGTAAAATCGTAATAATAACCTTTATTACCTTTAGCCTCAAGTTGCATAGCTTCAAATTGTTCTGCAATGTATTTGGCCGCTTTTAACTCATCTTTTGTACTAGTACGTCGTCCGTTTAATTCGTCCGATGATAAATAAGAAATGTGAGGCATTATATTATCTACATTGATACGTTGAGCGTTTGTGTTCAAAACTGAACCAATTGCGAAAAATGCAATGAATAATTTTTTCATTTTGTATTTTTTAAATAAATAAAGACAGAGACAAAAATAAGAAAATTAATCTTCCCAATCAGCAATAAATAAATTGGTGTCTCGAGTTCCACCATTATTACGATTGGATGAGAAAATCAATTTTTTACCATTGGGTGAAAACATAGGGAAAGCATTGAATTTGCTTTCTGTAGTGATTTTTTCAAGACCTGTTCCATCGGTGTTGATCATGTACAATTGAAAATCGTACCCTTTGTCACTATGATGATTGCTTGAAAAAATAATTTTATTGCCTGATGGACTAAAGAAAGGAGCCCAATTGGCTTTTCCTAAATGAGTGATTTGTTTGAGATCTGTTCCATCAATATTACAAGTATAAATTTCCATAGTAGTTGGTGCTACTAATCCTTTCGCTAAATAATCCTTGTATTCTTTTACCTCAGCTTCTGTTGTAGGTCGTGATGCCCTAAATACGAGCTTTTTACCATCGGGTGAAAAAAAGGCGCCACCATCATATCCTAGTCCATTGGTTATTTGACGTTGGTTTTTTCCATCAATATCCATAGTCCATAATTCTAGGTCGCCACTACGCGTGCTTGTGAAAACTATTTTATCGCCTTTGGGAGATACTGTTGCTTCTGCATCATAACCAGGAGTAGTTGTTAGTTGTCGTTTGTATTTCCCATTTTTATCAGCTACGAAAATATCAAATTCATTGTAAATAGCCCATAAATATTTGCCCGGAACATGCGTTTCAGCTGGACAAGCATGCGAGCCTAGATGAGTGGAAGCATATAGTATTTCTTTGCCATTGGGCATAAAATAACTACAGGTGGTGCGACCTAAACCATTACTGATTCTAGTTGGTTTGTAGGTAGAATCATTGGAAGCTTTTTCGATATCCATCGAAAAAATCTGATCACACTCTAAACCCCATTTTTTATTATTACTTTGAAAAGATAAAAACTTTCCATCTGGACTGAAATAAGCTTCCGCATTGTCTCCTCCAAAAGTTAATTGCTTTAAATTCTTTAAATGGTTCTCTTGAGTATAGGCTTTCGTAAAAATTAATATTAAGCCTAATAAAACGATACTTCCCTTTATTTTCATAAGGTCGCAAAGGTAATCGACGAATAAATATGTAAAAACAATTACTTGTTATTTTTAGCAAAAGACTATCATTATTATCTATTGAAAAAATTACTTAGTAATAAATTGAAGCCTATTAATCAAATAATTCTTTTATTTCATCCAAAACGGTGACATCTTCTATGGTAGAAGGTATAGAGTAGGGGATATTATCCACAATACTACGGATTGTTTTTCGTAATATTTTTCCACTGCGTGTTTTAGGTAATCGTTTAAGTATATATACATTTTTCAAAAAAGCAATGGCACCGATTTTGTCACGTATTAACTCAATAATTTCTTGTTCAATGAATGGAATACTTTCATGCGCATTGTCTTTTAATACTACAAATGCTATAGGGCGCTGACTGGAGTTCCTACCTTTGAGTGGACAAATTAGTTAAGAGAATAAGTGCGAACTTTACAAGATGACAACAATACGAAAAACGTACAACCAAGAATTTAAAATTAGAGCTGTAGAACTCAGCAAACAACGAGGCAATGCTTCCGCTGTAG
>CANHGW010000021.1 GCA_947460175.1 Bacteroidota bacterium | reverse complement strand
GAATTGTCAAATAGATTCGATATTCATATTGACAGAACCAGAACGAGTCCATGCAAGTTCATTGGAGATACTACCAGTTTATTGTATTGGCGCAAGCAATGGAAAAATAATTGTTGAAGGTGCAGGTGGTAGAGGTGGATATACATACTATTTAAGACCAGGATTGATGTTGAATAAAACGGGGATGTTTAGTAATCTACATGAAGGTGTATATACATTGACAATCAAAGATTCAGCAGGTTGTCATTTTGATACGGTATTAAATGTAATGCCACCAATAGATCCGTTTGGTATTACAACTACTAAAAAAGATCTTACATGTTTTGGAACTGGTACTGAAGGTTGGGCTGAGGTAATATTGTCGGGAGGTGAACCTCCATATACTTATTTATGGAATACATCACCAATTCAAAATACTCAAAAAGCAGAGAATTTAAATTTTGGATACTACTTTGTTGAAGTAACTGATGGAAATGGTTGTATTGCCAAGGATAGTGTCTATATCGAACCTGGCCCATGTTGTGAACAAGTATTTATTCCAAATGCATTTTCACCAAATGGAGATGGAAAAAATGACGTATTTAAAGTAACTACGAGTGCAGGAATTGAGTTGATACAATTTGATGTTTATGACCGATGGGGTAATAGAGTATGGAGTACCAATGACTTTAGAAGTGGTTGGGATGGAATATACAGAGGTGTAGATCAATCCATGAACGTATTCTATTACGTATTTAGATATAAGTGTTTGACCGATGGAGAAAATTATATCAAGAAAGGTGATGTATTGATTGTTAGATAAAAGAAAATTTAAGGAAATGATTTGTAATAAGTATTTCTTAAAATGATTTCTAAAAATAAAAATATCAACCCGATTAACGCATATGGAAAAAATAATTCTGCATGACGTTTAAAGCTATTGATTTCAATTTTTGTTTTTTCAAGATGGTCTATTTCTTTATATACCTTGTTTAATGAATTGTTGTCTGTAGCTCTAAAGTATTTTCCGCCAGTTTCGCTTGATATTTTTTTCATTAAAACTTCATCAATTTGCACTGGCATTTGTTGCATAGATGTATTTCCAAATGCATCTTTAACTGGGTAAGAAGCAGTGCCCATGGTGCCAACGCCAATTGTATAAACTCGTATTTGATATGCTTTTGCTATCTCTAATGCAGTTATGGGATCAATCAAGCCTGAGTTGTTGACGCCATCAGTAAGAAGTATAATTATTTTTGTTTTGGCTTTACTGGATCTTAGTCGTTCGACAGCTGTAGCAAGCCCCATGCCTATTGCAGTTCCATCTTCTAATAAACCACTTTTAATATTTGACAATTGTTCTTTCAACACATTTTGATCCGTGGTAAGTGGGCACTGTGTGAAACTTTCACCCGAAAAAATTACAAGACCGATACGGTCAGTGGGTCTATTTTCAATAAATTCTTTTGCTACTTTCTTAGCAGCTTCAATTCGATTAGGGTTGAAATCTTCTGCCAACATACTGCCTGAAATGTCCATACTAAGTACTATATCCAAACCTTCACTCTTGATGGTTTCATTGATAGCTGTACTTTGTGGACGAGCAAGTGCGATAATAATAAATACCATTGAAAGTGCACGAAGTAGATTTAATATAAACCGTGATTTTATTTTAAAAGTAGAGGCATTTTTTTTGAAACCTTCATTGGTTGATATTAAAAATGTTGATTTATTTTTAGTTTTAGAACGATGTTGAAAATAAAGAATAAAAGGGATAATCAACAGTAAAATAAATAACTGAGGGAAGGCAAAAGTGATATGTTTGAAATCAAAAAATGACATTGTTGAATTTTATACGTTAGTTTGAGTGTTGATCATTGATGATTTAACTTTCTTATACGATGAGTGTATAAATTCAATAGATTGCTCCATTGTTTGAATGTGATCTTGTTCTTCTGGTTGGCCTTTGGCAAACTTAACCATATCGGCTAATTGAAATAAGTCTCGTAGTTGTTGACGATAAGGGTTTAATACTTTTTGTTTTTTTACTTGTTGAATAATTTCTGAAGTAGTTTTTTCATAGCAATCAATATTAAATTGTTCTTCGAGATAAGTTCGTAAAGTATCAGTTACTTCAGTATAATAAACTTTTTGTTGTTCATGTTGCCATAGTTTTTTCTCGTCAATTAGTTGGAAAGCTTTTAACGCTTTTTCATGAGGGAGTAAAATGATTTCAGGTGTTTTAATTGCTTGTTTTTTGTTTTTTTCTCGTATCCTTTTTATTATTAACCAGCTTATTATTATTAATGCTATTAGCGCAAGGAGTGCTATACCAATATAGGTCAATAGTTGAGATAAAGGCATTTTTGCTGCTCGTATAGATGCAATGGGTCTGAACGGTTTGGATGTATCCACTGCCACTGTTTGAACTTGAACGATAATAGGTTTCGATTCTATTATATATGGTGTGTCGCCTTGTATCGGCTGGACTTGGAATTGTAAAGAAGGTATTGTCCATTGACCAGAATCAAACGATGTGATATTATATACTTGTTTAAATTGTAGTAGGTCACCTTGTATTATCGTGTCAGTTTTTTCTTTACTTATGAGTTCAAAATGATTAAACGTGTCATTAAGAATTGGGAATTGAATACGATGTGCAGATGGATTTAATCGAACTGTCAATTGCAATTTTATATTGTCGCCTATAGTAATGGAGGGTTTGTCTATTGAGGATTCAATATTGATTTGTTGTGCAATGCCATGTTGAATGGTAAACAAGGATAAGAGAAATAGAATAACATTCTTCTTAAGCTTGAACAGGTTATATGTAAATTGAATAGTAGCCATTGATTATTTTCTACTTTTAAAAAAAACTTGTAATTTTTTTACATAATCATCTGTAGTACAAATTGAAACAAATTGGGCTCCACTTTTTGCAAAAGTATCTTTAGTAGATTTTAAATGCTCGTCAAAATAAGTTGTATGATTTTTTCTGAATTGTTTGTCCGAAGTATCAATCCAAAAAGTCTCTTTAGTTTCTAAATCCTCGGTGAGCACGACACCAATATCGGGTATTTGTTGGTCAAGTGGATCGAATACATGAATGCCAATCATATCGTGTCGCTTGCCTGCAATTTGTAAAGCATCTTTATACGTTGGGCTGATATAATCTGAAAGTAAAAATGAAATAGTTCTTTTTTTCATTATTGAATTAAGGAACTTCAACGCTTCGGTTACATTTGTTTTTGCATTCAAATGTGGTTTGAGCGTTAGCAACTCGCGTATTATAAATAGGATATGTGATTTTCCTTTTTTTGGCGGTATGTATCGTTCTACTTTATCACTGAAAAATAATACGCCCACTTTGTCATTGTTTTGAATGGCGCTAAATGATAGTACAGCACATAATTCAGTAATTAAATCGCGCTTAGATTGTTGTTGAGTGCCAAAGAGTGAACTTGCACTGATATCCACCAACAGCATGAGGGTTAGTTCTCGTTCTTCTTCAAATACTTTGATAAAGGGTGATTTAAATCGAGCTGTTACATTCCAATCTATATTTCTTACATCATCACCATAAGCATACTCTCTTACTTCGCTAAAGCTCATGCCACGACCTTTAAATGCACTATGATATTCGCCACTAAATATATGATTGGATAAACCTTTAGTTTTAATTTCTATTTTTCTTACTTTTTTTAGAATAGCATTTATCTCTTCATTCGATTCCAACTGTACATTGGATGGATTGAATGAAGTAGATTCAGTTTTTGAAACTGTATCGGAATGAGATGCTTTTTTATTTTTGAAAAATGAAAACAATTGTAAAGGCAGAATTAGATTTAAAAAGTTTAAAATGATTATTAAAATGTTAGTTGACTAAGGGACTTCTACTGCATTAAGTATTTCACTTACTATCATTTCACTGGTCATATTTTCAGCTTCAGCCTCGTAGGTAATGCCTACTCGATGGCGCATTACATCCATACACACAGCTCTTACATCTTCGGGTATTACATAGCCTCTACGTTTGATAAAAGCATATGCCTTAGATGCTAGTGCAAGATTGATACTCGCTCGAGGTGACGCGCCGTAGCTGATGAGTGGTTTTAATTTGTTGAGTTTGTATTCTTCTGGTTGTCTTGTTGCAAAGACAATATCTAAAATATATTTTTCAATTTTTTCATCCATATACACTTCACGTACTAGGTTTCTTGCTTCTAGAATGTCATTCGTTGAAATAACTGGATTTATTTTTGGTTGAGCATTTGGATTGATATTTTGACGAATGATCATACGCTCTTCTTCTTTTTCAGGGTATCCTACAACAATTTTTAGCATAAAGCGATCTACTTGAGCTTCAGGTAAAATGTATGTACCTTCTTGCTCAATAGGATTTTGAGTTGCTAATACTAAAAATGGTTCCTCAAGTTTATAGGTATAGTCACCAATGGTAATTTGTTTTTCTTGCATGGCTTCCAACAATGCACTTTGCACCTTGGCTGGAGCTCGATTAATTTCATCTGCCAATATAAAATTTGCAAATATAGGGCCCTTACGAACCTGAAATTGATTGTCTTGTTGGTTGTAAATCATTGTACCTATCACATCGGCAGGCAATAAGTCAGGGGTAAATTGAATTCTTGAAAATTTGCCATTGATAGCTGTTGAAAGTGATTTGATTGCAAGTGTTTTGGCTAATCCGGGTACGCCTTCCAATAATACATGCCCTTGTGCTAATAACCCAATCAACAATCGTTCGAGCATGTATTTCTGACCTACAATGGATTTGTTCAATTCCAAATTTAGCATTTCGATAAATGCACTTTTTTGATTGATACGTTCGTTTAATTCGCGAATATCGATGGATGTATTCTCCATAATGATGACTTTTTTTTAGAAACCTCAAAATTAGAATTAGAATTGATGTTTGGGCGTTAAAGTTTTTCTAATTAAGGATAATGTTAATTTAATAATCAAATTAATATATTGTATTATCTTACTGCAAAATTCAACAAATGAAAAAACAATTACTTTGGTTGTTCCTGTTTGCATCTACTATTCTTAACGCACAAGTATTTGTTAACTATGCAGGTTATTCTATTCCCTCGAATGCCCAAACCCTGATTATACCAATAACAGTTTCCGGTTTGCCAAATTCTGTGAACTCCACATTTGGATTGCTCAATGTGAAATTAGGTATCTCACATCCGAGTGATCAGGAATTACAAGTAAAATTAAAAGCACCAGATAATACAGAGATTTTATTGTTTACTTCAATTGGAGGGCAAAATGGTGTCGATTTTAGAAATACAACATTGCGAAATGATGGATTTTATAATATAGAGCAAGGTACACCTCCTTTCAATGGTATGTATAAACCTATGGAAAATTTGAATCTGTTAAATAACAATCAAAACCCAAACGGAACTTGGTTTTTACTTGTGACGGATACATATCCTTTTTCTAATGTAGGAACCTTGGATAGTGTTAGTATTGAATTTGGAAGTAATCCGCCTTCTTATCCCCAAACTGTATTTGTATGCCCTTCATGTCAATGCCCTCCTGGTATAACTGATTGCGATTTGATGCCCGATATGACATCCTCTGAATTGGTTATAACGAATGATATGATTGAATCGGCAGGTTCAATCGTAATTGGCAATGGAACACCAAATATTGGTATTGGACCTTTAGAAGTTCGACCGGTTGATAGTTGTTTTTGTGGACTCGTACAAGTACCTTGTACACAAACGACTTGTCCCGGCAATATGCCTGTACAACAACGATTGCATCAACGTATTTATCAAAAACATGCCAATAATGATACGCTTACTTATTATGATAAGTCGGCTGGCTTAATGAGTTATCATGCAAATCATGGTCACATACATGTAGATAATTGGGCCGATTTTACATTGCGAGAAAAAACAACTGATCCAAATCCACGTAATTGGCCAATTATAGGTACATCAGTCAAACAAAGTTATTGTTTAATCAATCTGTCTTCATGTGATGGATATCCTGGTGCATGTAAAGACAATGTAGGTAATACCTTAGATCAAACAAATCAATTTACAAATTATGGACTAGGATATTTTTCAGGATGTGGTAAGTTTCAAGGGATATTTCCAGGTAAATTAGATATTTATTCTTCAGGCTTAAATTCACCAATTAGCCTTGCCAGCATTTGTAATGGAGAATATTATATTGTTTCTATTACAGATCCTGATAGTGTATTTGCTGATAATGATTATAGCAATAATTTGGTTGCAGTGCCTATAATGCTTACACAACAGATTCCTGCAAGTACAGCTTCATTTACAACCATGCAAACAGGGCTACAAGTACTTGCAGATGGTACAGGACTTCTTGCTGGCGCAAATTATATTTGGGACTTTGGTGATAATTCTCCATTTCAAACACAGAATCCTGCATCGCATACCTATACTGCCAATGGTACGTATATAATTTCACTTTGGGTTACAACACCTTGTGGTGATCGTATTCAATATGATACAGTCACTATCTCAGGCATTACACCTGTGCCAAGTGGAATCGGTTATGTAGATGAACATCGTGCCTTTTTTAATGTATCACCTAATCCTTCAAATGGACCTATTGAACTGTCCTATAAACTTGAAAAGCCATCGAACATAAAGGTGTACATTAGCTCATTAGCCGGACAGCGTTTTGAAATATATTCAAATGATGCTGGAGTTCAATTAACAAAGGTTGAAATTAACCTTGATGCTTATAACTTGAGCAATGGATTTTATTTACTCGAATTTGAAACGGGTGAAGAAAAGTATACTCAAAAACTAATTTTAAACAGATAATAAGTTTTTTGTTTTTTTTAAAAGAATGGATTCGAACTTATTCCTTAGAAAGATTACTTTTGTTTCTTTAAGTTTATTAATATGGCCGATCCACAAGTTGTACTCCAATTAAAGAATGCACAAATTTACCAAGGTTCAACCTTGATATTAAAAGATGTAAATCTTACGATTCATAAAGGTGAATTTGTATACCTCATTGGAAAAACAGGAACTGGAAAATCGAGCCTATTAAAAACATTGTATGGTAATATTCCATTATTGCAAGGCGAAGGGGATGTCTGTGGATTTGATTTGCGACAATTAACTTGGAAGAATGTACCTTTTCTTCGTCGAAATCTTGGTATTGTATTTCAGGATTTTCAGTTATTGACTGACCGAAGCGTCAATGAAAATTTATTATTCGTATTAAGAGCTACAGGTTGGACGGATAAAAATTTAATGCAAGAGAAAATAGACAGTGTAATGGGGAAAGTAGGACTCAAAGGAAAAGGCAATAAAATGCCTTATGAGATGAGTGGAGGTGAGCAACAACGTGTGGATATTGCTCGTGCGTTGCTGAATAATCCTAAGTTAATTTTGGCCGATGAGCCTACAGGAAATTTAGACCCTGACACTTCTGACGAAATCATGCAATTGCTCCATTCAATTTGTGTTGATTATGGTACAGCCATTATTATGGCTACTCACGATTATAGCATACTTCAGAAATTCCGTTCTCGTATTTTACGTACCGAACATGGAATGGTGACGGATAATGCCAGCGTACTTTATTAATATTTTTCTTTAAATCTATTCGTAAAAAATATCCTTGTATGGATATCGTATAGCATAAATTTCTCTTACTTTATCCAAGATTACTTTTCGTAAATCATCTATATTCATTTTCTCAGTGGCAGATACAAAGATTGCATTACCTTGAGTTTCATGATTCCAATGCTTTTTTAATTGATTGAGTAAGTCTTCTTTTACTTCTGGTTCGAGCCACTCATCAAATGTATTTTTTTCATACAAATCCATTTTATTGAAAATGATGATGGTGGGTTTTTCGTCTGCTTTTAGATCATGCAAAGTATTTTTAACAACAGCTATTTGATCTTCATATTGTGGATGTGAAATATCTACTACATGTAATAAGATGTCGGCTTCACGTACTTCATCCAACGTGCTTTTGAAGCTTTCGACCAAATGATGCGGAAGTTTACGAATGAATCCTACCGTATCGCTCAGTAAAAAAGGGGTACGTTCAAAAACCACTTTACGAGTGGTTGTATCCAAGGTGGCAAACAATTTGTTTTCGGCAAAAACCTCGCTTTTGCTCAATACTTGCATTAAAGTAGATTTGCCTACATTCGTATAACCTACCAATGAAACACGAATAAATTCACCACGTTCCTTTCGTTGAGTAAATGATTGTTTGTCAATCTCTAATAATCGTTTTCGAAGCAGCGAAATTTTATCTTTGATAATACGACGATCGGTTTCGATTTCTGTTTCACCCGGCCCTCTTGATCCTATACCACCTCCTTGTCGTTCAAGGTGTTTCCACATGCCTTTCAGTCTTGGAAGTATATACTGATATTGTGCAAGCTCTACTTGTACTTTTGCCTGAGAAGTTTTAGCTCGTGATGCAAATATGTCCAATATCAAATCGCTTCTATCAATCACTTTTCGTTTCAGTACTTCTTCGATATTGGCAAGTTGTGATCCAGTCAATTCGTCATCGAATATGACTATATCCACTTGATGTGTATCTATGTATTTTTTTATTTCTTCAAGCTTCCCTTTTCCTAAAAAGGTCTTGCTATCGGGATGTTCAAGTTTTTGATAAAAACGTTTTACTTCATTCGCTCCAGCTGTTTCTGCCAGAAAAGATAATTCATCGAGGTACTCAGTAATCAAGGCCTCAGTTTTGCCTTGTGGCAACCATCCTGCAAGGATTGCATTTACATTTTCTTTGATTTGCTTTTTTTTCTCTATCAATGTATAATAAGTATGATTCACAAAGGTAATACTATTTTCAGATTCCGAAATTGGTAAATAAATGAGCAACTTGACTAAGTGGATGTAGATATTAATCGATTAATTAATTTTTCAACTAACTATTATTTAATATCAGATGTAATGTTGAAGCAATCGAATAAGAATATAGATTCAACATATTTAAAAATGTTTATGAAACCATATTAAAAAGCGATAACTTAGAGTATTATTTTCATCCTATGAAACCATCAAGAAGGGCATTCATTAAGTCGACAGGATTGGCTTCGCTCACATTGTTTTTTAATCGAAAAGCATGGAGTCGTGATCTTGACAAAGCACTTTCGTATGCTGAGCAAATACCACCATCAACATTGGCTTCGGATGAAGATTTTTGGTATTATGTACAACAATCATTTACAACATCCTCAGAGATTATCAATTTGAATAATGGAGGCGTAAGCCCTTCACCCAAAATAGTGCAGGATGCTATGAAGCGCTATCATGACATGAGTAACGAAGCGCCTAGCTACTATATGTGGCGCGTGCTTGATATGGGGCGCGAACCTCTACGAGAACGACTTGCTGCTATGTCGGGTGTATCTGCAGAAGAAATTGCCTTACATCGCAATGCATCAGAAGCATTGGAAACTATCATATTTGGATTAGATTTAAAAGCGGGCGATGAAGTTGTATTGTCAAAGCAGGATTATCCCAATATGTGTAATGCATGGAAACAACGAGAGCTTCGGGATGGTATTAAATTAGTCTGGGTGAATCTTGAATTACCTTCTACGGATAATAATTATTTAACCGAGGCTTATACTTCAAAATTTACTACTAAAACTAAGATAGTACATATTACACATATCATCAATTGGAATGGACAGATACTCCCAGTTCGTGCTATTGCAGATCGAGCCCACGAAATGGGAATTGAAGTGTTAGTAGATGGGGCTCATTCTTTTGCACATTTTCAATTTACATTGCCTGAGTTGGATTGTGATTATTTTGGTACAAGTTTGCACAAGTGGTTGACATCCTCAATAGGTACAGGATTTATGTATATTCGAAAAGAAAAGATAAAAAATATCTACCCACTTTTTGGAACAGAGGATCCTAAGAAAGATGATATTCGAAAATTTGAAGCGTTGGGTACTCGACCTTTTTTTATTGAACAAGCTACTGGAAAGGCTATTGATTTTTATCATATGATAGGAGCCGAGCGAAAAGAGGAACGATTGTTTTATTTGAAAAAATATTGGACAGATCAAGTCAAAGATTTGCCAGGGGTAATTATTAATACCCCTTTGGAAAAAGGCTTTAGTTGTGCCATATGTAATATTGCTATTGAAGGTAAAAAGCCCGAAGAGTTGGATTCTTTTTTAATGGAACATTTCAAAATTCATACAGTCGCAATTAATTGGGAAAATATACATGGCGTTCGTATCACGCCCAATGTATATACTACCCTAGAAGATCTTGATAAGCTTGTAAAAGGGATTAAATCTTTTTTAGCTAAAAAAGATTAATACCATTGCCATCTGCTACGATTATATCCTTTTTGGTTGCCAAGTTTAGCAAAAAAGCCTAATTGTGCAAAGGCTTTTGAATAACCTACTTCAAAGTATATACCTGCATTTTGACCTAAAGCAAATCGACCGCCAAACACACTTTCTACTGCTACTGGAAAAAACTTAAATATTGAATTCAAATAATCATTGAATTCATTGATGTATTCTTGGTCTTCCGGGTCAGGTATTTCTCCTTCTACGGTCTCTTTTAATTTTACACGTGTATAGCTATAGCCTAATCCGAGTCCATAATACAAATCAGCTTTTTCACTATTTTTCAAAAAATGAAAATTTGTTCGTACCAATCCATTGATACTAGAGAAATTAAAATCGGTTGTACTTGTTACATAATTATCGTCAATATCAGTATATGAGTTTACAAATTTAAAATTACCAAATTCTGCATTGGCACTTAAACCCATACCTACTCGTCCTCCCAACATGTATTCATATCTAAAATGTAAAGGACCAAATCCTTTGTATTTAAATGTAGAGGTGGCTGTAACATCATCAGTTTCAATAGAAGCACCTAATTTGAATACTTGCCCCATAAATTGCATGGCGCTTGGAAATCCATATCCAATTTGAAGGTAACTACTACCTTTTTGCGCAAGCTGTGCTTTAGTAGAATTGAAAACAAACAATAAACTAAGTAATGCCAATGATACTTTTTTCATGCAATAAATTTTCGACTAAGTTAATAGTTCATTTTTAACTGTGCAAATAGTTGATGATTCTGTACTTTTGACTTCAAAATAAGAAGAATACTATGAGCGAAGAGAAATCTCTGAATTTTCTGGAAGAAATTATAGAAAAAGACCTAGAAAACAATACACACAATGGGAGAGTCCTTACCCGATTTCCTCCCGAGCCCAATGGTTACCTGCATATTGGCCATGCAAAAAGTATCTGTTTGAATTTCGGACTTGCTAAAAAATATAATGGGAAATGTAACCTTCGATTTGATGATACAAATCCAACTACAGAAGAAACTGAATATGTAGAGAGTATCAAAGCTGACATTCAATGGCTGGGATTTCAATGGGATGAGGAGTTGTATACATCTGATTATTTTGATCAATTGTATGCTTATGCAGTTAAGTTAATAGAAAAAGGATTAGCCTATGTTGATGATTCTACAGCCGAAGAAATAGCTGCTCAAAAAGGAACACCCACTTCGCCTGGTGTAACGAATAGTTTCAGAGAACGTAGCATGCAAGAAAATTTAGATTTATTTTCTCAAATGAAAAATGGAGACTTTCCCGATGGGGCAAAAGTATTGCGTGCGAAAATTGATATGAAGCATGTAAATATGCTCATGCGAGATCCGGTGATATACCGAATCAAACATGCACACCATCATAGAGCAGGAGATAAATGGTGTATTTATCCAATGTACGATTTTGCACATGGACAAAGTGATAGTATAGAACAAATTACGCATTCAATTTGTACACTTGAGTTTGTACCACATCGTGAATTATACGATTGGTTCATTGAAAAATTAGAAATATTCCCATCGCACCAATATGAATTTGCAAGAGGGAATGTGAATTATACAGTCACCAGTAAACGTCGCTTGTTGCAATTGGTAAAAGAAAATTTTGTAGAATCATGGGATGATCCTCGTATGCCTACCATCAGTGGATTTAGACGAAGAGGCTTTACTCCTGAAAGTATCAGAGTGTTTTGGGATAAAGTAGGTATTGCCAAACGTGATAATGTTATTGATTTTAGTTTATTGGAATTTTGTGTTCGTGAAGATTTGAATAAAATAGCTTTAAGACGTATGGCAGTATTGGATCCTATCAAAGTAATCATCACGAATTATGAAGAAGGAAAAACGGAATTCCTCCCAGCCGAAAATAATCCTGAGGATGAACATGCAGGTCACAGAGATATACCTTTTGGAAGAGAATTGTGGATTGAACGCGACGATTTTATGACATCGCCACCTCCCAAGTATTTTAGACTTGGCCCTGGCCTGAAAGTGCGATTAAAGCATGCTTATATTATTGAATGCACCGATTATAAAACAGATGAAAATGGACAAGTAACTGAGGTGCATTGTATTTATTTTCCAGAGAGCAAAAGTGGAGAAGATAAAAGTGGAATCAAAGTAAAAGGAACAATGCATTGGCTCAGTAGTGCCCATGCACAATCCGCTGAGGTAAGATTATACGATCGATTATTCAATGTAGAAAATCCAGCTTCTGAAGAAGGTGACTTTAAAGATTTTATCAGCGAGGATAGTTTAAAAATAATTTCAACAGCCTATATAGAGCCAGCATTGAAAGAAGCAGCAATGCAGGATAGGTTTCAGTTTATTCGTTTAGGTTATTTCTGTTTGGATAAAAATTCTAAATCAGATCATCTCATATTTAATCGAACTGTTGGATTAAAAGATAGTTGGGCTAAAGAAATGAAAAAATAATTTCATGCATAATGTGTTTTCATAATACAGTTAAAAAGAAACCCAAGGAGGTAGCTAAACATTTTAATGTTGAAGTTGAAGATGACTTGTATTCGGAAATATTTCATGGTAATGGATTTACATTTCTTGATTGGCCTATTGTGTCGATGGGGTCACCCGGTGTATTGTGTTTGAAAAAATGGGGGTTAATACCATCTTGGGTTAAATCCAATGAAGAGATGAAAAAAATCAGAAGTTTTAATCTCAATGCACGAAGTGAAACTGCGTTTGAAAAACCTTCCTTTCGAAATGCAATACAACATAGCAGATGCCTTGTGCCTAGTACAGGATTTATCGAATGGCGTGAGGTGAGTAAGAAAAAAATCCCCTATTTTATTTCGCTCAAACATACAGACTTATTTGCCATGGCTGGTATAGCAGAAAGTTGGTTGAACAAGGAAACAGGCGAGTTAATCGATACATTTTCGATATTGACTACTGAAGCGAATGAAACAATGAGTATGATTCATAATACAAAAAAGAGGATGCCCGTCATTTTGAAAAAGGAGGATGAAAATCGATGGCTCAATCATACAATATCAAAAGATGAAATAGAGCAACTGTGTTTGCCTTACGCTGATGACGAAATGCAATATTATACTATCAATCCATTGGTATCCTCTCGCAATGCACCTACTAATGTAAAAGAAGTATTGGAACCCTATACCTATCCTGAATTGAATTTGCTTTTTTAGTAAATACTCACTTGTTCTTCTATTTGAACTGGAACTTTAATGTAAATACCACCTTTGCCAAGTTTGGCTGAACCCTGTATCCCTAGTTTATTTTTCTTTGATAATAATGAACCAATGGCAGGCCCAATTATTTTAAGTGGATCAAAGTGTGCAACTATAGGAAATGTAAAGTCAGATAATTTGGGTATTTGTGTTTTGAGGGGTTGATCGGCTACTCCTACAAATTTATCATTAAGGTAAATATTCAGATTCGTTTCTTTTACATCAATGCCAAAATTATTTGGATTATAATAGCCAAGATCGACACGGATAGCAGCATTGTTGAGCGATAATGTTTGAAGCGCTGTTTTTTGAATGCCTTTGTATTCTAGTTCTTTAATGTCGTTGCCACATCCAGCCGATTGAAGTATGATAAATGCAGAAAGAGCAAGCAATAAGAATGTAATTTTTTTCATGATAAGTTATTTAAAATATTCGAAAACTCGGTGCATTAATTTGGTGTCTTTGTTATTGGGGTCTTCTAACAAGAGTAGCTTCCATTGTGGATTCACTAAGATGTCTTCTTCAGTGGAGTGCAATAAATACATTTGATTAGCCATCATGCCTGATTGGTAAAATAAAAATTTCACATTGCTTCTACTATTGGTCGAGTAATAAAACCAAACTTCATATGGGCGAGCGCCTTTTTCATTTACAATTCGTTCTTGTATATCTGGTTCGCCATAGATCAAGTATATTTTACCTCGATCACTTTCATATCCTGGAGTTGCATTGGAACCATATTTTTTACTGATAGTATTTAATTTGTCTGCATATTCAAGCCATGCTTTTTCAGGTGTAGCATTATTCCTGCTAGACCAAAAATTATAAAAGAATTGTTTTAAAAATTTCAAATCAACATTTCGTGTAATTTCTTTTATGACTTTAATTTCTCCTCCCTTTGCAATGGGTTCCAAGGCAGGTATATTTTTTTTCAATTGTTCGAGGGAGTATTTTCCCACAAATGTTTTTTCGAAATCAATGATGTTTGAGGTATTATTGATTTCATATTCATCAATAATTGGTTCTTTGCTCTGTACTACATTATTTCTCAATAATTGAAACCCAGCTTTTTTCATTGATGTCACATGGTTTGAATCATTCATGTAATTGACTATTAAATCATAATTGCCAGATGGTAATGCAGCCTGCTCAATGTCAATGCTATCAAGCATTCTGCCACCTATCAAACTGGATAATTCAATTCGTTTAGTATAAGTGGGTTTTTGTTTGAATTGCATATTACTTCGTTTTTTTATTTCTACATAAAGAAACGAAGCAGGGTGATGTTGCGTAGTTTGAATGAGTTCTAAAAAGAAATATAATTGTTTAGCATCTGTATCAAAAAATGGATAATCCATTTCAAGTAACTGAAGTGAGGAAGATTCTTCGTCCAATTCTATTTTGTTGGAAATATACACGCGACTAAGTGAATCATTCACATATGAAAAAGCAGAAAGTGGTAACATTAATAACAATACAATGAAATGCTGATTTATCTTTAGCCTCATTTTGTAAAAATACAATGAGTAGCGTACAAACCACACTTTTAGATTGTGAATATTTTCCTTCCATAGAATGGTATAAGGATTATTTAACAGCTGACGAGGTGTTGATAGAACAATATGAATATTTTGTAAGGGCTAGTGGGCGCAATAGATGTTATGTATGTGGGCCCAATGGCAAAATAGCATTGACAGTGCCGTTGCTTGGGGGGCGAAATCAAAAAACGTTGATGAAAGATGTGAAGATATCCTACGATGAAAAGTGGCAACATCAGCATTGGTATACCTTAGATGCTTGCTATCGACGTACGCCTTTTTTTGAATATTTTGAGCAATCTATTTTTGGTTTTTATCAAAAAAAACATACGTTCTTATTAGACCTCAATTTGAATAGTATTGAAGTGATGAATCAATTAATGAAATTGAAAAATACATTGTTGCTTAGCAATGAATATGTAAATAATATTGAAGATCACTATGTAGATAAGAGAAATAGGCTTAAACTTAAATCTGTTCAAATAGAATATCTTCAACCTTTTGGTGAAAGACATGGGTTTGTAAGCGGTCTCAGCATGCTGGACTTATTGTTTTGTATGGGAAATAGGTCAAAAGAGTTGATTTTAATTAGTTGAAAATAGTTTAAATTTAAATTGAATTCATCTTTACATTTGCAAAACCATATTTAACAATTTTCTTGAATAGAAATGAGCAATACTTATCATGACCTTGTAAACCAGACCTTCGATTTTCCACAAGAAGGCTTTGTAGTTAAAGACAATTACCTTCAATTTAATGGAGTCGATTTGAAAAAAATTATTGACAAATATGGTACGCCTTTGAAAATGACTTTTTTGCCTAAAATTGGAATGCAAATCAATAAGGCTAAAAAAATGTTTGCAGATGCAATTAAAAAACAAAAGTATGGTGGAGAATATTTTTATTGCTATTGCACTAAGAGCTCTCATTTTTCTTTTATCGTAGAAGAAACAGTCAAGCACAATGTGCATCTTGAAACTTCCTTTGCATACGATCTTGAGATTATTCGCAATTTATATCAACGAAAAAAAATTAATAAAGATACTTACGTAATATGCAATGGTTTTAAAACCAAAGCATATACTAGAAATATCGCTCAATTAATTAATGCAGGATTTACCAATGTGATTCCTGTTTTAGATAATAAAAATGAATTTGAGGAATATAAAAAATCAATTCGTTCTAAAAATCCTGTGAAAGTTGGAATTCGCATTGCAGCAGAAGAAGAACCATCCTTTGATTTTTATACATCACGATTAGGTATTCGTACAAGAGATGTTTTAGAATTTTACGTCGATAAATTGAAAGGGAATGATCGTTTTCAATTGAAGATGTTGCATTTCTTCATGAACAAAGGAATCAAAGATGACATCTATTATTGGAGTGAATTGAATAAAGTATTGAATCTTTATTGTCAATTGAAAAAGATTGCGCCTGAGTTAGACAGTTTAAATATAGGTGGTGGATTTCCTATCAAGCATTCGCTTGCTTTTGATTATGATTATAATTATATGGTGAATGAGATAGTGGCTACTATCAAAAAAGTATGTAAGGCTAATAAGGTGGATGTACCAAATATATATACTGAGTTTGGCTCATTTACAGTGGGTGAATCGGGTGCCGTCATCTATTCAGTATTAGATGAAAAAATGCAAAATGATCGTGAGATATGGTATATGATTGACAGTTCATTTATTACTACCTTACCAGATACGTGGGGAATTGGAGAGAAATTTTTGATGTTACCTGTCAATAAATGGGACGAAGAATATCAAGAAGTTCATTTGGGTGGATTGACATGTGATAGCCATGATTTTTATACTTCGGAAGAACATATCAATGCAGTGTTTTTACCTAAAAGTAAATCGCCATCACAATACGATATGCGAACTGCTAAAGCGAAAGCAATCGCCAATGTAGATGAGCCTCTTTATATTGGGTTTTTTCACACAGGCGCCTATCAAGATCAATTAGCAGGCTATGGAGGTATCAAACATTGTATGATTCCTTCACCTAAACATGTAGTGGTTGAATACGACAAATCAGGAAAGCTAATCGATTGGTTATATGCCAAAGAGCAAACCTATCAAAGTATGTTAAAGATTTTAGGATATATTAAATAGATGTGAGATGTGAGAAATGAGATGTGAGAAATGAGATGTGAGAAATGAGATTTCTATTAATCTAAATACTATGTTATCACTCTCAACTTGCAACTAATAACTAACAACTAATAACTAACAACTAACAATTAAAAACTTATTTTATTACCACTTCCTTTAATTCAATTAGGTTTAAGCTATTCGTTTTCCAATTACTTACTCGTTTATTGGTAAAGTGCATTACTTCATCGTAGAACAATGGGACACAAGGCGCTTCATTAATAATAATTCGATCCATTTGCTGATACAGGTCTATCTTTCTAGCATCTAGATCAGTTGTTAAACTTTCCTCGTATAATAAATCGAACGTTTTATTTTTAAATCGTGTATAATTGGGCGGTGCAGTGTTTTTGCCATAAAACATAGTAAGATAACTTTCAGCATCAGGATAATCAGCTATCCAAGTAGCCCAAAAGAAGGGTGCTTTTGAGTTGCTCATTTGTTCTCTCAACAAAGAGGGTTGCATGATTTCGATATTGATTTCAAGACCTAAGGAAGTTAATTGAGACGCAATAAAATTGCATCGATCGGAATAGTTGTCGTTTGATAATAATGTGATGCTTGGTAATTTGTCTCCATTTTCTTTTTTAACCTCATTAATAAGTTGTTGCGCTAATTCAGGTTGATAGGTAAAACCTTTTACAAGATTTGTGTCATAGCCAGGAAGGCTTGCAGGTACAATGCCAGCATGTGCAGGAACGCCAATGCTATTTCTCAAATAGGTGACTAATTTGTTTCTATCAAAACCATAATTAATAGCTTGTCTTATTTTTTTATTTAATAATATCTTTTGCGGATTCAACGATGAGTCGAGTAAAATTCCAAGATATTCTACATTTAAATAGGCATGTTTGTGCAATTCAATTTTTCCGTTATAATCTTGTTTAAGTTCACCTTGTTTGCTCAATACCTGATCTTTAAATGAGACATCGATACCATTCATAAAATCCAAATCACCTTGCATAAATAATAAAAACTCAGTGGCTTTACTATCAATAAAAGTTGCTTTGATACCATCGATATAAGGTAATTGATTTCCTGCAGAATCCTTTTCCCAATACTGATTGTTTTTACGATACGTAATAGCGACTGCTTCTTCCCATTGTTGAAACACGAAAGCCCCAGTACCACAGGGATGCGACCTGAAATCCTTACCCCATTTTTCTACAACTTCATGTGGTACTATGGAGCAATATTGCATACTCAAAATACCCAACATAGGATTGAATGGACGAAGTAAATGCAATTCAAAAAGCGTGTCATTGATCGCTTCAAAAGGTTTGGTACTATCTACACGGTCATTGAATATCCATGCTCCAGGAGAAGCCGTTTTTTCATGAATGATGCGATTAAAACTATACACGATATCATGGGCTGTCATCTTTCTTCCTTTTCCATTTGGGAAAGCTTCATTGTCATGAAAATACACATCATTCCGAATGTGAAATTGGTATGTTTTTCGATCAGGTGATATTGTCCATTTAGTTGCAAGTGATGGTTTTACTTGCATGTGTTCGTCATACTCTATGAGTCGATTGTATATAGTATGTACATGCCACATGATATTCAAATTCTTTGCAAAAGCAGGATCCAATGATTCAACACCTTGTACTTGATTGATATTGAATATTTTTTTATTGGAATGAAAAGAATTACAACTATTCAAATACATCATAAGTAAAAAGAAAATACTCGGATAATAGAATTTATAGAATGATTGAAATTGCATATATAAGTATTTCAAAGATAATAGGAAAGCTACGATAATTATTTTTTTTCTTGGATGAAAAAAAGAAATCTGTATTAAACTTTGTAGTCATGGCGCGGCCCGCGGCCATCTTTATTCCCAACGAAATGACTCTTAAACCACCGTCATGGCGCGGCCCGCGGCCATCTGTATTCCCAACGAAATGATTCTTAAACCACCGTCATGGCGAGGTACGCGGCCATCTGTGTTCCTAACGAAATGATTCTTAAACCACCGTCATGGCGAGGCACGCGGCCATCTGTATTTCCAACGAAATGCTTCTTAAACCACCGTCATGGCGAGGCACGAAGCCATCTATATTCCCAACGAAATGATTCTTGTATTACCGTCATGGAGTGGCACCACTATTCATCGGATTGGAATCGCAAAGCAATTAAAAAAAAATTACAATTGTTCAACAAGTTTCAAAAACATGGTAAGTCCCTTTTGTTTATCCTCATTTAATTCGTAACTAATGTTTTCGGTAAAATAGGTTTTGAGATCATATTCTTTTATAGAATTGGATGCTAATACATCATCCATATGTTGGAGACCTTCACCAATGGTATTATTAAAGTCTGCTTTGAAGTCGTCGGTGAGGGCCTGATTTGTTACCCATGCTGCAAATACAAAAGGGAGTTGCGTATGTTCGAACCATGCTTCGGCTAAATCATATCTGAATGGAAAGTGATTGTAATTTTCCAATGCACGATCACCTATTATTATCCCAGCCGTTTTGCCTTTGATTTTGTTGATATAATCCTCATCAGCATCGAGTAGCATAGGACGCATATGCCAATAATCTCGTAACAAAATACGAAGAAGTGCTACACTCGTACGAGACTGATAGTCAAGATAGATTTCTTGTATTTCTTCGATAGGAACCTCACTAAAAAGACATACAGAAGCTACCTGCCTATTTGAAGCAATGCAATAAGAGCTGATTATTTCTGTATTTGGAATGCTAGAAATAGAAGCAACTGGAAGTAAGGCTATATCCAATTGGTTTTTTTGCAAGCTAGTCATTAGTTTGGATGGATAATCCAGTGTTAACTCGATTTCATCCTTCATCTTACCTTTCTCAAAACCATAAATAAGGGGTTTTGTATTTAAATAACTGACAGCACCAACTCGAATCTTTTTTTGCATAAACGGACGCAAATATACGCGTTACAAATTGCTTTGATTAACTTTGACTCTTAAATATTTTCTATGTCTTCACAATTAATGGCGATTTCACCCATCGACGGTCGTTATGGTAATCAACTTGAATCATTAGCTGCTTATTTTTCCGAATTTGCGTTGATTAAATACCGTGTTCATGTTGAAATTGAATATTTTATAGCCTTGTCACAAAGTAAGTTTTTTGTATTGACAGCTTCTCAGCAAAAGGCGCTAAGACTCATCGTAACACAATTTTCGGTAGCGGATGCACAGAAAATTAAGAATATTGAGAAAATAACGAATCATGATGTAAAGGCTGTTGAATATTTTATCAAAGAAAAATTAGTGGTGCTCAAATTAAACAAACATAAAGAATGGGTGCATTTTGGACTGACCTCACAGGATATAAATAATACGGCTATTCCATTACTTTGGAAGCATGCGCTTGAAAATGAAATGATTCCTATGATCACACAAATAGTTGCTAGTTTAAAGTCAATGGCTACAAGTTGGGAGCGAATTCCTATGCTTGCCAAAACACATGGTCAATCAGCATCGCCAACTCGATTGGGTAAAGAAATCATGGTATTTGTAGAAAGATTAGAAAATCAATTGAGTTTGTTGAAGCTCATTCCACATGCAGCAAAATTCGGAGGTGCAACAGGCAATTTCAATGCGCATTATATTGCTTTCCCTAAAACTGACTGGAAAAAATTTGCCAATCAATTTGTAAATAAAACGCTCTTGTTGAAACGAATGCAATACACGACGCAAATCGAACATTACGATTTGTTGGGAGCTCAATTCGATAATTTAAAACGGATCAATACAATCTTAATAGATTTTTGCAGAGACATATGGCAATATATTTCGATGGATTATTTCAAGCAAAAAGTGAATAAAAATGAGGTTGGCAGTTCGGCCATGCCGCATAAAGTAAATCCTATTGATTTTGAAAATGCAGAAGGAAATTTTGGAATAGCCAATGCATTATACGAGCATTTATCTGCTAAGTTGCCAATATCTCGTTTGCAACGAGATTTAACTGATTCGACTGTTTTGAGAAACATAGGTGTTCCTTTTGCACACAGCTTTCTTGCTTGTAAGTCACTAAACAAAGGATTGAATAAATTGATTGTCAATGATTCGAAAATAAACGCAGATCTTGAAAACAATTGGGCTGTAGTGGCAGAAGCAATTCAAACAATTTTACGAAGAGAAGATTTTCATAACCCGTATGAAGCCCTTAAAGAACTTACAAGAGGCGCTGAACAAATTAATCAAGCTACGATGCATTCTTTTATTGATGGACTTAAAGTGAAAGACACAGTAAAAAAGGAATTGAAGAAAATAACGCCACAGAATTATGTGGGTAAGTAGAGTTCAATATATATCTTGCTAATAAGCGGGCTTATCTTTTTCCAAAACCTAAAAAACCTTTTTTCTTAATAGGTATATTAGGAGTAGGTTCATTGGGTAATAACAGTTGATATATTTTGCCCCAACCCGGAAAACCACCTACAATTCGATCATCTATAAAAATGTCAACATGTAATTTTCTTGGTGTTTGTTCATTGTATTCTTCCTCAGGAAAATTTTTATTTACAGCATAAAATTCAATGCCATTTTCTTTACAAAAGTTGACTGCTTCTTCTAGTTTTTCACCACTTCGATAGGTCCATAATATCAGTCGATGACCATCGTTTTGAAGTCGTTTAAGAGTATCAAATGCGAATGTTCGACTCTTGCCTATGGCAGGATAACAATCTTCTACAATTGTCCCATCAAAGTCAACTGCAATGGTTTTTTGATTGGCATAGTTCATACTAAAATTCTATATGTTGGCTTCATTTGTTTATTTCAAAAATACAAAGTTGATAAAATTTAAGATTTCGTCAATGCGAGGAACGAAGCAATCTGGATTTTAACAATGTCATAAAGTAACGAATCTATATAAACAAGGGTTGCCAAAAGCAAACTTACTTCAAATATAATTAAGTAGGATATAAATCAACTTGATAGTTAGACCAATTTTTAAACTTACCACTTAGGTAATGAATAAAATTATTTATTTTTATAATAGAGGTAAACTACAAGTCAAACCTTTTTTATAATTATATTTGCAAAATATAGACAGATGTTTTTTGTAGTTTTATAGCAAACCGATCAATTTTTTAATGAATTTGAATCAAGTAATATCTAAATCTGAAGACATATCTTTGCATTGGTATGCATTGTATACCATGCCAAGAAGTGAGAAAAAAGTGGCTGAACGTTTGATTTCCAATGGATTTGAGATTTATTTACCATTATTGCCTTCTTATAGAACGTGGTCCGATCGAAAAAAGAAAATTTGGGTACCTTTGGTTCCTGGTTTTGTGTTTGTAAAAAGTACTGAAAACAAGGTTTATGAATCCTTGAATGTACAAGGCGCATTGGGTATCTTACGCTATATGGGCAAGCCTGCACGAGTAAGGGATTATGAAATCAACAATTTGAGAATTTTGCTTAAAGAACCTGAATATGTCAATTCAATCGAACCGATTGATATCACAGAGGGAGAGGAAATTGAAGTGATACGAGGTCCATTTATAGGTTTGATTGGTAAATGTATTCGCATACAAGGTAAATTTCGAATCATAGTTGAAATTTCGGCCTTGGGTAGAGTCATTGAAGTAAATGTGCCACTTTCATTTCTTGAAAAAAGAAACGGAATCGTGGCGTAATATTTGCATTATAGCATTGATTTTAAATGAGTTGGCATATTTATTGTGACTGACTTAGGCGAAGCCATTTTCGATTGGATTGAATTACATTCTATAAACAATAATAAAATAATTCTATTATAACATTGAATTGAAAACGGAGTTGTATATTTGTATTCATTAACATTAAGAATAAATTATATATAAACAATAATATGAAAAAAATAATTACCTCATCATTACTTGTCTTATGCGCTACTTTCGCCTCTTTTGCTCAAAAAAACATGAGTATAAAACTCAGAGAGATAGCTGTAGGAGTTGGTTACTCTGCTTATTTAGGAGATTTGCAACCAAAGAGTTTTACACATTCACAACCTGGGATCTCTGGAGGAATAAGTTTTAGGCAATATTTTTCTGATAGAATTTCAGCAAAAGTATTTGGAAACTTTGCCCGAGTACAAGCGAGTGACTTGAAAAGTGGAGATTATGAATTGTATAATTATAGGAATTTAAGCTTTCGCAATGATATAAAAGAAGTGGGATTGCAAGCTGAAGTTTCATTGTTCAGGTATGATAAATTCAACAATTACAATGATGATAAGAAAAAATACCACAACTTCACGCCTTATGTATTTGTAGGGATTAATGGGTTTTATTCAAATCCAAAAGCATATTACAAATCTGAATGGGTAGCATTGCAACCTTTGACCACCGAAGGGGTAACATATAGTAAGTTTAATATGGCAATTCCTTTCGGTTTAGGATTTAAGTATCAATACAATAAAAAAGTTGCAGTAGGTTTGGAATTAGGTATGCGTAAAACATTTACAGATTATATTGATGATGTGAGTACTGCTTATCCGGACATGGCATCTTTGTTGATAGATAAAGGGCAAACAGCTGTTGATTTATCTTGGAGAGCAGATGAGAAAAATAATAATCCCAAAAATTATCTTCCAAAAGCAGGTACTAAACGTGGAGATGCATCTGATAAAGATTGGTATCTGTTGACACAGTTTGTATTATCTTACAATATAGGAAAGTAACATATTATTTTTAACTTGCTTTGTCATTCATTAATTAAACACTTAATATATTCATAAAACATAAATATTGTTTTTGATTATTTTTAGTGCCATTAGAAAATATATGACACTATTTATTAAGTTTTAAAAAATAACGTTTGAAAATATTAGTAACAGGAGCCGCTGGGTTTATTGGTATGCATACTTCCTTGAAGTTGATTCAAATGAACTGCCAAGTTATAGGTTTAGATAATATCAATGCATACTACGATACTACATTGAAGTATGGACGATTAGATGAACTTGGTATTGTACGCGAAGCCATTCTATATAATAAGCTGATTGATGGCGTAAATAATTTTCAATTTATCGAATTGGATTTGACAGATGCAGGCAATTTAATGGCTTTGTTTGCTCAGCAACAATTTGATATAGTCATTAACTTAGCAGCACAAGCTGGAGTTCGTTATTCTATTACAAATCCTAAGGATTATATTGAGTCTAATATTATAGGCTTTTATAATATTTTAGAGGCATGCAAAGCTTTTCCAATCCAACATTTGATATTTGCATCAAGTTCATCTGTTTATGGTAATAGTCATGATGTTCCATTTCACACTTCTCAAAATACAGATAGGCCTATTTCGCTCTATGCAGCTACTAAAAAAACAAATGAATTATTAGCCTTTAATTATGCTCATCTTTTTGGAATTCCATCTACCGGCTTGAGATTTTTCACTGTCTACGGGCCTTGGGGTAGACCAGATATGGCCTATTTTAGTTTTACGAAACATATTCTTGAGGATAAACCTATTCAATTGTTTAACAACGGCTTATTAAAAAGAGACTTCACATACGTAGACGATATTGTAGAATCAATTAGTAAATTAATTCTTAAAATTCCTCATAAAAACAACGATAATCCACCTTATTCGCTTTATAATATTGGAAATCAAACTCCAGTAGACGTTATCCGATTCGTACAAATTTTAGAAGAATTATTAAATAAAAAAGCAAACATTATGTTTTTGCCTATGCAAGCTGGCGATGTAGAGATTACTTATTCGGATTCAAGTGAATTGGAACGTTTAATTCAATTTAAACCGAATACTGATCTTGAAGTTGGACTGAAGTATTTCGTAACTTGGTATAAACAGTTTTATAAATAATGAAAAACATAGACTCATGGAAGTCATCTAAGTTTATAATTAAGAATAATAAGCTAGAACCATCTGAAAATGTAAGTAAAACTTCATATAGGATGGCCTCATTTATTGCCTTGTTTTATACAGAGCAATTGAATAAACATTGTCATGGAACCTTATTAGATCTAGGTTGCGGATCAGTACCTATGTTCGAGTTTTATAAAAATAAGGTTCAGGACATTACTTGTGCCGATTGGGAAAATTGTGCCCACGAAACGAGTCATATTGATGTATACTGTGACTTGAATACTAAATTGCCGTTTGATGATAATTCGTTTGATACGATCATTTTTTCAGATGTGCTTGAGCATTTATCAAATCCAAAAGGAACTTTATCAGAGATTCATAGAATATTAAAAAAGAATGGAACTCTCATCATGAATTTTCCATTTATGTATGGATTGCACGAAGAACCGTTCGATTATTGTAGATATACGAAGTATAGAATAAGAACTTGGTTAGATGAGCTGCAATTTACTATAATTGTAGAAGAAGAGTATGGAGGCTTAGTAGAATTAGTTGAACATTCTATTTTAAGATTATTAAATACCAAGAAAGGGGGTAAGTATTTATCATCATTTATAGCAGCTTTATTTAAGCGGTTATATAAAAGTAAGCCGAATAAAAATTCCAAACATCCATACATGTATGGATATGTAATTCAAAAATGAGAAAGCTTGCAGTTAAAAGTCTGAAATGGTCATTTCTCCAGCAATTTTCTACACAGATTATTAATTACATTAGTGTAATTGTTTTAGCTGCGTTGGTAGACCCTGCCATACAAGGTTTTGTAACAATTGCTTCTATCCCTGTAGGATTTGTAGGTGTATTAGGATCTTTTGGAGTAAGAGAAAAAATTATAAAAGAAAAACAAATAGATGAATTGTATACGCAATCCTTATTAGGTTTTATTATCGTGTTGTCATTTATTATGTATCTATTGTCTATTTTATTAGTGATTATTATAGCATTGTTTTATCAATCAAATTTTGATTTTGGGACTATGCTCAAATATGGGATGCTCATTTCGAGCATTAATCCCATCATCATATTCAATCATTATTTTGAGTCATTTCAAACCAGAGAATTGAATTTTAAAGAAATTACACTTTTAAATACCATTTCATTAATAGCTGGAATATTAATCTCGGTTTTCATTGCATACATTGGTTACAGTTATTTGGCCATGTCTCTTAAAATGATTTTGCCCCATTTGTTTTTTTTGATTTTATACTTAGTCTACTTTAAGCCTTCATTGAAATATAGTTGGAATCCAACCATGTATAAAGAGTTCAAATCGTTTTCTGCATTTCTAACCTTAAATAATATAGCCAATTATTTTGTGCGCAATATCGATTATATCATCATTGGAAAATTTTTTAGTGCAGATGTGCTTGGACAGTATTCAATTGCATACAAAATATTATTGTTTCCAATGAAAAATGTTACAGCTCGAATTCAACAAGTCGCATTGCCTATGCTTTCTAAATTAAGTATTGATTCTGTCGATTTTAAACGAAAATTTTTGATGATTATAGGATTAGTAGCTTTTATCGTTTTCCCAATGATGGCTTATGTAGCTATCACAGCAGATATTTGGGTTCCATTAACGTTTAATAAAAAATACAATTTACTGATAATGATGGTAGGTGTATTGTCATTTGTGGGTACTTTCCAATCGTTGGTTTCGCCTGTTGGTTCGTTGTATTTATTAAATGAGAGTACTAAGTTAATGTTTAGAAATTCGATAATTAATGCCGTTGCCATCACATTGGTATTTCTTATATCATCAATGTGGAGAGATATTTATATTGTATTAATTTCTTATTCTATTTCTTGGTTATTCCTTATTTTACCCATTTCGCTCTATTGGATATTTAAATCTTATGGCATGAAAGTAATCTCTTTTTTTCAGGCAATTTCTCCGGCTGCTGCAAGTATTTCTGTTGCATTATTGATATTGTATTTGTACAAGACATATACTTCATTTATCCATAACGAAATTTTACAATTGAGTATAACGTTTGTAATTTTAATAAGTGTGTACCTGATGACATATCAGCTATTCAATAGATCACAAGATAGAAGTCTGAAATTTTATATTCAATTAATGCGTGGTAAATAATGTGCGGTTTTGTAGGTTTAGTTGATATAAATAATACAGATGGAAAGCATGCAAGCTTTATGTACTATGCGTTGAATGATCTTCATCGACGTGGTCCTGATAGTCAACTTCAATGGAAAAGTGATAATGCAAAAGTTCAATTAGGTTTTGCTCGATTAGCTATCAGAGATTTATCAGAAGCAGGCAATCAACCAATGCAGTCTTCTAGTAATCGATATACAATTGTATACAACGGTGAAACTTATAATACGAACGATTTATGTGAATGGGCCACCATTGATAAAAAAAATCTGAAAGGTCATTCAGATACAGAAATTATTTTGGCTTGTATCGAACTCAAAGGGGTCGTAGATACTATCAAAAAAATGGATGGTATTTTTGCAATAGCATTATACGATAGATTGGAATCTAAGTTGCATTTAGTCAGAGATCATGCAGGTGTGAAACCGCTTTATTTGGGTTGTAATCAATTCGGTATTGTTTTTTCTTCTCATTATCAGCATATCACATCACACGAATTTTTCAGGAATGAACCAATCAATGAAAATGCCTTAGCTAATTATTTTAGGTTTGGATTTATACAAGAAGGAGAAGGGTTACTTGAGAATACCTATTTTTTACCACATGGGCACATTACTTCAATAGATCTTCATACATTAACATGGAGTTGGGTGCCTTATTTTGAATTAAATCATTCTAGGCATAAAAAAACAACGGCCGAAGAACTTAAAACGTGTTACACAGAAGTGGTTAAATCGCAATTAGTAAGTGATGTTCCTGTAGGTTGTTTTTTATCGGGTGGTGTAGACTCCACTATTACGACGGGGATTGCATCCAAATGCCAACAGAATATTACAGCATATACTATAGGTGTGAATGATCAAAGGCTAGACGAAACAGACGAGGCCTCTCGATTTGCAACATATTTTCAAGTGAATCATCATGTACATACAATCAATTCAAATGATATACTAAAAGCGCTCAATGATTATATTGAAAGTATGGGTGAGCCATTGGCCGATTATAGTTCCTTACTAACATTGAAAGTATGTCAATTAGCAAAACAATCTTTAACGGTCGTATTATCTGGCGATGGAGGAGATGAATTGTTTTGGGGATATCCAAGGTTTCAAAAAGCGTTAACGCATGCTTCATTGTTGAAACTACCTAAATGGCAACGAATCATTAATATAGGGATGGGAAAATTAAGCGGAAGAAAAGCACCATTTGGTTTAATGGATTACCAATCGTTTGATGATTATTATTTGTCTAAACAAGGGTTGCCAGGAAATTCATATTGGGTGAAAAAATTATTAAAATCAAACAGTGTATTGAAGGATCCATTGTTATATAATTTAGCAAAAGAGAAAGGTATAGAAAATGAATTGGATAGGGCAAAGCAATTCGAGTATGATATTCACATGCAACGTGTTTTATTAAAAGTAGATCGAGCGAGTATGTTTCATAGTCTTGAAGTGCGTACGCCCATGCTTAGTAGAAAGTTTGTAGAGTTAAGTATGAACTATACCTATGAGGAGTGTATGAATACAAAGGAAGGGAAATTGCCATTAAGAAATCTATTGCAAAGCATGATACCAAGCCATCAAAAAAACAGTGGTGATAAAAAAGGATTTTCTCCCCCGATGGCCGAATGGATAAGAAAAGAATTGAAGGAAGTAATAGAAATTAGAATTTTTGATGTCCCAATCAAATTAAATCCCTTTATCAATAAAACATATATTCAGGAGTTGTGGAATGAACATCAAGAAAATAAGGTAGATAATTCATGGCCTATTTGGGCTATATATTCGTTGTTTAGTTGGGTAGATTTAAAAATGAGTACAAATGCACATTAAATTAATCGTCAACTCATTTCCATCAGCATCTGAAACCTTTTTATTCAACTTGGTGACAGGTTTGCAAGCCAAAGGTCATCGAGTTTCAGTTTGTGCGACTTCTGCTTCGAAGCATCTCGACTTGTACAAAAGTAGAATGAATGAATGGAGTGGTGAAATAGATGTGATGCCTTTCACTCATGTTGGAATACAAAAATGGATGGGCATACTGAGTGTGCTCATAAGCCATCTGAATTTATTTATTCAGTATTCGAAAAGGAAGGGTTTTAAACAAGGTATATTACATACACTTTATGATGTGTATTTGTCTAAAAATAATCCTGATATTGTTCATTTTGCTTATTCGGGCATAGGGGTTAATTTCTTAGAAATTTTGCCTTCTCTTAAACATAAAAGAATAAAATTAATTACAAGCTGTCGAGGATCGGCAGAAAAGGTAAGACCAATCGTAGAACCCAAACGAAAACAAGAGTTGAGCAAACTGTTTGAGTATTGCGATGGAATACACTGCGTAAGTTTAGATATGTTGTTAGGTTTGAAAAAATATGGACTAGATGAAAATAAATCATTTGTGAATTTTCCGTCGGTCAATGTAGATTATTTTAAACGTGATACACAATATGAAGTACGAAAAAATACTAGAATTAAATTAGTAACAACAGGACGATTGCATTTTCAAAAAGGGTATGTATATGCGTTGAATGCTATTAAACAAGTGCTAGATGCAGGATATGATATTGAATATAAGATTATTGGTGATGGACCGGATTTGCATATGTTGCAATATATGATTCATGAATTGGGATTAGAGAAAGAAGTTATTTTAACTGGCAAAGTCAGTTCAACAGAAGTGAAAAAAATATTACTCGAATCTGATATTTTTATTTTACCTAGCTTATACGAAGGTATTGCCAACGCAGCACTTGAAGCAATGGCATTGCAACTACCTTTGATTACAACTCGCTCGGGCGGTATGGCAGAGGTAATTGAGAATGAAGTAAACGGTATCATCGTAGAGCGTTTTGATTCAAATGCTATAGCGAATGCTATTATAAAATTAATTCAAAACCCTTCGTTGAGACTAGCTATTAGTGAAGAATCACGAAAAGTAATTGAAGAGAAGTTTAATATTGAATATCAACTAAAAATATTTGAAAAAAATTATTTAAAACTTTGTTCTAAAGATTAAAAAATTATGAAACCATTAAATAAACTAAAGAAGATAGTTAAAAAAATCAAATTTTACGGATCGGCATATGAATGTTCACTCTGTTTATTCAAAGCCAATCAATTTCTAGATGGTGGGTTGTATAAAAAGCGAAAGCATGCCAAATGTCCTATCTGCAATAGTTTAGAACGTCATAGGCAATTGTTTTTTATTTTAAAGGACAAAGCAGATTTTTCTGGATCAAAAAGTTTGCTCCATTTTGCACCAGAACGATGTTTAATGAATGTTTTGCAAAAGGAGCCGTTACTGATATATAAAACATCGCATTACGACAAAAATGTGGAAAGCGACTATCATTATGATATTCGAGCTATTGATGCCAATGATAAGACTTTTGATTATATTGTTTGTTCTCATGTGCTGGAACATATAGATGATGATCGTTTAGCAATGAAAGAAATGCGAAGAATTTTGAAAGAAGGAGGAATTGCATTTATTCAGGTGCCTATTTGGCCATCAGAAAAACATGCAACGTATGAAAATTTTGATATAACTGATGAAGGTGATCGTATTATACATTTTGGTCAATTTGATCATGTGCGTATTTACGGGTTGGATGTTTTACAACGTTTACAACAGGCAGGTTTTAGCAAGGTGGAAGTGATTGATTTATGTGAAACCCTTGATGAAAAGGCCATTCAAAAATATGGACTAAGAAATTTTGGTGATAGTAGAGATATCACATATGTTTGTTACAAGTAACTATTTTAAAATGTTTTTCGAGTTTGTAAAATATATTTCACCTACTTGGTATTTTAATGTAAATACGGAGAATGCATATTTATATTTTGTAAACTATTCTACTCTTTCTGATCAAGACAAAGCACTTATAGAGTACGACAGTTTGTATTCTAGTGCTTCTATTTCCAATGTTGATGCTGCTTATCAAGCATTTCAAAAAGGAATAATTAAATCGGATCAACGTGCTACCATCAGTGAAGAGATGTTGCCAACTATTGCAGACAACTATAGATTTGTTAAAAAGTATTTTCATCCATTTTGGGTGGTATACATTTTGATGATTCGCATTCTTGGATTTAAAAATCCATTTGTAGAAATATATGCAGCAATTAAAACCTATAATGTATCTCGTGTTAATCTGTTTCAGAATGTATATATCAATCAAGACTATGATAACTTCAATTCTAAAATAATAAACACTCATCCTAAGGTAAGTGTAATAATACCTACTTTAAATCGCTATAAATATTTAAAGGATGTATTGACTGATTTAGAAAATCAATCGTATAAAAATTTCGAAGTGATTGTATACGATCAATCTACACCTTATGATCAAGAGTTTTACATAGGATGGAAGTTGGATTTAAAGGTAGTGAATCAGCAAGAAAAAGCCTTGTGGCTTGCACGTAATTCTGCTATACAACAATCTACAGGCGATTATATTTTATTATACGACGATGACTCTCTTGTAGGGCCTGATTGGATTGAGAATCATTTAAAATGTTTAGATTTTTTCAATGCAGATATTTCATCTGGTGTTTCATTGTCAGTCGTTGGTGCCAAAATCCCGAATCATTATCGTTTTTTTCGTTGGTCAGATCAAGTAGATACTGGTAATGTAATGATTAAAAAAGAAGTGTTTTTAACAACTGGATTGTTTGATCGGCAATTTGAAAAACAACGACAAGGTGATGGAGAATGGGGTATGAGAGCCTATTTAGCCGGATTTAAAAATATTTCAAATCCATATAGTAAGCGCGTGCATTTGAAAGTTTCTGATGGTGGATTGCGTGAGATGGGTAGTTGGGATGCCTTTAGACCTAAAAAATTATTAGCACCTCGACCTGTGCCGAGTGTACTTTACATGACACGAAAATATTTTGGGACTAAAGCTGCATTGTATAGCATTTTATTGAACGTTCCACCTTCTATTATTCCGTATAAGTATAAACGAAATAAGTATATCGCTTTATTTGGGATACTCATTTCAATATTTTTATTTCCTATAGTAATTTATACGGTTTTAAAATCTTGGAATTATTCATCTAAAATGTTGAAAGAGGGCGCAAAGATTCCAGCCCTTTAAATCCTGTTTAAGATGAAGATACTTCAAGTTATAGATCGAGTGGAAGTGGGTGGGGCCGAACGCGTTTTTCTGGATTTAACCAGCCTATTGCTCGATAAAGGTTTTCGAGTTGATACATTGTGTATAAGCGCACAAGGCAAACAGTACGATACTATCGACACTAGAGCAAACAGTATGTTTTTAAACAGAAAGTCGAAGTACTCTATTCTCACAATGTGGAAGTGCGCTGCTATCTGTTCTAAGTATGACATAGTTCATGTACACATGCGTTTTACTTATGCATATGTACGAATGGCACAATTGGTTTCATTTAGGAAGTTTAAGATTGTTTTTCATGATCACTTCGGCGACATAGAAAAGGATAGATCCATTCCATGGAGTTTAAAGGGAATTTTCTGCCCTCATTACTATATTGGCGTTAGTAATACCTTGTATACATGGAGTAAGGACTTTTTGAGAATTAACAACACAAATACATGGTTATTAAGAAATACTATAATACCACACAATGTATCCAATAATAATGATGCAAAATATGGTGAACGAAAATGGCTTGTAGTTTCCAATCTACGTGAAACAAAGAATATTGAATTTGCAGTTGACCTTGCACTAAAGATGAATCGAAAATTAACCATAGTAGGTCAGGTGTTGAACAATGAGTATTCTATAAGATTAAAGGCTTTTATAGAGCAACACCTAACATTAACCCTATTGGAGAATGAGCAAAATGTCCAATCTCTTATGGGTGCATATTCTCTTGCGCTTCATACAGCTAAATCTGAATCTGGTCCCCTCGTCTTAATGGAATATTTAGCTCAAGGATTACCTTTTGTGGCATACGAAACTGGAGAAGTTGCAAATATTTTGAAAGATATATTACCACAATGCTTTTTAAAGAGTTTTGATGAAAGCGATTGGATAAATAAAATCGAACATATTGAACAAAATCCGCCAAGTGCTACATATTTAAAATCTCTATTTGAAACTTACTTTGGACCTGAAAAATATATTAACCAATGTCTAGCCATATACCAACAGGTCGTAAACTCTTAGTGGTATCAGATACATCAATGACAAGATGTGATGGGAAGATACAAGGCTTTGAGCCTGTTGTAAGGGAGTTAGATTCAATCAGTAATTTATTTGACCAAATTATTTGGTTAGGATATAGCCAAAAAGAAAGTAAAGCGGCTATGTCAATTCCCCTTTCGGCTAATATAAAATTAGTTACAATGCCTTCGTCTGGTGGAACGGGTATTTTAGCAAAAGTTCAAATACTCATTTATTATCTTATTTATTTCATATACATACTTAGATATTTGCCAGGTATTACTCATCTGCATTCGCGTGCGCCATCGCATCCAGCGCTTATTGCGATGTGGCTCTCCAAAAAAATGAACGCTATCATTTGTTGGCACAAATATGCTGGTAGCTGGAATGAACCCAATCCACCCAAAAGTTACGCTTTTCAGCGAAGTTATCTAGCTTCTATACATAAGAAAAATGTATATGGCACAATCAATGGAAAATGGCCTAATCAAGAAAAACATTTAATCACATTTGAAAATCCTTGTTTGTTTGAAGCTGAATTAGCAAAAGCAAGAACTATCGCTGCATCCAAAAACTTTGATAATAAATTAACTTTATTGTTTGTAGGCAATTTATCAGCATTTAAAGGTATTCTACAATTAGTAAAAGCATTAGAGATGATTGAAGATACGAATCGATTTGAGCATTTATATATAGCTGGTGATGGAGCTATGAAAAATGAATTAATTCAGCTTGCACAAAAAAGCCATAAGATTAAAATATCGGTATTGGGTGCAGTCAATAGAGATGAATTAGTGAAGCTTTATAGCAATGCACATGTCAATATTTTGCCAAGTGAATCAGAAGGCTTTCCGAAAGTCATTGCAGAAGGAGCCGCGTATGGATGTATACCTTTAGTGACTGATGTGTCATCGATTGGTCAATATATTCACCATGAACAAAATGGATTTTTATTGAAAAATAATCTCCCCGAAACTATTGCTCATAATCTGAATACAATAGCAAGTCATCATCAGTTGAAAAAAATTAGTGAGAATGTAGTAACTATGACATCGCAATTTACGTATGAGTATTTTAATTCAAAAATCAATTCGCATTTTATTCAATAATACAAGTGATTAATCTATTATCAAATACGAAGTATACGATTCATTGGGTAATATTTCATACTCTTTTAGGTTTGATTTCGACAGTGACTATTTTTCCATTGGTGGGTTGGTTTTATGTTGTGTTAATGAGTAGTTTGTATGAATATCGTAAGACAACTACAGACCAAAAGAATTTGCTTTTGCTTTTTTTAGCGGCATATTTAGGTACATTAGAATTACTTGGAAGAATGGCTAAAACAAGCCCTTTAATTCCATATGAGATTAGTAAGTATTTGTTTTTTTGCTTGTTTTTGCTTGGTATTATTAATTTGAAGAATATAAAATCTATTGGTTGGGGAATGATATTGTTATTATTGCCATCAGTTTTTTTTGATAAATCTCACGAGGCATTTGGCTATCAATCTATTGTGTTTAATTTACTGGGTCCAATCAATGTTGCTTTAGCAATAATATTTTGTAGTAAACTAATGTTGAATGAAATAGCATATATAAAATTGTTTAAGATGTTGATTTATGCTTTATTACCCTCTCTCATTTTTACAATTCTTAAAACACCTGATTTTGAAACAATTGAATTTGCATTGACAGCCAATTTTAATACAAGTGGTGGATTTGGATCAAATCAAGTGTCATCTGCATTTGGATTAGGAATGTTTATAATGTTTATATCATGGATACTTAATTGGAAGTTGACTTCTTTTGTATGGTTAGATATAATCATCTTATTGCTTTTCTCTTTTCAAGGCATTATGACTTTTTCAAGGGGTGGGATATTAGGTGCCGTTATTTCTATTCTAGTTTTTTTATTATTAAGCATTCGATACGCAGGGGTTAAACAAAAAACAAAGTTGATGCGTGTATTAGGTTATTCTTTTGTTGGAGGTATCGCGCTTTATTTTGCATTTAATATTGCTGATAATATTACAAATGGTATGTTGTCATTGAGGTATCAGGGGGAAACAGCAGGTACCTTTGCAGGAACAAAAGAACAGACAATTAATAATATGACTTCGAATCGATTTGATATTTTTATGGGGGATGTTGAACTTTGGCAAGATAATACGCTATTAGGTGTTGGCGTAGGTGCATCAAGATATATGAGAAGTAAAGTAGAAGGAGTTATAGCACATGTTGAACTTAGTAGACTTTTAGCCGAACATGGTATATTGGGCCTTATTTATTTTATATTGCTTATATATGTAGGCATAGGTTTATTTAAAAAAGTAAGATCTGAATTTACTCCTTACTACTTGATAAATATTTCACTATTTATATTAGCCATTTTCACTACGTTTCATGCTTCTATGCGTACATTTATTACACCTTTGCTTATAGGTATTTCTTGTGTTGGATTATATAGTCCAAATGTAAAACAATCTTATATACGTTCTTAATAAAAAGCGTTGAGTTTAATTTATATTGGTAATTTCTTAGGTAATCAAAAAGGTTTCTATGCTGGACCTAATCAATGGATGGTTGATTCGTTTCTGCATGCTGGTTATGCTGTTAAATATACCTCTTCCAAGTTAAATAAATTTTCTAGGTTATGGGATATTGCTCAATTAATTATTACTGAACGTAAAAAAACTAAATTAGCATTTATTGATACGTATAGCACCCAAGCATTTTATTTTGCTTGCTTTGCAGCATGGCTTTGTTCAGTGCTTGGACTTAACTATGTTTTAATATTACATGGAGGGAATCTTCCAAGTCGATTTCAAAAATCAGCAAACTTGGTTAATTGGATATTTAAAAATGCATTTCAGATTGTTGCTCCTTCTGCCTATTTACAACAAATGTCAGTAGAGGCTTATTTGCCAAAACCTATTATAATACCAAATCCAATAGCTATAGAAAATTACACATTCAAGCAAAGAAAACAGTTGAAGCCTTCTTTGCTTTGGGTAAGGTCCTTACAGTCGATTTACAATCCTACTATGGCAATTCTAGTTGTTGAAAAACTTAAAGAGAAATATCCTACTATAAAACTAACTATGGTGGGGCCGGATAAAGAAAATTTATTACCTTCTTTGAAAGAACTAGTTAAAAGTAAAAGGCTAGAACGTCATATTGCTTTTACAGGAAAGTTGTCTTTAAAAGAGTGGACTGCTCTAGCTGAACAGCATGATATTTTCATCAACACAACGCATATCGATAATACACCCGTAAGTGTATTAGAAGCTATGGCTTTGGGGCTACCTGTAGTAAGTACCAATGTTGGTGGGATTCCATATATTCTAGATAACAACGAAGATGCTTTGTTATGCGATGACAATGATATAGATGCTATGGCGAGTGCTATTGAATTGCTTTTGACAAATGCAATTTTGACCACCAAAATTTCTCAATCTGCTAGAACAAAAATTGAAAAAAATTATAGTTCATCATCAATATTAAAGCAATGGATTGAACTCATCAATGCATCGTTGAATTAAAAATGAATTTTCAAAAACTATACCAAAAGTTACCTGTTTTTATACAAAACGTCATGATATCAGCATATGGTTGGTATTGGAAAAAAAGACGTTTTGGTGGGATTTATAGAGTTGAATTGGAGAAGTTTAAAGCACGTGAGTTTTATACAAATGATGAGTTTATTCATTATCAAAAAAACGAACTGAGAAAGTTGCTTTTACACGCATATCAAACTGTACCCTATTACACATCTCTTTTTGATCAGATCGGGTTAACTCAGGCAAAAATTGAAAATTTTGAATTGAGCGACTTGAAATCAATTCCATATTTAAGTAAAAACGATTTGCGTTTAAATGGCACTAGTGCATTGATCTCTTCAAATGTATCAAAAGGAAGAGCTTTTTATGCAAGTAGTGGGAGTACAGGCACGCCAGTGCAAATAGTATATACGCATGATTTGCATCAAAAGATGACAGCTGCCATGGAAAATCGTGTACGAAATTGGGCAGGTATTACCTTCAAGGATGCCCGAGGTATGATAGGTGGTCGACGAGTGGTGCCTGATGGTGAAAGTAAAGGGCCATTTTATAGATATAATATGTTTGAGCATCAGGTTTATTACTCAGCTTATCATATTGGCAATAAAACAATACAAGATTATGTTCATGCAATGAAAAAATACAACGTCAAATGGATGACAGGGTATACGATGAGCAATTATTTTTTAGCACGATTTATAGAAGAGGCTGGCATCTCAGTTCCTACTATGAATGCTGTTATTACTTCAAGTGAAAAATTGACAGATGAAATGCGAGCTACGTTTCAACGTGTATATGGATGTCGTACGTATGATTCCTATAGTGGTGTTGAAGCTTGCGGTTTAATATCGGAATGTGAAAAAGGTAGTTTACATATAAGCCCAGAAATTGGTATTATAGAATTGTTAGATGAGGAGGGTAATCCCGTTTTGCCTGGTGAGGTAGGTGAAGCTGTATGTACTGGATTGCTTAATTTTGATCAGCCTTTGATACGTTATCAAATAGGAGATAGAATTCGCTTAAGTCTTCATCAGCATTGTGAATGTGGTCGGAATATGCCTATCGTAGATGAAATTGTAGGCCGTACAGAAGACGTAGTCATAGGACAAGATGGTAGAGAGATGGTACGTTTTCATGGAATATTTATAGGAATACCATCTATTATTGAAGGTCAGATTATTCAGCATACACTATCTAGTTTTGAAATTAAACTAGTGGTTGCAACTTCATTGTCCAAAGAAGAAAATGAACTGATAGTTACTAGAATGAAATCACAACTCGGAAATATTGAGGTAACTATTCATGAAGTAGATTCTATCCCACGTACGGCCAATGGAAAATTCAAGGCAGTTATATCCAATGTGAAACGATAAAGAAGTAAGTTTGAATTAGTATGATTACAATAGTATTGCCAACATTAAACGAAAAAAATTACCTAAGAGAATTAGTTGAAAAGTTATTACTGAGCAATAGTGTAATCAGTGAAATATTTATTTGCGATGCAGGATCTACAGATGGCACTATTGATATCATTCATGATTTAGCCCGCCAATTTTCCTGTGTGAAATATTATAACAATAAGCGAAAATTCGTAAGTTATGCTTTCAATGATGTTTACCCGTTTGCAACTGGAAAGTACATGGCGTTGTTAGGATCGCATGCTTTATATCCTGAACATTATTTAGAGAATGGTTTGCATTATTTAGAATTAGGCGAAGCAGATGTTATTGGAGGACCATTGAATCAACAAGGTCATGGAGAAACAGGTGCAGCCATTGCCTTTGCTATGAGTTCAAAATTTGGAGTAGGCGATACAGAGTTTCGTACGAGTAAAAAAAAGCAATTGGTAGATAGTGTCGCCTTCGCCATATACCGAAAATCAATTTTTGAACATATAGGTTTGCTCGATGAGACGTTGAAACGAAATCAAGATGATGAATTACATTATCGTATAAAATCAAATGGATACAAAATAATGATGGTACCCGAAATGGAATGTACGTATTACGTAAGAGATTCTTTTCGAAAACTATTCAAGCAATATTTTGAGTATGGTTTATACAAGCCATTGGTGCTAAAAAAAGTTTCACAAGGAATGCGTATTCGGCATTTAATTCCTTCATTGTTTGTTTCTTATTTAATTTTATTGCCAGTCTTATTTTTGATAATCAATTTGCTAGCATGTATACCTTTAGTTTTATATGCTTTACTCGCTTTATATGTAGGGTTTTCGGCTACTAAAAATCCCATACTAGTAACTAAAATTATTTTAGCTATGTTAATTTTACATTTGAGTTACGGAAGTGGATTTATAATAGGAATTAAAAAATTATTAAATTAGAAAATTTATAATTTGAAGATTCAAACATCAAATAAAATTGACTTGTTGAAAATAGCTAGTTGTCATAGAAGAGCTTTTCCTAAATCCTTATCTTCTTCACTTCGAATTTCTTTTACAATGAAAATGCTAAGTTGGTATTTAGTTGATGAACGAGGTGTATTATTCCATATTGAAGAAAAAGGGGAAGTTATAGGTTATTGTGGTGGTATAAAAACTAAAAGACAAGGAATGCTAGGATCTTCTTCTTCAATGACTCAATTCACATTCAATGCCTTAATTCTTGCATTATTAGAAAGACCTTGGTTGATTTTTCATGCAGAAAATAAAAAAAGAATTTCTTTTATTTACAAAAATATTTTAGTGAAAATAGGATTAAGAAGTAAAGAAAACGTTCATCAAGTGGCACAACCTTTTGATCCATATTGGGGCCTCGTCGTTATCGGCGTGGATCCTGCTTGGCAAGGAAAAGGAATTGGAAGTCAATTACTGAAGGAATTTGAAACTCAAGCAAAAGAAGATAAGGTAAGTTACATAAGCCTTTCGGTAAATAAATCTAACCACAATGCTATAAAGTCATACTATAAAAATGGATGGACTGAATTAACGAACACAAAAGAAACATTAATACTATCAAAAAAATTATGAACATACCCTTTTCACCCCCGTATATAGATCAAGACATCATCAATGAAGTAGTAGCTTCATTAGAATCAGGATGGATTACAACAGGTCCAAAAGTAAAAGCACTTGAAGAAGAAGTCTGTAAACTCACACAAGTATCACATGCATTGTGTGTAAATTCTTGGACATCAGGAGCCATGCTCATGCTCAAATGGTTTGGAGTAAAAGCCGGTGATGAAGTTATTATTCCGGCATATACCTACAGTGCGACTGCATTAGCTGTATTGCATTGTGGGGCTACACCAGTGATGGTGGATGTCAAGGATGATTTTACTATTGATGTCGATAAGATAAAAGAAAAAATAACAGCGAATACTAAAGTAATCATGCCTGTAGACATAGCAGGTTGGCCATGCGATTATCATGCAATCAATCAATTGGTAAAACATCCTGCAATTCAATCAATGTTTGCATCAGCTCACAAAAATCAAGAAAAACTAGGTCGTATATTAGTTATATCTGATGCAGCACATAGTATAGGTGCAAAAGTGGATGGAATTGAAACTGGTAAGCTGACCGATATCACAATATTTTCATTGCATGCAGTGAAGAATGTAACCACTGCAGAAGGGGGTGTTATTTGTATCAATCTGCCACAACCATTTGATAATGCCGAAGAGTATGCTTACTTACGTTTAATGACGTTGAACGGTCAAACCAAAGATGCATTTACTAAATCAAAGGCAGGCGGATGGCGTTATGACATTATAGACCTGGGAATGAAAATTAATATGCCTGATGTGTTAGCTGCGATTGGTTTAGCTCAAATAAAAAAATACGACACTCAATTGCTCCAAGAACGCAAACGTATCTTTAATCAATACTCCCAATTGTTTTCTAGGTTTGCTTGGGCAAAATTACCACCACAAGACACAGAGAGCATTCAATCGTCCTATCATCTGTATGCGTTGCGGATTAATCATATTACCGAAGCACAACGTGATCTCATGATTGACCTTATAGCCAAAGAGGGCGTAGCTGTCAATGTGCATTTCATTCCAATGCCTATGCTTACATTGTTTAAAAACTTAGGTTTTAAAATGGAAGACTACCCGACTACATACGCCAATTTTGCTTGTGAAATTTCGTTGCCCATTTATCCTCAACTGACTACAGAGCAGGTCAATTACATAGTGGATTCCATACACAATGCATATCAACAAGTTATAGCTTCATGATACGATTGATAGATATAATTGCATCTACGATTGGTTTAATCCTTTTGTCGCCACTCTTTTTATTACTTGCTATTTGGATTAAGTTAGATTCTCCGGGTAGTGTATTCTACAGACAAACAAGAGTAGGGCAATATGGACGTGATTTTAAATTATTTAAATTTCGATCCATGCGTACAGATGCCGACAAAGCAGGATTGCTTACAGTAGGAGGGAGTGATAGTCGAATTACAAGGGCGGGCTTATTTATTCGTAAATATAAACTCGACGAACTTCCACAGTTGATCAATGTGTTGATGGGCGAAATGAGTTTAGTAGGGCCTCGCCCTGAGGTAAGAAAATACACCGAATTATATACAGAAGAACAACTTAAAATACTAAATGTGCGTCCAGGAATTACCGATTGGGCCTCTATTGAATTTCGAAATGAGAATGAAATATTAGGGAAAAGTATAGATCCTGAGAAGACCTATATTGAAAACATCTTACCTATGAAAATAAATTTAAATATGCGATTTATTAATAATCCCTCAGTTATACATTATATTAAAATTGTATTCAAAACCATTTTTCATTAGAACGTTATCCTATAACATTTAATAAGAGGCTGTCTCAAAAGGGCAGCCTCTTTTGTTTTTGTGTGATTCACAAACTAGCTGTATACACTTGCTTATTTTTTTTTTTTTCAACTTTTCTATAATCGGCTTAAAAAAATATGTGAAAAAAAAAGTAGAATAATAATTTGTTTTTTTAGAATTAATGAATAACTTGATTTTTCAATTGAAAAGCCATTAGCATATTATTAAGTTAACATTAAATAATTGATAATAAAAAAGGCTAAACATATTGATAACAAAGAGTTTCGCAAGTATAGAATTAACAATTTTTTAAACCCTAATAAAACAAACAAAAAACATGAAAAATCAACAAAACAATCGCCCCCCCGCCTGGCATCAACAATTGTGCCAAAAAAATAAAACAAATCTAATTAATTAACCATTTAAATTTTAAACATGATTAAAAAAATAAACAAAACAAAACTAGGCAGGGCTCTCTCTGCAATGAGGTCACTTGCTTTTGTTCTTGCATTTTTGTTGAGCTCTTTACTGAGTTTGGATGTGAATGCAACGACTTGTTCCAATACTACAACTTGTGTAAGCAGTTTGTATAAAGGTGGACTTGAATCTGTTTATAATCTATTGCAATATCAAACTTTATGAAAAAAATAAAAACAAATAATATGGATTTTTCAAACTTTATTCCAAAACTTATTGTTTTGTTGTCAGCTTTTTTTCTCAGTTTCGGGCAGGTGAGTGCGCAGGTAGCCATGACTCGTTCTACGTTTACAGGGACTTATGCTCCTATAAGTGGTACTGTAGCCACTGCTGCTCAGGCAGACAATGGTAACTTTGCTGCTACTATTCCATTTACGTTTAATTATCTAGGTGTAGGATACACTACTTGTAATATTAATAGTAATGGGTATATAAATTTTGGAACGGCAGTAGCGTTTAATGGCAATACTGCCGTATTTACTACAACTACTCCTCAAGGTACAGTGGCTCCGTGGTTTGATGATATGTTTCCTACCTCTGTACAATTTACAACCACAGGCGCGTCACCTAACCAAGTATTTACAGTACAATGGGTAGGCCCAAGTTATTGGACAGGTGTTACTGCACGTACTATTAGTTATCAGGTTAAATTATATGAAGGTACCAATGTCATTGAATTTTGGTATGGAACACCAACAGGGCTTTTAACAGCAGCTTCAATTTCCGAATCCGCTTCTATAGGGATTGAGAATTTAACGGGAGGACCTGGGAATTTTATAGATGCAGTTTCTGGTTCAAGTCGTGTGGGTAATGGTACGTTAAATAGTGGGCAATTTCCTACATTAAACTACCGTTTTACGCCAGGCGCACCTACCCCTTTAGCGGCAGGTACTTACAATGTAGGAGTAGGACAAACTTATACTACTTTAACGGAAGCTGTTGCTGATGTGAATCATCGCGGGGTAGCAGGTGCTATTACGCTAAACCTTACAGATGCTACCTATATTGATAAAGTGGCAGGCGGGAATGAAATCTTTCCAGTCGTTTTTGGACCAGTTACGGGTACTTCGGTTACAAATACGATAACTCTTGCAGGTAATAATGCTGAATTAAGATATGCGGGCGCAACAGCGGGAAGTTGGAATAATGGATCTGCTGCTGGGTTATCCTTTGCCACTACCGCAGAGCCAATTCTCGGTTTGTTTGGAACAGACTATCTTAATATCAATAACATCAAACTTATTGCTTTAACGGGTATTGCTTTTGGGTCTAATACGGGTACTCCAACACGTGTAGATAGAGGACTAGCAGTACAGAACTGTGGAGCTATTGATGGTGCTACGAATAATAATTTTACAAACTTAACGATTACCCTTGATCGTACAAATACAAGTACAATGGCAATTGATCAGGGTACAGCTACTATACCTACATCTGCTGCAGGTGCTAACTCAACTAACAAGTATAAGAATTTAACTATCAAAAATACCCAAAAAGGGATTTCATTAGGAGGTAATGCAACGTTTCCAGATATAGGTTGCGAAATTGGTACAACCTTGTGTACAAATTTTAATACTATTGGTGACCCAGCTGTGGCAAATGATATTGGAAATGCAACAACGGCATCTTATGGTATACAAGCCACTAACCAAAGTGGTGTAAAAATATATAATAATAGTGTCCGCAATGTTACTGTAAATGGTTCTGTAGCAGCAGACGGAATAAACGTTGTTCTTTTTCAGGGCACAAGTGAAGTTTACAATAATAAGGTTCAAACTATAAGAAACATTAGCACTACTGCTACTACTGCTTTGGCAGGTATCAGGGCTTCACATACAACAACAGGAACTCATACCTTAAGAATTTATAACAATGCAGTTTCTGAAATTTTATCTTCTTATACCAGTTTAGCTTCAGCAACACGTACTATTAAAGGTATCTTTATTGCAGGTACAGGAGGTTTAACTACGCAAGGATATGAAGTATACAACAATAATGTAAGTATAGATGGAAGTGCTAGCCCAAATATAAGCAGTACTTGTTTTGAGATAGCTACTTCAAGTGGCCCAGTATTTAAATTAGCAAACAACATCTTTGCCAACTTTACGGCAGCGCAGGGTGTTACTGCTAAACACTCATGCATATATTCAACATCAGCTACTGCCTTAGGAACTGCAGGTACTTCTTCCGATAACAATGATTTTTTTGTTGCTAATGATATTGGTGTGTCAGGTTTTATGGGTATTGGCAATGCAACAACTTACAATACAAAAGCATTATGGGCTGCTGCAATGGTAACTCCAGCTGGAATGGAAGCTGCCTCTCTTGAAATTAATCCAGGTTATTCTTCTAATACCTCAGACCTCCATATCACAGCCTCTGGTTTAAACGGAACAGGTCAAGCGCCACCCGTTTATATTACTACAGATTTGGATTGTGCAAATCGTACGCCCGATAATGATATAGGTGCATACAAAATTGATGGATGTGCATCAGTAGCTGGAGGAACTATTTCACCTAATACTCAAACTAAGTGTGTGGGACAAACCGCTACTATGTCATCGGTTGGCGCTACATCACCTGGTGCGGGCTTATCATATCAATGGGAAGTGTCTACTTCAGGTGGGGGTGTAGGTTTTGCCAATGTAGTTGGTGGTACAGGTGCTACAACCACCTCTTATACTTCAGGTGCACTTACTACTGCAGGTGTATACTACTATCGTTTAAACGTAACCTGTTCCAGTGGGCCATCTACAGCTTATTCCAATGAATTAACGGTTGTAGTGAATGCATTACCTACTGTTACTGTAACTCCTTCCTCAGGTAGTTATTGTACGCCAGGCGGTACAGCCGTAGTTTTAGCTGCTACTTCAGGTTTAACTACCTATGCTTGGTTGCCTGCTGCCGGTTTAAGTGCTACTAATACAGCATCGGTCAATGCATCACCTTCTTCAACTACTACATATAGTGTAATTGGTACCGATGCGAATGGATGTACGAATATTGGAACTGCTTCGATTACTGTTGCAAGCGCACCTCAAAATATAACTGCAACAGCTACGCCACCCTCTATATGTAATGGAGGTAATGCTATATTAACTTCTTATGCAGGGATACCTGGTGGTGCCAACGTTGGTACAGCGACTACAACCATTGGAGGTAATAATGGAAATCCATACCGTTCTGGGAATGGTGCAGGGAATCAGATTAAAACACAAATGCTTTACACTGTTGCTGAGTTAACTGCTGCAGGTATGGTTGCAGGTCAAATTCAAGGTCTTGGATTTACATGTACTTCCTCTACTGGTACACTTGCTAATTTTGAAGTTAGAATAGGTTCAAGTGCGGTTTCCTCTTTAAATACTACATTTGAAACTTCGCCAACAACGTTAGTATTTACTCAAGCTACATTTACACCTGTAGCAGGTGTAAATATGCATACATTTAATACAGGTTCATTTACGTGGGATGGAGTTTCTAATATCTTGGTACAAACTTGTCAGACAAATAGTATTATAGGTACTTCAACAGTTTCAGCTTATACTCCTGCCACTGCTTCTAACGTAAGTATGCAGACGTCCACAACTTCTTGTTCAAGTCTAACTGGAACAGCAGTAGCCACTAAACCAATTATTCAGTTTGCTGTATTAACTCCTCTTGCAAGTGGTAACTTTACTTGGAATCCAGGTGGTTTAGTTGGTAATCCACAAACCGTCTCACCGGGATCAAACACGATTTATACAGTTACAGCTAGCAATTCGGGTTGTACTACCACAACGACAGTATCGGTCAATATAGCAGGAGCAATTGTATGTAGTCCAATCACTTCTTCCAATGGAACATCTATTTGTTTAGGTAAGAATACCACCTTAACGGCAAGTGCAACAATTGGTGGATTACCTTTTACGTACGTTTGGACTGCTGATGCATCGTTGAGTGCAACAAACATCGCAAATCCAGTGGCTACACCAACTGTTACCACTACGTATACATGCACTGTTTCTGATGCTTGCGGAACCACTTGTTCAACGACCATTACCATTAATGTAAATTCAGTTCCTACAGTAACCTTATCTCCTTCCACAGGCTTAATATGTAACCCAGGTGGAACGGCAGTAACCTTAACTGCAGGTGGTGCAAATACGTATGCTTGGTCTCCTACTACAGGATTAACACCATCTTCAGGTTCGCCTGTATCTGCTAATCCAAGTGGTACCACAACCTATACTGTCACTGGTACAGATGCCAATGGTTGTACCAATACAGCTACATCTAGCATTTCAGTTGTATTAACACCGCAAAATTTGGTAGCAAATGCTTCTCCAGCAATCATTTGTAGTGGCAATAATTCTACTTTAACAGCAGCCTCAAGTACAAGTTCGACTTCAAATGTAGGCGTTCAATCAGCTATACTTTCTACGACTGGTTCTCCATATAGAGCTGGTGCTGGTGCTGGGCAACAAATAAAAAATCAAATAATTTATACAGCAGCCCAATTATCAGCAGCTGGAGTAGTTGCTGGTCCTATTACGGGACTTGGTTTTACTACTACATCTACCTCTGGTACAATAATTAATTTTGAAATTCGTTTGGGTGCAACTGCTTCTTCTACCTTAACAAGCACTTATGAAACTCCACCATCATTAGTATTTACACAGGCTACATTTACACCAGTTTTAGGATTAAATACGCATACATTTAATGCTGGTTCATTTATTTGGGATGGTATTTCTAATATATTAGTTCAAACGTGCCAAGAAAATTCAATATTGGGTACTTCAGCTGTTGCTGCATATACACCAGGCGCTAATCAAGCAGTGAACTCGAATGCCGTTGGTACAGGTTGTGCGTCTGCAACAGGAACTATTGGAACAAACAAGCCAATCATTCAAATCAATCAAACGTTCCCTTCTTCTACTTTTACATGGGAGCCAGGAACATTATCAGGCACTCCACAAACAGTCAATCCAGGTTCTAACACGATTTATACAGTTACTGCTAGCAATTCGGGTTGTACTGCTACAACGACAGTATCGGTCGATATAGCAGGTGCAATTGTATGTAGTCCAATCATCTCTTCCAATGGAACAGCTGTTTGTATAGGAAACAATACGACATTGACCGCAAGTGCAACAACTGGTGGATTACCTTATACATACGTTTGGACTGCTGATGCATCGTTGAGTGCAACAAACATCGAAAATCCAGTGGCTACACCAACTGTTACCACTACGTATACATGCACTGTTTCAGATGCTTGCGGAACCACTTGTTCAACGACCATTACCATTAATGTAAATTCACTTCCTACAGTAACCTTATCTCCTTCCACAGGTTTAATATGTAACCCAGGCGGAACGGCAGTAACCTTAACTGCAAGCGGCGTCTCTACCTATGCATGGACTCCTTCTACCGGCTTATCTGCCACTACTGGTGCAAGTGTAAGTGCGAATCCTTCTAGTTCCACTACATATACTGTGACAGGTACTGATGGGAATGGATGTTCTGCTACCTCAGTAGCAACAATTACGTTGGCATCTGCTGTACCTGCATTGACGGCATCATCTACTCCAAGTACACTATGCGCTGGACAAACAGGAAATATAGATGTTTCTGTAGCTCCTCCTCCACCTGCAACATATTGTACAGCTGATGCTACCACAGGTTGTGGCGCAGGAGATGAATTTATCGATAATGTAACATTTGGGACTATTAATAATACTACAGTTTGCGGCCTTACTACTTATAGTGACTTTACTGCAATCAGTACAAATGTAGTAGCTGGTACGCCAGGTACGCTTACAGTTGGCTGTCCTAATTACTTTAGCGGCGACCAATGTAAAGTTTGGATTGATTTAAATCAAAATGGATTATTTACAGATGCAGGCGAAGAATTTACAGGTACTGGAACGACTACATTTACTGTTCCTATCACAGTTCCAGTGACTGCGTTAAATGGAAATACCCGTATGCGTGTTCGATTAACTTATACTACAGGTATGGCTCCTTGTGGGGTGTCTTCCTTCGGAGAAACAGAAGATTACACTGTTAATATTACAGGTGGTGTACCAGTTACTCCTCCTACATATACATATTTATGGAACGATCCTACTAATTCTACTTCTGCTTCTACATCAATTACTCCTGCATCTACTACAGCTTATACTGTTCAAGTAACCGATGCAAATGGCTGTACAGCAACATCTACTACTTCTGTAACTGTGAATGCGTTACCGACAGTAACAGCATCTGCATCATCTACTACTTTATGTTCAGGTGATAATTTAACCTTGACAGGTGGTGGTGCTACATCGTATGCTTGGAGTGATGGAACAAACACGCCAACAGATGCTACACCATTTGTAGTCACCACAGGTACAAGTACATATACTGTAACAGGTTCTGATGGTACATGTAGCAGCACGTCTACAGTTTCAATTACTGTGAAT
>CANHGW010000020.1 GCA_947460175.1 Bacteroidota bacterium | reverse complement strand
ATTTTAGTATTTCAAAGAAATTAATTTATCCTATACATTATATGTTAATTTATTTTTTACAAAATGATAATTATAATGTAATTTAGCAACTTAAATAAATAACATTAAGATGAAGAATACCCAATTTCTATTAAGTGCTGTAGGAATTTCAGCTGTAGCTCTATCTGCTTTGTTTATCAAAAGCAATACAGTTGCCAATATGGATTATGTGTGCCTTAAAAATCACTACAATGAATTTGAAGAGGTAAAAGAACAAAGTGCTGAAGGTGCCATGGAATGGTACAAAATGACACGTGCTAACCAAGTAACTGGGTTGGTAAATCCATTGGATGTAATGGCTGCAAAGGATGAAGCAAATCGACTTCTTAAAATGAATGCAAAAACGAGAGGCCCTTTATCTGCAATGAAATGGGATGAAACAGGCCCTAACAATGTAGGTGGACGTTGTCGTGCATTGATAACTGATAAAAACAACTCTAACCGATTATACTTAGGTTCATCTGGTGGTGGATTATCAATTTCCGATGATGGAGGTAATACATGGAATCGCCGTGCTGGAAATGATTCATCTGCAGCTCCTGCAGTATGTGCATTGACTCAAGCTGCTAATGGTGATATTTATTATGGAACTGGAGAAGGTTTTGGTGCTGGTATACCTTATACCAATGGTGCTCAAACACAATTGGGTGAAGGAATTTTCAAATCAACCGATGGTGGATTGACATTTAATCAATTAAGTTCAACTAAACCAAGTAGTTCAAATAGTTCTACTGACCAATGGGCATTTATACAAAAATTAATCGCTCATCCTACAGACGCAAATAAAATATTTGCAGCTACTGGCAACGGATTTAAAGTGACAAAAGATGGTGGTGCCACATGGGCAAAACCTGCCTCATTGAATTCGAGTGCTTTCATTGCTGATGTGGAATCGTCTACTGATGGTAACAGAGTGGTGGTAAGTACAAACACTGCTATTTATATATCCAACGATGCTGGCGAAACATTTGGTGCATCTATTATGGGATTGAATGGTATGCCAGCTAGTGCTGGTTTGGGACGAATTGATATTGCTATTGCACCTAGCAATGCTGATTATATTTATGCTTGTCTTGCAGGTTCAAATAGTCAATTGAAAGGTATTTACAAATCAACAGATGGTGGTGTTAATTGGACTACAATTGGCATTGGTGGATCAGCTATTTTTGATCCATTGGGTTCACAAGCATTTTGGAATATAGCCTTTGGTGTTCATCCAACTAATCCTGAAATGGTGTTTTTAGGTGGTCAATTGGATTTATATCGTTACACGCCGGCTACCACATGGGTTGCTATAGCTAATTGGCTAGGTAGTCCATTTAGTGGTACATTAGTTCATGCAGATATGCATGGTATCATGTTTAACCCTACAAACCCAAGTACTATGTATGTGGTAAATGATGGTGGTTTTTATCGTACATTTAATTGTGATGCTGCTAATCCATTTTTTGCTGAAAAAAATAATAATGCTGCTGTTACTCAATGTTATGGCGTATCTGCCAATACATTAGGGCACGTAGTTATTGGCTCTCAAGATAATGGCTCACATATAATGGGGACATCCGTTAATTCACCTAAAGTTGGAAAACCCCTTACTGGTGGCGATGGTATGAGAAGTGCTATTAGTAGTCTTAATCCAAAAGTAATTATAACTTCAACATATGGAGGTGCATTCACCCGTGCAACTGATGGTGGATTATCACCTTTATCTTTTAAAAGCTTTTTTGATTTAAATATAGATGCTAATGAAGATGGAGATCCTGAAGAAGGTGCTATTTGGAATGCGCCTATTTTCTTAAAAGAAAAATACTCAAGTGACAATAAACCATTATCAACTTGTATCATCGGAACAAATAGCTCTATTTGGATGACACAAGGTGCTACAACAAGTAAAGCTGTTTGGTTTAATCTAATGAATCAATCAGGAGTAGGTTATAGCGCTATTACAGTTCCTAAAAACAATAATAAAATTGTATATGTTGGAACTTCAGGAGGTGCAGTATATCGTATAGATGTACCTAACTTATTAGATTCTACTTATAAATATTTTGATACAATTGATAATAAAGGTGCCTTCCCTTATAGTGCATTAATAAAAACAACCTTAATTGCAAATTATGGTGGTCGTTATGTAACAGATGTAGCTGCAAGTGCAGATGGCGCTGTAGTATATGTAACATTGGGTAATTATGGCAACTCAAGCTATATTTATAAATCAACTAAAGCAGATACCGCGTCATCTTTAGCAAATGCAGCGTTTACAGATTTTACTGGTTCGTTGCCTAAAATGCCAATATATTCTGCAGTATGTGCTGATGGTAATCCTAATCGTGTTATCATCGGAACCGAGCTTGGTGTGTGGGGTTCTGAAAACGTTGGAAGTCCAATGTGGCAAGAGTTGAATTTAACAGGACCAGATCCTGCAAAATGGCATCCACGTGTAGCTACTTATGAAGTAATTGAAGTTGGTCATTTGCAAAACAGTGATGGTTCAGGATTTGAAGGTCCAATCGTATACACAGGTACACATGGTCGTGGTTCATTTCGTTCTACTTCATTGGGTATTTATTGGCCTACGAATGTGCAATATGCCGATGCAAATACAGAATCAATTTCTGTTTATCCAAATCCTACAGTTGATATGGCTACTATTACTTACAATGCTTCGTTGGCTGGGAATACTACAATTCGTATTTATTCATTGACTGGTTCATTGGTTAAAACATTTAATACAGCTGTTAAGACAGGTGCTAATTCAATTCAATTGAATGTTTCAGATTTATCAACAGGTGGATATATTGTATATTTGAGTAATGGAGCTAAAAAAGCAACAACTAAGTTAATTAAACAATAAATGTAAATTATTTTTATATTTCAAAAGGTCATTCATCGAATGACCTTTTGTTTTTCATAGCCTTGTTAAAAATAAAGATTAACCTATTTTTTATATTTTTTTTCTTTGATTATGTTTTTTAAAAAACTTATTGTAAGTTTACGCATACATTCATCTAAAGCAAGGCTATGTTCAAAAGACTTTTACTTATAATGCTATTGCCTATTGTAGTTTCGGCTCAAAAACATCATGAAGTTGGTATTTTTGGTGGTACTTCTAGCTATTATGGCGACTTACAGGAACGTTTATTTCCTAAAGAAGGATACCGTGCAATGGGAGGCTTATTATACAAATATTACGTTCACCCAAGTGTTGGTTTCCGATTTGGGGCTAGCTACGCCAGTCTTTATGGGGCAGATAGTTTATCAGAATCACCTGCAGTTAAAAATAGGAATTTAAATTTTCAGTCAAATTTATTCGAAGTACATAGTGCATTAGAAGTCAATTTATTGCCTGTTGACTTTGATGAATTTAAATTTTCTCCTTACTTATTTGCTGGCTTAGCGTTGTTTTATTACAACCCTTATACGATCGGATTAAATGATGAAAAAATCTATTTACGTCCATTGAGTACAGAAGGTCAAGGATTAAGACAATATCCTGGTCGCAAGGTATATAGTTTAGTCAACGTTGGGTTTCCATTGGGAGCTGGACTGAAAGTATTAATAGGTAAAAAAGTTTTGGTAAGCAGTGAAATAGGTTTCCGTTATACCACTACAGATTATTTAGACGATGTAAGTTCATCTTATGTCAATATGGATACATTATTCCGATACAAAGGAAAACAAAGCGTTGATTTATCATACCGAACTGATGAAACAAAAAACTGGGATGGTAACTATCCAAATGAAAAATTTGTACGTGGCGACAATATGAAAAAAGATTGGTATTGGTTTGCTGGTATCAGTGTAGCAATCTATTTTGATGCATTTGGTAATGTGATTACCTCAAAGAAAACAAGATGCCCTCGAAATATTCATAAAAGAAGTAGTTTCTAGTTTGTTATAGAATTACGAAATCATCTTTATCGTTAAGAAATGGAAATTGAGTCCTCACGGATTCAATTTCTTGTTTTAGAAGAGTTATAGTTTGAATATCTTCATTTTCAGATTTATGGTACAAGACTTCACCTAAAGGATTGATTACCTGCGAATCACCTGCATAGAAAATACCATTTCCATCTGTACCAACACGATTACAGCCTATTACATATGATTGGTTCTCGATTGACCTTGCCCTTAGCAAGGTATTCCATGGTAACTCTCTTCGTTGCGGCCAATTGGCCACAATCAAGAATACATCATACTCTGAATCATTGGCTTGTCGATTCCAAATTGGGAATCTGAGATCGTAACATATTTGAGGACATATTTTCCAGCCATTTACTTGTGTTATGAGTCGTTTTTCGCCATGCGTAAAATGTTCATTTTCTCCAGCATAGGAGAACAAATGTCGCTTATCATAAATGCCAAATGTTCCATTGGGCTGCATCCATACTAAACGATTGTAGTAGTTCCCATTTTCTTCGATGATGACACTTCCGGTAAGGATACATTTTTTATTGTTGGCTATTCGTTTCATCCACTCAATAGTTGGGCCATTCATTGATTCGGCTAGTTTACTTGGATTCATACTAAATCCTGTAGTGAACATTTCGGGAAGAATAATTATTTCTGTGTTTTCGTTGATTAAATTAATTTTTTCTTCAAACATATCCATATTGGATTGTTTTTCTTCCCAATGTAAATTGCTTTGTATGAGCGTAATTGTTAACGATGATTTCATTTCGTAAATTTAGAATTTAGATTTGAAATAATCATTGATGTATTCATATTCATAGCCTTTTTGCAAAAGATAATTTTTAAGTTTCGTCATTTTTATAAACTTATTTTTTTCACCCTTAAGCTCATTCAGTTTTTTTTCAGCCAATGAATTAAACGTTTGGATATAATCATGTTCATCAATTTCTTTCATTGCTTTTTTGATACAGTAATCTGAAACCTGTTGTTGATTTAAGATGTGTTTTATTTTATTTCGGCCCCATTTTTTATAATAAAACTTACCTCTTGCAATTGCACATGCATACCGTTCTTCATTCAGGAAATTTTCTTCTAATAATAGTACAATGTAATTCTCTAACTCGTTTCCGTATACTTGAAGTTCAATCAACTTCGTTCGTACTTCACGATGGCTTCTTTCTTGATAAGCGCAATAATATTTTATTTTTTCAAGTATATCTGATGTTATAGCCACTTCAATCAAATTATAATTAACTACGTATTGCCACGACAGGATTCAAATGAGCAGCTCGTTTGGCAGGTATATAGCCAGCAACTAGACCTACTGCAACACTAATAGTAATACCAAGCAAAAAATTATTGAATGACATAGTAACTGGAAAGCCCATAGGGCCAGATAGGAACTTGGATAAAATCATCACAAAGAGTATCCCAATCAAGCCGCCTAGTAAACAGAGTATGGTAGATTCAATTAGGAACTCAGATAATATAGCAGAAGACTGTGCGCCAATTGCTTTTTTTACACCAATAATGTTAGTACGTTCTTTTACAGATACAAACATGATATTGGCAATGCCAAAGCTTCCTACAAGCAAAGAAAACAAACCAATAATCCATCCGAAAATATTGAAATTGACAAAAATAGCATCGATGCTTCCTTGGATAGTAGAAAGTTGATTGAACGAAAAATTATCCTTTTCTGAAGGGCGTAGTTTTCGCATAGCTCGTAATACTGATTTGATCTCATATTTCATTTCAACCAAATTATAGCCTTCTTTGGATTTAATCATGAGTAGGGGATCTGTAAATCCGTTGCCAATATTTTTATCAATATTTCGATAAGCCGAATAATAATTATAAGATAGAATGGCACCATTATCAAAATCAAATCCAGTAATTGTTTTACCTTGTTTTTTCAATACACCGATTACATTGTATTTTCTGTCAAGTAGATGAATTGACTTTCCAACAGGATTGATATTTTTTCCAAACAATTCATTGGCAATACCCGCACCTATTAGTATACCATTGCTTTGAGTTCCTTGCATCTCAGATAAAGAAAAGTATCGGCCATCTTCAATATCAATGGGTTGTAGTTTGTTAAAGTCATATGATACAGCAAATATGCCTACACCTTTTACTTCATTATTTTGAAACTTGACACTTTCAGCCTCATCGGTATAACAAATTGTTGCGTAAGCAGCGCTTGTTACATTTTGTTCAATAGCTTTTAGTTCAGCTTTATTGCATACTGGACGAGCTTTGTATTTCCACATGGGGTATTCGCCTTCTTCTTCAGGTATCCAAGGGTATTTCCCTATATACAATACATTGCTTCCTAAGGATTGCATATTGGTTTGTATATTTTTTTCAAGACTATCAAAAACAGTTAATACACTTATAATGCAAAATACACCAATAGTAACGCCCAGAAGGGATAGGAAGGTACGCAGTTTGTTGGAACTGAGTTCTTTGACTGCCATGGCACTATTTTGAAGAAATAATTCTAACATATTTAGGATAGGTAAAGATAATTAGGAATAGCATTACATGATGTAGTAAATTTGTTTTTTAATGGATAGTTCATCTGCACTTAAGACTATAAGACTTCTCAAACAAAAAGAATTTTCACTCTACATCTCTACACGATTTATTGTAATTTTTAGTTTGTTTATGCAATCAACTGTATTGAGTTATATGATGTATACCATTACCAAAGATCCATTTTCACTTGGATTAATTGGGTTGGCTGAAGTAATTCCTGCTTTTGGATTTGCTTTTTTTGCAGGGTATTTGGTTGATAAAGCAGAAAAGCGAACTGTATACATGTTATGCATTTTGTTTTATTTGTTGAATGCGATCCTTACCATTTATATTACATCTACTTTTTTTCAACATCAAATGGGAATGAAAACTGTTGAATGGATGATTTATTTAGTGATGTTTATCAGTGGATGTATTCGAGCATTTTTAGCACCTGCATCATTTTCATTATTGCCTCTGTTGGTTGCTCGAGAAGATATTTCACAAGCTGTAACATGGAGTAGTACTTCTTGGATGTTAGGCTCTGTATTAGGTCCTTTAGCAGGAGGATTGTTAATGGCTTCTATAGGTGTGCATTACACCATCATCATAGCAGCCTGCTGTATGGGGATTGCATCACTTTCAATATTATTTGTCAAACGCAAACCTTTAGCTTACACAAAAGATATTGGTTTAATAAAAGGACTTTCACAAGGCTTTCGATTTGTATTTCGTTCTGAAATTATTTTGGCCGTTTTAAGCCTCGATTTATTTGCTGTATTGTTTGGAGGTGCTGAAGCACTATTACCAGTTTTTTCTAAAGAGATTTTAGAAGTAGGAGAGGTAGGGTATGGTTGGTTGAGAAGTGCACATGGTATTGGATCTATTTGTTTGTTATTTTTACTAGCTTATCTGCCTTTAAAAACCAATATAGGGTATAAATTATTTGCCTCAGTTGCAGGATTTGGTTTATGCATTTTGCTATTTGGTATTTCTAGTAACGTATACTTATCGTTCGGGTTATTGTTTTTTGGAGGTATGTTTGATGGAGTAAGTGTTGTGATACGACATTCAATATTACAATTGAAAACACCAGAAGAACTGAAAGGAAGAGTTTCTTCTATCAATATGATGTTTATCAGCTCAAGTAATGAGTTAGGAGCTTTTGAAAGCGGATTGGCTGCTCGCATGCTAGGCACAGTTCCATCAGTTGTTTTTGGTGGTATAATGACTATTCTCGTTGTATTAGTAACCTATTTTGCGGCTCCAAATTTGAAGAAAATAAAATTGGACTAATCGATAAAATTGAAATTAGTAATTAATTATCTTTTGTAAATATCTTAGTAAAGCTTGATTCGCCCGATTTCAATTCAAGAATATAATTCCCTTTGTTTAAGTTTGAAATATTAATGGTATTCGTAGACATTTTTGTTTGCGGAATTACTTTTCTTCCTTGTAAATCAAAGATAGAATAGGATTCGATTTTGTTTAAATCTGTTTGAATAGAAAGCGAAGAGTTTGCAGGATTTGGGTATAGACTGATTTGGTCATTTTTTGAATATGAGCTTGTAGTAGTTGGTAATTGAAGCACTTTCATCGTAGAAACAAAAATACTATCACCATTCAATGTATTATCATTATTGGATCTATTGACTGCTACATTGAAAAAGATAGCTTGAGGTGATGTAGAAGGCGCCGTCCATCTATATCGCCATATAGCGTATCCATTGCTCATAACTGCAGCACCACCACCTGTGCTAGTATGACTTAAGTATTCTCTTCCGCTCCCATCTGTATAAACCTGAATATTAGCAGGCATCAATGTATTGGAAACAACGCCAGCCTTGTTACTAGAAAATCCAAATAAACTTGTACACTGAAATCCTACTTTAGTTGCACCATGTAATTTGAATTTAATTTCTACAGTGTATTGTTGATTTAAGGTGTAAGAATTTACATCTATATTGTTGGCATCTAATACTCTCACTAATATTTTATTGGTATCAACGCCCATAGTGCCTATCCCTTCATGACAGCCAACTTGAGCACAGCTTTGGCCAAGACCAGTAGTGCCGGTATAATCAGCAGTGAAATTGCCATTGGAATTTGAAAATAACGCAAGTGTTGCTATTGCTAATAATGAGATGTAAAATATTTTTTTCATGATTTTATTTATATTATTAAGTAGACAACAATAATAAAGAATTGGTTTGAAGATTTAGTAATAAATGAATTTTGAATGACATAAAAAAACTGCCTTATTGTAAGGCAGTTTTTTAAGTATAATAATATGTTTAGTTGTGTGAAACTACCAATTTGGCATTGATAATTCGCTTACCAACATTCAATGTAACAAAATAGATTCCATTTGCCCATGATGAAGTATTGATCTCCATATCATTGTTTCCAATATTCATGTTTGTTTCAGCTTTGAAATTAACTACTTGACCTAATGAATTTTTAATAGAGTAAGAAACTGTATTCGCATTTTCTAATGTAAGACTTATGATAGCTTTATCGCTTGTAGGATTTGGATAAACATTATATGTAAAGCCTAAATCCATCACATCGCCATTACTTGCTGGAGCTAATCCACATTTGCCAGATATATAGCTACGTAATCCTGGTTCATCTGTGATACCAGTACTAATCTTGTACAATTTCTTATTATTACAAACTACAAATACTGAAGGGACTCCAAATGATTGACCCGGTTGTACAAACTTTAAAATTACATTGTTAGGATTTGCTTCATTGCAAATAGGATGTGTTGTACCTGTAATCCAATCTCCTTGAGTTGCTCCTTGTGTACTTGTACTACCAGCCACATTTCCTTGAAGATCTGGCATTGTGGATGATGCATCAACTTCATATAAAAATACTTGAGCATCTTTCAATGAGGATGTTCCAGTTGGACCATATTTGTCATAATAATGATCTAATACCTTGCTTTGGTGATAACCCCAACAAGGACCACACCAAGTGGCAGATAAATCGATAACGACATGCTTTCCTGCATTAGTCATTGTAAATAAATCATAAGTAACATTGTTAATGTCCTTTAATGCAACAGTTGAAGTTATTACAGTTCCATCTGCATAATACTGTGCTTTTGTAGCAAAACTAGCTAGTGCTAATAGAGAGAAAATCAAAATTTTTTTCATAATTGTTTTTTTATTTAAGTATAAAGTTAAAAGAATCTTTATAAAAGACGTATAAAAATGGATGAAAGTTTGAATTAAAAAAAAATGCTACGAATTTTCGTAGCATTTTAGAAAAAATAGTTATTAAATTAATTACCTGATTTGCTTCCTTTAACTCTAGCAATTACTTCTTCAGCAATATTGTTAGGAGCAGGAGCGTAGTGACTAAATTCCATTACATTGCTAGCACGACCACTTGACAATGAACGTAATTGAGTTACATAACCGAACATTTCAGACAATGGAACTTTTGCACGTATTACTTGAGCACCAGCTTTAGTATCCATACCTTCCAATAATCCACGACGACGGTTTAAGTCACCTGTTACGTCACCCATGTATTGATCTGGTGTGATTACTTCTACTTTCATGATTGGTTCTAGCAATACTGGTTTTGCTTTACGTCCAGCTTCACGGAAACCTTGACGTGCACATAATTCAAAACTCATAGCGTCAGAATCCACATCATGGTAACTACCATCAAATACTCTGATTTTCATACTTACCATTGGATAAGAAGCTAATACACCACTACCCATTGAATTTTCAAATCCTTTTTGTATAGCTGGTAAAAATTCTTTAGGAATAGATCCACCAAATAAATCGTTGACAAATTGGAAAGTTTTACCATCATTTTCTTTTAACCACTCTTCATCAGCAGGTCCTATCTCAAATTGAATATCGGCAAATTTACCACGACCGCCCGATTGTTTTTTCAATACCTCGCGGTGTTCTACTTTAGCTTGGAATGCTTCTTTGTAAGCAACCATTGGAGCTCCTTGGTTTACTTCTACTTTGAACTCACGACGCATACGGTCGATGATGATTTCAAGATGTAGCTCACCCATACCACGTAAGATCGTTTGACCAGTTTCTTCGTCGGTATTTACTTTTAAAGTAGGATCTTCTTCTACTAGTTTAGCAATAGCCATACCCATTTTGTCAACGTCAGCTTGAGTTTTAGGCTCAACTGCAATTGCAATTACTGGCTCTGGGAATGTCATTGATTCAAGTGTAATTGGGTGTTTTTCGTCACACAATGTGTCACCTGTTTTGATATCTTTAAATCCTACTGCTGCACCTATATCACCTGCTTCAATATAATCTACAGGGTTTTGTTTGTTCGCATGCATTTGCATGATACGACTGATACGCTCGTTTTTGCCAGTACGTGTATTTAATACATAGCTACCTGAATCCAAACGACCTGAGTAAGCACGGAAGAAAGCCAAACGACCCACGAAAGGATCAGTCATGATTTTGAATGCCAATGCAGAAAATGGTTCCTTAGGGTCAGAGCTACGTGTCAATTCTTCTCCTGTATCTGGATCAGTACCTTTTACAGCTTCTATATCCAATGGACCAGGTAAATAACGACATATTGCATCCAAGGCAGTTTGAACTCCTTTGTTTTTAAATGAAGAACCACACATCATTGGGATGATCGAAATGTCGATAGTAGCCTTTCGTATTGCTTCATGTACTTCATTTTCTGTGATAGTATTCGGATCATCAAAAAATTTCTCTAACAAATTATCATCATAATCAGCAACTGCTTCTATCAATGCTTGACGCCATTCAGCGACTTCGTCAATCATGTCATCTGGTATTGGCACTTCTTTGAAGGTCATACCCAAGGTAGCATCTTCCCATACAATTGCTTTCATTGTAATTAAATCTACAACACCTTTGAAATTATCTTCAGCGCCAATAGGTAATTGCAATGGAACGGCTTTGGCACCAAGCATTTCACGTACTTGTTTTACCACGTTTAAGAAATCAGCACCTGAACGATCCATTTTGTTTACAAAACCGATACGTGGTACTTTGTAACGGTTCGCTTGACGCCAAACAGTTTCAGATTGAGGTTCAACCCCAGAAACTGCACAAAATAAAGCCAAAAGACCATCCAATACACGCAATGAACGCTCTACCTCTACGGTAAAATCCACGTGACCTGGGGTGTCAATGATATTAAATTTGTATTGCTTTGTATCTGTATTTTTTACACCTTGTGTCATTGGGAAATTCCAAAAACAAGTAGTAGCTGCTGAAGTGATCGTGATACCACGCTCTTGCTCCTGCGCCATCCAGTCCATGGTAGCACCACCATCGTGTACTTCCCCGATTTTGTGGTTTACACCTGTGTAATAAAGAATACGTTCTGTCGTAGTGGTCTTACCTGCATCGATATGTGCAGCGATCCCGAAATTTCGTTGGTAGCGTAAGTCTGCCATTTTTAAAATTATTTGAATAGATTAAGATTGAAAAAAACAAGTGCATTTTTTTCGAGGTGCAAAGGTATAAATCTTTTTTGACATAAAAAAAGCTATCTGTTAATTTATTACTACGCTTTTACTTATATTTCAAGGATTTACATTCTTTATGATACAGATTGTTTTTTGAAACCTAAGTAAACAACATAGTGTTGGAATTAAAATGTATGAAATAAACGAATTTGAATGTTTTGTTTAGGTGATTACTTGCTAAAACTACAAACATGATGAATTCTTGTGCAGTTTCAACCTTAGGTCCTACCTATCATAAGTCTATATTTAGCTTATTCGATTGACGGAGGCAATAGGCTATATTCAACACAATCAATTCAACTATTAACAAGAATGGCTTGCCAAAGGGACAAGTAATTATATGGTGTTTAGAATAAATTGTCGACTATGATGAATTAGGTCTGGAAAGAATTTTTCGAAATGTTGTTTGAATGTAGGTAAATGAAGTTGAATCATATTGAAAGCTACTTGGCCATCACCTAATCGTGGATATCTTTTGCATATACCAATGATGGAGCGGGAGAGACCTTCTTCGAATTTGTAATTGTAAAGCCAATTATACTGCTTCATATAGCCAAAAAAGGTAATCATTTTTTCATCAAAATGATGATGATGTTGGTCTAAATTATAATGCACTTCTTCTGTAAATTGGAATAGTGTATCATTTGTAAAATAGTTGAGATCGTTGGCTAACAAGTGGTCAAATAAAATATCTACAAATATGCTACTAGAAAGTCTGAAGGTAGGTTTTAGTAATTTTACAGCCTCTTCTGTTTCGTTGTGCTGATCAGTGAATTGATCAATGGCTCGATGCAGTAGGAGTCCGCGACGAAGATCGCCCGAGTATTTTTCATAATTATTGCCTTTTACAAAATCACCCATTAGGTTTCCCACCATGAGTTCGGGTTGATTAAATGAAAGAAATGCATGTGCGAGATAATTCAAATCCTAGTGTTTATAGTATTTGACAAAAAAAGTAAATAATCTCTAAAAAAAATATTTGCAAATTAGAAATGGTTTTATACATTTGCAGTCCATTAAAAACGGGACAGTTCTTTTGAAATATTTAATTTGACACTTTTTCAGATAGTCATCACTTCGATGCAAACTGTAAAATATTAAATAAGCCACTTTAGCTCAGCTGGTAGAGCAACTGATTTGTAATCAGTAGGTCGCTGGTTCGATTCCGGCAAGTGGCTCTTTTTTTTGTAGGGTAGTTGTCCGAGTGGCTAAAGGAGGCAGACTGTAAATCTGCTAGTGTAATGCTTACGGTGGTTCGAATCCATCACTGCCCACACCCTCGCGGAAGTCGTATAGTGGCTATTACCTCAGCCTTCCAAGCTGATGACGACAGTTCGATTCTGTTCTTCCGCTCTCATCCCGATTGTTATTGTCTGCAAGGCACCAACAATCGGTTTTTTTTTGCCGTTGTGGCTCAGTGGTAGAGCACCTCCTTGGTAAGGAGGAGATCGAGGGTTCAATTCCCTCCTGCGGCTCACAATTAATTTTTTAAACTCTTTCATCTTACAATGGAAGAGTTTTTTTTGTAAAAAATTATACTGTTTTTCTTTTCTTCTAAATGTTCACTTCAGTTAGACTTTTTTGTTTTCTTTTTTTTACAATTAAATTTCGCTTAATATTTTATATTACTCACAATTTGAAATAACCATTCGTCATAAGTTTATCTATTGATTCAAATAATAATTTATGAGAAAGATTCTATTAGCATTCCTGATTGTATGTTTTGTACATGAAGTATCGGCTCAATTTGTAACAATACCTGATAGTAATTTCCGAAAATATTTGTTAGCACATTTTCCGAGTGCAATGCTTGGGAATACCATGGATACTACATATCCAGGTATTGTAAATGCAACAAGTGTTGATTGTGATAGTATGTTTATTGTAGATATTGATGGAATACAATATTTTGATAATCTTGTTTATTTAAGTTGTGAATATAATTTAATCAAATCGTTTCCAAATTTACCAAATACTATTACAACAATTATTTGTAAAGTCAATCAATTAGATTCATTGCCAAGTATGCTGCCACCTAATTTAACTGACCTTTATTGTGAAAGTAATCAATTGAAAAAATTGCCAATATTTCCTATAAGTACTCTGAGGGTTAATTGCTCCTATAATCTGATAGATACTATTGTAAGTTTTCCTACACAAATTGAAGAGTACTATTGTGCGAGTAATTTGATTCAACATCTTCCTGTATTTCCAAATTCAATCGTACGATTTAATTGTGCAGGGAATATGATTAATACATTGCCATCTTTACCTCCTTTATTGCAATATTTGTATGTTTCCTCTAATCCATTAGGAGTACTGCCCACATTGCCATCTAGTTTAGTCACGTTAGTTTGTGGTAATAATAACTTAACTGGTTTGCCCACCTTGCCAATAAATTTAGATACATTAGTTTGTTCTAATAATATGTTATCTACTTTGCCATCGTTGCCAATCAATATGGCATATTTGAATTGTGAATTGAATTCAATTACCATGTTACCTACATTGCCAAACGATTTAGTTGTTTTAAACTGTAACAATAATCTGCTTACTACTTTGCCTTCATTGCCACCAAATTTAGATATGCTAAATTGCTCGGTGAATAGTATACCTTCATTGCCTTTTTTGCCATTGTCGTTAAGGTTTCTTGATTATTCTGCAAATCCAATTACTACAATGCCATCATTACCAATGAATTTAAATATCTTGATATGGAATTGGAATCCAACACCAATTTTGCCATCATTGCCAGCTTCGTTATGGTTTCTTGAAGCGAATCATAATTTACTCGATTCTTTGCCTACTTTGCCAGTTAATTTAAATCATTTATCATGCAGCAATGATTCACTTTTAGTATTGCCACCATTGCCTCAGTCATTAAACTATCTAGATGTTAGTTCAAATTTTTTATCAGTATTGCCACCATTGCCCAATCAATTGTATACACTCCATTTTGCAAATAATTTAATCAGTACATTTAACACAATGCCTAGTTCTGTAAGGGCGTTGGATTGTAGTGGAAATACATCCATACCGTGTCTACCACGTATGCCAAAATCGATGGATTATATACGATTTAATAATACATCAATCAATTGTTTGCCTAGTCATTTTTTAATATTGGATTCATCAAAATGCTCTAATAACTTAAACACCCTTCCATTATGTATGCCAGCAAGTGGTTGCTTATGTGTATGGAATATAGCAGGAAATTTACACTCGTATATTGCTTCAACTTGTCAACAAGATAGTATTACGCCAGGTGCAAATGTACTTGGATTGAAAGTGGGATTATATAAAAATGGGTTGCTGCAAAATGATATGTTTTTGACTTCTAGAGGAGAGTATTCATTTGATACTGGTGATAATGATACCCTTGATGTGGTACCTATGCTAGCTGGTACACAGTTTATAGTGGCTTGTCCTTCAAGTGGCACTCAGCAGGTGATCTTATCTCCTTTAGATTCAATGAAACCTTCTATTAATTTTGCAGTAGAATGCAATGGAATTGATGCAGGTGTGCAATCAATGGCAGGTCGTTTCCGGCCAGGTGTAATTTCTCATATTAGTTTAAAAGCGGGCGATCTTGCTCAAATGTTTAATGTGATTTGTACCACCTTAAATCCTGGAACAGTAACTACAGTTATAGAAGGACCTGTTACCTACCTTCAGCCTTCTGTGAATGCATTAACTCCTTCGTTGATCAATGGAAATGTATTGACGTACAATGTTTCAAATCTTTCAGCATTGGATTATAAAACGGCTTTTGGTATTGATGTAATTACAGATATTTCGGCAACTATGGGGAGTAAAGTTTGTGTAAAGACTGAAATTACGAATGTTGCCAATGATATTAACGCTACGAATGACAAAATGGAAGTTTGCTTTCCAGTGGTAAATTCATTTGATCCAAATGCAAAGTACGTGTCTCCTGCATCTAACTCAGAGCCGGGTGACTGGCTTACTTATACGATTCAGTTTCAAAATACTGGAAATGATACTGCTTATAAAATTGTTGTAAGAGATACCTTGAGTGAAAATTTGGATGAAGCAAGTTATACTTATATGGGCTCTAGTCATAATGCAGAAGTAGTTAAAAATGGAAAGTTTTTAGCTTTTGAATTTAATGATATCAATTTGCTAGATAGCCTTCATAATGAGCCCGAAAGTCATGGTTGGTTGCAATTTAAAATACAATTAAAAACGATGTTACCTTATGGTACAAAAACATACAATAGAGCATCTATCTATTTTGATTTTAATGATCCTATTTTAACCAATATTGCAACTAATTATATTGGGCCAGATACGACTTATGAAGTAGGTTCTAATCCAATAAAAGTTCCGAATGCCATTACACCTAACAGGGATGGATTGAATGATATATTTCACGTAATAAACAATAACTATCTTACCACAAAGAGCATCAAAATAGATCAAATAGTTATATTGAATCGGTATGGACAGCAAATGTATATTGGTGGAGGCAATGAATTTAAATGGGAGCCAATGCAAGATGTTCCGTTGGATGTATATGCCTATAAAATAGTGTACCATACTTTTTCTGGCAATTCATATATTCAGCGTGGTGATATTGTATTAATCCGTTAAGATTGTACATTGAAATAGAAAGTTTATTTTAGTTAAGAAATAAATTAAAATTCTATATTTACTTTTTAATCATTATTACTATGCTCAAAGTTCAGCTTTTATTAATCTTCTCTAGTTTTATTTCAACATCTTTAATTGCACAACAGTCGAATACCAATTCGCAATTTTCTTTATTTATCAACGGAAAAGAATATGCAATAGAAGAAGGTAAAGAGTTGAAGCTAAATGAAACACTTACAAATCCAGTTTTTAAAATTGTTTCAGAGTTAAATCATACGTTTGATAATGGAACTATTTCATTTAAATATCCTAAAAGCTTTGCCAAAGAAGAAGAGGGTGGAATAGGTTATAAAAGCTGGACATTAGACGGGAATGATTTTAATATCATGCTATTTAATTTTGATGGTAAAATTGAAACAGAAGCTTTTACTGATATTATCATTAAAAAATTTGGCAAAAAGAATTGTTCACAAAGTCAAATTCAAAAGACGATAGGTAATAAGCAAATGGATGGGGTACGATTAAAAATCTCCATAGCAAAAATTATCATTCATCAAGATTTTTTCAAATTGCCTATTGAAGGTAAAATTTCTTCATTTTTAGTTTTTCAAAGTACAGAATCTGACAATGGCGGTTTATCGGAAGAGGAGTTAAGCACCATGAAACTTTTTAATGAAACGGTGAAGTATTAATTTTTTTATAATAAGATAATTACCTTAGCATCTTTAATGATGATTCTTGGGATTATGATTTTTTGACAAAATCATCTTTCAAATGCCTTTCTTTAATAGTTTTGCAGCTGAATATCGATCAATTTTAAATGTTAATAATTACTTGTTCAAAAACTAACTAAAAATATTTTTATATATCAAAAGTAAAATTTACATTTGCAGTCCAAAAATAACAGATAAAACAAATCTTAAACACTTTTAAAAACGAATAAAATGGCAAAAGAGACCTTCAAAAGGGACAAACCCCACGTAAACATTGGCACTATTGGTCACGTTGATCATGGTAAAACTACATTAACAGCGGCTATAACCGACGTATTATCAAAAAGAGGTTTGGCTGAAAAGAAAAACTATGATGATATCGATGGTGCACCAGAGGAAAAAGAGCGTGGTATCACGATCAATACTGCACACGTTGAGTATGAAACATCTACTCGTCACTATGCACACGTAGATTGCCCAGGTCACGCCGATTACGTTAAGAATATGATTACTGGTGCTGCTCAAATGGATGGCGCTATTCTAGTTGTTGCTGCTACAGATGGTCCAATGCCACAAACTCGTGAGCATATCCTTCTTGCACGTCAAGTAGGTGTACCTCGTATGGTAGTATTTATGAACAAAGTTGACTTAGTTGATGATGCTGAGTTATTAGAATTAGTTGAAATTGAAATCCGTGATTTATTAAGTTCATATGGTTTTGATGGTGACAATACACCAATCATCCAAGGTTCTGCTACTGGCGCATTAGCTGGTGAAGAGCAATGGGTTGCAAAAGTAACTGAGTTGATGGATGCGGTTGATTCTTACATTCCATTGCCTCCACGTCCAATTGATCAAGATTTCTTGATGTCAGTTGAGGACGTATTCTCTATCACAGGTCGTGGTACAGTTGCTACTGGTCGTATCGAAAGAGGTGTGATCAAAGTAGGTGAAGAGGTAGAAATCGTTGGTTTCAACGAAACTCCTTTGAAATCTGTATGTACAGGTGTTGAGATGTTCCGTAAATTATTAGACAGAGGTGAAGCTGGTGATAATGCAGGTTTATTATTACGTGGTATTGAGAAAAACGATATCCGTCGTGGTATGGTAATCTGTAAGCCAAAATCAATCACTCCACATACTGAATTCAAGTGTGAAGTATACGTATTAAGCAAAGAAGAAGGTGGACGTCATACGCCATTCTTCCAAAAATATCGCCCTCAATTCTATTTCCGTACAACTGATATCACTGGTGAAGTTGAATTACCAGCTGGAACAGAAATGGTAATGCCTGGTGATAATGTTAGCTTGACAGTGAAATTGATCGGACCAATCGCTATGGAAAAAGGATTGAAATTCTCTATCCGTGAAGGTGGACGTACAGTGGGTGCAGGTCAAGTAACTGAAATTGTTAAGTAATCTAATCACTAAGTACTGAGTACTACGTATTAAGTACTAAGACACAATATATACAAAGTACTTAGGTTTTAAATCTAAGTACTTTGTATTTTAATAGCTCTTTTGAATTTATAAATTTACAGGCATGGTGCAACGGTAGCATGCAGGTCTCCAAAACCTTTGATCTGGGTTCGAATCCTAGTGCCTGTGCAATACAAATGCTATTCCAACATCGGAATTTCATTTTAAAAAACAAACAAAATGACAAAACTATTTAATTATTTTGAGCAAGCTTTTGATGAATTAATTCATAAAGTAACATGGCCTACTTGGAGTGAACTTCAACAGTCTACATTGATTACATTGGTTAGTGTAATTGTATTGACGTTAATCATATTTGGTATGGATGGCGCTTCAGAGTTGGTTTTTGAAAATTTTTACAAGTTTTTTAAATAAGCCTTTACAAACATGGAGACTATACAACAACAAGAATTGGAAACCAAATGGTTTGTACTTAGAGTATTGAGTGGAAAAGAACGTAAAATCAAAGAATATCTTGACGTTGAAGTTCGTCGTTCTGGATGGGCAAGTACAATATCTCAAATTCTATGTCCGGTAGAAAAAGTATTTAAAGTCGTAGCAGGTAAGAAAGTAATGCGTGAAAAAATTCTTTACCCAGGCTATATTCTTCTTGAAGCTACTACTGGTCGTTTGTCTGATGATATGATACAAACTATCAAATCGGTTACTGGAGTTATTCATTTTCTTGGAAAAGACCATCCTGATGCATTACGTAAAAGTGAAGTCAATAAAATGTTTGGCAAAATGGATGAGATGGCTGACAATGGGGTGTCAATGTCTGAACCTTTCATCGTTGGTGAAACAGTCAAAATTATTGATGGACCATTTAACGACTTTAACGGTAATATTGAAGAGGTAAATGAAGATAAAAAGAAATTAAAAGTAGTTGTGAAAATATTTGGTAGAGCAACCCCTGTTGAGTTGAACTTTATGCAAGTTGAAAAGGTATCATAATTACAAAATTAAAATAAAAAAAATGGGCATTTTTAATGCCCATTTTTTTATGTCTTTTAATTATTGTTTTTGGAACTTAATAATTTTTGAAGTATCGTTATACTTTATTTTCAGAATGTAAAAACCTGTTGGCATTTGATTTAAATCAATGGAAACTTGTTGGTTAAACGAAAGTTGATTTATTTGTTGAACCATTCTACCATCAACACTATAAATGCCTATGTCTAGAATAGAATTTTCTAGTGTAAGATTCGATAATATAAATGAAGAGTAGGCTGGGTTTGGATATATAACAAAATTATTATCTACTAAGATTGATTGTTCATTTGAATTCTCATTGACTGGTCTAAGTGGGCTTCCACTCAAACAGCCATTATAAGCTTGTGCTACCATCACGCCAGCATTAGTAGTTGGAGATGCGATAAAATAATCAGTTGAAACTGTAGGTGAAATTAATATATACCCATTACTAGGATCTGCATCTAATTTTACACTAGAAGTACTAGATGTTGTTGTTTGTCCTGATGTTTTAATCCAAGTAGAAGATTCTGTTAAAGCTGTAGAATAATTGCCTGTGATTGTCAGTGCTCCAGCGCATGTAGGACATGTAGTTAAACATGGAGCTGTATTTACATTATCGCGAATTAAAATACGAGGTTGACTACCAAATCCTAAATTAAAATTAATTCCAATACCACCTATTAAATGACAATAACTCATAATAGTACCACCTCCTACAGGATTAGCAGGAAAAGAATTACATGTACCTTCTTGGTAAGCAATATTATAGTTGCCACCACAATTATCGATACGTGTATTGTTGCCATTCCATGCGCAAGCATGTGTATGAGGTGAACCCATATTATGACCAAGTTCGTGTGTAACTACTTCAGCATTCCATGAAAATGTTGGAAGTGGTGTAAGCGTAGTAGATAAACTTCCTGATACGCCTGTTTTGTAGTAATTGGTTGAGCAGAAGACATCTAGCCATGCAATACCTCCTCCAACACCTCTTGTAGATAATAAATGAGCTAAATCACCAACAAAGCCATTGTTGCTTTTTTGGGTACTAAATTCAGTTAACATATCTGAAGTTGAGTTGAAAGCAGCATATGGATCCGTAGTTGTCCAAATATTTATTTGAGAAATACTCGTAAGTATGGAATCATTCAGATAAAGCGTTGAAACTAAATTGAATAATCCTGTTATATAATTAGATGTAGTAGTTGTATTACTTCCATTGTCTGAGTATGTTTGGAAATCACATTCAAAATAAATTTTGACACATTTAGTTGTATAAGTTTCTACGTTTATTGGTAATTCAATTGGATGATTTAAAGCCACTTTATTTGCATCGCTTGTGTTACAAGGTAAAATTTCCTTTACTAGCATATCTTGATCGTTGTATACAATGTATTCATTCTCAATAGGGTTTTTTACATTGCTTTTTCCAATTACATAATTTCCTTGATCAGTTGATATTAAGCCAATAATGTCATTTTCAAAAAAACTAATAGAGACTAAAGAATTAGGTTGGCCGTTTATTTTGCCATAATAATAGGATCCAAATTTATAAGAGAATGGTTGTTGCCCATTTTTATCTTGAGTAGTCAGAATAATATCTTCTTTGATTCGATTGTTTTTTACGAGCGAAATAGTTTCCCATTGTCCATCTATTGGAATTTTTAGTGTGATAGGATAATTATTGGAAGCAATTTCATTTAATGTCGAAGGATTTACATTGATTAAATCAAATTTTGAAACAAAACGATTCAATGTATTGAAAGATACAGAAGAATTCACTTGACTAAATAAATCGATTGAATGGAAATCTAATGGTTGGATTCTATCAAGTTGTTGTTGTATAGAAACAAATTCTGCACGTACTTGAAAGAAAAATAGGCTAATGAATATAATTAAGCTTGTTTTTTTCATGAGTAGATTATTTAGAAGTTTGAATCTGTTGTTTCAATAATTCATTCGATTTCTTTAATTCATTCATGTCTTTTTCCATTTTGATAATATAGAGTGTGAGTTCTTCAACTTTCTCCAAAAGTTTTGCATCCATTTGTGCTAAATCAAGTCCATTAGAAACTACTTCATCGGCAGAAGGAATCCCTGGTAAATGTTTGTTTTCTTTTAAATAGGTTTCAACTTCACTTAAGGGAGCTAGTTTATAATCATCTGCAAATACATAATCCGACCAGTTGCCACTTGTTTTTATAGCTACTTTTATTTTTTCGGTAAGAATACCTTGTTCTACGTATAATTTATATCCAGCTGGTGTAGTTGTTGTGCCTATTTTCACAAGGCCTCCGTTTGAAATTGTCATTCTGGTTGTATTGTTTGTGCCAAACGTTAATCCTCCATTTTCTCTGTTAAATACGTAAGATTCATTTCCAGTATTCATAATATCTAAACCATCGCCTGCACCATGTCCAGTAGTAGAATTTGTGATTTTAAGTGTATCACTTGTTAATGCACTATTGATGTGAACACTTGCTGATGGAACTGCATTGCCACCAATTCCTACTCGTTCTGTAGAAGCATCTATATGAAGTTTTAACTTAAATGTTCCTGCTTTGCTAATAGCTAATCCCATATTACCTGTGCTTGCATTCAACATAGGTCCAGTATTTCCAAACCCAAATGCATTTGCAAATGGATACATTGTAGAAATTCCAGCATAACCTCCTGCATATGAACTGCCATATTTAGTGTAATTCGCATAATTTGCTGGGATATCGTTTGTAAGTCTGAATGTTTGAAAACTGGTAGAATTTGGGTTTTCTAAATATAAATTCCCACCATTAGATGTACGTCTAATATGTAACATAGTAGCACTGCTAGGCGTATTAATACCGATTCCTACAGTAGTGCCTGCAATTACATTATTGCCGCTAGAATACAATTGGCCGAATGACAATTGATTTGCCATTAAGAGGACCATCATTGAGAATTGAATTTTTTTCATATTTGTTATAAATTTTAGTACAAGTTAATAGTTATTTTTTTTAATTTCTACATTTTGAATTATAATTCATACAATTATTAAGCCAATATATTCAGCTTAATTTAAAAATAAAAAAAACACAATTGAATGACAATTGTGTTTTTTGAATAGTTTATTTAATAAAAATGTTACATCACTTTTGACAAAAACTTATAGTATTCCTTTTTGGTGCTGTGGAAATCAGAACTTGTGTCGTTCATCAACTCGATTAAATTTTCATCAGATTCTACCATTTTTACATTTATGTAATTTGGTTTTTCACTTGCTTCTTTCAATAATGCTTCATTTTTTAAATTTACATCGTGGCTCAATTCATCTACATGAATTCCCATAATTCGAAATTTATTTTCGTAATGTTCTATCTCAATCAAAACGTCTTTTGATGTGTTTTTCGATGCGACTTCTTCAAGGCGCTTGCGTAAATAAGCAATTTCAGTTTTGAAAAATTCAAGTTCTCTTTTCCAATCAACGCATATTAAATGCTGGTGTGCTAATGTGTCTTTCATGTTTTTAATAATTTTATAAAGCAAAATTACTTGATAAGTATTATATTAAATTATGATTTCTATCATGTTTTGTATGTAATGTCATTTAAGAACTTAGTTGGTATAACCAATATTTCAAGCAATATAATAAGCGAAATTATACTAATTGACTTTTTTGCTGAAAGCCATCAATTATATTGAGAATTTAACCTTTGTAAACTATCTTCACTTAAGAAAGATTTTAAAAAATATTATTTTAAAAGCAATTGCTAATATAGTAGCAACATGATTTATATATAAATTAATCTTATACTATTATTTTAATAAAAAAAGTTTTTCTATGTGACATATATCACTGTATAGTTCCAAAACAAATCAGAACTTTGCATTGAAATTAAAATAAATAGAAAATGAAAATCGAACAAATTTATACGGGTTGCATTTCACATGCAGCATACTATTTAGAATCCAATGGTGAAGCTGCAATCTTTGATCCGTTAAGAGAAGTACAACCATATATCCTTAGAGCTGAAAAAGATAATGCAAAAATTAAATATGTATTTGAAACTCACTTTCATGCGGATTTTGTTTCAGGACATCTTGATTTAGCAAAAAAAACAGGCGCAACTATAGTATATGGCCCCACTGCTAAACCTGGATTTGATGCATTAGTTGCAGATGATAATCAAGAATTTAAAATAGGGGAGTACATGGTGAAAGTGATCCATACACCAGGTCATACGATGGAAAGTACATGCTATTTGATAATTGATGAAAATGGAGTTCAACATGGCATTATTACAGGTGATACATTGTTTATTGGTGATGTGGGTCGACCTGATTTAGCGCAGCATGTTGTGGCAGAATTGACTCAAGAAAAACTGGCTTCGCTTTTATTTGATTCACTTCGAAATAGAATCATGCCATTGAATGATGATTTGATTGTTTACCCTAATCATGGAGCTGGTAGTGCATGTGGTAAAAATATGAGTAAAGAAACTACAGATACTTTAGGACATCAAAAGAAAGTCAATTATGCATTACGTGCTGATATGACCCGAGAAGAATTTATAAAGGAGTTATTGGAAGGATTAACAGCACCTCCAGGTTATTTTCCAAAGAATGTATTGATGAATATTAAAGGCTACGAAAGTTTAGATGATGTCATGGATCGTGCGAATAAGCCCTTGAATGCAGAAGAATTTGAATTAACTGCAAACAACATGGATGCTTTAATACTGGATGTTAGAAGTCCTGAAGATTTTGCAATAGGTTTTATACCTAATAGTATCAATATTGGTATTGATGGAAATTTTGCATCTTGGGTAGGTACATTGATACCCGATATTAAACAAGAAATATTACTTGTTGCAGAACATGGTCGTGAAGAAGAAGCTGTCATACGTCTATCTAGAGTAGGATATGATTTTTGTATCGGTTATCTCAAAGGCGGAATAGATACATGGAAAAATGCTGGTAAAGAAATCGATCAGATCGATCGTATTAATGCAAGTGAATTTGAACTTAGAATGCAAGGGCAACCTATTGTAATTGATATAAGAAACAAAAACGAGTTTAATGCTGAACATATAGAAGGAGCCTTGAATATTCCATTGGATTATATCAATGAGCATTTAGCAGAATTTCCAAAAGAGAAGCCTTTTATAATGCATTGTGCAGGTGGATATAGAAGCATGATAGCAGCTTCTATTTTGAAATCAAGAGGTTGGAACAATTTTGTTGATGTGGAAGGGGGATTCAAAGCAATCAGTGAAACCAATGTGCCTAAAACTACTTATGTTTGCCCTTCTACTTTTAAAAAATAATAATTAAATCTTTAAAAATTAAACAACATGAATTTAGAACAACTAATAAAAGAAAAAAAAGGAACTATCGTTGATGTGAGAAGTTATGAAGAATTTCAATCAGCTCACGCGGTAGATTCAATCAACATCCCTTTACAAGAAATTACAGAAAGAATGGACGAATTGAAAAAAATGAATATGCCATTATTACTTTGTTGCGCCTCTGGAAATCGAAGTGGTATGGCAGAACGTTTTTTATCACAAGCAGGTATCGAGTGTTTAAATGCGGGTTCGTGGTTAGATGTAAATTTTATACAATCTCAAAATAATTAAAAAATACTATGTTAGGAATACTTAAAAAGTTATTCGGTGGTGGACCATCGGTCGATTATAAAGAATTAGTTCGCAATGGTGCTATTATATTGGATGTAAGAACACCGGGTGAATTTTCATCTGGACATATCAAAGGAGCTATTAATATACCTGTAGATCAACTAAGCAAAAACTTAGCTAAATTGAAAGATAAAAATAAAACCATTATTACTTGTTGTGCTTCTGGTATGCGAAGTGCTAGTGCCAAGGGTATCTTAAAATCGAATGGATATACCGATGTGCACAATGGAGGTGGATGGAGTAGCTTGCAATCAAACATTTTTTAGGAATGAATCAACTTCTTTTAACCAATTGGAATTTTATGCGCGTACTTCGATTATTAGCAGGTATTGTATTACTGGTAAGTGCTTTCATACATCGAGATACATTAGTTGGCGCCTTTGGTTTGTTTTTTATATTTCAAGGTATTTTTAATTTTAATACTTGTGGTATGGGTGGATGTTATACAAACTCATGTGCAACTTATAAGCCAAAAGATTCGAATCTAGAGAAAGACGAATTGGTGGTTGAAGTTATTGAATAAGTATTGAAAGAGGAGTGAGGTATAAGTCTTTTAAGTAAGATGCTATATTGCCAAACTTATTCTATATATTTTGATAGCTTCTATCTGTTTATTTATTAAAATAGATTGACAAGAAAATCAAAGAAATAAGAATATGCCACACATCGAATACAAACGGCCAATAGGCACCAATTGATAAGCAATTTTGGCTCAACTCCAAAGCCATATCCGATGCCAATACTTGCAGGAGCCCCTAAGATAAATGTTCCTACAAATCCTACGCCAACAACTCCATACTTAGCCCACAATTTTTGCATTAATTTATCTTTATTGGATGCTAATTTAGGTGGTTTAGGTTTTCTAAATTTAGAAATAAAAGCTCTTATTTGCTTTCCCAAAAAAGCAGCTACAAACACACCGGCTATACCTCCGATTAACGTAGAAATGCATATAACATGAGGAGATAATTTAAATGCAATACCTGTAGCTATAGAAACATAGATTTCAAAGCTTGAAAGTAGAATGACTGTAAGAATTTTATAAACCATTTCTCTATTTGTTTGCGAAAGTAAAGCAAACTGGGATACAAAAAATGTTATATTTTATAATGATTTCTATTACACTAAGGCTTAATAAAAACCTTCAATTCTTTTGTAATTATATTCTCTGAATGATCGGTTGCTGTAATAATTACTTTCATCCAAGTTAATCCTGTGACACCTATTGGTATATAATGAGTATGGAAAGCATAACTGGATTGATTAGTTACATTGGGAGTAGATTGTTGCTTTATTACATTGGATGAATCAAATAATTTTACATCTAATGAATGTAATCCTTCATTATCAGATACAGTAAATTCAATATGAACCTCAGGTTCTAACGATAGGATAAGTGTATCCATATCTGTAGGTTCAACTATTGCTATTGTCGGCTTTATTGTATCTGTTGTGGTCTTGTTTTTAATACATGAATGAAAAGATATCATTGCAATGAATGATAATATGACGAAAACGATTTTTTTAATTGTATTGTTCATTTTTTTTTTTTTGTTTAAAATAATAAAATAAGACTCGAAGCAAATCGAGTTTGGCTAGCGATATGACCTTCTCCATAGTGACCACCAAGAGGTTGTTGTAAAAATAAAGTCAATGCGATTTTTTTATAATAAGTGTCTATTCCCGCATTTGCAAATAGAAAATGGCCACCAGTATAATCCTCTTTTATTGAATTGCGTTTATCTTGGAATGCATATTCTAAATTAATTCCAGTATGTGGTATGAATGTAAATAATGTTGTTTTTTTCTGTAAAAATATTCGAGAGGTCGCATTGAATCGATTTCCAAATTGATACCCCATTTTATTCTGTGTATTGAATTTGTAATTAAATTCTGTATTGTAACCTAAATTTTTATGTCTAATCGTATACATTACATTCATAGGAATATCTATTGATCCTGAACCAAGTTGTATATTTTGATTGAGTAAAATATTATCCTGTAATTGTTTTGATTTTCCAGTGGGCAATTTTACTCCAACACCTGCTTGTAGGCTATGTTGCCAAGTGGATTGATTATTTGTAGGCTCTATCAATACATAGCTAAGCATGAGATTCATATCGCCAATACCATGTATCAGTGTAGTCTTATGTTGTTCAATTCGTTTATTGATATTGTATGGGATTGAGCCAAATACTTGAAGCCTCTTTTTAATAATCATTCTACCCCATAGTTCTGTAGAATGAAAAGTTTCATCACTAGGTCCATAATGAATGTCATTCAATTTATGAGGTGAAGAATGAAAACTTTTGAATTGGTACTTGATTCCTACAAAGTGCCTAGTAAAAGAGGGGAGTATTCCAAAGTTGTTGGTAGACCCCGAACAACTACATACATCACAAGCAATCAAATTGCTTGAAAGCATTCCCATTATGAGAATGCAGACTAATTTTTGCATAAAAATTTATTAATTAATGAATGATAATTAAAGTATTAGAATTAACATAATTCATTAATAGGAGGTTTTATGCTTTTAAAATGATAGTTGAAACAATAAAAATTAGATTTATAAATATATTCATTCATGGAAGTAGAATGAATCGTGTGAACTAATTTTAATTCATCAGGAATACTTATAAATTGGTCAATTTGTTGAAATTTGATTTGGCTTTGTTTACCTGAATCGTTTTCGTTTTCAGCATGCAATTTTTTGATTTGTTTTGCCAATTGACATTTTCCTTTACACTGTATTTCAGGTTTTAATAAATTGACACATTGAGTAGCCGTAATATATTCTCTATTCAATTCCCAACTAGCGGTCATTATTATGGTAGAGAATAATTGAATTAACAATAAAGAAAATAATATGATAGCTGAATAAATACGCATAGTCTAAACCATAGACGGGATCTCTTGAGGATACAATTTATTATCTAGTTTATGTTTCACAGCTTTGAAGGCTTCTATCGTTTCTTTAATATCTTGCTCAGTATGAACAGCAGTAGGAATTAAACGTAAAATGATATGCCCCTTAGGTATAACTGGGTATACGACGATAGAACAAAATATATTGTAATTCTCACGCATGTCTACAATCAATTGAGATGCTTCAATCACTCCTCCATGCATATAAACTGGGGTTACCGGAGAATTTGTTTTGCCAATATCAAATCCATTTTCAGTTAATTGACTTTGCAAGGAACGTACATTTTTCCAAAGTTGTTCACGTAATTCAGGTTTGCTACGTAATAATTCAAGTCGTTTTAAATTGCCAACAACCAAAGGCATTGGTAATGATTTTGCAAAAATCTGTGAACGTAAATTATAACGTAAATAATTGATGACATCTTTTTCACCTGCGACAAATGCACCTATGCTTGCCATGCTTTTAGCAAAGGTCGAAAAGTAAACGTCAATTTTATCTTGACATCCTTGTTCTTCTCCTACACCTGCACCAGTAGCACCCATGGTGCCAAATCCATGTGCATCATCCACCAATAATCGGAAATCGTATTTTGATTTTAAATCACATATTTCTTTTAATTTACCTTGATCGCCAGCCATACCAAAAACGCCTTCAGTGATCACTAAAATTCCACCGCCAGTTTCTTCAATCATTTTTGTAGCACGGCCCATTTGCTTTTCAAAATCTTCCATATCATTGTGCTTGAACACATAGCGATGGGCAGGTACCATACGCAATCCATCAAGGATACATGCGTGACTCTCTGCATCATATACGACTACATCGCGTCGACTGCAAAGCGAATCTACTACAGATGCCATTCCTTGATAACCAAAATTCAATAAAAAACCATCTTCTTTGCCTACAAATTCGGCCAATTCATTTTCAAGTTGTTCGTGTAAAACTGAATTTCCACTCATCATTCGAGCTCCCATAGGATAAGCAAGCCCCCAATGTGCTGCAGCATCTGCATCCGCTTTACGTACTTCAGGATGATTAGCAAGACCGATATAGTTATTTAAACTCCATATTACTCTTTCTTTTCCTCTAAAAATCATACGATTACTTATTTCACCTTCTAAACGTGGGAAAGCAAAGTAACCATGCGCTTGATCTTGATATTGACCTAATGAACCTTTGTTTTTTGAAAACTTTTCAAATAAATCTGCCATATTGTAATTTTGATGTTGCAAAAATAATCAAAAATTAATGGTATTGTCATGCATAATTACCATTTTTACAAATCAATTATAAACAAATGCGATATATTCCTATACTCATCTTATTAATCTCACTTAAATTAAATGCACAAAAATCTAAAAATGTCGATAGGCCAAAATTGGTAGTTGGGGTAGTGCTTGATCAAATGAGACCAGATTTTTTGTATAAATATCAAAATAATTTTTCTACAAAAGGTTTTGTAAAACTATTGAACGAAGGAAATGTTTGTCAAAATGCATTTATAAACTATTTGCCTTCATATACTGCACCTGGGCATACATGTATCTATACTGGGAGTGTGCCTGCGTTGCATGGTATTTCTAGCAATGATTGGATTGATAAAATGACTGGTAATACTGTATATTGTACTGCAGATGCATCTGTAAAATCGGTGGGAGGTACTCAAAAAGCCGGTAAAATGAGTCCTAAAAATCTATGGGCTAGTACTATCACAGATGAGTTAAGATTGCATTCCAATTTCAAATCAAAAGTTATCTCAATCTCCGTTAAAGATAGAGCCGCTATTTTACCTGGAGGGCATACATCGAATGGTAGCTACTGGATGGATGATAGTGAAGGCGTCTTTATGACAAGTACTTTTTTTATGAATCAATTGCCAGAGTGGGTTTCTAGATTTAATCAACAAAATAATTCAAAATCGTATATGCAAAAAGAATGGAATACGATTTTGCCAATCCCTTCTTATACCCATTCTACTCAAGATGACAATGCATATGAAGGTCGTTTTACGGGAGAAAATACTACTTCATTTCCTCATAAAACATCATCATTAAAATTAAGCGATATTAAAAAGACTCCTTACGGAAATGACATCTTATTTGACTTTGCAAAAGAAGCAATTCTAAATGAAAAATTAGGAATGGGAAATGAAACTGATTTTCTTGCCATTAGTTTCTCGTCCACCGATTACATAGGGCATATGTATGGTCCTAATTCTATTGAATTAGAGGATACCTATGTGCGTATGGATAAAACTATAGAAGAATTAATCATTTTTTTAAACGAACAAGTAGGACAAGGAAATTATACCTTATTTCTTACTTCAGATCATGGTGTGGCTCACAATCCTCAATATTTACTAGATCAAAAAATGCCTTCAGGTTTCTTTTATGGATCTACACTTAAAACAAATTTAAATAAACATTTAGGCCAAATATTCAAATCAAATGAATTGATAAAAGATATTTCAGAAAACTTCATATGGCTCAATGATGCTCAAATAGATAGTTTTAAAATAAACAGGCAATCAGTCATAGATGAGATACGTTCAAATATTCGTTCATATGATGAAATTCAATTTGCTGTTGATATGCATAATATTCAACAAGCACCACTTCCCGAAAAAATTAAAGAAATGGCTATCAATGGCTATGTATCAAAACGCAGTGGCGATATTTTACTCTTACTAAAACCATCATGGCTCGATGCTTATGCCAAAACAGGTACTACACACGGAACTTGGAATCCCTATGATACACATATACCACTAATTTGGTACGGATGGGGGATTCAAAAGGGGGTTACTAATCGAGAAGTTTATATGACTGATATTGCAGCTACTTTAGCTACATTATTACATATTCAGATGCCAAATGCATGTATTGGAAAGACAATCGAAGAAGTAATTAAATAAAGGTCACAAACTGATTTTTGCTTTTATCAAATCCATATTGACATTTCACAAAGTTGTAATTTCTTATCTGAGTCTATGAACTAAGTTTGTTTTTACAAATTAGATGATATGAGCAGATATGTAAGCGTATTATTTTATGTAACTTTTTTATTTAGCTGTACCTATTTATTATCTCATCTTTCTTCAACGGAAGTAAGAGAGAGTGCACATTATACAAACAAAACCAACGACTTAAAAAAATACGAATTAACCAATTCAAATTCTAATGATGATGTGACTACTAGCAAAAGTCTAATCAAAAATTATGAATAACCCTTTTCCAACCCCAACCTGAGAAGCCGGATGAAATCTTTCATTCGGTTTTCTTTTTGTATCAAAAAATCCTATATCAAAATATAATTTTAGGATTACCTTTGTAAGAATAATCTGTAGCGAATGAAACAAGCCTTGACTCCTTCAAGACAAGAAGTAATGTTATTTTTGGAAAAGGAAGTAGAATTGACTGGTAGCAAATACTTGAGTTCTATTGAAACCAATTGGCAACCAGGAGAATTGCTTCCTGTGGCAAGTAACGAATCCTTTTTTGAAGAAGTAAAAATATTGCAAGGTCAGGCTGAGAATATGGATTATGATTTACTTGCAGTATTAGTAGGTGATACCATTACAGAAGAAGCATTGCCTACTTATGAAACCTGGCTTGGGGCTTTAGAAGGCGTTAAGCAAAATGTGCATGGTGGTTGGATGAAATGGATTAGATCCTGGACTGCTGAAGAAAATCGACATGGTGATGTATTAAATCGTTATTTATATTTATGTGGTCGTATTGATATGCCAAAATTTGAAGCATCAACTCAGTTTTTGATAGCAGACGGTTTCGATTTAGATACCAACAACGATCCTTATAGAACCTTCATGTATACTAGTTTTCAAGAATTGGCTACCAATATCTCTCATAGACGAGTAGCGACATTGTCTAAAAAAAGCGGTAACACCATGTTGTCTAAAATATGTGGTCTTGTAGCTGCTGATGAAGCTCGACATGCGAATGCGTATATTTCATTTATTAATAGAATTTTCGAAATCGATACCAATGAAATGATGTTGGCATTTGAAGATATGATGCGTAAAAAAATAGTAATGCCTGCACAGGCTTTACGTGAGTTAGGTGGCGAAATCAATACGTTTGCCAATTTCTCCGATGCTGCACAACGCCTTGGGGTTTACACAGCTGTTGACTATGTAAACATCATGCGAGATTTAATAAAGGAATGGAATATAGAAAGTTTGACTGGATTGAAAGAGAATGGCGAAAAAGCAAGAGATTACATTATGAAATTGCCAGATCGTATGGCTCGTATTTCAGAACGAATAGCAATCCCTGATCGAGAACTTAAATTTAGCTGGATTATTGGATAAGTAGATAAATCTTATTAATTAAGTTATCTCATAATCTCATGCCCTAATTTATCACGTTTGGTTTGAAGATATTTTTCATTATGAGGATTAGAACATATTTCAATCGGAACATTTTCTACTATTTCAAGGCCATAACCTAGTAAACCAGCACGTTTACGAGGATTGTTTGTAATCAATTTAATTTTTGATACATCAAGCATTCGTAATATTTGTGCACCAATACCATAATCACGTTCGTCCATTTCGAAGCCCAATTCAAGATTAGCTTCTACGGTATCTCTACCTTGTTCTTGTAACTTATATGCTTTTAATTTATTGAGCAATCCTATTCCTCTCCCTTCTTGATTCATATACAATACAAGCCCTTGACCTGCATCTTGTACCATTTGCATGGCGGCTTCTAACTGGTCGCCACAATCGCAACGCAATGAATGTAGAATATCGCCTGTAAAACATGAACTGTGAACACGAAGTAAAACTGGGTCGCCCGCTTTCCAATCTCCTTTTTTTAGAGCATGATGCAGTTCATTGGTTTTTAAGTTTTTGAATGTGATTAATTCAAAATCACCAAATTTAGTTGGCATATGAACTCTTATTTGTTCTTCAACCAAGTTTTCAGTTCTAAGTCTATATTCAATTAATTCTTCAATTGAGATTATCTTTAAACCATGTTCAATGGCTATTTCTTTTAAGCGAGGTAAACGAGCCATTTCGCCATCTTCATCAATGATTTCTACAATAACCCCTGCAGGTTCAAATCCGGCTAATCGTGCTAGGTCAATTGCAGCTTCTGTATGTCCTGCTCTGCGTAATACACCTTCTTTGCGAGCTCGTAAAGGGAATATGTGACCTGGTTTTGCTAAGTCATTTGGTTTTGTATCTGGATGAATCAGTGCTTGAATCGTTTTGGCTCTATCATGAGCCGAAATGCCCGTAGTGCAACCATGACCAATTAAATCAACAGAGACTGTAAAAGGAGTTTGATGTAGTTCTGTATTGTCTTTTACCATCAAATTGAGGTCTAATTCGTTGCATCTGTCTTCGCTCAATGGAGCACAAATAAGACCTCTACCGAATTTACTCATAAAATTAATAATCTCAGGAGTTACATTATGTGCAGCCGTTAGAAAATCGCCTTCGTTTTCACGATCTTCGTCATCAACTACTATTACAAGCTTACCATTTTTAATATCTTCTATTGCTGATTCTATGCTATCTAACATGGGAGCAAAGTTACATGATTATTAGAATATGACCATGTAGAATACCTTGAATCTATATCGAGTTTAGTTATAATCTAACTTTTTAGTATAAAAAGTGAAATATCCATTTGGTTACCTAGGTTAGTTGATCCATGGCTATTTTCAAATTGTTTAACATTTGCGGTATTTCTTCAATATGACAAGTGCCGACACTTAATCTATACCATTCACTATCGGCATTTGCACCAAAGGCTGCAAATGGTACTATTGCGATGGAAGCATTGTTTAATAAAAATGAAGTCATGTCTTCCGTCGTTTTTATTTCTAAGCCATTACGAGTTTTTTTATTTTTAAATGAAAAGCGTATCGTTAGGTACATGGCTGCTTTTGGTGAAATAGCATCTATAGGGTATCCAGCGTTTTTGAGCTGAATAATTCCGTTATAAATGGTAGTAAGCCTTTCATGAATTGCTTTCTTAGTATTTGATAAAAATGTATCAACATCAGCATCTTTTTTTAAAAAGAGGGCAGTTCCGAACTGTTCGGCCATTGGGCTCCATGCTCCAATATGACTTAAGATACCTTTCATTTTATCAATCAATTCGGATGGACCAAATGCCCAGCCGACTCTTACACCTGTAGCACAGAAGGCTTTACTTATGCCATCAATAAAAATTGTATACTCTTTTAATTCGGGATATAAACTCACAGGATTGTAATGGACTGATTCGCCATAGGTTAGTGTCCAGTATATTTGATCATATAAAATAAATAATGGTTTTTGACCTTCCGTTCGAGTCTTATTTTCTTCAAGTACGGCTTCGCAAATTTTACTTAATTGATCTTTCGAAAAAACCGTTCCTGTAGGGTTTAAAGGAGAGCATAATGCAAGTAATGATGCATCCTTGAAATGTGGAATTAATTCTTCCGCAGTAGGTAAAAAGTTATTCTCGGCTGTGGTTTCGACTACTATATGTTCGCCTGAAACAAAATGAGTGTAGTGATTATTATTCCATGAAGGGACAGGATAAATTACTTTTTCACCTTCATTACATATAGATCGATAAGCAGCATATATGAGTGGTCTGCCACCACCCGAAATAAGAAATGAAGATGATGGATAATCAAGTCCTAGTCGCTGTTTTATAAAATTGGCGACTGAATCTCTTAATGGAGCAATACCATTAGCAGGTGGATAATTAGTTTTTTTGTTTCGATAAGCATTCACTATTTCATCTTCCAAGGATTGAGGGATAGGGAATATACTAGGGTCAAAATCACCAATTGTAAAGTTGTAAATTTTGGCACCATTTCGGATTTTATCATTTATTTCGTTCCCAAGTTTAATGATTTCTGAAGGAATTAATGTTTCAGCTAAATGAGATAATTTTAACATAAGACTAAGAAACTACATTTTTGATAAATGACATAATTACCAAATTGATTTTTAATAAAATGTTCGAAAAATGTATTTAAAAAGGGTAGCCTATTGCTAAATTATAAATGCCGCTTTTGTATTTCAATTGATCAAATGCCCATCCGGAATTGGTAGTAATTTGAGGTTGTTTTATAGGATAAGCTAAGTCTATTCGGAATACAAAAAATGAAAAATCGAGTCTAAGGCCAGCGCCAGCCGAAATGGCAATATCTTGCCATAAATAATTTTTATTGATTTCACCACCTATTACATTAGGTGATTTATGAAAGAGCCATATATTTCCTGCATCTACAAATGTAGCTCCTTTTAGATTGATAGCGCCAGAGAACAATTTTAACAGGTTAAATCTAAATTCGGAATTAGCTTCAAATTTAATGTCACCTGTACGGTCAATGACTGTTGATCCAGCACTGTATGATGAATCAAGTGAACGCCCAGGTCCAACCCTGCGAGCTCTCCAGCCTCTATTACTAAATGCACCACCTGCAGAATATTGTTTGATATATGGAAGGGTTAAATCTTTGCCTGTTGGGATTCCTAAGCCTAACATTACTCGGTTCACCCATTGCATTTTTTTCCAGTTTTTATAATTTCTAAAGTCTCCATCCAACTTAAGATATTGTGCAATTGGTTTTAAATTGTTGTTTGATATTTTATTGTATATATAATTTACACCTTGTAGTAATGTACCGGCTTCTTCTACACCTATTTTTAAGGATGAGAAATCTTGATACTCATTTTTAAATTTACTTATATATTCAAAGGTCATGTTTTCTCCATAAATGATATTGTTGGAAAATATATTTTCAAGATATTTATTTTCAGATAGTTTTTTCTTAAATGCCTCCCCAAGATATCGTTCAGGCAATCTAGTTAAGGTTAAAAAAGAAGGATTTAGTCGCCAACTTTTTTGAGATGTTTCCTTCCAGGTATAACCAAAGCTTCCAGACACATTGACAACGGTATAATTTTGAATACGTTGAATAAAACTATAGTTGAGTCCTAAAATGGTAAATGGCAAATTGCGCTTATTGAAAATACGTTGATTAAATGGGACTATGAATTTTGGGAAACTTAAATTAGTAGTAAAATTGGCATTATTTCCAGATTGATAAAACTTTTTAGTACCTGTCAATAAATTATCATTTCTAAATTCTGTTGAGTATGCTCCTCTAATCAGTAACTGATTTGCACCATGAAATAAATTTTTATTTTTGTATGTGATACCTGCTCCAAGCCCTAATAAATAGTCTCCATCACTCGTGCTTATATCTGTCATGCCTACAATATCCATTTTAGGCGACGTGTTGAGAACTAAATAGCAATTAAGTTTTCCGGGTAATAATGAATCTTTATCAAATCGAAAGTTGACAAACTGGAATACCCCTAATTGGTTAAGGCGATTGACAGTTGCTTCTAAATCTTTATTATTATAAATATCACCCACTTGCATTAGTATATTTCGTACAATTACATTTCGATTTATAGGAAGTGATTTGTATTTAAAATCTACATTGTCTAGTGTATTTTCAGTATAGCTAGTTCGGGTATCATACTGTGAATTATAATCTATAATTTCTACTTGAATTTTATTGATTGTATACAATTGGTTATACGTAGAGTCCTTCGATTTAAGGACTCTAAGCATTACATTTATTGAATCATTCGTGGTTTTATTATTGTTGTCATAAGTGCTTATTTGAGAAAAAGGATCATCTAATAATCGTTTGATTTTTGACCTGTCTATCGTATCTATGATAAATGAAATGTTGTCCGTTTTGAAATCGTAATATCCAGCACTTCTGATTAATTTATAAAGTCGCTCTCTCTCATTGCCACATTTGAAGTGATTGAATTCTTCACCTTTTACCAAAAAGCTTTTTGGGATATTATTAATTATAATTGATAGAATAGAATTGTTTTCACATTCGTAAGTGATATCTTTAATGTAATAATTTTTACCGGCATTGATAGTATATTGAACCGTGCTGGTTTTAGGTTTCTGAGATGGAATGATTGTGTCCAACACTGTGTTGTAAAAATAGCCTTGATTAATCATGAATTGAGTAATCATTTGTTTGGATCGTTCTATTTCAAATGAATCCACAAGAACAGGTTTTTCTACTTTGCGTTTTTGTAGTTTGCTATTTAATGTGTCTCGTTTATATAAAGCGTATCGATTATTGTATTTCCACAATTTATAGTTTGGTAGAAAATCTAAATCGAGTAAATGGGTATTTGGTTGAGGGCTAGTAAGTGTAAGAATTGAGCTTTCAAGTTCGCCTTTGTTTTTAATAGGTTTAGCTGTTTTAAGAATTACCTTATTTTCTTTCAGTAAAGTTTGATTTTCAGTTAAGTGTTTGGTATAATTGCAGGAAGCAATAGAAATGCTGATAATAAACAGGCAAATGATTTTATATGTAGTTGTTTTATTAAAGGGCACTTTTCTATTTACAATGGTATGATTACAAAAGCGCAAGTTAAACATATTCGTTCATTAGAAGATAAAAAAAACAGATTAGAATCTGGAGAGTTTGTTGTAGAGGGCGAAAAAATGGTGAATGAATTAATTCATTCCGAATTTATTATAAAAGAAGTTTTCGCATTAGATGAATGGATTCTCCGAAATGCCAATAAATTACCCAAACCTATCGCTGTTCATGTTATCACTGATTTTGAACTAGAACGGATTAGTTTTTTATCCTCTCCGAATCAAGTACTTGCAGTAGTATGTTTAAAAAAAGATAAGGAGGTAGTCGATTCCAATATTACATTATTATTGGATTCTGTTCAAGACCCTGGCAATATGGGTACTATCATTCGAATTGCAGATTGGTTTGGCATTAGCCAACTAGTGTGTAATGGTGCTTGTGCAGATCCTTACAGCCCCAAGGTTGTACAATCTTCAATGGGAGGCATCTTTCGAGTCAACATTCTATTTAAAAATGGAATTGAATTTTTAAATCAACATAGTGCTATTCCATCCTATGCAGCTTCCTTGAATGGAACTCCATTAAATGAAATAGGAAAGATACAAGCTGGAATAATAGTAATAGGGAATGAATCAAAAGGAATAAATGAGGAATTATTAAATAGATGTACTCATAATGTAACAATTCCAAAGTTAGGCAATGCTGAAAGTTTGAATGCAGCAGTTGCAACAGGTATTATTTGCCATTCATTGTTATGCTAAAGTTATTATATATTTGTCAAATAAACTATAATTAATAAAAAAGAGTCTTAAAATTATAAAAACACACGATTATGAAAAAAATATTTTTATTTGTATTGATGATTGCATTGCATCTAAATTCAATAGCTGCAGGATGGAATAAAGCCATGCTTAGATTAAAAGAAGATAGGGGTAGAGCTATTTCAATTACAATTGACGGTAAAAGATTTAATAAAATTGGAAGAACAGTTACGGTTAATGATTTGGCACCTGGTAGACACATGATTAAAATTTATAGATACAATAGCAATGGCTATGGTTATCAAAATGGATTACTAATATATCAAGGTGAAATAAAGGTAAATCCGGGTCATATTTACTATTGTACTGTTTCACGAAATGCCATGGATATTGAAGAAAATTGTTGCATTGATAATTATGGCAATTGGAATAACAATGATAATTGGGAAAATTGGGATGAAGGTGAACACAACTGGAATAATAACACTCAGTGGAATCAACATAATCAAAACAATTATGAAGAGAATACTTGGAATGATTACAATGGAGGAATGAGCAACGGTCGATTCCAACAATTAATTGATCAAGTAAGAAAAGCTTCATACGAATCTTCAAAAGTGAGCGTTGCTAAGCAAGCTCTTAGAAACAATAATATATCTGTAGATCAATTAAAATCGATATTAAATGAATTCTCATTTGAAAGTACTAAACTTCAGTTTGCTAAAGATAACTATTCTAAAGTGATTAATAAGCGTGATTTCTTTTTAATTAATGATGTATTTACATTTCAAAGTAGTAAAGATGATTTGAACCAATTTCTTGAAAGACAACAACGATAAGAAGTTGTTATTCATAAAAAAAACCTTCAGAATTTCTGAAGGTTTTTTTTATGAATTTAATATTTATTAAGCTACCGCTTTATTTACTAGCTCAGCAGCTTCACTTAATAAGATAGCGCTTTGTACTTTTAAGCCTGATTTTTCAATAAGTTCTTTTGCCGCTTCAGCATTGGTACCTTGTAGTCTAACGATTACTGGGACTTTGATTTCTCCAATTGCATTATAAGCATCAACTACTCCTTGAGCAACACGATCGCAACGTACGATACCACCAAAAATGTTGACTAAAATAGCTTTTACATTAGGGTCTTTTAATATTAAACGAAATCCTGCTTCAACAGTTTGGGCATTGGCACTTCCACCTACGTCAAGAAAGTTGGCTGGTTCGCCACCGCTAAGTTTAATCATATCCATTGTTGCCATCGCAAGTCCTGCACCGTTTACCATACATCCTACGTTCCCATCTAATTTTACATAGTTGAGGTTGCTTTCACTTGCCTCAACTTCAGTTGGATCTTCTTCTGACTTGTCACGCAATAATTCAAGATCTTTATGACGAATCAATGCATTGTCTTCTAGATTCATTTTACAATCTACAGCTATTATTTTATCATCACTGGTTTTAAATAGTGGATTAATTTCAAGCATATCGCAATCCAAACCAATAAATGCATTGTATAGATTCGTCACGAATTTCACACAGTTTTTAAACGCTTCTCCAGAAAGACCTAAATTAAAGGCAATCTTTCTTGCTTGGAAGGGCATAAGCGGTGAACCTGGTTGAATCCATTCTTTAAATATCTTTTCAGGGGTATCATGTGCAACATCTTCAATGTTCATACCACCTTCAGTGCTATACATGAAAACATATTTTTTTGTTTGTCGATCCAAAAGAATAGAAAGATAAAATTCCTTTTGAGGTTGAGGTCCATCATAATAGGCATCTTCAGCCATAAATAATTTAGAAACAACTTTGCCTGCATCTCCTGTTTGAAGTGTTACGAGCGTATTGCCTATCATATTAGTTGCAGCTACTTTAGCTCCCTCTTCAGATTTAACTACTTGAACGCCATGCTGTTCTGGTACTTCAATGAAGGTTCCTTTACCGCGTCCTCCTGCATGGATTTGGGCTTTAACAACTACAAATTTGCAATTGGTACGAGTGCTGATTTCATTGTAGGCATTTACAGCCTCTTCAATACTGGTGCAAGCAGTCCCATTTTGAACTGGAACATTGTATTTCTTTAATAATTCTTTTGCTTGATATTCGTGTAAATTCATTCAATATTATTTTTTAATTGTGCAAATTTAGTTTTCTTAAACTCAATAAACTAGGATTCTAAGTTATTTATTTTTGATGACATTCTCAATTTAGCGATGTTTTTCATATTTAAACGTAAATAATAAATAAAATGAAGAATTAACATTTCCAATTTGAATTTAAGAATACTATATTTGCTTCTACTTAGTGAATTATACTTTACTCATATATGTGCTTGGAGCTTTTTTTGTGTCATTAATAACGCAGTATTTAGTTATTGATTTATCACATAAGAAGGGTATTTTTATTGATGATCATATGAGTGATCTTCCACAGAAGTTACATAGCGAACCCACTCCTCGTATAGGAGGTCTTGGAATTTTTGTCGCTATTCTCTTCATGGCCAAGGACTTAGAATTAGGACTTTATCTGTTGTTGTGCCTAATACCAGCTTTTTTAGCAGGTTTTTTGGAGGATTTATTTGCTAAAATTTCACCTTCTAGAAGATTATTGATAATGAGTATTTCTGGCATTATGGCTATCTATTTGATTGATGCTGTTGTTGTTGATTTTGGCTTCATTCTAGTTCCATATTGGGTGGGGATACTCGTGACTATGGTGGCAATAATTGGTTTAATCAATGGTACCAACATGATAGATGGATTTAATGGCTTGTCATCTGGGGTTTCGTTTTTGATTTTTAGTGCTTACTTTGTTATCAGTATTATAGTTAAAGACGAAGTGATGGCATATATCTGTCTTATATGTATGGCAGCGATTTTGGGCTTTTTAGTTTTCAATTTTCCATATGGAAAAGTATTTTTAGGTGATGGTGGTGCCTATAGTTTAGGATTTTTATTAGCAGTATTATCCATTATTATTGTAAAACGTAATCATGAAATTTCCCCATGGTTTGTATTGGTTTGTTTGATTTATCCTGTTTTTGAAGTTATATTTTCATTTACTCGAAGGACCTTAGTTCATCGTCTTTCGCCATTGTATCCAGATTCTAAACATGTGCACCAATTAATATTTAGAAACATTGCTAATCAAAATAATCCTAAGACAACTCTTATGATTTATCCAGTTGTGATACTTTTTAATACACTAGCTGTAATTTTTTATCAAAATATGATAGCGTTAATTGTTATTTCACTGATATTTATAACTCTTTATACATTATTCTATTTTTATTATTCAAGAAAGGAAATTTCAACAAGAAAAGTTGAATCGAAGACCTAAAAACTATACATTTGCATCCAAAATAGCTATAAATGTATAATGATCTTATCACTAAAAAAGAGAAATTAGCAGTAATTGGTCTTGGATATGTAGGACTTCCAATTGCTTTAGAATTTGCAAGAACGATTAATGTAATTGGATTCGATATCAATGCAAAACGTGTTGACATGATGCGTAATAGTATCGATCCTAGTAATGAGCTCACTTCTGAAGCTTTTGAAGGTTGTGCAATAGAGTTTACAGATTCTTTAGACAAACTTAAAGAAGCCAAATTTTATGTAGTTGCTGTACCTACACCTGTAGACCAACATAATGTACCTGATCTAACTCCAGTTTTAAGAGCATCTGAAACTATAGGAAAAGTTATTAAAAAAGGCGATTATGTTGTATTTGAGTCAACGGTTTATCCTGGTTGTACCGAAGAAGATTGTATTCCTGTAATTGAAAAAATATCTGGATTGAAAAATGTTATTGATTTCAAAACAGGCTATTCGCCTGAGCGTATAAATCCAGGAGATAAAGAACATACACTTCAAAATGTAATTAAAGTAGTTTCTGGTTGTGATGCAGAATCCTTGGAGGAAATTGCTAAAACATACGAATTGGTTGTAAAAGCAGGTGTGCATCGTGCTTCAAGTATAAAAGTAGCTGAAGCAGCCAAGATTATTGAAAATACTCAAAGAGATTTGAATATTGCCTTAATGAATGAATTATCAATCATTTTTGATAAATTAGGAATTAATACCTACGAAGTATTGGAAGCTGCTGGCACAAAATGGAATTTTTTGAAATTTTTCCCCGGTTTGGTAGGAGGGCATTGTATAGGAGTGGATCCATATTATTTAACTTATAAATCCGAACAATTAGGGTATAAATCAAGAGTTATTTTATCTGGTCGTATAATCAACGATGAAATGGCTAGTTATGTTGTGAAAAAAACAATACAAACTATTATCAAATCGGGTGCTGACGTTTCAAAGTCTAAGGTATTGGTAATGGGAACTACATTCAAAGAGAATGTTTCTGACATCCGAAATTCTAAAATAGCTGATTTGGTAAAAGAGTTAAAAGCTTATAGTGTAAAAGTGGATGTTGTAGATCCTCATGCCGATCATGAAGAGTTAATGCATGAATATGGCTATGGCCTAGCAACTGAAGTTTCAAAAGGATATGATGCTGTAATTGTTGCGGTGAATCATAAAGAATATGCAAATTATAATACTGAATATTTCAATTCTATTTTGGCAGCAAATGGTTTAGTTGTTGATTTAAAAGGTATTTATAGAAATAAATTAGAAAACATCAACTATTGGAGTTTATAGTTTTACAATTGCGAGGTAAAAAATAGTTTGTTACTTTTAAACCTAGTTTCGTTTGAAACTAGGTTTTTTATTTCGCCCATAATTTCCTTTTTGAAAATTCCAAAAAAGGTACTTCCACTACCACTCATGGCGGCATATACAGCACCAATTTTATATAATTCCGATTTAATATTATTTAGTTCAGGGTAGTTGGTACATACAGGTTTTTCAAAATCATTAAAAAGTTCATATTTCCATTGGCTAAGCTCCATTCGTGCAATATCTTTTATTGATTTTTTTGGAGCACTTGGTTTTAACTGCGAAAAGGCCCATCCAGTATTTATATGTATTCCAGGATTGATTATTAAAATGAAATAATCAGTTAAATGGATGTCTATAGGTTCAAATATTTCACCTCTTCCACTCGCAAACATAGGTTTGTTGTGAATAAAAAATGGACAATCACTTCCTAATTGAAGTGCATATGATTCAAGTTGATTTGATGTAAGGTTTAAATTGAAATAAGAGTTCAGGCATTTTAGCATATAAGTACCATCGGCTGAACCACCTCCTAATCCTGCACCTGTAGGTATATTCTTTAGTAAATGAATTGATAAATCTTTAATCTGTTTAAAGTCTTTTTTTAATAAATGATATGCTTTTAAAATAATATTATCAGAACTAGACCCAGGAATAGGAATTCCACTTTGAAAAAATGAAGTAGATTCGGCAGGAATAATTTCTAATACATCGTGGAGTGCTAATGGCAGAAATACTGTTTCAATATTATGAAAACCATCTACTCTTTTTTCTACAATATTTAATCCGAGATTGAGTTTGCAATTTGGAAAACAAATCATAGTGTAAAGCTAATAAAAAAGCCCTGCTTTTTGCAGGGCTTTTTTGAATTTTTAATGTGTTTCTATTTGTTTTTCTTTATAGCTTTTTAATTGGTTTACAAGAGACTTAAGTGCTAAGTCGAATGATTCTTCGAATTGTTTGGATTCGTGTTTAACAAAAAAAGTGTGTTTCGGCACATGTACTTTTATCTCAGCGATTTTATCTTTAATTTGATGCACAACATTATCAATTTTTAAAAACACTTCAACATCTACAATGTTGTCATGATATGTTTTTAATTTTTCAACTTTTTCATTGACATGTGCAAGCAATTTTTTATCAGCCTCAAAGCGCTGAGTGCGAATTTGTACGTTCATATTTTTAATTAATTTTTATCTGTTAAAAAATATTATTTTAAAGAGCTACAATGAAGGTACATAAGTAACTTAATATTTCAAATAATTTATTGTCTTTTTTTATAATTCTTGAACTCATTTACATTAGTTTTAACGTTTTGAAATTTAACCACATTTGCAAAATATTAAGTACGATATTATTATAATTGGTGCTGGTCTTGGAGGTCTGGTCACTGCAGCTTTATTATCTAAAGAGGGTAAGAAAGTATTGGTTTTAGAAAAAAATAAACAAATTGGAGGTGCTCTTCAGTCTTTTGGAATTGATAAAAAGCTTTTTGAATCAGCGGTCCACTATTTAGGAAGCTTAAATAATGGAGAAACCCTTTATAAGCTATATGATTATTTAGGCATTTTAAAGGATTTGAAATTAAAACGACTCGATATAGATTGTTATGATGAAATTATTTTGAACAATAAATCGTTTAAACTTGCTCAAGGACACGATCGTTTTGCTGAAACACTATCTCAATATTTTCCCAATGAATTCAAAGGAATACATAAGTATTTAAATGAGGTTAAAAATGTGTGTAGTCATTTTCCATTGTACAATATGCGTATTGGAAGTGCAGAAGAAAAACAACAAGTTATAGGGAAGGGGTTTCATGCGTTGATTAGTCAATTCACTCACAATGATGAATTAATTCAAGTATTAGGAGGTAATAATCTCTTGTATGCAGGTAATCAACAACAAACACCATTTTACTTACATGCCTTGATTCAGAATAGTTATATTGAAAGTAGTTGGAAATTTGAAGAGGGTAGTGCCCAATTAGCCATATTACTGAAAGATGTAATCCAGCAACATGGTGGAGACGTATTTAGAAATCAAGAAGTGAAATTAATTAAAGAAGAAAATGGAATTATTCAGTATGTAGAAACAACGGAAGGTGTTCAATTCATAGCAGATGCCTATATATCAAATATGCACCCTGATTTAACCTATCAAATGCTTGATTCTAATTTAATAAGACCTGTCACAAGAAAAAGAATTTCGGCAACGCCACTTACCAAGTCATCTTTCATGGTAAATATTTCATTGAAAGAAAATCAAATCAAGTATAGGAACCATAATATTTATTTTCATAAATCGGAAGATGTATGGTTGGATTTAAAAAGACAAGTTGTTGATGATCCACTATCATTTGGAATCTTTTTTTATCAAGATAAAAAAAATCCTATTTATGCTTCTGCTATATCCATTTTGTGTTACAACGATTTCGATGCCTATCAACAATGGGAAAAATCAATGCATACTACCACGTATAGTGAAAATAGAGATGAGTTGTATCAAACTTATAAACTTAACTTGATGAATTATTGTATTGATGCTGTTACTGAAATAATTCCCAATTTGAAGCAATCTATTGTCAAAATGGATGCTTGTACTCCTTTAACCTACCGTGATTATTTAAATACCCCTAAGGGAAGTTTGTATGGCTTTCAAACCAATGTCGATGACCTTGCAAATACCACCTACTCAACACAAACTAAAATACCAAATTTGTATTTCACAGGACAAAATATAAATTTACATGGTGTGTTGGGAGTTTCGATTACAGCTTTATTAACAGCGGCTGATTTTGTTGGATTGCCTTACTTAGTAGATAAAATTAATCTACATGCCACAAAAAAATAAATGCCACTTAAAAGTGGCATTTACAAGATAGTTTGAAAAAAATTATTTTCCGAATTTTAATTTTTTACCCAAATAAATTCCATTGGGACCTAATTCTTCCTCTATTCTAATTAATTGATTGTATTTAGCCATACGATCGCTACGCGATGCAGAGCCAGTTTTGATTTGACCGCAATTTAATGCAACTGCAAGATCTGCAATAGTTGAATCTTCAGTCTCACCACTTCTATGACTCATGATAGTATTGTAACTGGCATATTGTGCCATCGTTACAGCATTGATTGTTTCACTCAAACTTCCAATTTGATTTACTTTTACAAGTAATGCATTGGCTATATCTTCATTAATACCTCTTTCTAGTCGATTGACATTGGTTACAAATAAATCGTCACCAACTAATTGAACTTTATCGCCAATGGCTTCTGTTAGCATTTTCCATCCTTTCCAATCGTCTTCTGCCAAGCCATCTTCGATTGAAACGATCGGGTATTGTTTGCACCAGTTTTCCCAGAATTTTACCAGATCTTCGCTTTTCATTTTTTTACCATCCGACTTTTTAAATACATAACATTTTTGTTTTGCATCCCATAATTCCGAATTGGCTGCATCCATTGCAATTACAATTTGTGAACCAGTTTTGTAGCCAGCACTTTGTATTGCTGTTAACACAGTTTCAATTGCTTCTTCGTTGCTTTGTATATTAGGTGCAAATCCGCCTTCATCTCCTACATTGGTAGAATAGCCTTTTTTCTTCAATACATTTTTTAATGAATGAAATATCTCTGTTCCCCAACGTAAGCCTTCACTAAAGCTTTTTGCACCCACCGGCATAACCATGAATTCTTGAAAATCTATTTTGTTATCAGCATGAGCTCCGCCATTCAATATATTCATCATAGGTACAGGTAATGTTTTAGCATTGGTGCCACCTATATAACGGTACAAACTTAATCCTGATTCTTCTGCTGCTGCTTTTGAAGCCGCAAGGCTTACAGCTAAAATGGCATTTGCACCTAATTTGCTTTTATTAGGTGTTTTATCCAAATCAAGCATGATTTGATCTATGGTTTGTTGTTCTGTAATATCAATACCAATCAATGCATTATTGATAAGTGTATTAATGTTTTTAACAGCTTTTAATACGCCTTTTCCGCCATATAATTTCTTATCGTTATCGCGAAGTTCAGCTGCTTCATGTATACCAGTGCTAGCGCCAGATGGAACCGCGGCACGGCCCATTGCACCTTCATCGGTATATACTTCGGCCTCTACAGTAGGATTGCCTCTTGAATCTAATATCTGTCTTGCATGTACATGTGTAATGAAACTCATAAAATTGTGTATTTAAGAGTGCAAAGGTAATTCAAGATTATCCTAAATCCTAAACTTGAAAATCTAAAAAATATATAAAAGTGTGACTATTTCCATTCACCTTTAAATTCCTTTTGGTATTTTTCCCATGGAGTAGTCTTGTGTTTGTTCTCCCCAAAGTATTTCAATATCATTTCCATTGTAGGTGTTTCTAAATAGCCTGGCACTGGTTGAGGATTATTAAAATTTTCTTCGAAAAAGATACTAGTTGGGTAACTTAATTTATTACGCATCCAATCTGCTGCCAATTCATTTGTTTTGGTTCCAGGAAGCAGTCCGTATTTTTTATCTTTAAAAAAAACGCTGTCTTTTCGCTCTGCATTAAAGTGAATACAATAGTAATTATCGGTTAGATATTTAATTACATTAGGGTGTGTGAATGTTTTTTTATCCATAACCTTACACCACCCACACCAATCGGTATAAATATCAACGTACACTTTTCGAGGTTCTGTTTTCATTCTTTCTTGTACCTCTTCTACACTCATCCAATTGATACCCGATGATTTAGTTTTGTTTGCGACGGTTGATTTGTTTTGGGCAAAGCTATTGAGCGTGAAAACTAAGATAGTGAAAACAACAATATTGTATTTTAAATTCATATAAGTAGAATATGTTTTGTGATGTACTTTTGTCTACGAGAATTGCAATATTACTTACATTTTTATTAAATGAGAAAAATAGCTTTAGCCATCACAGGGGCCTCAGGTTCAATCTATGCATATAGTTTATTGAAAAAAATGAGTCACATCAAAGATGTAGAATTAGCATTAGTGATGAGTAAAAACGCAAAGGATGTATGGAAATATGAATTGGACCATGAGGATTATTTGAATTTCAATGTAAAGTCATACGAGCCTACTGATTATTTTGCACCATTTGCAAGTGGCAGTAGTAGTTACGAAGCTTTGGTTATATGTCCTTGTAGCATGGGTACCATTGGTCGTATTGCGAATGGAGTGAGTGATAGTCTTATCACACGAGCAGCCGATGTGATGCTTAAAGAACGTAGAAAATTGATTTGTGTAGCGAGAGATACTCCTTACAATCTTATACATTTGAACAACATGAAAACCATAACAGAAGCAGGAGGTATAATATGTCCGGCATCACCTTCGTTTTATTCTAAGCCTACTACATTTGAAGATCTTGCTTCTACTGTTGTAGATAGGGTGATTGGTTTGTTGGGAATTCCTATTGATACGTATCGTTGGAATGAAAATAAATAATGTTATTTCATTTTTTCAATAATAGACGTAGTAGAGTAACCATCTAAAAAAGGAATGATTTCTACTTTTCCTCCATAATTCAAAACTTCTTTTGCACCTACAATGGTGTCTATAGTATAGTCTCCACCTTTCACCAATACATCGGGTTTTAAAGTATTAATCAAGGAAAGAGGAGTATCTTCATCGAAAATGATGACTGCATCAATATATGTATTACATGCTAAATTAAAAGCACGTGAATATTGATCTACTACAGGACGTTTTTCTCCTTTGAGTTTGCGAACAGAAGAATCAGAATTGACAGCAACAATCATTTTATTGCCATGCTCAGCAGCTTGTAGCAAATAGGTGTTATGACCTTGATGTATAATATCAAAACAACCATTAGTGAATACAACTTTTTTAGATAGCATATGCCATTGATTCACCAAGCGGGAAAGGGTTTCTAAATTGTATATTTTATTTTGTATGAGTTCTAGCTTATTGAGCATTTTTTATTCTATTGTAAAAAGGTAATAATATTAATGAAATTCCACCGCCTAGT
>CANHGW010000019.1 GCA_947460175.1 Bacteroidota bacterium | reverse complement strand
CCGATAAGTTGTCTTGAATGGGTCGAAGAATATTGTGAACGGAGAACATAATCTATGTTAGAAAAGGATAACGATGAAACATAAATTTTGACTTTCTTATTGTCTGCTAGCGAAAACAAAATCTCTGCTGTCTTATTGAACGGTTTACGTCCTGATAGCAAGTCTATGCAAACGTCTGTATCAACAAATACTTTTGTCATGTTATTTTGCGTATTTGTTTAATACATGTTTCTTGTATTCTTTTTTAGCGTCAAAATTTTTTGGTAAGTCAATAACACCTGACAAACTTTTTACAAGCGGAGTAACTTCGTGCGTGTCATTTGGCGTAACGAGTTTTCCGAGATAAGATTCAATCAATTTAGAGAGGCTAGTATTCTTGTCTTTCGCATAGTTTTTTGCCTGTTCGATGATCGTATTGTCTAGTTTCAATGTTAGTTTAGTATCCATACGTGTTATTTATACGTGCAAATGTAGTAATTTGTACGTAATATTCAGCTTTTTTCGTCATGAAACCACTTGCGTATAATTGCAGTCTCGAGCTAGTTTGATTGTGATTTAAGCGTTTTGGCTAGCGCAGGTTTACAAGCTGTGCTTCATGTAGTTTTAGAATTGAAAATAAATATAGATTTTTGAACGAGGTAAATTATTGAAAAATGATAAAAGGAAATCGAGCATCGGGACGCCAGCCGTTGGTGTTAAAATACATTTGAGCTAGCGGGGTGTTTTCGTTTATGTTGCGGAACGCAACAGAATACAGCTACGAAGCAAATATGCTTCGTAGAACGGGGACGCCAGCTAAACTGCTTATGGGATTCTCAAGCGAGCAGGGCAGAACATCCCGAAGAGTGAGGATTCGCACCGACAAAGCAATATCTTCATCCTTTCTAATATATTTTGGCGCTTTTTCCAGCATACAAATTTAATTTTTCAGGCAAATTATATAAAAAGTGCGAGATTCTCGCAATTTCTCGCATTTTTTGCACAAACATTTTTGTAAAATCCCTTTTTTTCATAGCTCCAATTTGACAAATTTCCCTTAATTTGAAGCAAATGAGAATCAAATAATTCAAAGTAACTACCTATTAATTCCTGTTCCTTTTTTGAAGTAAGTTAAGGATTGCAAATCCTTCGATAGTGGTTCGGGATTACAAATCCCGAACAGGGAACTCATTTTTATCTGTAGTACGAGATGCCGCAAAGCCGAACATCTCGCACAGCGTGATTTTATTTTCACCCTATCAAAGTTCTGAATTGCAGAAGAGGGTATTATAAGCTAATTTTATATTTACTTTATGTATTAATTTGACCTTGGTAATAATTCAGTTAAACAACGTGTAATGGCTTTTCTAATATCATCTGCTTCTGTTTCTCCTTGCCCTTCAGCAGTACATGAACATATTTGTGCCTGGGATTTTGCGGAAATGAATTGTATTGTTACTTCAATTGTATATCCCCCTAATCCCGTATTTCTTCTACCACTTTCACCATAATTTACTATTAAGGTCTCGTTATTTAATTCCTGTTTTAGCTCAGATAATTTAATAAATCCTTCCTTTAATAATATTCCAGTAATTACATCATTTGGATTAACACTTTTGCTTGTCGAATAATATTGACCTCCAATTGTAGCTCCTGAACTGGAAGTTAAACTGTTTGTTGGAGAAATGTAAATATATTTGTAAGTTTTAATTGTGTCATTTTTTATGCTTGTAACTGGCTTAAGAGTAGTACAACTATTTAACCAAATAGTCGAAATAAAAATTGTCATAAAATTTATTGCTTTCATCTGATACTATTTTGCTGATATTGTTTTTTTTTGTCAGTCTTTTATACTTTTCGCCAATGTCAGTCTGTGAAAAAACTACATTTGCTGCCGCCAAACGAAGATAGATAAAACCAATCGAAAAGTAAAGTTGTAGTATTATTTTTATGTTCAAGATTATACATTGCTACTCAAGATTATACATTGCTACTACTATGAGTTCGGAGAACTCATTTTATCTGTAGTACGAGATGCCGCAAAGCCGAACATCTTGAACAGCGTGGATACACCTTCGAAGTAAATATGCTTCGTAGAACGTATATTTTTTTTTATGCTTTGAAGAACTGAATTTAATGGCATTAAAAATCTTTTTTAATAACAAAACTAATTTATTTTTGGAAGTGTAAAATATTATTCTTTATCTTTATCCCATCATCAAGAACTCAATTATGAGTGCCAACCGAGCAGAACGCTACGGTGGCAAAGCGATGAGGGTCTTTGCAGACCAAAACGTTCTAGGAGTTTCTCTGCAATTTCCCAACTCAATTTTCGGATGACAAAAATTTATTGTTTAACTAATAATTTGTCAATCTATGTCTCATTATCTTTTTACATCAGAGTCTGTATCCGAAGGACACCCTGATAAAGTTGCCGATCAAATTTCAGATGCTATTCTTGATGCTTATCTTAAGCAGGATCCGAATTCAAAAGTAGCATGCGAATGCCTCATCACAACAGGGCAATTAATTATTGCCGGTGAAATAACTTCAACTGCTTCGGTTGATGCTGTATCAATTGCTAAAGAAGTAATTCGTAATATTGGATACACCAATTCCGAATATGGATTTGATTGCAATACTGCTGCCTATATTAATCTTCTTCATCAGCAAAGTCCTGAAATTAATCATAGTGTTATTGATGGAGGAGCAGGTGATCAGGGATTGATGTTTGGCTATGCTACCAATGAAACAAAGGAATTAATGCCTCTTCCGATTATTCTTGCGCATAAGATCATGGAAAGACAGAGTGAATTAAGAAAAAATGGAACATTGGAATGGTTATTACCCGATGCAAAATCGCAGGTAACGGTACGATACGAGAATGAAGTTCCTGTGGCAATTGATACTGTTGTTGTATCCACGCAACATAAAGCAAATGTAACTCAGGAAACAATCAGACGTGAAGTAATAAACCAGATTATTTTGCCTGTAATTAACGAATACATAAAAGATAGTAAACCTGAATTTTTAATTAATCCATCAGGAAGTTTTACCATTGGCGGACCACATGGAGATACCGGACTTACAGGAAGAAAGATAATAGTGGATACTTATGGCGGAAGCTGTCCGCATGGGGGTGGAGCATTTTCGGGTAAAGACCCAAGTAAAGTTGATCGTTCTGCAGCCTATGCCGCCCGCTATGTCGCAAAGCATGTGGTGGCTTCTGGCATAGCAGAACGCTGCACCATCCAGATTTCTTATGCCATCGGGAAGGAAGAACCCACCTCTTTGTTTGTCGATTTACACGGAACAGGTAAAGTGGAGGAGACCAGGATGACGGCAGCCATCAGCAAATTGTTCGACCTGCGTCCAAATGGCATCACAGAAATACTCGGTTTGAAAAATCCAATCTATCTGCAAACAGCCGCTTATGGTCATTTTGGTAAAGAAAATCTGCCATGGGAAAAGCTGAATGAGGATATTATTAAGGAACTGAAGAAAATATAATCCAAATGGAAGAGGTAAAAGAAAGAGTAACTGAATATCTTCTTAGAAAATGGAGTTATAATAATCATCCGAATCACGGTAAGAAAATTTCAGAAATGAGAATTTCACCGGGAAATGATGTTTTCAATATTCGCTATAAGGTAGAAGGTATATACGGGCAGTATGTTACAGATATTGTCCATATAGATGAATATGCAGAATATACCATTCCCACTGTTGAATTTGCTACTGCAAAGTTTAGGAATGGCATAGAGCAAGGCATTTACGGTCCGGTTTTTCGAAAAACCATGCTTCGTTATGATCCTACCATCATAGAAATAAACCTCAGCAAAATCCTGTTTGGTATGTGGAAACACCATGGTATTTTGGTTGCAGGTATGACGGAGGAAATCAGAAATCACTGGGGAATTTGCAAGTTACAGGGATGAAAAAAAAAGAATTTATTTATAATAATTAAACTCAATATTATTTACGGACACATTTATACATAAAGAATTGGTGACAGGGAAATCATCAGGAAATATATTGAAAGCTTCAGAAAAATGGAAGATGCTCAATTGCAGGAACAATGTGAGAGTAAAAAGAAACTGGGTATGGTTGGTTTACATGTTCAGGCATTGTCGTTAGTTGCTTGAAGGTTTGTAATGAGTGAAAGATCAATAGATTGTCAGATAATTATTAAAGATAATCTTATTGTAAAATTCAGGGAGGATGACTGATTGCAAAAGGGAACGAGGATTTCGCGAAAAAGAATAATTTATTTTTAAAAAGTAAAATTGTATAATGCACGTAAAGACAAAAAAGGAACTGAATTGCATTTTAATTACATTGAGTAAAGTATCGGAATACTATGAAATACATTGTAAAAAATGTACTAATTCATCTTTCTGCATTTATGAGAGAGGAGAAAAAAGTAGGTGGGAGGCTTATGGATTAACTTTTCACACTTATTGTATTTATTGTGGTTATAAAAAATCAAGTTACTATGATAATAGTTTTATGATCAAAACACATTTATTGAATGATAAACAAACTAGTCGTATTAATAATTGATATTTTAAGTAAAAATAAATAGTTCATGTCAACGCAAGAAAATTGTTCATGGGTCAATGCTGAATTAACTGATATTTTCTCAATCCATCCGATTTTGAAAGATAAGAGATTAAAGAAACTAAATATTGGCTATCCAATTATTCAAAATCAAAATGAATGGATAGATGTCGTAGATTGGCCAGCGTTTGTGAAAGACGAACCGAACAGACTCCCATTACTTGTTGGAAATAGAGGTGGCCTTTGGCCCAAAGCAATTCCTTATGACATTTTCTTTCAACAAGAACGCATTGTGGCGGTACTTCATATATACCTCTATAGCTTCTATATACGTGGCTGTGAGGTTTATAAGCTGCCGGCATCTTTCAATTTCCTTGTTGATTATCCACAAGGTTATGAAGCATTTAAACTTATGAAAATGTAGCCAATTATTGTGTTGTTGTGTTGCTCTTTTTCATCTTTTGTAATCGGTAAACATGAAGGTGATATTATTGAATTTATGACTTAAAAACCTATTTAGTCAAAAAATATCAAAAGAATTTACAGACAAAATAATTGAGAAGTTAATAGGACTTGATACAGAAGGGGATTTTAGGAAAGTCTAATTGGAATACGAAACATTAAAATAATTAAACAATAAAAACAATGGAAAACAACACACAAAACCTAGACGAAAAATGGTATGAAAAACGAATGTTTAGAAATGGATATGGAAAATTTCCATATATTATTTTAAAAGCAGTTTGGGCTATGGACATGCAAATCCCTATTCATTTTAATGCCAATGATAATTTTGGAAAATTATCCTGGTACTCATCTTAATAATTTAAGTGAAGCTGAACTTGACGAGTATCAAAAGACAATACATCAGCACTTCATAACAGACTAATTGAACATTGTAAATGGATAAAAAACAAAATTGAAGCAGATCGTAACAAACCTTGTAGAATATGCTTAGTAGAAGGACCTAAAACGGCCTACTACTTTGAGAAAGATGACATAAGTTTTAATGAAAGCATTCCTAGTGGTGGAACACTTTTAACACAAGCCAATAACATAATAGCAATGAATGTTCCACATTATATAAATTAATTTATGGTAGTACTTAAAGTGTCTAAAAATGCACTATTGATGGTGAATTAAAAGCTAGGAAGTAAAACTTAGCAGGTAAGGGTAGTTCAAAAGATTTTCTTACGATTAGAAAAGTAATTTTGATTTGAGGTTTAAAAACGATGATGTTGGCTTTGGATTGCTTAAGGATTACAAATCCCGAACAGAGGGTGTTGATAGAATAAAGGCACAGGATGAAAACCTGCGCCAGCCGTTGGTGTTAAAATACACTTGAGCTAGCGGGGAAAACTTAGTTGTTATAAGCAGGCTTTGAATTACTTATCATTAGTGTTGATTAATTTCCTTAATTCAATGTAATGCTTCAGTATGTCAGGTGATTTATTTATTAAGTTTAAAAATTCGGTTTTATTTTTATACGCTGTTTTTCTTATAGAAGCAAAGACTTGTTTACATTTTGTAGAACAATTCCAAGTTTCTGACCATTTGCCATTCTCGTCAAAATCATCACTAAAATATTCATTGATTTGGACGCAATCTAAAGCAAGTGCGGCAGCCCAAAACATGCGATATCCAGCTTCGTTAATCGAATCGTATTTTGTTTTAGGTGTCCATGCAATTATACTTGCTTCCCAATCACTTGGCCCAATAGCCCATTCGTCTAACTTGGTAGAAACTACTAAAACATACCACCCTTTATATCTTGTGTCAACATATACTTTATTCCACCCACCAACACTGGGCATTCCAACCAATAAATAAGGATGGTAATACTCGCCCCACTTATATAATTTACCTGATGGGAATTCTGGTTCTTCTAATTCAAATGCATTATTGCCAATATAAAATATAGGAACTCCATTTAAAATTCTATAAGGCGTTTGTTCAGTCTTTAATGGTTTCATCCCTTGACCAATAACTAAAACACTTCCCCCTATTGTTTGCCCTTGTGCAATTAAGGTTATTGCTCTTGTTCTTTTTTTCTGATCTGTTTTATTCATGATTCAATATTGCTTGTTTAAAACGCCAATCTGTGGAAAAAACTCAATCGACTGCCGCCAATCGAAGATAGATAAAACCAATCGAAAAGTAAAGTAATTGGAATAAAATAAATACTCTAGATGAAATGTTTGTAATGTTGGCAAAGCCAACTAAGAACATAAGCCTCACGAAGCCGCAGGCTTCGGAGAGATGGGTACCTGAAAACTAGCCTCGATAGCAGTGAGCGCCATGCGCCACGGATAGCGAGAAGTTGCTAAATAGTATGTTGATGCTCAGCTCCAAAATAGAAACAAAAAAAGAGGCGATTTCAATTTCGAAATCGCCTCAATGGTAATAATGATTTAATCCCGATGATTCGGGATAGATTACTGTAAGATTTGGTCTTCGACGCAAATCACATTAATCTACAAATTAATCTAGAGATCAAACTTAATCCCTTGTGCCAATGGCAACTTGTCGGTATAGTTGATGGTATTGGTTTGTCGGCGCATGTATACTTTCCATGCATCGGAGCCGCTTTCGCGTCCGCCGCCTGTTTCTTTTTCGCCACCAAATGCACCACCTATTTCGGCACCGCTCGTACCAATATTGACATTGGCTATGCCACAGTCGCTACCGGCTTGCGAAAGGAATTTTTCGGCTTCGCGCATATTCACCGTCATGATGGCTGAGGATAATCCTTGTGGTACACCGTTTTGCATTTCGATGGCTTCATCCAATGTCTTGTATTTCATGATGTATAATATTGGTGCAAAGGTTTCGTGTTGTACAATTTGGAAACTATTCTTGGCTTCTATCACACATGGTTTTACATAGCATCCGCTTTCGTATCCTTTACCTTTGAGTACGCCACCTTCTACCAACACTTTTCCACCTTCTGCTTTGGCTGCTTCTATGGCATTGAGGTATTGTTGTACTGCATCTTTATCGATCAATGGGCCTACATGGTTTTTTTGATCCAATGGATCGCCAATTTTAATTTGTTTGTAAGCATTCACCAATTTCTCGGTAAATTTCTTGTATACTTTTTCGTGTATGATTAATCGACGTGTAGATGTACATCGCTGACCTGCGGTACCTACTGCGCCAAATACACATCCGATTAAGGACATATCCAAATCGGCATGTTCGGATATAATGATGGCATTGTTGCCTCCTAATTCGAGTAAGCTACGTCCAAGGCGTTCGCCTACGGCTGCACCGATGGCTTTGCCCATGCGGGTACTACCTGTAGCGGATACCAATGGGATGCGTTGGTCGTGCGAAAGCCATTCGCCCACTTCTCGTCCACCATTGATGAGGCAGGATACACCTTCGGGTACATTGTTTTTCTTGAATACTTCTTGTATGATATTTTGACAAGCTACACCACAAAGCGGTGCTTTTTCGGATGGTTTCCAGATACACACATCGCCACAAACCCATGCCAACATGGTATTCCAACTCCAAACCGCTACAGGGAAATTGAATGCTGAGATAATACCCACGATACCCAATGGGTGATATTGTTCGTACATACGATGGCCAGGACGCTCGCTGTGCATGGTGAGTCCATACAATTGACGACTTAAGCCAACTGCAAAATCGCAGATATCAATCATTTCTTGCACTTCGCCCAAGCCTTCTTGTAGGCTTTTGCCCATTTCGTAACTCACTAGTTCGCCCAAGGGTTGTTTGTATTTACGGAGTTGATCCCCAATCTGACGGATGACTTCACCACGCTTAGGGGCAGGGGTGAGGCGCCATTCTTGAAATGCTTTTTGAGCCGATTTCACTACTTTTTCGTAATCGGCCTTTGAAGTTGATTGTACAGAGGCAATTAATTTTCCATCTACGGGTGAGGTACTCTCAATTATTTCACTTTTTGAAGTCATCCAGTTGCTACCGGTTGAGGTGCCAAGGTTCATTTTATTGAGTTTGAGCTGTTTGAGCGTCTTTTGCATATTATTTTAATCTTTTTATGGAATGCAAAGGTAATTGAGAATGATTTATAGATAAAATATTTAAATTTTATCATGATGTTGGCTAACGTTTTGCATCTTACATTCGTATATAATTCTGGAGATGAAGAATTAAAGAATCAACCAATGTAAAAAACTGTATTTGGTAACAACGCAAATCATACAAGGATGCCTAGAGAATGACAGAAAATGTCAGCGGCTCCTATATGAATATTGTTTCCCGATCATGATGAAAGTATGCAGCCGTTATACCATCAATGAGGATGAAGCAGTAGAAAGTATGAATGCTAGCTTTCTGAAAATACTCAAGAATCTGACTGCATTGAAAGATATCGACAGTATAGGAGGGTGGGTGAAACAAATAGCTGTGAATACATCTATAGATTTCTATCGTTCGAAAAAAAAATATACCGAGCGAAACAAATTGACGATTGATAATGAATACTCTACTGCTGAACATACGCACTTCAATCTGGATTTTACAGAAAGTAAGATGGATAGCAGGGAAATTTTTAAAATGATACAGGACTTGCCAGATACTACCCGCGAAGTGCTGAATTTATTTGCGATTGATGGCTTTAGTCACAAAGAAGTCTCATCGCAACTTAATATCAGTGAGGAGGCTTCAAGGTGGCATCTGCACAAAGCCCGTAAATTGATGACAGAGAAACTCGAAAAAATGAATTATAATTTTAAAACTAAAAGCCATGAAGCACGAACATAACAGGCTCGACGATTTTCTGCAAGAAAAAGTAGAAAGTACTCAGTTTGAGTTCAAAGAAGATTATTGGGATAAAATGGAGGCTTTGCTCGACGAAGATCAAAAAGAAAAAAGAAAACCTTTCTTTTGGAGAGGTTTGTCTTTACTTGTATTGGCATTATTGATTGGTGCAGGCGCATTGTTGTTTCCAAAAATGAAACATAAATCGGATAAACAATCAGTTGCTAAATCGCAATTTGCTCAAACTTCACAAAGTGAATCTGTTGAATCATCTATGATGCCAGAAACATCTTCTTCTACTTCTCAAACGGAAACTTCTAGCAACGATCACTCCAATTCAACGACTCAATCACTTCAATCAAATACAAGTGAACAAGGAGAACGTGAATCTAATACAGATGTGGTAAAAAATACGAACACCTCCGATGCAGGAACTACAAGTAATGTAGGAACGTCTACTTTAAATTCAACTTCTCCAACAGCTAGTAAACATGTTAGTTCAAAAAGTAAAGCTAGCAAGCATGACAATGAGGTATTGAAAAGTAAGAATGATGAATCAACTTATACTAAGCATCAACGTGATAATTTAGAATCAAGCAATCAACAGAACAATACAAACAACAATACGAACACAACTAAAAATCAGAATGAACGAAGAATGAACAAGTTGGCTAAAAATAAAGCAGCTAAAGCAAAACCTTCTTCGAACAAAAATGATCAATTGAACGAGACAGCAATAGATAAAAACAAGCAACAACAAAACAAGAATTTAAATTCGAATGCTACTTTTCAGTCAAAATCAAGCACAACCATTTTGGGTAAAAATATGGATGCAATAGATACAGCAGTTTATACGAATGTAGTAAAATATCAAAGTAAGTATAATCCTAGATACATCGCTTCGCTCAAAGATTATGTAACAGAAAAGATTGATTCAATTACAGTTGTAACGTTTAAACCATCTGAGAATAAACCAACCACATCGAAGGTTGAAAATAATGAAACTAAAGCTGATGTAAAAACATCCAATCAACAAAAATTAAATCCACTTGAATTTTATTTTATGGTAGGGGCTAATGCCAACAAAGGGATCAAAGGAAATGCGGTTACAGCCATTCCATGGGGCATTGCACCGTTTGTATCAGCAGGATTAGAAAAGCAAGTAAGTGCGAAAATATCAATCTCATCACAAGTAGGATTTACTTATTTCAACGGATTGAATTTGACGAAACAAGTTAATAATTATAAATATTCATTTGGAGTAGATTCAACTACATTTTCTGTAACTTCTAAAAAGTTATTTCAAATGTATTTACCTATCGCAGTGTATTATCTATTCATGAAAAAACATTCAGTATTTGCATCTGCAGGATTATCATATGCATTTGATGTTTCGAGTCTTGTAAAAGAAGATCAGCAGTCACCACAATATAGTTCGTTTGGATATCGAAATGGATTTAATACGGTTGATTTATTTTTGCAACTTGGTTATCAATACAGCATCAATAAAAATTTATCTGCTCAACTTTTGTTTCAACAAGGGTTTATGGATATGACAAAAAATAATTATTTTGAAAATAATCAATCTGATAAACAGTCTAAGATATCAATTGGTATAAAATATAATTTCAAACGCAATGGAAACTAATTTTTTAAAAAATAGAACATTCCTTTTTATACTGCTCCAGTCGGTCATACTTTTTGCTGGATGCTCTAAAAAAGATTTACCTGCACCTGTCAATGGGAATCCAGTCTTTAAATTTAATGGAACGATTGGTGGTGAGTCTGTTGACCTGCAAGCAGGCATAAATGGTGTTTATATGTATACCGATTATTATCGTGATAATCAGAGTTTGTATTCACTTAAAGGAACATTCGCCAAAGATACATGTGTGACCTGTGAGCCTTATTTGTCATTTGAATTTAAAGATGCGGAAGCTTCAATTAATAGTAGTTTATCTTCTGGGATACAAACTTTTTTTAGAGATTCTATATTCAATTCGTATTCGTTGGATTCAGTACAAATAGCTAATACGATTGAGTCGTTTCAGTTTACGCCTATAGTTAATCAACAAGGTGCAGTGTATAATTGGTCATTTGGCGATGGAAGTTTTTCACAACAATTTAATCCATTGCATTTATATTCTACACAAGGGATACAATCCGTAAAACTCAAAAGTACTTACAATGGAGTTTCTGATTCCTTGAGTATACCTGTTGATGTAACAATGTTATCAACATGCCGTTCTCAATTTATTTTTACAGTCGACACGTTTTTAAATAAAGTGTATGTCCAAGCAGATAATGTAAGCTTTGCAAACTATAGTTGGGATTTTGGGAATGGTACTATTGGTCAAGGAATTTATGATACAGCAACATATGCTTTGCCAGGTATATATACTATCAAGTTAACATCTACTATTGGGGGTTGCACTTCTACCTTTTTTCAAAAAGTTAATTTGACAAATAATCCATCAGCTGTATTATCCAATTTTAGATATAGTTCTGAATTAAATTCATACACTAGTTTTATACAACGGATAAATAGAGGTGCTTGTGTGATCACTTATCATAAAAATGGAAAGGTTTATAAGTCATATAAAAATGACTCTCAACAAGATCAATCAGGTAAAGAAATCTTTAGAGTTATCAGTGTAAATCCTTATGATTATAACTATAAAAATCAGGCGACTGTATCAATGAAAGGGGAAGTAAATACAACCTTATACAATGTAACAAATTCCGCCGATTCTATATCTATCAAAAGCAATTCAATTCAAGTTGCTATCGCTTATCCCAATTAAATTGTTGATTAAAATTATTCAACAATATCTTCTTTCGTTCGTTTGAGTCTTGTCGACGTATTTGATTTCTGTAATTTATTTTTGGTATTCTCAATATAGCCTGCACGGTGATTGATGATGTCGATACATAAATAAATAGCTTCTAAAAATGAAGTATGATCTGCACAATTTTTTCCTGCAATATCAAAAGCAGTTCCATGATCGGGTGATGTGCGTACAACGGGTAAGCCTGCAGTATAATTTACACCCATTCCCTTATCGAAACTTTTAAATGGAATCAAACCTTGATCGTGATACATGGCTAGTACACAATCGAAATTTTTATCTTGTTGTCGTGCAAAGAACCCATCTGCAGAATAAGGCCCAAAAGCAAGTATTCCTTCGTTACGAAGTTTTTCAATAGCAGGTAATATAATTGTTTGTTCCTCTTTGCCAATCAACCCCTCATCGCTTGCATGAGGATTTAATCCAAGCACTGCAATTTTTGGCTTGTCAATTCCAAAGTCCTTGATTAAACTATCGTTTATGATTCTTACTTTACTAATGATACTTTCAATAGTGATATTTTTTGATACTTCACTGATAGGTACATGTTCGGTCAATAATGCAATACGGATTTCATTCGTACACATCATCATGGCCACATCTTTTGCTCCAAATTTATCACGCAAGAATGGTGTGTGGCCGCTGTATTGAAAGTCAGGTGTTTGAGAATTTTTTTTATGAATAGGGTTTGTAACTAATCCATGTAGTTGACCATCTTTGAGACATTGTGTTGCCACCATTAAGGATCTTACGCCATACTTTCCGCCAATTTCATTCATTACGCCAGGGGTAATGGCAACCTCTTCCTCCCAGCAATTAAATACATTGATTACTTTAGGATTCAATGCTTTTAAATCTTTGGTACCAGAATATTGTATATGAGTTTCACCAATTATGTTTTTATAAAAGTTAATTGATTTATTGGAAGCAAATATTACAGGAGTAAAAAACTCAAGTAATTGATGTTCGGACAATGATTTAATAATCAGTTCGATACCAATGCCATTCAAATCGCCTGTTGTAATTCCGATAATTGGTTTTGGGTGTGGGTGACTCATGAAATAAAGTTTGTAAGTGCATGCAAAGGTATGTATTTGCGATTGTGTTTTTAATTAAAATTCATGGTGGATATCAATAGCCTCTATATGAATGGTGCTACCATGAAATATTTTGGAGGTTTCTTCAAAGTTCTGTGTGTATTCAGTTACATAAAATTGGTTTTCGTTCAGTTTAGTCTCAGATAAGAGATTTTTATCATACAAGTATTTTTTTATGGCATTGGCCATGGGTTCGGCATTATCCAAAATATCTTTTGTGTGATTAAAATAGGTAGCTACTTCGTTTTTTATCAAGGGATAATGTGTACAAGCTAGTAAAATAGCTTCTTTGTCTTGGAATTGATCATTTTTCAAATACTCTTCTAGAACCGCTTTAGAAACTTTATTTCCATAAAAGCCTTGTTCAATCATAGGAGCTAATAGGGGAGTCGCTAATTGAAAAAGCTCAATATCGCTATGATACTCTTGAAATAAAGTAGGATATATATTACTTTGAATGGTGCCTTGCGTTCCTATGATTCCTATTTTCTTGTATTTTTTTTCAATAATGGATAATATAGCCGGTCGAATCACACCCATGATTTCCACTTGTTCCCAAAAAGTAGAGCGTAAATAGGATGCAGCAACCGAGGAAGCAGTGTTACAAGCTATCACAATCATTTTTACATCTTTCGTAAGCAGAAATTCTACAATCCGCTTGCAATAGGCCTTGATATGCTCAGGGCTTTTATCACCATAGGGCATATGTTGTGTATCACCCACATAGATGATTTGCTCATGCGGAAGGAGTGATTCTATGGCTTTTACAACCGTCAATCCACCAATTCCTGAATCAAAAACGCCTATAGCTTGTGACTTTGTCATCCTTTTTTAAGATTTAGATATAATTTAAATTTATTAAATAAATTCAAATTCATATCAAATTAACAATTTCAAAATATTGTATTACCTTCGCAAGTTAATAACTAATTTGTTTTCGTAGAATAAAATCAAGATCGAATACAAATAAACAAATGATAAATAAAATAAAACATGGACCCAATAATAATTACTGTAGTCGCAGCAATCGCTGCATTGTTAATAGGCTTGATAGCTGGTAAAATCATTTTTAACAAAAACACGCAAAAACTAGTAGAAGAATCAGAACAACATGCAGAACGACTCATAAAAGATGCACAATTACAAGCAGAAACATTAAAAGAAAAGAAAATTTTAGAGGCAAAAGAGCAATTTTTACAACTAAAATCAGAACATGAAAAGACCGTATTACAACGGAATCAAAAGATAAATGATGGTGAAAACCGCATCAAACAAAAAGAAAAGGAACTAAACGATAAAACCCAGCTTGCTCAAAAACAAGCACAAGAATATACCTTGAAAAAGGACAATTTGGATCGTCAGATTGAAGTTGTGACCAAAAAGCAAGAAGAACTGAACAAACAGCACGAAGAGCATATTCGTCGTTTGGAGAAAGTTTCTAATTTAAAAGCAGAAGACGCTAAAAAAGAATTGATAGAAGCTATCACTAATGAGGCTAAGACTGATGCCATGGCTCATGTACAAGAAATCATGGAAGAGGCTAAAACACGCGCCAATAAAGAAGCTAAGAAAATTATCATTCAAACTATTCAACGTACGGCTGCTGAGCAAGCCATTGAAAATGCCATTACAGTATTTCATCTTGAAAGTGACGATATCAAAGGCCAAATAATTGGTCGTGAAGGTAGAAATATACGTGCTATTGAAGCTGCAACAGGCGTTGACTTGGTGGTAGATGATACTCCAGAAGCTATCATATTAAGTAGTTTTGATCCATTGCGTAGAGAAATAGCTCGTTTATCCTTACAGCGACTTGTACAGGATGGTCGTATGCATCCTGCTCGTATTGAAGAAGTGGTTGAAAAAACCAAAAAGCAAATCGAAGAGCAAGTAATGGAAATTGGCGAGCGTACTGTGATAGAATTGGGTGTTCATGGACTTCACAAAGAATTGGTTCGAATGGTTGGTCGTATGCGTTTCCGTTCTTCATATGGTCAAAATTTATTGATGCACTCACGTGAAACTGCTAATCTTTGCGGAATTATGGCAGCTGAATTAGGCTTAAATGCTAAATTGGCTAAGCGTGCTGGTTTATTACATGATATTGGTAAAGTGCCCGATGAAGAAACAGAATTATCTCATGCATTATTAGGAGCTAAATTAGCTGAAAAATATGGCGAACATCCTTCTGTTGTCAATGCAATTGGTGCTCACCACGATGAAATGGAAATGAAATTTATCATTTCACCAATCATTCAAGCATGTGATGCGATAAGTGGGGCACGACCTGGGGCTCGCCGTGAGATTATGGCTAGCTATATAGAGCGTATCAAAGACCTTGAGAATATTGCAATGGGGTATAATGGAGTAGAAAAAGCCTATGCAATACAAGCTGGTCGTGAACTGCGCGTAATTGTAGAAGCTGAAAAAGTTACGGATGCTGAAAGTGATAAATTGTCATTTGAAATTGCAGATAAAATTCAGAAAGAAATGCAATACCCTGGTCAAATTAAAGTAACCGTTATTCGTGAAAAAAGAGCTGTAAACATAGCGAGATAAAAAATCCATTTTTCCGTATTTCGACACATTTTTACCGTTCATCCTGTTATATAGCCATTGGTCAGCTTTCTTCACAGAGTGTTAACAAATAAATATTTTTTTTTTACAATATGATTAACAGATTTCTTATCTTTAACATATATTTACAAGCTATAAATTTTTTCATAAATATGATTAAGACATTACGACTTTTAGCATGCTTAGTATTAATTACTAACTACTGCTTCGGACAGGCATCCAATGTTGGTGAGATTTACGGTAGAGTAACTGACGACAAGAATAAACCATTAGATTTTGCATCAGTGCAAGCCTTTGAAGGAGGTATCCTGAAAGGGGGAGCTAAAACCGATGAAAACGGTAACTATCGTATTAAACCGCTTTCGCCAGGTAAGTATACCGTAAAAGTATCTTATCTTGGATTCAAAGCAGAAGAATTACAAGGTGTATTAGTCGGTGTTGACAAACGAATTAATGTTGATTTTAACCTTGAGAAGAAAGGTGATGGTGGTGCTACTACAAAAGGCGATATCATTATCAAAGAATACAAAGTAAAATTGATTGATGCGGCCGATCCGGGTAAAAAAACAATCACGGGCGAGCAAATCAAACAATTAGGATCTGTTTCATCTGGTGACTTTGCTGCCTTGCAAGGGGGTATTTATCAACGTAAAGCAGGTGATGCTGCCTTAAATGCAGGTGGTGATCGTACAAGTGGTACTAAGTATATGATTGATGGTATGCTTGTAGGTACTGGACGTAATACCAATTTCCCTCCAGGGTCTATTAGTCAATTGGAAGTATTAAGTAATGGTATGAGTGCTAAATATGGTAATGCAACAGGTGCAATTGTTTCTATTACGACCAATGGGGTATCGCCTCAATTTGGTGGTGGATTTCAATTTCAACATTCAATAGAAGGTTATAATAACAATTTAGGTTCTTTGGACTTATCAGGTCCATTGTTAAGCAGAAAGAAGAACGGTCAAAAGAAACCAATACTTGGTTTTGTATTGAATCTTTCTGGAACATATGATAAAGATAATAATCCTTCTATATTTAAATATACCAAAATCAAACCAGAAGTATTGGATCGTTTAGAAGCAAATCCAATTATTGCAAACCCGAATGGTACTGGTAACTTCGTGCCTGCTGGACAGCAAGTAACTAGTTCTGATTTCGTGAAAATAAAAGCAAGAGAAAATGGGCAATCACAAGGATTAAATTATTTAGGTAAATTAGAATTGCAAGCGAGCGAAAATATTAGTGTTACATTAGGTACATATTTTGTATATGGTAATAATAGAGGATGGAGTTTTGCTAATTCAATGTTTTCACCAGATGCAAACTCAATCAATAAAGATTATTCAGCAAGAGGTTTTGCTCGTATTACTCAAAAATTAGGTAAGCCTGTTTCTGCTGAAAAGAAAGATGCTAAAAAATCGGCTGTTAGCAATGCTTACTATTCATTACAGTTTTCTTATCAGAAAGATTTTGCAGGTAGTGAGAATCCACGCCACAAACGCAATATTTTTGATTATGGATATGTAGGAGATTTCAAAACACACAGAAGAGGTATTTATTTTCAAGATACATCAAAAGGTGGATATTTAGGGGTTAAATACTTAGGTGATTTTATTGATTCTGTAACGTTTACGCCGGGTGGTAAGAATCCATTATTTGAAAATTATACTAAAGCAGTTTATGCTGATGATCGATTCTTTGTTAATAATTTAACTGAGCTTCAAGCATTAGGCGGTCTACGAAATGGAGATGGCCCAGGTAGTGTTTATAGTTTATGGACTGGTGTTGGTGCAGCTATTGGAAGTTATAGTTTCAGTGAGTCTGATCGTGCAACATTAAACTTAGATGCATCTTTCGATATTGAGCAAGGTGCAAAAAACGTTAGTAAAAAAGATCCTATCATTCACAATATACAATTTGGATTAGGATATGATCAATTAGCTTCTAGAAACTATGGTTTAGCTACTACAGGTTTATGGGGGTTAATGCGTTTATTGACAAATCGTCAAATTCAAAATATTGATTTAGATAATCCTCAATATATAATAGGTGGACAAAAATATACATTTGATGATTTGCAAAATGGAGTAGCTGTGTTGAGTCCATTTGATACGATCAAATATGACCGTTTATATGTAGCTGGTGACCAAGCTCGTTTTGATAAAGAAATTAGAAAAAAATTATATGGTGATATTACGAATAGAGATTTAATCGATGTTGATAATTTGAGTCCAAGTACATTTAACATCAATATGTTCTCAGCCGATGATTTATTCAACAATGGTCAAGATTATGTTAGCTATAGTGGATATGACCATATGGGGAATAAACAAAAGAAACAACCAAGTTTTAATGATTTCTGGACCAAAAAAGATGCAAAAGGTGATAATGCTAGACCAATTGGTGCCTTCAGACCAATCTATATGTTTGGTTACATCTTAGATAAATTCTCATACAAAGATTTGAATTTCAATATTGGTGTTCGTGTTGATCGTTATGACGCAAACCAAAAAGTATTGAAAGATCCATATTCTTTGTATGGTGTTAGAAAAAGTGGCGATTTAAAAGATGGAACATATAACAGAGCAATTGATAAGTCTAACAACAATACACTAGCACCTTGGGCTTCATCCTTCGACAAGGAATATGTTCCTTATGTAGACAATAACCAATCTAACACACCAACAGTTGTGGGTTATAGAAAAGGTGATACTTGGTATGATCCATTTGGAACTGAAATTGCCGATCCTACAATTCTTTCTGGTTTATATGCTGGTGGTTTACCAATTCAACCATATTTGCAAAGCAATAAGGATAGTATCAAAAGTTCAAATTTTAATCCTAACAATTCATTTGTTGATTATAAACCAGAAGTTAAATTATCTCCACGTATTCAATTTGCATTCCCAATTTCAACAGACGCCTTATTTTATGGTAACTATGATGTCGTAATGCAAACACCAAGTTCTAATAATTTTGTTACACCTGATGATTACTACTTCTTAGCTGAGCGTCAAGCTACATTGAACAATGCTAATATGCGTATGGAAAAAGCCATCAATTATACCATTGGTTATCAACAAAAATTAAGCCCTAAAGCTGCGTTAACAATTGAAGCATACTATCGCGAACGTAAAGATCAAATTCAATTACAACGTTATATCCTTGCTTATCCTATTACGTATCAATCATTTGGTAACCGAGATTTCTCTTCTACCAAAGGTGTTACAATTAAATTAGATTTCAGACGAAGTGGTCCTATTCGTATGAATGTAGATTATACATTGCAATTTGCTGAAGGTACTGGATCAAGTACTACTACTCAAGCTTCATTGTTAGCAACGGGACAACCTAATTTACGTACCGTATTCCCATTGAGTTTCGATGCGCGTCATATCTTAAATGCTGGTGTTGACTATCGATATGATAATGATAAAAATAAAGGACCAAAAGTTGGAAAGATTTATCCATTTAAAAATGCAGGTCTTAACTTATTGTTACGTACGCGTAGTGGAGAACCATATACAAGATCTGCATTGGCTACATCATTAACTGGTGGTGATTTCCAAAGTAAACCAATCATTGGCACTGTGAACGGATCTCGTTTACCTTGGCAGTTTGAACTTACAACACGTATCGACAAAGATTTCCTTTTCTTGATTGGTAAGAAAAAAGATAGTGAAGGTAAAGTCGTTAAAAATGGTAAAGATTTATCTCTAAATGTTTATTCTTATGTTTCAAATTTATTGAATACAAGAAATACATTAAATGTATATGGTTACACTGGTACAGGAGATGATGATGGTTATTTAAAATCACCTCAAGGTCAACAAGATTTGAGTCAAATTCAATTTCAACAATCATACACCGATTTATATAATACACGTATTGCTAACCCTGCGAATTTCAACAATCCTCGTAGAATATTTGTAGGCTTCACATTAGGATTTTAATTCATAATAATAAATTACATAAAGATGAAAAAAATAAATATAGTTTTGGCTTTAACACTTACACTTACTTCGTTGAGTAGTATAGGTGCTCCAAATGTTGGATTAGGTAAAAAACAACAAGCTGCAAATGGACTTAATAAAACCGCTGCGGGTTGTAATCAAACAACAGCGGTTATTGACCTCGATGTCAATAACGTACGTGCGCGATTGATGAATGGTGGTGATATGTGGTGGGATAGACCGAATTCAACCGCTGCTTATGAAGTTCCAAAAGGAAGTAATAAAAACGCTCTTTTTGCAGGTTCTTTATGGATAGGTGGATTTGATCGCGCATCTGGTGATTTGAAAGTAGCAGCTCAAACCTATCGTCAAAGTGGAAATGACTTTTGGTCAGGGCCTTTAGATGATACAAAAGGTTATAGTATTACATTTCAAACGTGTGCCGATTGGGATCGTTTTTGGAAAATAAATGCTGTAGATATTAGTAAGTTCAGAGCCATTTATGAAACTAAAACAACGCAAGCCGATATTCAAGCCGCTATTCAAACTAAATTGAGTGATGTGCCTGAAATTGTAAAGGAATGGCCTGCTCAGGGAAATCAGTTTATCAAATCGTCGGGTAATAGTCCGATGGCTGCCCCAACACGTGCAATGGCCGATTATGTTGATGTGGATGGTATAGCAGGTTACGATTGGCGCAATGGTGATTATCCTGCTATTGTTGGTGATCAATATATTTGGTGGGTATTCAATGATCGTGGTGATGTGAAAACCGAAACTACTTCAGAAGCTATTGGTTTAGAAATACATGCAGCAGCTTTTGCATTTTCTACCAACGATTGTTTAAATGAAGCTACTTTTTATAATTTCAAAGTGTATAATTTTAGTACTTCTCCATTAGATAGTACATACATGGCTACATGGTGTGATGCAGATTTAGGTTATGCTTTTGATGATTATGTTGGATGTGATACCAATCGTGGATTAGGTATTCTTTATAATGGAGATGCTTATGATGAAGGCCCTGGTGGCTATGGTTTCGAAATTCCAATGGTTGCAGTTGATTATTTCCAAGGGCCTCGATATACAATACCTGGAACAAATCGTGATACTCAAATCAAAATGACTGTATTTACATACTACAATAATATCGCTGGACCAACTGGTAATCCGGATGTTAAAGACGATTTTTATCAATTTATTACTGGTTCTTGGAAAGATGGACAACCCTTTACAACAGCTTGTAATGCACGTGATGCGGGTATATCTACTAAATTTATCTTTTACGGAGATCCTTGTAAAGGCGGTTGGTCTGAAGCCTCATGCGCAAATACTGCACAAGACAGACGTTTTATTCACTCATCTGGTCCTTTCCCTTTAATACCAGGTGCTGAGCCAAATAATATCATTATAGGTGCTGTTTGGGTACCTAATGTAGGTGGTGGTAAAGCGGCTTGTTTTTCTAAAATTCAAGTATGTGATGATAAAGCACAAGACTTATTTGACAACAACTTTAAATTACCTTTTGGACCTCAAGCACCTCAAGCATTGGTTCAACCATTAGATAGAAAACTAGTATTTGATTTAGATAATATTCAAGGATCGAATAACTTCGGAGAAGGATATGGTACTAACCTGTCAGATCAACGTTATCGTGAAGTTTCTCAAAAAGCAGTTAAAAACTTTTCTGATGATAGCTTATACAAATTTGAAGGATATGTTGTTTATCAATTGAAGAATGATAATGTTGCATTGTCTGATATTCGTGCTAAAGATGGTTCTATCAATACTGATAAAGCACGTATTGTATTTCAATGTGATAAAAAGAATGGGGTGAAAAATTTGATTAACCATGAAGTTGATCCAGAAATTTCAACTGATTTTTATGTGCCAAAATTAATGGTAACAGGAACAGACAATGGAATCCAACATTCTTTCCAACTTACACAAGATGCGTTTGCCTCAGGACAATCTAAATCATTGGTGAATTATAAAACCTACTATTATGTAGTTGTCGCATACGCTCAAAATAATTTTAGCCAATTTGATGCATCAAATTTTGGAGGCACGCAAGATAAAGTGTATTTAGAATCAAGAACTGATGGACGTGGGTTGCCAATTGCTGTTATCAAAGCGATGCCACATCCAAATAGTTTATATATACAAACTTATGCAGAATATGGAACTGGTATACAGTTAAAACGAATAGAGGGTATCGGAAACAACGGAAATCCTTTAGTATTAACTGAAGCATCTGAATTAGAAGCATTAGGGCCTAATAGTCAATCTTACGATCCAGTCTATGAAGGTAATTTTGGACCATTGGATTTGAAAGTAGTAAATCCAGATAGTATTAAAGCGGGCAATTATGAAGTATGGTTGAAGGTGGATTCTGGAAGAAGTCAACCATTTTCAATTAACTACACTGGAATGGGTAGTTTAACATCGCCTACTAACAATATTGACACTACACGTGGTGCTATTGCAAACCGCACGTCATGGTTCATCACAAATACTACAACAGGTGATACAGTCTTTAGTCAAGTAAATTTAACTGAATACAACGAACAGTATTTACGTAAGTATGGTGTATTTGATTGGGGTTTATCTGCTTCAATGGTTCAAAATGTACGACCAGGAGATGAGCAATTAATCAATGACAACGGGTATATCACATCTGGAGTATTTTTTAACGATGTCAACAATCAATGGTTAAGTGGAATTGCCGATGTGGATGGTGTTTCATTTAATAACTGGATTAGAACAGGAGGTGCTACAGTTACTACAAATGCTGGTGTAAATAATTGTAATATGGATGATATTATTGGTGCAAAAGATGCTAATAATATTTACGAAAATGTAGTAAGTGGAACATTCGCTCCTTACAATTTGGTTAATAATATTAATCAAGATGAATGTGGTTTTGGTATGGTTTACGGAACTGGTTCACGTACTGGTAATCGTTTAGAAGAAGTATATTCTGTTGATATTGTATTTACATCTGATAAAAGCAAATGGACTCGTTGCCCAGTTATTGAAATGACAGATCATGTTGGGTTAGTTACCAACTCAGAAGGCGGTGCATACAAATATACTTTACGTAAGCATGCAGGATGGAATGGCGATGTAGATGCCAATGGTAAACCAGTTTATTCTACCAATGCTTCAGATGATGGTATGAGTTATTTCCCTGGTTATGCAATTAACATTGAAACTGGAGAACGTTTGAATATTGCATTTGGTGAAGAATCTTTTAACTCTCAAGATAATGGAAGTGATTTACTTTGGAATCCATCCAATCGTGCTTTTGACCCAGTTAGTCGTCAATTGAAATGGGGTGGTAAGCATATTATTTATGTACAACGTACAAAATATGATGGAGGTGCATTATTAGCTAATGGAATACGTGCTAATACTAACAACGCTTCAGATATGTTGACAATCTATCGTACTATGATGTGGGTTGGGGTACCATTATTAGCACCAGGTAGTAGCTATGCTTCTGTGAAAGATGGTATAATCCCTACAGATACTCGTGTATCAATGCGTGTAACCCGACCATTTACATGGTATAAGCCAGATCCTAATCAAACATTGCGTAACAATGGATGGCCATTGTATACGTTTAGTACAGATGGTATTGCACCAGCTAAATTAGGTGACTCTCGTAATGATTATACTAATAATAAAGATGAAATTTTCAAACGTATACACGTAGTTCCAAACCCTTATTATGCATACAGTGAATATGAATCTTCACGTATTGAAAATAAAGTGAGAATTATTAATTTACCAGAGAAAGCAATCATCAAAATATATACTATTGATGGGGCCCTTATTAGAACAATTAATAAAAATGATGCTAAAACAAACTATGTAGATTGGGATATCAAAAACAGTAAAAATATTCCGATTGCAAGTGGTATGTATCTAGTACATGTTGAATTGCCTGGTATTGGTGAAACAATTTTAAAATGGTTTGGAGCAATGCGTCCAACTGATTTAACAAGTTTCTAATTTTAAACAATTTATTTAAAAACGATTATTATATACTATATGATACATAAGAACGTAAAATTAACCGCAGTTGCTTTATTCCTTGGATTAAGTGCTTTTGCTGGAAATAAAGATAGATCAGGTCAAGCTGGTGCTGGCGAATTATTGATTAATCCATGGGCTCGTACAGGTGGCGTATTTGGACTGAATGGTGCCAATGTAAGCGGTATAGAAGCTATGCGTTGTAATATAGCTGGCTTAGCCAAAACGACAAAAACTGAAATTGGATTGGCGCACACAAGTTATCTTGCAGGTACAGGAATGAACATTAACAACCTTGGTATTGCTCAGAATTTAGGTGATGTAGGTGTAATTGGTGTCAATATCATGAGTTTTGGTTTTGGTGAAATTCCAATTACAACAGAGAACTCTCCTGAAGGTGGAATTGGTTCATACAAGCCAAGTTTTTTAAACATTTCTGTTGGTCTGGGTCATACTTTTTCTAAGAATATGGCTGCTGGCTTGAATGTAACCTATGTAAATGAAGCTATTAGCAACATTAAAGCGAGTGCATTAGGATTTGACGCTGGTATTCAATATACCAATGGTAAACGAGATAATTTACATTTGGGCGTAACGCTTCGTAATGTAGGTACTAATTTACGTTTTAGTGGTGATGGATTCAGTTTCAATGGATCTAGTCCTGATTTTGCAAAAGAATTAACTGTGAATTCTAGATCTGAAAAATTTGCTTTACCATCTCAATTGAACATAGCAACTGCTTATGATTTTTATTTAGACGAAGCAAAAGCAAAAGCTAAATCAACAGATAAAGTAGAAGTGAAACCTCAACATCGTTTAACTGGTATGGTTAGTTTTATATCTAATTCATTTAATAGTGATTGGTTAGGTCTTGGTGCAGAATATGCTTATAAAGAGAAGTTTATGTTGAGAGCAGGTTACCGCTATGAATCTAAAATTGGAGACAAAGAATTAAATACTACATTCTTTACTGGTTTAAGCGCAGGTGCTTCTTTCCAAACCAAATTAAATTCTGGAGAAAACTCACCTGGATTAGCTATTGACTATGCTTTCAAGCCAACCCGTATTTCAAATGGTGTTCATTGTGTTGGTCTTCGTCTTACATTAAATGGAAAATCGAAAGATTAAGTTTTTAATATCTAATATAAATTAATTAATTTTGTTGAATCAACGCTTTCCTCGAGAGCGTTGATTCTTTTTATATCAATTCACTCAAAAAAATAATTCAATATGAGTATTACATATGTAACAAAGGAAACATTACAACAAATGATTGATGATTTGAATCAATTAAAAGGACCTGGACGATCTGAAATAGCAAAAGCAATAGCTGAAGCAAGAGAGAAAGGTGATTTGAAAGAGAATGCCGAGTACGATGCAGCTAAAGAAGCGCAAGGGCATCATGAAGCTCGTATATCTGTATTAGAAACTGCAGTAGTCAATGCACGTATCATTGATGTCAGTACAATTGATTTAAGTAAAGTTACTATTTTAAGCAAAGTTCAGATCATCAATATGGCAAACAAAAAATCTATTGAATATCAAATTGTATCTGAAAATGAAGCCGATTTGAAATTGGGTAAAATATCAGTAACATCTCCAATTGGTAAAGGATTGCTAGGTAAAAAAATAGGAGAGGTAGCTGAAGTACAAACTCCGGGCGGTGTATTGAAATTTAAAGTACAAAATATAAGTATCTAATAATGGCTTCTATTTTTTCTAAAATAATTGCAGGAGAAATACCCTGTTATAAAATAGCTGAAAATGAACATTTTTTAGCTTTTTTAGATGTGTATCCTCTTGTAAAAGGTCATGTATTGATTATTCCAAAGATAGAAGTAGATAAAATCTTTGATGTAGATGATACCTATCTTTCTGAGTGGCTTGTTTTTGCAAAACCAATAGCGAAAGCAATTGAAAAAGCAATTGATTGTAAACGTGTTGGCATAAGTGTAATAGGCTTAGAAGTCCCTCATGCCCATATGCATTTGGTTCCTATCAATAATGCGAATGATATAAATTTTACAAAGGAAAAATTGACATTAAGTAAAGAAGAATTGATTGAGATTCAAGAATCTATTCTGTCTCTTCTTTAGCACTTGGGTTGATAAAACGGAATCCAACACCATGAATGGTTTGAATTTCAATATCAGTTTCATCTTTTAGGTATTTTCTAATTTTAGTAATAAACACGTCCATACTTCTACCTAAGAAATAATCATCTTTACCCCATACTTTGGTTAATACCTCATCACGTTTTACAACTCTATTTGGATTCATACAAAAGAAACGAAGTAAATCAGCTTCTTTCTGTGTAAGTCTTACATCGGTATGTGGCCCTTTTACAGTTAGGTTAGGGAAGTCAAAAGTAGTTTGACCAATTAAGAATATTAACTCATCCTGATCAGGACCTTTTGTACGTTTTAGAAAAACATCGATGCGTAGCATCAACTCTTCCATACTAAATGGCTTTGTAATATAGTCATCGCCACCAGCTTTAAATCCTGCTATTCGATCCTCTTGTAGGCTTTTTGCAGTAATAAATAAAATTGGTATATGATTATTTTTACGTCTGATTTGAGCAGCTAATGTGAATCCATCTTTTTGAGGCATCATCACATCCAATAAACAAAGATCATAAAAGTTTTTTGAAAACTGTTGCCATCCCATGTTGCCATCAGTAGCATGTGTTACTTCAAATCCTTTTTCTTCAAGGCTATCCTTGATTACATATCCCAAAGATGCATCATCTTCAACAAGTAGTATTTTAGTTTTTTGTGGCATACAAATTTAGCTTTTAATGTTTTTCGGTATAAATATACAAAATTCTGAACCTTTGTCAAGTTCACTAGAAACTTTTATATCTCCGCCGTGTAATTTACAAATTAATTTGACATAATTCAAACCTAATCCAAAACCTTTTACATCGTGCAAATTTCCAGTGGGGATTCGATAGAATTTATTGAAAATAAATTTCATATTTTCTTTAGAGATTCCAATTCCATTATCCTTAATTGAAATTTCCACTCCATCTTTTGTTTCTATACAATTGATATGTATTTGTGGTTTTTGTTTGCAATATTTAATTGCATTATCCAAAAGATTCCCGATCACGTTTTTAATATGTAATTTATCGGCATTGACATTGATACTTTCTGGTTCGAAATGACATTGAATATCACCTCCACGCGATCGTACGAGTACCTTATATGTCTTTTCGATACTGTCTAAAACAAGTGGTTTTAAATCGAATGTTTCTTTATTTAACTGTACTACATCTTTGCCACTTTTTGCCATTTGTAATACTCGTTCTACTTGATTGGTAAGGTGGATAGTTTCGTTATTGATAATCGTGGCGTAATTAAGTAGACGCTCAGGGTTTTTAACAATATTAGGGTTTTTGAGTACCTCAGATGAAATTTTAATTGTAGCAAGGGGTGTTTTAAATTCATGTGTCATATTATTGACAAAATCTTTCTGGATTTCAGATAGTCGCTTTTGTCTAAAAATAATAAAAATGGCATATGCGAGTATAAACAAAAATAGCACAAGCACCAATGAAGAAATAATCCAATTGCTCATTTCACGAGTAAGGAAATCTTTTAGCAAAGGGAAATAAACACCGAAGTAATTATTGCCCTTCATATTTTTGGAATAAGCAGAGGGTAGTGGGAAGTCTTCAATTTCTGAATTATTCATACTCACATATTCGCTATAAATCATATTTTGACTTTCACAATCAAATACAGATATTTTATAATCAGTCTTTATTTGTTGTGCTAGTAATTCACGTTTGATTAAATGTTTTAAAACTACGGTATCTATTTTGTCATTTACTTGAACTGTATAATATTTATCATCTACTTGAGTTACAATGCTATCGACCGTACTCGTATTTTCATTCATTTTCAATAATTGTACAGCTACATTTTTTAAAGCAATTGTAACGTGACTATTAAAGATTTTTTTCTCGAGATCAACAGCTTTTTTAAGCCAAAAAAATTGGGTAACAATAACAAGAACAGTACATAATACTGCCAATATAAATATAACTCGAAGTGACTTGTTACTCATCGAAGGCTAAGTTACTTATTTTTTGATACGATGTGCATTATTTTTCAAAAAGCTTTCCCATCCATTTGCTTTTACACCTGAGTTGCCAATACTATTACTTTGATAATAATGACATAATGCTACAGCAACCGCATCAGTTGCGTCTAGAAATTCTGGTTCATCTTTAAACAATAATGTTTGTTGGAGCATTTTCCATACTTGTTCCTTTGTAGCATTACCATTGCCTGTAATGGATTGTTTTATTTTTTTAGGTGAATATTCTGTAGCGCTTAATCCAACTTGCATTGCAGCAGCAATGGCTACACCTTGTGCTCTACCGAGCTTGAGCATACTTTGCACATTTTTTCCAAAAAAAGGAGCTTCAATTGCAAACTGAGTAGGCTTGAATGCTCTGTTTAATTCGCCTATTTTATTGTAAATCATTTGAAGGCGTACATTGGCATCTTTGTATTTTGAAAGTTTCAGTACACCCATCTCTAACAACTTAGGTTTATTTTTTTCAATTTGAATAATTCCGTAACCCAAAACAATTGTGCCTGGATCAATACCTAAAATTATTTCTGAATTGCGGTTCAAGGTGCTTATTTTTACAGAGTGCTAAAGAACAAAAGTATTAAAATAATTTTCAAGAGTGCTATTGGAATTAGTTTGTTTTCTTGGATGGCGTATTCATTGTATAATCAAATGAAGCAACAATCCAATTTAAGTCAAACTATACATCAAATATTGACACAATGGGATTCTACAAAATTGTTATTATTGGCTTGTGTATTACTGCTCATGATTGTCAATTGGACGATAGAAGCTGCCAAATGGCGAATACAACTGAATGGAACTGAAAAGTTTTCATTATTTGAATCACTCCAATCAGTATTGACAGGTGTGGCTGTAAGTGTCATTACACCTAATCGAATAGGAGAGTATGTAGGCCGTATTATGTATTTGAAAAATGTAAACAAGCTTCAAGGAATCACTGTCACAATTATAGGGAGCTTTGCGCAATTGATTGTAACAGGGTTATTAGGGTTGGTAGGACTTGTATACTATATCATTTATATTCAACATTCACCTTGGTTAAATGTATTATTGATATCAAGTATTGCATTATGTACTGTATTAATTTATTTGTATTTTCATTTATCTAAGTTTTTGGAATGGACAGCTTCTATTTCTATATTACGAAAAGTGAGAGTGTATCTCGAAATTGTCAAACGATTTGAACGTAAACAATTATTTCAAATTTTGTTTTTATCATTGATGCGATATCTTGTATATACTATTCAATTTATGTTATTAATGAAATTGATGTTAGTAGAAATAAGATTGATTGATTTAGTTTTTACAGAATGGTTAATTTTTTGGGCAATGGCCATTGTTCCTACGATTGCAATTGCTGAAATAGGTATTCGTGGTGAGACAGCGTTGTTCTTTCTTTCTCCTTTAAGTAATAATCATTTTGGAATTATATCTTCTACCTTATTGTTGTGGCTTATCAATTTAATAATACCAGCATTGGTAGGCTGTTTATTTGTATTTAGAATGAAGATTTACGATGATGAATAGTCGAATTTAAATCGACTATGTAATGTTGATTACCAACTTCCACTTGAACCACCGCCATCAAAGCCTCCACCGCCTCCGCCAAATCCACCGAAGCCACCACCTCCACTATCTCCACCACCTCCGTCAAATCCACCACCTCCAAAGCCGCCAGTACCCCATGTGTCGTTGGTATTAATCCAGCCACGACGACTAACGTATGTTGCATTTCGGTTTCGAATCATATAGAAAAATACAAAGATTATTAGACCAAAAATGAGAAATATAAATATCAATGTTAATAGACCAATTGATCCATCACCTTGAGGGATTTCATCTGCTACAAATTCATTCCCAGCCCTTAATACGATTATATCAACCGCTTCGTCAAAACCCTTATAATAATTTCCATTTTTGAAATTGGGAACTATTTGTTCTCGTATAATTCGACCGCATGTAATATCGGGTAGTACACCAGAGAGTCCATAACCGGGTGAAATATTTATTTTACGATCTGTTTTAGAAGCTAAAATCAGTACGCCATTTTTCTTACTCGATTTTCCTATATCCCATTTACGACCTAGTTCATTGGCATATTCAGAAACTTCATTTCCTTCTAATGATTCAATTGTTACTATCGCAATTTCATTGGAGGATTTTTTTTCGTATTCGACCAATTTATTTTCCAATGTCAATTCCTCTTCATCACTTAACATGTCGCCTAAGTCGTTGACTAAATGAGGAGGTGAAGGTACAGGTGGTAATAGCTTTTGTAAGCTAGTGCTTTGTGCACTTAGTTGATTGGAAATAAGGTGCAACAGCAGAATAAATAATATGGAGTATAAATTACGCATGTTATTTTCCGAAAATTATTTCATCTGGTAATTCATTTTTGGTTTCACCATGTGAAGGAAAGTGTAAACGTAATTCGTCGCCTACTGCTTTTATTACATTTTCCATTCCCTCTATGTAGTTATTATTATTGAAAGCCTTTAAGAGTGATTTGGAGTGTTGATACCAAAAGTCATTCTTGGTTTTCTGAAAAATATTGTTGTCACCAATGATTGCAAAATCTCTATCTTTATATGCAATATAAATAAGCACAGCATTTCTATGAATCGTTTCAAACATTTTCAATGAAAGGAACAGTTCTTTTGCTCGATCTATAGGGTCTATATAACTGCATTTGCTTTCAATATAAACGCGAATTTCACCAGAAGTGCCTTGTTCGTTTTGCTTCAATGCTAAATGCAAACGTTCGTTTTCTTGTTTAGAAAGAAATTGTTTTGAAGAAGAAAACATAGCTAGTAGTTCTTATGTTTCTATTTCTTTTGTTCAAAATCTACAGTAGGAGCTTTCTGCGCAGCTTGGTCTGCTTCAAATGTCGGTCTTACTTTTAAATCGAACATCCCTGCTATCATATTTACAGGGAACTTACGTACACTCGAATTGTATATCTCTACAGAATTATTATAATCTTTACGAGCAACTGTTGTTCTATTTTCAGTACCTTCTAATTGAGTTTGTAGATCGAGAAAATTCTGATTTGCCTTTAGTTGCGGATAATTTTCTGTTATCATCATTAGTCTACCCAATGCTTGACTTAATTGACCTTGTGCCGCTTGAAATTCTTTTAATTTTTCGGGCGTTAAATCATTGGCGTTTACATTCATTTGAGTTGCTTTTGCTCTTGCTTCAATCACATCTGTCAATGTTTTTTGTTCAAAATTAGCAGCACCTTTTACTGTATTGACCAAGTTTGGAATTAAATCTGCACGACGTTGATATTGATTTTGTACCTCAGCCCAAGTCTTTTTTACATTCTCATCTAATGGCACTAAACCATTGTATTTACTCATTACCCAAAAGGCAAATACAGCAATAATTCCTAGTACAATTAATACATTTTTCATAAAATAGTTTTTAGTATTTTAATTTTTTTTTTATTCTTCACAAAGAAAACTAAAAAAATGCTTTTAAATGTAAAAAACTTACAATACTTTTGACGCATTAAATAAATAAAAAATTTATATGAAAAAATTAACTATCCTTTCTTTGATGATTATTTCAGCACTATCTGTAGATGCACAAAGAAAAAGAACACGCACAGCTACTTCACAAGGTAATGTAGTAGTAAGATTAGGAATGGGTGTAAACTATGATAAAGATGATCAAGATTTGGATCCAGTTTACAGAGAAACAAAAATTAATTTCACTCCTTCAGTTGGTTACATGGTTGTTGACAATTTGGAGTTAGGGGTTAATTTTAGCGTTGCTAATACTAACACAGAAGACGTGTTTACACAAAACCCAATTTTGACAAAAACAGTAACAGATGCTACTGATGTAGGATTTGGCGTTTATGTTCAAAAGTATTTCCCTTTAAACAATTGGTTTGCAGCTACAGTAACTGCTGATTTAGGTTTAAGCACAGGTACTTATAGTACTAACTCTATTAATGGTTCTGTTACAACTCCTATTACTGCTTCTACTGGAAACCGTAATGGTGTAGGTGGTGGAATCAATGCTGGTTTCTCATTCACTCCTTACAATGCTTTTGCTTTGCAAGCTAGCGTTGCTGGTATCGGTGTTCACACAATGAAAACTGACCCAGATGGTGTTAACAATTCAACAAATTCTACACACGTTGGTTTCAACGTATGGCGTCAACCTTACAACATGAGTGTTGTTTGGTATTTTGGTCGTGGTCTTTGGAAAAAATAATTTTTCAAATATTAGAAAATAGTAAATCCCGCTTGAAAAAGCGGGATTTTTTAGTTTGAAAGGGTATTGGTATTATTATTGATACAAATAAAACCCTTATTAAAAAAGACTGATTGATTGAAAACTCAAATTATAATTTTTATATTATTATTGATTGGTTGTGAGCAATTGTATGCTCAAGAACCTCGAATATTTGATTTGAGTAGAACAAACACATCTGTAAAAATCGATGGAATTATAAAAGATGAGGCTTGGGGAAATTGTTCAGTCTATTCAAATTTTATACAAACAGTTCCTAATCCTGATCAACCTTCTGCTTATAAAACAGAAGTACGAATGTGTTACGATAATGCCGCTATTTATATCTCGGCCGAATTGTTTCAGCCCAAACATTTGTTGTCAAATCAAATGACTGCACGTGATGCATTAGGCAGATGTAATGCAGATGTATTTAGTGTATTTTTAGATACTTACAATGATCAACAAAATGGGTTTGCATTTAGAGTGTCTAGTGCGGGTGTGCAACAAGATGAACGACTTTCGGGTGGTAATGAATATGGTGATACTGGATGGGACGCTGTATGGTCATCATCTGTATCTATAACAGATTCATCATGGATTGTAGAAATGGAAATACCCTTAAGTGCTATCCGTTTTTCAAATGCTCAAAACCAAACTTGGCGTGTCAATTTTTTAAGGATGGTAAGAAAAAAGAATGAAAGTAGTTATTGTAGTCGTATTGATGTAAATAGACAAGGCTTTCTGGCGCAGACAGGCATTGTAAATGGTATTAATAATATTAAACCTCCTGTACGATTATTTTTATTTCCATATCTATCTACTGGTTATCTTGAACAGCCTGAAGGAAATTCTACTACAAAACAATGGCTAAAAAGTGGTGGATTAGATTTGAAATATGGCTTGAATGAATCCTTTACATTAGACATGACGTTGATACCAGATTTCTCACAAGTTATTTCAGATAATTTAGTGCGCAATTTATCTCCTTTTGAACAGCAATTAACAGAGAATAGGCCATTCTTTACAGAAGGGACTGAGTTGTTTAATAAAGCAGGAATCTTTTATACAAGAAGAGTAGGAGCGAGACCTTCACGATATTCTTCTGTAAAGTATTTATATAATGATACCTCCTTGTATGAAATAGAAAAAAATCCAAATGTGACTCGATTGTATAATGCGTTTAAAATTTCAGGTAGAAATAAGCATAATTTAGGTATTGGAATTTTTAATGCCATTGGAGCTCCTTCCAAAGCAACAATAAAAGATAAAAAGAATAATTCAATTATTACAAAAGAAACAGAATCATTAGCAAATTATAATGTAGTTGTATTTGATCAGCCATTTAAAGGACAATCTTTTTTCAATTTCACTAATACAAATGTATTGAGAAGAGGAGCAGATGCTGATGCAAATGTGACTGCTTTGCAATTTGTAAAATTTAATAAAAAAGAGAATTACAAACTAGGATTAACAACAAAAACAAGTATTGTAAATAGTAATGCGTATGCTATTGGAAACTCATTTGGCGTAGAGTTTGCGAAGATTTCTGGGCTTTTTGGGTTTTCTGTTTCGGCAGAGTCGCAGTCTCCAAAATTTGATCAAAGTGATATGGGAATACAATTTGATTACAATAATTCATTTCAAAATATTACCCTAAATTATAATCAGAACAAACCCAAGAATAAGCATTTTCAGTTTTATAGATTACAAACATCTCATACCCTAAGTGAAAATACAATACCCTTAAAATTCAAAGCATATCGCGGTGCTGCTTCTTATTTTATTTTATTTAAAAACTTTTGGGATATCACGTTTGAAGTCGAAACGAAGCCTATTCAACCAAAAGATTACTATCAATTAGGAGCATTTAATAAAGTACTGAATATGTTGCCTTATTTTTATAATAGTATCAATGGAAGTTCAGATAGTCGAAAGAAATTATTTTGGGCTTATAATTTTGGGTACGGTTTGAGTAATCAAAAAAATGCAGATTACTTGTATTTGTTTCAACAATTTAGATATCAATTTGGTTCAAAGTTAGAATTGAACATCAAAGGAGAGTATACCTATGATCGAAGTAATATAGGATATGCCTATTACGATAATTCAATAAATGAGCCAATAGTAGGTAGAAGAAATGTAAAAGAGTTAAATGGTGAGTTTAGTTTGAAGTATAACTTTAACCCAACCATGAATTTAACGGGAAGGTTTCGACATTATAATTCTACCATTCATTATAAATCATTACATACTGTCAATATAAATGGAGAATGGAGGAATAATATAGTAGTAAATAGCTCAAATCTAAATGAAAATTATAATCTTCAGAATGTGGATATTTTTTTTAATTGGATGTTCAAACCAGGGAGTAGAATTGTTTTAAGTTACAAGCAATGGCTAAATGATGCTTATTTATTAAATAATCAACAAGAAAATCATTATTTTAACAATGTTTATCAAGTTGTAAAATCGCCTCACGCATTTGAAATTGCAGCTAGGGTGATTTACTTTTTAGATTACAATAAAATAAAGCCTAATAGCTTGAAAAACAAATCGATAAATAATTAATTATTCTTAAAATATATTAATTTAAATATTAGTTTATTATTTCTTCATTGTCATCAAATTGTAATCTTTGGTAAGGATTATCATCTTGTATGTGGAATATTTTTCTTATACCTATTTCTTTAGTAACTTGGCATATTAATTGGTATTAATATAGACATTGCTTGGTATCATTACAAAATCTCATGCATTGGAAAAATTAAACATAATGTATATATCTATGAGAAGTATAAAAAAGTATTTTATTTTATCGTTGATTCTTATTTTTTCTACAATGATTTCAAATGGGCAAATCAATGTAACAAATACGAATAATGCGACAGTTTTAGCCCAAAAGCTAGTTGGCGAGGGGGTCTCTATTTCAAATTCTACAATACAATGTGAGCAAAATCAGTCTGGATTATTTGTAACAGTCGCTTCTAATCTTGGTCAAGATAGTGGAATTGTGCTTACAACAGGCTTGGCAGCTAGTACACTCAATTGGGGTGTGAATGGTGCTGAAATTAACTTGGCTAATTTCAATCAAGGTAACTTGGGCGATGCAGCTTTAACAGCATTGGCTGGAACTAATACTTATGATCGTTGCATTCTTGAATTTGATTTTAAAGCAAATGGAGATTCAATATTTTTTAAATATACGTTTGGTTCCGAAGAATATCCACAGTTTAACTGTACTGCATACAACGATGTTTTTGGTTTTTTCATTACTGGACCAGGATATCCTACTGCTACGAATATTGCTTTTGTTCCAGGCACATCTATACCTGTTGCAATCAATAGTATCAACAATGGCGTGATATACCCGGGTGGTTCTTTGCCAAATTGTACAAGTATGGGAGCAGGATCGCCGTTCACCTCATTGTATATCAATAATACAGCTGGATCTACGGTTACTTATTCGGGTTTTACTCAGTTGTTGACAGCAAAAGCTGTCATTCAACCTTGTAGCACTTATCATCTTAAACTTGCTATAGCCGACGGCTTTGATCATATTCTAGATTCAGGTGTATTTCTGAAAGCAGGAAGTTTGACTTCTAATACCTACAAGTTAAAGGTTACTACTGATTCAATAGGAGCACAATTTCCATATGTATTTGAAGGTTGCGATACAGCCATAATCAAAATAAAACGAAAACTTTATCAAACAAATGTAAATGCAGATACTGTAAACCTCGTTATTTCAGGAACAGCAACATCAGGCGTTGATTTCCCAGCAATACAAACCACTCACTATTTTTCAAATAGTGTTTCAGATACTGAAAAAGTATTGTACTTATTACCAATCAATGATTTAATTGCAGAAGGAACTGAATTTGTAAAAATAGTCATCAATGATGGTTGTAATATACCATTAGATAGTATTCGTATTGACATTAAAGATCCGCCTAAATTTACATTGTTCAATAATGATACAACAATATGTTTGGGTAAGTCTGTTTCTATTAATGGAGTGCATGACAATGGATTGAGTTTCAGTTGGAGTCCTACATCAGGTGTAAGCAATCCGTCTATTTTTAACCCTATTATTACACCTACTGTCACTACTTCTTATACGTTAACTGCTTCTTACGGAAGCTGTCCCCCTAAAAAAGATACATTAAATATAACAGTACAACCACTTCCGACAATTTCGCTTACACCAACCAATGTAACATGCAATGGAGCAAATAATGGTATTGTTGTAGCTTCTGGTACTGCAATTACATTACCAATTACATTTTCTATAAATCCTCCAGGTACTATATTGAGTGGATCACCAGCTACATTTAATAATCTTGCAGCAGGCGCTTACACTGTAACTGTAACTAGTGGCTTAGGGTGCACAAATACATCGCCCATCACTATACTTCAACCTAGCCCTATCACATGGGGAAGCGTAACAGCCTCAGTCATTGCATGCAATGGTGGGAATATAGGTACTATCGCTTCATCTGCATCAGGAGGAACAGGGGGTATTAGTTATACTTTATTACCCAATAATATTACGAATACTACAGGTGCTTTTAATTCATTAGCAGCAGGGACTTATACAGTTTCTGCAAAAGATGCAAACAATTGTTCCGTAAATACAACAATTATAATCACTCAAACTCTAGGACTTAATTGGGGGAGTGTAGTACATACAAATGTATTATGCAATGGTCAAGCAAATGGTACTATTTCTGCATTAGTTACAGGAGGTACAGGAATTATAAATTATACTTTAAATCCTGGAGCAGTTACAAATACAAGTGGAAATTTTAATAATTTAGGTCCTAATACTTATACTATATCAGCAATAGATGCGAATGGTTGTACGGCAATTTCAACTGTAATTATCACACAAAATGCTCAAGTATCTGTAGCAAATGCAACTAGTACAAATGTTCTTTGTTTTGGTGCGAATACAGGTACAATTCAAATTACGTTATCAGGTGGTGCTGGCCCTTATCAATATACATTATTACCTGGAAATATTTCTAGTGTTAATGGTCAGTTTACTGGATTATTAGCTGGAACTTACACCGTAAATGTTGTTGATGTAAATGGATGCCCCGCTAGCACTACAATAAATATTACACAACCCCCTAGTATTATTATCAGTAGTTTTAATATTGTAACTCCTACCTGTATCCCCGGAAATAATGGGTCAATTCAAGTAGTAGCTTCAGGAGGTGTGCCTTCATTACTTTATAAGTTAAATAATGGCAGTTGGTATGCTTCCAATAGTTTTAATTCATTGACCTCTGGCATATATGTTATTTCAGTACTAGATGCTAATGGTTGTACCATATCTTCTATAATGAACCTTACCACACCTAATATTCCTGTATTAGTAAACAATACATTGCCACTTACTTGCGGTACATCTTTAGCAATTATAAATGTTACTGCCTCAAATGGAATTGCACCATATACATATACATTATTACCCAATAACGTTTCAAATTCTACGGGACAATTTCCGAATGTCTCTCCAGGAACATATACAGTAACCGTGGCTGGCGCAAATGGATGTACTTCAAGTTTGATAATAATGATACTCCAACCTCCTTTTTTAAATTGGCAAAGTTTGATAAAAACACAAATTCCTTGTACAGGTGGAAACACAGGAGGAATAAATGCTATTGTAAATGGTGGAGTAGGACCTTATACATATGTATTAAATCCCGGAAATAGTTCAAATCAAACTGGATTGTTTTCAAATCTTGCTGCAAATCAATACACAATCACAGCAACAGATGTAAATGGGTGTACAACAACATCGTTAGTTAATATTTCTATTTTGCCATCAGTTACTTTTTCGTCAGTAACACATAATAATATTACTTGTAACGGACTTTCCAATGGAACAATTAATGTTATAGCATCAGGCGCTTCTAGTCCAATAACATATACAAGAAATCCTGGTGCAGTATCAAATACAACGGGAGTATTTACTTCATTAGCAGCAGGTAGCTATACAATTACAGCATCTGACGGAGGTAATTGTCCTGCAACGACCATTGTAAGTGTTACTCAACCCACACTAATTTCAATTAATTCAATTAATTCTACTACACCTACTTGTATTCCAGGTGGAGATGGAAGTATTACCGTAGCAGCGTCAGGAGGCACGGCTCCTTTTTCCTATTCTATCAATAATGGGCCTTTGCAAGGAAATACCACTTTTTTAAATTTATCAATTGCTACTTATACTATTAAAGTGACAGATGCAAATGGTTGTACTAAAACAAGTATTTTTAATTTGTCAAATCCTACAGCACCTTCATTTACAAGTTTGACATCGAATCAAATCAATTGTTCTGGATCGCCAACAGGAACAGTGACTGCTGTTGTAACCGGTGGAGCAGGTCAAATCAACTTTAATATTAATCCTCTTGGACTTTCAAATACAACTGGTATTTTTAACAATCTACCTGTAAATATTTATACTATTACTGCAATTGATGCAAATGGTTGTGCCATCACTTCTACCATTTCAATTAATCAACCATCTCAAATTATTTGGAATAGTGTTACTTCTACCAATGTGACTTGTAATAACGCAAATAATGGCCAATTAAATGCAATTGCTTCTGGTGGTGTAGCTTCATATACATATACACTAATGCCTGGTAATACTTCTAATACAACAGGAATATTCCCATCTTTGGCACCTAATAATTATACTGTTACAGTTGCTGATGCAAATGGTTGCACAATCACTTCAACTATTTCTATTTCTCAACCACCTCCTTTGATATGGTTGAATGTAGCTAAAACGAATGCATGTAATAATGTGCTTGGAACGATTAGTGTTACCGCGAATGGAGGATCGCCTTTGTACAATTATAATTTGATGCCTGGTAATGTTACAAATAATACTGGATTGTTTACTTCATTGGCCGCTAATGTATATACTATTAACTGTTCTGATGCCAATGGCTGTACAATCACTTCTTCGTTTACTATTTCACAATCACCGCTAATTGTTATTTCATCTTTAACCAATACAATTCCAAGTTGTAATCCTGGCAATAATGCAACCATTACTGTTGTAGCAAATGGAGGTGCTTCACCTTTACTTTATAATTTAAATGGCGGTGCGAATCAAGTTGCATCTGTATTTAATGGAATCGGGGTTTCTGTGTATACTGTTAATGTTATAGATGCAATAGGATGCACGATGTCTTCTACAGTAAATGTTGCTAATCCATCTTCACCATCTATCTCAAATGTAACTTCTACTTCAATACAATGTTATGCAAATACGAATGCTACTATGACAGTTACTGCTAATGGTGGTATTGGAGCATTAGGTTATTTATTATCTCCAGGTGCAGTTAATAACTCAACAGGTATTTTTAATAATATAGGTGCTAATAATTATACAATTACGGTAACAGATGCCAACAACTGTTCAGCTACTTCAAATTTCATATTGACTCAGCCACCTATTTTGGTTTGGGATTCAATTGATAATAGAGATGTGTCATGCTTTGGTGGTAGTAATGGATTGGTAACAAGTTCTGCTTCTGGTGGTACTGGAGTAATTACATATACGCTTACGCCTCCAGGTATTTCAAATGTATCAGGAGCATTTTTTGGATTGTCGATTGGTTCATATACTTTAACTGCAACTGATTTAAATGGTTGCATTGTTTCTTCTACATTCTTGATTAATCAAGCTCCACCAATTACATGGGCATCAGTGGTAAGTAATTCACCTAGTTGTATTGGAAACACAAATGGTTCAATATCTGTTACAGCAGCTGGTGGAAATGGTGGATTCGAATATCAAATTAATCCGGGAGGTACTATCAATACTACTGGAGTATTTTCAAATCTTATTGTTGGTAGTTACACCATCACTGCTAAAGATGCTAAGTCTTGTACATACACTACCATAGTTAATATTGTTCCTCCACCTGCTGTTCAATTAGCCAATGTAGTTACTACGTTTGCTTCATGTAATCCAGGTTGTGATGGAACTGCTGTTTTAACTGGTGCCGGTGGTAATAATGTATTTACATATTCTGTAAATGGAGGAGTATTTCAAGGTTCTCCTAATTATAGTTTACTTTGTTCGTCTGTATATACTGTTACAGTAAAAGATGGTAATAATTGTACAGGAACAGGAACATTCGCTATAACCACAGCAAATGGACCTACTGCATTAAATACAGCTATAACGCCAGTTACATGCAATGGACTTTCGAATGGTCAAATTACTTCAACAGTTGTCGGTGGATCTGGTACTATTAATTATTTAATTAATCCTATCAATACCTCTAATACAACAGGAATTTTCAATGGACTTGCAGCAGGTACATTTACTATTACCGCAACAGATGCGAATGGATGTACCATTAGTTCAATTGCAACAATGACTCAACCTTTTCCAGTATTATTTACCGGAACAAATGTTACGAATGTTTCCTGTTTTGGTGGAAATAATGGTTTAATATCTACTACAGCAATAGGAGGAAACGGAATATTTACCTATACATTAAATCCAACAGCTCAATCTAATACAACTGGTATTTTTGGCACCTTAGTTTCTTCTATTTATACAATTAGTGTCATTGATGGAAATGGATGTTCTAACTCTATTAGCGTTACATTATCTACACCAACTGAAATTATACCATCTGTTCCTATTACCTCTAATGTGAGTTGCAATGGAGGTAGTAATGGAACTGCTCAAACTACCTTTACTGGCGGAACAGGTTCAATAGGATATAATCTTTTGCCTGGAAATATTAATAATACTACGGGCAGCTTTAGTAATTTATCATTTGGTACATATACAATTACTGGGACCGATATTAATGGTTGTACTAAAACTATAACGTTTAATATAACTCAACCAACACCATTAATCATTTCTGCTGCAACACCAACAGTTCCTTCTTGTATACCCGGAGGCGATGCCACAATTACTGTCACTGCCTCAGGTGGAACGGTTAATTATTTATACTCAATCAATGGTGGTGGTGCTCAAAACAATAATCTATTTACAAATATAGGAAATGCAGGAATTTATACTATTAATGTAATTGATGCACTTGGTTGTTCTATTACTTCTGCAGTGAATGTTTCAACACCTCCTGGTCCAATTGTAAATTCAATTAATACTACGCAAGCAACATGTAATCCTGGTTGTGACGGTACTATTACATTAGCTGCAAGTGGAGGGACTGGTATTATTTCGTATTCAATCAATGCAGCGCCTTATCAAGCATCCAATGTTTTTAATGGACTATGTTCAAATACATATACTGTAACTATTAAAGATGTATTAGGTTGTACTTTGTCTTCTGTCACCACAATCACTACTACACCAAGCCCTGTTTTAAATAGTACTTCATTTACAAATGTTTTTTGTAATAATGGGAACAATGGTTCAATTACATTAGGCTATTCTGGAGGTACAAATCCTATCAATTTTGTTTTACAACCTGGAAATATATCTAATACAAATGGTTTGTTTAGTGGACTTGGAGCTAATACATATACTATTGTAGGTACCGATGCTAATGGATGTACTTTATCTACTTCTGTTGTAATAGCACAACCACAAACCCTCAATTTTAATCCTCCTGTTACCACACCTCCTTCATGTTTTGGTGGTAGCAATGGTACAATAACAGTTAGTACATTTGGCGGAGCAGGAAGTATTATCTATACTATTTCACCTATCATGGGAGGATTCAATAATCCTGGTACGTTTACAGGGTTACTTGGAAATGCTACGTATACAATTACTGCTACGGATTTAAATGGTTGTTCAGCAACTACAGTAGCAAGTATTTCTTCTCCAACGCAAGTTGTTGTAAACACAATGACTTCAACCCCTATAACTTGTTTTGGAGCATCCAATGGTGCTATCATAGCAAATGCATCTGGTGGTGTAGGAACAATTAATTATACATTGCAACCTGGGGCTGTAAATAATCAAACAGGTATTTTTAATGGATTAAATGGAATTACATACACTGTTATTGCCAGTGATGCAAATGGCTGTTCAGCAAACAGTTCTATTGCCGTTTTTCAGCCACCAGCAATTTCAATTTCAAATTCAAACTCAACGAATATTATATGTTTTGGACAAATCAATGGTACTGTATCTGTAAGTGCCAATGGAGGTACAGCGCCATTGAACTATACCTTACAACCAAGTAATCAGCAAAATTCAACAGGTAGTTTTACAGGGTTATCTGCAAATATTTATACCATAACAATTACTGATGCCAATGGTTGTACATTAACTACTACTTTAACTGTAATAGAACCTACTTTTGTTCAAATAACAAATACAGCTTCTACTAATATTCTGTGTTATGGACAAAGTAATGGTACAATTAATGTAACGGCTCAAGGTGGTGTTGGGATTATGAGTTATACATTACTACCAGGTAATATTCTTAATACCAATGGAGCATTCAATGGGTTACCTATCAATACCTATACAATACTTGCAGCTGATGCCAATGGTTGCTCTACTTCTACCAATCTAACCCTAACTCAACCAAATGCCTTAATAGCTTCATTAGACTCTACTCAAGATGTAACATGTCATGGAGGAAATAATGGTTTGATTTCAGTGTCAGCAGTAGGCGGTACTTTCCCTTATTTTTATACCATGAATCCAGGTAGTATAAATAGTTCATCTGGAGTGTATTCAAGTCTTTTTGCAGGTTCTTATGCAATAATAGTTACTGATATGAAAGGTTGTATGGATTCAGTAATTGCAATATCTGTCAATGAACCAACTCAAATTTTATTTGATTTAGTTACACATCAAGATATAGAATGTTATTTTGATTCAAGTGGATCTATACAAGCTGTTGCTTCAGGTGGTACAGGCTTGTTAACCTATCAGATAATTCCTTCAATTGGAACACAAACAAGTCCAGGTGTATTTGATAATTTGTCAGGAGGGACTTATACAATTGTTGTAACTGATGCAAATGGATGTACCACAACTTCAAGTGTTTTAATAAAACAAAATTTACAAATAGTCGCCTCAAATGTTACATTAGTGCAACCTATATGTCATGGTGAATCCAATGGTTCAATTAATATAGTTGCACAAGGTGGTATTCCTCCAATGTCATATTCACTAGATGGAGGACAGTTTACGCAAAATGGATTGTTCTTGAATCAATCAGCTGGCAGTCATACTGTTATTGTAATGGATTCCAAAGGTTGTAGCTATGATACTGTTTTAGTTCTTACTGAACCCGACTTGATTAGTGCAGATGTAAAAATAGATGGTGTGTTTTGTTCAGACCTAAGCGATGCTAAAATTAAAATTACAGGTAAAGGTGGTCGAAGTAATTATACTTATTATTTGAAGCCAGGCTTTTTTGTAAATAAAACAGGTGCTTTTGAAGGTTTAAGTCCAGGGACATATACTCTCACAATTACTGATAGTGCAAGATGTCAATTTGATACAATTATAGTTGTTGAGTTACCAACAAATCCATTACTGACAACCTTTACTCATGGTGATATTGGATGTTATGGAACTGGTAATGAAGGTTGGGCTCAAGTATACGTAACGGGAGGTACAACACCTTATTCTTATATGTGGAATACGTCTCCTGTTCAGACTGATGAAAAAGCAACTGAATTGCGTTTTGGATGGCATGGCGTATTAGTTACTGATGCTAATGGTTGTACAAAAAAAGACTCCGTATATATTGATCCTGGACCTTGTTGTGATGAAGTGTTTATTCCAAATGCATTTAGTCCAAATAATGATGGTAAAAACGATCTATGGCGTGTTGTAACTGCAGCTGGGATAGAATTACAACAGCTTGCAGTTTACGATCGATGGGGTAATCGTATATGGTCAGCTACAGACATATTTCAAGGATGGGATGGAACCTATAAAGGTAAACTAGAAGACATGAATACCTTTTATTACATATTTAGATATCGATGTTTGAATGATGGACAAGATTATTTGAAAAAAGGCGATCTAATTTTAATGCGTTAAATGTATAAAGCATTTTAATTATTAAAAATCGAAACTACTAGAAATTAATTTTTTTGTATAATCTTCTTGAGGGTTTTTATATAGTTCTTCTGAATTATTTAATTCTACAATATTACCTTTATTCATCACTGCAATGTGATCACTTATGTGTTTTATGACACCTAAATCATGTGATATAAAAAGGTAGGAGAGATTGAATTCTTCTCTTAAATGTACCAAAAGATTTAATACTTGTGCTTGTACGCTCACATCTAATGCCGAAACACTTTCGTCGCAAATGATAAACTCGGGTTGAAGTGCTAAGGCGCGCGCGATACATATACGTTGTCGTTGACCTCCCGAAAATTCGTGAGGATATCTATTATAATGTTCGGGTTTTAAATCGACTTTAGTTAATAGTTCTATAGCTTTTTCTTTTCGTTCGTTAGATGAATGCAAGCCATGAACATCCATAGGTTCTTTAATTGCATTGCCAATAGATACTCGTGGATTTAATGATGAATATGGATCTTGAAATATAATTTGAACTTTCTTTCTATACTCTGCTAAGTCCGAATTATTGAATAAGGCAATATCTTTTCCTTTGTACAAAATAGCACCACTCGATATAGGTGTTAATTTTACAATAGCTTTTCCTATTGTTGTTTTGCCACATCCACTTTCGCCAACAAGCCCCATGGTTTCACCTTGATGTATGAGTAGGTTTACATTATTCACAGCTTTATACCAAGCTGTCACTTTCCCGAAAAAGTTGTGTTTAGTTGGATACCATACATTTAAATGTTCAAATTGAAGGATCGGAATTGATTGTTGAATTTCTATAATTCTATTTCTAAAATGAATGGAATCAATTTGATTGCCATCCACTTCATTTTTGGAATGGATAGTTGATTCAGTCTCATTCAGAATTTCAGATACAGTTTTGAGTAAATGAACTCGTTTTGTAGGGTCAGGTCTACAAGCTAAAAGACCTTTGGTGTAAGGATGCGTAGGATTTGAAAATAATTCATTTGCTATATTCTGTTCAACCAATTTACTTTTATATAAAACGGCCACTTTATCCGCAAAATTTTTAACTAGATTCAAATCGTGTGTAATAAACAATATGGCCATGCCATATTTATGTTGGAGTTCTTTTAGTAAATCTAATATGACTTTTTGAACAGTAACATCTAATGCTGTTGTTGGTTCGTCGGCGATTAGTAAATTAGGTTCGCAACAGATTGCCATTGCGATCATTACTCGTTGTTTTTGACCACCCGAAAGTTCATGAGGATATCGCTCCATGATTTCAGATGGATTAGGTAATTTTACATCTTCAAATAGCTTGATAGTTTTTTCTCTAGCTATTTCATACGTACATTGCTTATGCTTCATTATCGACTCTGCTACTTGTTTGCCACATTTCATCAGAGGATTCAATGAAGTCATAGGTTCTTGAAAAATAATACCGATTTCATTACCACGTATATGCTGAAGTGATTCATTGTCAATCGTTACAAGATCAATCTGCTTGTGTTGCTTTGTTGTAAATAAAATTTTCCCTGATTTTATAATTGAGGGAGGCGAGGGGATTAGTTTCAAAATACTAAGTGCGGATACAGATTTGCCCGAACCACTTTCGCCCACAAGAGCTACTGTCTTTCCTGCTTCGATTGAAAATGAAATAGAATCAATAGCGCATACGGTTGAATCCTCTGTGTTAAATTCTACAGTTAGATTTTGAATATCAAGCAACGGATGATTCATGAGTTGAGTGTTTATTTCATGAGCTGTTTAATCATTTGCTTAGCTTCCATATTGGGTTCTTTTCCGCCCAACATTTCTGCAAGAATATTGATTCGTTCATCATCATTCAATTCTTTCATTCGGGTATTGATTTCGCCTTGTTGATTTTCTTCTTTATAAATGTAAACATGCTGATTAGCCTTGCTGGCTATTTGTGGAAGATGTGTTATACATATCAACTGATGATTAATAGATAGTGCTTTCATAATTTGCCCTACCTGAATGGCTGTTTCGCCAGATATACCTGTATCGATTTCATCAAATATGAGGGTAGGCATATGGGTACTACTTGCCTGTAAGGATTTGATGCAAAGCATTAGTCGACTCAATTCTCCACCTGATGCTGCCTTGGCAATGGATTGATATTTGCCTGTTTTATTTGCATCTATTAAAAATTCAATTTTATCTTTTCCGTATTGATTTAATTCTACGGTGTTTTGAGCAATTTTTAAATGTGCATTTGGCATTCCTACTTTTTTCAATAAACCATTGACGGTTTTTTCAATAGTAGGAATTGAGAGTGTTCGTTCATTGGATATTTCTTCAGCAAGTTTTATCAAATGATTCAATTCGGATGCAATTCTATTTTTCAAAACTTCTTCTTCTGTATCAGCAGAAGCAGCCGATGATATTTTTAATTCTAGTTCTTTTTGAATTGTAATTAATTCATTGGTTGTATTGACATGATGTTTCTTAAACAATCTATTTCCTTCACTGATTCGTTCATTTAATTGCATGATGCGTTCTTCATCGTAACTTGTCTTTTCGCATTGATCTTCTAATTCATTGCAAATATCTTTGAGTTCAATGGTGCATGATTGTATACGTACTATCAATTCATGTAATTCAGGAATGCTCTTAGAAAAAGGCTCAATAGTTTGAATAATAGATTTTAATTGAGCTAGAATAGGTTCGTCAGATTCGTTTAATAAATAGATGTTTTTTTGTAATCCAGCTTTCAATGCTTCACTATTATTTAATCGATCAAGTTCAATATCACTTTGTTCTATTTCATCTTCACTGAAATTGATTTTTTCAAGTTCTTCATACAGAAAATGATTATAATCTGCTTCTGATTTTATTTGTTTATTTCGTTCGCAAAGAAGGTTGTACTGAGCAACACTTTTTTTCCATTCTGTGAAAAAGTGAGCGTAATCTTTTAGTTTAGATTGTAATCCAGCAATTTCATCAAGTATCGATAGTTGATGTGTGTTTTGTTGTAAATCTATGGTATCAAATTGACGATGAAGATCAATCAGCAAACCAGATAATGGTGCAAGTAGAGATAATGTTGCGGGCGTATCATTGATAAAGATTCTCGATTTTCCATTACTTACGATTTCTCTCCGGATAATTAATTCATCATGCTGATCAAAATCATTGTCAACTAAATATTGTTGCACATTTTCTAACTGACTTATATTGAACCTGCCCTCAATAATACATTTTTCTTGAGGATTTAACATCGCTTGTGAATCGGCTCGTTCTCCTAGTATCAACGATAATGCGCCAACAATAATTGATTTTCCAGCGCCAGTTTCGCCTGTCAAAATTGTTAATCCAGTCTTGAAATGGATGTCTATTTCACGAATGATAGCGTAGTTTCGAATATATAATTGAGTAATCACAAGAGCAAATATAATTGATATTCAGTATTGATAATGATAAACATTTTTAAAGAATACGCGTTTCTTTTTAAAGGGTTATTTCCCTAAAACTCTATTGATACTTGCCTTTGCACGTTGATCTAGTGAATTTTTATAATCGTGATCTTCCATATCTAATACCATATTGAAGTATCGTAAGGCTTCCGATTTGTTTCCCTTTTTTTCAAAAATATAGCCTGCTTGCAATGCAGCCCTTGCTGCAAAATAATCAGTAGACTCACTTCCGATTTTAATCGTGTAATTGTAAAATTCCAATGCTTTGTCATCATTGTTCATGTCATCATATACTCTTGAAAGTCTGTAGTAATATTCAAGCTTTTCAGATTCACTTCTGAGTGTTTTTACATCTTTTGCAAGTAAAATCGTTAAAGCCTGATTGTTATTTCCACCATCATTGAGTAAGCGTGCTTTAAGTAATTCTGTATTGGGAAATGTTCCACTTTGGCTAAATTTTTGTGCTTGCTTGTCGGCATCTGCTTCTTGTTTACCTACTGTCTTTATTTTTTGTTTGTATGCGTTGGCTTTCGCTAAGTCTCCTTGCAAATAGTAACAATAAGCTATACTTAAGCATGCATCCTTGATATAAAAATCACTTTTCGATGTATTTAGGTATTTTTGAAAAAGGTCAATCGCTCCTGTATAATCAAGTCGTTTCATTTTTGCATCAGCCAATTCGTAATCCAACATAGGAAATGGCATGTATTCTTTACTTTTATTTCGATTTAAAATAAGGCTTTCGGTAACACTCGCTTTCTTATTATTCAGCGCCAAGTTGGCCGCCATAAATAAATATAGCATATTATTTTTAGTATCGAGATTATGTGAGGCTATCAGAGATGTTGCTCCATCTATATCATTTTCAAGGTAATTTTTAAGATAAATATAGTACAAGTACGACTCTTCTTTAAATGGGATTTCATTGGACGTGAAATAGTTTTTAAGCATGCCCATCCCATTTTTCATATTGCCTTTAAGGCCTAGTATTGTAGAAATCCATTTGTATCCAGATGGTATAGTACTTATAAGCGCCTCTTGAGTTCCAAGAAATACATTGTTGTACTTAAATGAAGGGAATTTCTTTTTATTTTCACTAAAAAGGAGATAGGATTTTCTAAAGTCCCACGCGGCATCCCAATATTCACCATATTTTGTTCGAATAATACTCCATTGAAGGCGAAGTAAACCTTTGCTAAAAAGGTAATAAGGTGAATTTTTATCTGTATTTTCTAGTAAATTTAGTCGTTGGTCGAGAAGTGGTTTTCGTTTTTTAAATTCTGACGGATTTTCATTGAAAGTAAGTGTAATGAAATCTTCATAATTAATCAAAACTAAGGGGAGGGCATTCTTATTATTAGTAGCTAGTTCATTTTTTAAATATAATTTGCCTGATTCTACTTTCATAGCCATAAAACTCTGATAGGCTTTGATGCAATTGTCATTGAATTCAAATTTCTGAGCATGTATTTCAATAGGCCATAAGAAAGCTATAGCAATTGTAAGACTTGATATGATGATTTTTAAATTCATAGTTGATAGAGTGAAAATACAGCTTTTTATTTAAAAAAATAGCGTCTATGGATTCCATAGACGCTTATAATATATGATTTGTAAATTTTAAATAGAAACTGAGTCATTCAATTCGCTATCAATCATAATACGTCCACAATGTTCGCATACGATCATTTTTTTGCGAAGGCGTATTTCAGATTGACGTTGTGGAGGAATTACATTGAAACATCCACCACATGAATCACGTTCAACTG
>CANHGW010000018.1 GCA_947460175.1 Bacteroidota bacterium | reverse complement strand
CCCTTCTTTGTTTAATACTACTTTTCCTAAGCCGTCCATTAACTGATAGCTATAATCTGCTACTTGAGTTTCGTAGGTTTCTACAAATAAAATGTTCTGTGTAGGATTAGGATATACCTTGATGTTATCCGACAAGTCAGATAATGTGGTATTGCCTGGCGCATCGTTGGCTGCACTCCCCGAGCCCTGAGGTTGTAACATGCCCTGTGTTACAATTAAATTGGAATTGCGTTCTGTGCTTACCAAGGTCATTTCTCCTATCGAGTACTCGAAGGACATTCCATTAATCATAGCTGAATTGCCAGCTACATTCAAGTTTTGTTGGGAAAACACATCGGAAGCAAACAACGTAAAACCAACGAAAAGTGCGGTTTTGAGAATCGATTTTTGCATAATGTTAAAATTTTAACAAATCTAAAAACGTAACATTGTTTTTTTTTAGCTAATGAGTAGATGGTGGTAATAACTTCGTATTGGGTCGTTTTTGGCGGATAAGTGGTAATATGTATGTTTAAACAACTAAAAGCAACATAAGCTTGGACAAATGAATATCCATTTAAAATATAGATAGCCCTTTTAGTATTAAGTCAACGTAATGCTGTTTATAAAAAGTCTAATGGAAAACAATGATTATAATAGTTTTCTCTCAATAGTTTGTGTCAAGGTGTATTGCTTTACGCGGGTTTAAATTTTAAACATAAAAAAACTGCATTCAACGTAAAATTGAATGCAGTTTATAAACCTTGAAATAAAAAATCACCAAGTAGAACAAGCGCCTGGAGCAGTAATTTCTGCATCAACAGTTCCACGCAAATCACATCCAGTTCTGAAATCAATTTCATATTGCGCTTGTATGTTGATATTGGCAGTAGGATTGGTTGTATAGTTGCCCGAAGTAATAAATGGATTTACGTTAAACCCTGCTTTTATATACAATCCTTTGTGCGTATCAGTTGTTGATTGGGTAAGATTTTGCAAGTAAGTTGTACCTGCCATTTTCACGGCAGCTTCAGCATCAATGAGTCCATAACCCATTTGACTATTCCAAGTACCATTGCTTCGACCTGCTGTGGTTACATAAGAATATCCACCCACTTTTTGAGCAGTACGTTCAATAATATTATTCACTTCTATTCTTGTAAGACAAGGATTCGCAGACAATATCAATCCGCACAAAGCAGCAACATGTGGCGTAGCAGAGGAAGTCCCATTGAATGTTTGGGTATAATTTCCAGCAGTACCAGCCGCAGTATTATATCCATTTGTACCTTGTCGGTCGGTCGTAGGAATTAATACCCCAGGTGCCACTACATCCAATTGTGTACCATAATTACTACCCCAACCTTCACCATCACACGAAGCAGGATTTTTGCGTTCACCACAGGGACTCATAGCACCAATAGCCAATATGCCTGTCATAGCATTTGCAGGATAACCCACCGTTGATAAATTGTCATTGCCTGTAGCAAATACAACACATGTACCTAATCCACCTCTGCCCAATGTAAGCGCATCAGCTATGGCATCATCAATTACTTGATGCTGTGTAGCTGAAACCCAAGAATTACTTATTACAGCAGCTCCATTGAGATAAGACCAATTAATCCCATCCGCGCGTTTTACCCTTGAATTAGTATTACCTAAAAGAGAATTACTTACACTCATCAATCTACAATTGGGGGCTACACCAGAAACGCCTATAGAATTATCATCTATTGCTGCTACAATACCTCCACATGCAGTACCGTGACTGCCTAGAACCTGAGAGGGCGAGGTGCCACTTTCGGTATCGAATCCAGTTCCAAAAATATTGGCTTGTAAATCAGGATGATTCATTTCTATCCCTTCATCTAAAACACTAATGATTATTGAAGATACACCCTTGGTGATAGACCATGCTTCGCAAGCATTGATATCGATACCAGCGGTACCAGGCCCCTGCCCTGTATTGAGATGTCCCCATTGATTATTAAAGGAGGCATCGTTTACACATTTTGGTCCATCATCGGTCATTAAATCTGGTTCAGCTGCTTCAAAAAAACCCGTTTCAAAAAGTGTATTTGCAGCTTCTAATGCATTGATACCAGATACCTTAGAGCATGACAATGTATACCATAACGGCATGTATTTATTCTGCCCTTCAATAGTCAATTTATACTGATCTGCTACTTGTTTTAACAACGAATAATCATTTGTATTTTTCAATTTTACATTCAAGTATTGTGATAATCCTATTTTAGCTGCAACTTGATTTTTGAAATAAGGTGAAACTAAAATCACATCAACATTCGATGATAATTCACCAATAATTTTAGTGATACCTTCGGAAGTTTGAGGATTTGAAAATTTAACCTCAGCCCAATAAGTAATCGTATTACTAGTATTTATTTTTTGAAGGGTCGATGTTCCATTGTCTTTCATAAACTTATTGAAAACAACATCCTGATTGAACAATTTTCTCAAATCGCCTTGATCTGGATTTTGTGTTAAAACAAAAATAGCACTCGTATTCTCCTCTAAGATTACTTTTTGATTTTTATAATAATAGAAAGGATTCGCTGTAACATTCAATGTTAGGATTCCTACAAAAAAAAGAAGTATGTATTTCATATAAAAATAATTTTAAACAACTTTCTATTTTTTAAATAAACAGTCGTGATTCGTAAATAATTTTACCAAGTACTACATGATCCAGGGCTCGTGATTACAGCATCCACAGTTCCACGCAAATCACATCCAGGTTGAAAATCAATATCATATTGAGCATTAATCGTAATGTTGGCAGAAGTATTGGTCGTATAATTACCTGATGTTATAAATGTATTGACATTAAACCCTGCTTTTACAAACCATCCTTTATGTACATCTGTACCTGATTGAGTTAGGTTTTGTAAATATGTTGTACCTGCCATTTTCACTGCAGCTTCAGCATCTAACAATCCATGTCCCATTTCAGTATGCCACGTGCCATCGGCAAGTACACCTCCATATAAGTATGAACCTACTTTTCGAGAAGTCCGTTTCATAATTTGTTCAACTTGTGCTTGCGTAAGACAAGGGTTTGCAGATAAGATCAAGGCTGCTACTCCAGCAGCATGAGGACATGCCGATGAAGTACCATTGAAACCAGCGGTATAATTCCCTGCTACTCCAGCCGATGTATTGTATCCATTTGTTCCTTGTCTATCTGTTGTAGAAATCAACACTCCAGGTGCCATTACATCAAGACCAGCACCTCTATTGCTCCCCCACCATGTTTCTCCATCACATGAAGTTGGACTTTTGCGCTCAGCGCATGGACTCATAGCACCTACAACTACAAGCGCGGGATTTGAATTTTTAGGATAAATCAAGGCTGTTAAATTATCATTTCCGGCAGAAAATAATACGACACATCCAAGACCTCCGCGACCAAGTGTAACTGCATTGGTTACTGCAGCATCGAACAATGCACTTGGATTATTCCAACCCCATGAATTGCTCAAAATTTCTGCTCCATTCAGTCTTGCCCAATTAAAACCATCAGCCATTTGAGCCAAAGAAAATGCATTGAAATCGACTGAAACAGAAAACCAATCAGCATTATACGCTACACCAGAAACACCAAGACTATTATTACCTTCCGCAGCAGCTATACCTGCACATGACGTACCATGCGATCCATACACGACAGATGGTGTTGTTCCAGTTACAGCATTGTAACCAGTACTTTGAAGATTACCATCCAAATCGGGATGATTGGCTTCAACACCTTCATCCATTATGGCGATATCAACATTGTTTGAACCTGTTGTATAATCCCATGCACCACACACTCGTGTATCCATTCCAATGGTACCTCCATTTTGACCTGTATTGGACAAACCCCATTGATTGGCAAACAACGGATCATTGACACAGTCATGTTTTGCTTCGCCTAATAATTCAGGTTCAACAGCTGCAAACATGCCTGTTTCGAACAGTACATTTGATGCTGCAACTTGATTCAACTGAGCATTTTCTTTAGGGCAAAGCATGACCCATTCTGGCATAAAAGGATTTTGTCCCACAATACTGAAATTAATTTTGGATGCTTCTGTGGATAGTTTCATTATATCCATTTCATTTTTCAATCCTACCCAAATATAATTTGTAACTGCAACCAAGTCATTGTCGATATTATTGTAACAATTTGAAACTGATACAATGCTAGGATCATTTTTTAAAGCTTGCAATTCCTTCTTAAATTCAATCAGTGATAGTATGTTATTGAATTTTATTTCTGCAAAATAATTGGATGTATTGGCCATTCGATCAGAACTATTTCTAAACGTTTTTATTAATCGTTGCTGATATATATCCTGTGAAAATTTCACTACACTTGCTTTCCCCTGCAACTTTTTATTTAGATCAACTTCCGAAGAAAGTGTTGTCAAAATATAAGCATGTTGGGTGTTCAGTTGCAATGGAATTTTTTGATCTTTGTAGTAATAGAAGTTATCCTGTGCAAATGAATGCAACGACAACATCATCACTAGTCCTATTAATAATTTTTTCATAGAACTTATTTTTTAAGATTCGCTTTAAATGCTTCATTCTCTTTTTTCAATGCCTTGATTTCTTTTTTCATGTCAATCATATACAAGGTAAGCTCTTCTATTTTCTCCATCAACTTAGCATCTACGGTAGCAACATCAATTCCAGATTCAACCATTTCATCAGCTGATGGCACATTTGGTAAATGTTTATTGTCTTTTACAAAAGCTTCCACATCTTCCAACGGCATTAATTTGTAGTCTGGTGCAAAAACATAATCGGCCCAGTTTGCAGTTCCACTCACTGCAACTTTCAAACGCTCAGTTAAGATTCCATCTTCTACATATAATTTATATCCACTTGGAGTAGATGATACGTTACCAATGGTAAGTCGACCTCCTACATCATCTAAAATCATATATGGAACACCTGTGGAACTTGTTGTATTTGGAATAAACAATAATCGACCATTTGAATCCAATGAGATATTAAATAAGTTTAAATTCACAGTGTCATACCACGCATATGAGCCCCCATTATTTTGAACAAATTTATTTAATCCACTACCCCCTTGACTTAATAATGAATTTCCAACTTGAGATCCAGATGGTGTAAACATTGAAATTCTATTTGTAGTTCCAGATCCAGAAAGATAGGAAGGTGTAACCCAACTTGCATCACCATCTGCATTTGATTGCAATAATCTGCCCGCGCCTTGAGTACCATCAGTCACTCTCAATTTACCGTTGCTCCATACCCCAATACCACTAGAAGACCCATATACACCTATATCCATTGAATCGGGTGCAACGCCTCCACCCCATCCAATACCTGCAACACCGACTCCATAACCTGAAGTATTATAAGAACCTAATACGCCAATTTGATTATAACTAAAATTTGAAGAAGATGCATAAATAGCTGTATCAGAAACACTGCTCACAACATGAAGACCTGCATAAGGTGAAGTAGAACCTATACCTACTTTTCCATCTGATTGAATTTTCATTCGATTGGTATTGTTTGTACCAAGATTCAAATCAGCATTCTCATTATTCCAGATAGCGGCTGCATTCCCAACCGTTCTTATTTCTAATCCATCTGAAGCAGTATGGCCTGTTGTATTATTTGTTAATCGCAAATCCATCGTAGTACCATCGGTATTGTTCAAATGCACACGTGATACAGGAGCTATATTACCACCAATACCTACATTTTCAGTTGCATAATCGGCATGAAATTTTAATTTACTAGTGCCACCTTTGTACATACTTATACCGATATTACCTCCATTCGAGATTAAGAATCGACCTAAGCCATCATCGGCCACTAAGCCGTTGTTACCAAAGGCTAACAAATTGGCATAGGGATACAATGCAGGAATTCCAGGATATCCACCTGCATAGGCTGTACCATATTTGCTAAATGTAGCATACGATAATATACCATCATTATCCATCCTAAAACGACTTGCACCAGTTGTACTTGCATTCTGCATACGTATTTGTTGTTGTACACCTGCTACATTGGAATATAGATGTAGTCTTGCAGCTGGAGTAGTAGTTCCAATACCAATATTGACACCATTTTCATACAGTTGTGATTTGCCAATGATGTTTAGTCCTGTAAACTTGGTTAAGTAATTGGCATCTCCTGCTACATGGCCTGCAGCTGAATTCACTGCGCCTATTCGATCACCTCCAGCATTTTTAGCCATGCCAGCCTTGTCGGCATAGATTGCATATGGTACGCTCAACAATTGATTCGTGCCTGCATCTACAAAGTCATTACCACCTTTAGGATCAATCGCTACTTTGATATACTTGTTGCCTGTTTCCCATTTCACTGTTTTCATTTCTCCAGTTACGGGTGTACCATTGCCTATTTGCAATGTGTACAATCCAAATTCGTTGGTGGTAACGGTTTGAATTTCTTCGTATTCACCAGTAGTCGCATCGGCTGTTGGCAATACGGTCAATTTCAAGGTCATGCGTTGCTGTGCCATCGGATTTCCTTTGGTGTCGCGTGCGATGCCTTGGTAATTAAATTTTTGGGGTACTTGTGCAAACAAGCTACCACTGATGGCCAATGCCATCATAAAGGCGGATAATTTTTTGAATGTTTGTTTCATGTTATTGATATTTGAGTGTTAGTTTAATTTTTGAATTTTGAAAGAGAAATTTTCGAGTGTTCCTGTAGAATTTGGTTTACGTAGCATTAAATAATAAGTACCTGCAGCCAAACTTTGTAAATCAAGTTCAAACTTGTTGATGCCTATTAGTGTTTGACCTTCTTTGTTTAATACTACTTTTCCTAAGCCGTCCATTAGCTGATAGTTATAATCAGCTACTTGAGTTTCGTAAGTTTCTACAAATAAAATGTTCTGTGTAGGATTAGGATATACCTTGATATTATCCGACAAGTCGGATAAGGTGGTATTGCCTGGCGCATCATTGGCTGCACTCCCCGAGCCCTGAGGTTGTAACATGCCCTGTGTTACAATTAAATTGGCATTGCGTTCTGTACTTACCAAGGTCATTTCTCCAATCGAATAATCGAAGGTCATCCCATTAATCTGCGCTGAATTACCAGCTACATTCAAGGTTTGTTGAGAAAAAACATCAGAAGCAAAGAATGAAAAACCGAGCAGTAAAGCTGTTTTTAAAATAGGTTTTTGCATAGTTAAATATTGTTTTAAAGTGTGAAGTTAATTTGTATTAATATTTTATTTTGTGATTTATATCACATGTTAATATGATATATATCATTATATTATTTTTTTTAAAATTTACTTTTTTAATTAAATATGATTATACAAAATTAAAACTGGAGATAATAATGATACTATTCAATTAGTAGATGGCAGGAATGAATGAGTAAATTGCTAAAAATGGATGATAAGTGGCATGAGTGTTTAAACATATTTTGGAATATTTCATTTTATAGTTGAATTATTCTAAAAAAATATCCTATCATTTTTCTAAAAAGAAAACCACCCCAAAATGAGGTGGTTTTAAATATAAATTATTGAAATAATTTTATCGCACTAAGGTCACATCTCCTTTAATAAAGGCTGTTTTACCATTGGCATATGCAACTCGCATCATGTAATGATATACACCTGGGTCTTGTTTTACTCCTTTGAAAGTACCATCCCAACCTTTACTGATATCAGTTGAATAGAATAACTCTTGCCCCCATCGATTGAAGATTCTAAATTCTTGTACATTAATCATATTTCGAACAGTCCCAACTCTGAATAAATCATTTTTACCATCACCATTGGGTGAAAATGCATTAGGAACAAATACATCTTGAGGAATAACTGTCACATGAAAAGAGTCAACTTGAGGACAACCCTGCAACAAACTCACGCCTGTAACAGTGTATGTAATATCACGCAAAGGTGTAGCTTGAGGATTACCACTTTGACTATAAGTTAAGTAATCAGTTGGTGACCAATAGTAGAATGGTGCACCAGTCGCATTTAATTGAATGTTATCTCCTAAGAAAATAGTCGTATCCCCATTATGCAAAACTAAATTAAATGGAGGATGCGTTTCTACGGTAACATCTAAGGTATCCTCACATCCATGAGGATCCAATAGGATTGCATAGTAGGTTGTAGTACCTAATCCTGTGGCTATTGGATCAGGACATTGATAACAACTTAAACTACCGTTACCAACCTGATACCATTGATACAAATTATTACCTCCAGTTACCCATAATTGTGTAGCGGCTCCATTACATACCAATGTATCTGGGCTTATAGCACCAGCAGCAAATGGCCAAACTTGTACATGAAACGTATCAGATGCAGTACAACCCGCATTTGGTGAAGTTGTAGTGAAAATAATATCATCAGAAATGGTTCCATTAAATGTTGGTGTGTACCCTGACGTATTAATTAAACCAGGCGCTGGGGTTCCAGTACTTTGTGAATTCCATGTAATATTGTATGGAAATGCCGGATTTACAATAGCATTGATATCTACGGTTCGTCCCTCACATAATTCTATATCAGGTATTGGTGTAATGACAGGCACCGGATCGGTTTTTAATAAAAAGCCTTGTATGGAAGGGGCGCACGTTCTATAAGTTCCAGTGATTGTATAATATTGTTGTCCAAAGGCGGTTGGAGTTATTACGGTGTTTAATTGTGTTGGATCTAATACATAAGTCGATGGAGTCCATTGCATAGTAATCCCCGAATCAACTACCCCTCCTACGTTTACACTATTCCCGAGACAAATTGCTGTATCTATATTATTCAACGTAAATGATAGTGAATCTCTAATTTCGATTAAAATACTATCTGTTATGGATTGAGCACAGCCAGATAATATATAAATTTTAATAAACTCTTGACCTTCAGCTAATCCATCTTGAAATGCATATAAATCAAATGACTGAACAGTATCAGTAAAGTTAGCAGCAAAAGTGATCTGATTTGGTAATGTAAGATAATCGACACTATTTTGAGCAGAACCTTGAATTAGGAAGTTTACTGTATCTGCAGTAGGAGTATTTAAAACGATTTTTCTCTTAATTGTCAATTTAGCGCTATCACATCCTTCAATGATATATGGATTAGCAGCACTTAACCCTGTTTCGATTTTATAAGAAATAATATTTGAGGAGAAGCTTTTAGCTCTTAAAAAAACACCTGAATCTAAAACTTGGTCACCTTTATCAGAGATTGCTAATTTAATATGATATGTAGAACATGGGATTACTTCTGAAACGGCCGTTAATACTGTAGTGAACCCTTGATAAGCAATAGTACCTGGAGCAGTTGCTCCATTGCATACAAAATATGCACATGTATTATTACCAGCATTGAAAGCTCCACAACCTGGAGTATTACCAAAACAATAGTTAGCTGTAGCACAACATGCAGGTAAATTAGGACAATATATAGTGCTTACACCCACCGGGCAAGTCGTAGAACCTGGAACTAATGCAATATTCTTTGCACCATTAGTATAAGGCCCTGCAATACCAGGACCACTCAAAAAGAATCCAAATACGTCATTGAAAGTTGTACAAGTATAACTTTGATACTCTTCAGAACCAAATACATAATCAAACTTAACGGTGTCACCAATGGTAACAAAATCAAATTCCAAAATACATTTATCATAGGTAGTACCACCAATTACAGCAGTTAAATCGGGATCTCCACCGTTACCAGTTACGCCAGAAGCAAAACTAGCTACCGTTCCAACCGATGTTGAAGCTTGACCACAGGTTAATACAATACCACTATCCATACCTAGATTACTTGAAGTAACAGTAAACAATCCGCTACCATAATTAGTGCTTCCTTGTGGAGCTGCACCACAATCCAATGTTGCATTACTTAAGGTTACACCAGTACCTAAAAGGGTTTGAGCTAAAACAGTCGCCTGATTGTTGGGCGTAACTGTAACTTGAGCAAAAAGCGCTGTAGTTAATAGAATCGAAGCTATCAGTAAAGATAATTTTTTCATAAAATTGAATATTTCCTTTAAAAAGACGCAATAAAGGTACACAAAGTTGGGAAAATATTTGTTAGTTTGAAAATAAATTAATTCACGCCCTTTGAATATACTTGATTATTTTTGCTCCCCTTCAGAAAAGAATTTATGGTAAGCATTCTTAAAAAAGAATTGAATTCGTTTTTCAGTTCACTTATTGGTTATATCGCAATTATAGTATTTTTACTCATTTGCGGCCTATTCATGTGGGTTTTTGACAACAATATCCTTGATTACGGCTATGCTAACCTAGATAAATTTTTTCTTTTTTCTCCTTGGGTTATGATGTTTTTACTTCCCGCAATTACTATGAGAAGTTTTTCAGACGAATTTAAATCGGGCACTATTGAACTACTTTCTACCCTTCCTTTAAAAGAAAAAGACATTATTGTAGGTAAATTTTTAGCTTCTTTCATATTAGTAACTTTTTCTATATTACCTACATTGCTTTATGTTTTTACAATTTCGATTCTATCAAAGGGAAATATTGATACTGGAGGCATTATTGGTTCTTATATAGGTTTGTTTTTTCTTTGCGGCGCTTTCACTGCAGTTGGTTTGTTTTGTTCTTCTATTACTTCTAATCAAGTCATCGCATTTATAATTGCCGTTTTTGCCAACTTTATTTTATATGCTGGTTTTGAATCGATTAGTCGAATGTCGTTTCTGAGTGGTGGACTAGATTATATCATAAGTCAAATAGGAATGCAATTCCATTATAATTCCATCAGTAGGGGTCTCCTTGACAGCCGTGATTTAGTTTATTTCTTAAGTATCATTGCTGTATTTATACAAGCAACCAAATTATCACTTCAAAAAAGAAAATGGAATTAGTATTCATCCCATTCGTTTGTTTAATTATATGAAAGAAAAAAACGCATTGAAGAATAAAGTCCTAACACGATTTATATTGATAATAGGCATCTTGCTTTTAATCAATATTATAAGCTCACGCTTACACAAAAGAATTGATGTTACATCCGAAAAAAGATTCTCATTATCAACTCCAACCAAAAAACTATTGAAAGGTCTTAAGGAAGAAGTAGTCATTGAAGTATACTTAAAAGGAAACTTACCTGCTGGATTTCAACGACTCAGCGAAGGTGCACAAGATGTATTGCAAGAATTCCAAGCATATGGAGGATCAAAATTAAGATTCAAATTCTTTAATCCAATTGAAGGAAAAAATGATAATGAAAAAGTTGAAATTTTCAAACAGCTTTCAACGAAAGGTATTAATCCTGTTAACCTTAAAATACAACGTGATGACGATGATGGATACAGCGAAAAAATAATATTTCCAGCAGCAAAAATTTCTTATAATCAAAAAGAAACATCGATCAGTTTATTGGAAAGCCATATGAGTATGACACCCGATGAACGATTAAATTATTCTCAATCATTACTAGAGTATAAATTTGCCTCTGCTATCAAACAATTGATTATTCCTGGCAAAAAGAAGGTCGCTTATCTTGTGGGTGAAGGTGAAATTATAAGTGCGAATACTATCGATATGTTGACTACAATCGAAAAATATTACGATCTTGATACTATTGATATTAATCAAAATATAGAAATTAGCAAGGTTTATGCTGCAACTATTATATGCAAACCATCATTTCCATTTGACGAAAAAAATAAATTTAAAATAGACCAATATGTGATGCAAGGTGGCCATTTACTTTGGATGATAGATCCATTAAGAATGGAACTCGATTCACTTAGAAGAAGTGATGCAACTATGGCTGTTGATTATGGGTTGAATCTTGAAGATATTCTATTTAAATACGGCGTACGTATCAATCCAGATTTAGTTGAAGATTTTTTACAATGCAATCCTATACCTGTTACTGTTGGTAATATTGGCGATCAGCCAGACATAAGACAATTGCCATGGATGTATTTCCCTTTTAGTATTCCAAGTTCTAAACATCCAATTGTAAATAATATGGATGCTGTTATGTTTACGAATGTAAGCAGTATGGACACCATAGGAAACCCAGAAATTAAAAAAACAATTCTTTTAACATCATCCGAAAGAAGTCGACGAGTTCCTTCTCCTGTTCGCATTAGTTTATCAAGCTTGAAATTCAAACCACAAGCTGAAATGTTTAAAGAAAAAAACATTCCATTGGCCGTATTATTAGAAGGTAAATTTCAATCTGCTTTTGCCAATCGAGTTGATCCTAATTTTCTTAGAATATACACTGATTCGCTAAAGAAAGATTATGCTATAGAATGCGAGCAGCCAAATAAAATGATTGTAGTTTCCGATGGCGATGTATTTATCAATGACTTTTCGCAAAATAGAGGTCCTATGGAATGTGGCTATTACAAGGTAACTGATCAATTGTTTGCCAACAAAACATTTATTTTAAATTGTCTTGAATACCTTACTGACGATTATGGTTTGCTAGAAGCAAGAAACAAAAGTCTTCAATTGAGATTACTCGATGGCGTAAGAGTCAAGAATGAAAAAATACAATGGCAGTTATTAAATATCGCATTACCAATTGCATTAATATTGATGTTTGCAAGTGCCTACTTCTTCTTTAGAAAAAAGAAGTATGAGGGAAAAGTATAAATAGAAATATTAATTTAAATAAAAAAAAAGAAGAGACACCCAAATGGGTATCTCTTCCAGTTAACACTAAAAACTAAATCGTTTATTTATTTACTATTATTTCTGCTCCTAAAGCTTGTGCACCAGAAGCTCCTAAGAATCCTTTTGCAAATACTGTATAAATCTTACCCGCTGCCAATGTAATTGGAGGTAATGTCAACGCAACAGTTGAAGTGCCTGCAACTCTCACTTCCAAGTTGTATGTACCAGCATCTAATGGAGCAAACGCTGTAGAACCTTTAAACAGTTGATTACCGAATACAACCGCTCCTCCTACTAAAGCAACATCAACTGCAGGTGCATTGGGACTTAAATGTACAAAACGGACATGTGCTTTTCCGCTTGCTGGTGCTGTCAAATCATCTGTCAACACCAATGGAGAAATTTTACTCACTGAATCAATTGCAAAAATTGAATAACTTTTATTTTTTTCAAATGGAACATCTGCGTTTATAACTGAGGTTGAAGTACCAGATACATTTATTTTTATATTGTTCGTTTTGGCTTCTACTTGCAAATACCCTGTATTGTTTGGATAGACCAATGCAGTTGAATTGATTTTACTATTGTTCACCAACAAATCTACTCCCGGAGCATCGGGTGAAGTGTGAGCAACCAATACATTTGCATATTCAGTTGCAGTTACAACTGGATCTGAATCGTTGTCACATGAATTAAGAAGTAATAAGCTGAATGCTACTAGCATTAAATTTTTAATTGATTTCATTTTTTAAAATTTTATTTGTTTATAATGATGCAAACGTATTTTATTAAACCACGATGACAAAATGGTATTCTAAATTCAATATTGTATTTATCTATTTAATTGTTTCCAACCTATACTACTTTGTGCACGTCATTTCAATTCAGTAGAAGTAGTATATTATATCAATAAAAACTATACTAACTAATTATACTTCAACTTATCAATTTTGAAATCTAATTGTTTGTTTATATAAATTAATTTCGCTAATAATTGGAGTTGCGTTATTTCATATTTATATTGTAGTCTTAAAAATTTTGTCCCGATGAAAATACTAGAAATAAAAGTGATGAAGGGTCCTAACTATTGGAGCGTTCGCAGACATAAATTAATCGTTATGATGCTTGACTTGGAGGACCTAGAAGAAAAACCAACCAATTTAATTCCAGGTTTTTTAGAACGAATTAAAGATATGTTTCCATCCATGATGTCTCATCGATGTAGCGAAGGTGTTGAAGGTGGCTTTTTTCAACGAGTAGAAGAAGGCACTTGGATGGGACATGTAATCGAACACATTGCACTCGAATTACAAACCCTTGCAGGAATGGAAACTGGCTTTGGCAGAACACGTGGTGCAAGCAGTAAAGGTGTTTATCATGTTGTATTTTCATATGTAGAAGAAGAAGTAGGTAAAGCAACTGCCAAAGCTGCTGTAGAAATAGCTGAGCGCCTAATACATGGAGAACCGTTTGATGTCAATTCATTTATACATGAATTGAAAGTAATACGAGAAAAAGTTCGACTTGGTCCTAGCACCGGATCGATTGTAGAAGAAGCCATCAATAGAGGTATTCCTTGGATTAGACTGAATAAAAACTCACTCGTACAACTTGGATATGGTGTTAATCAACGAAGGATACAAGCTACTGTTGCAAGTACAACTAGTAATATTGCCGTAGAGATTGCATGCGATAAAGAAGATACCAAAAATTTACTTGAGGCCGCAGAAGTACCAGTACCTCGTGGACGAATTATATATGACGAAGACGATTTAAAAGCAGCCATTGATCGTATCGGCTTCCCAATCGTTTTGAAACCTATCAATGGTAATCATGGACGTGGCGCTACTACCAATATCAAGGATTGGGAAAGTGCATTGCTTGCATTAGAAATTGCAAAAAAACACTCACGCAGTATCATATGCGAGAAATTTATAACTGGTCATGATTTTAGATTACTAGTCATCGATTACAAATTTATTTGCGCTGCAAAAAGAACACCCGCTTGTGTTACAGGAGACGGAAAGAGTACGTTACAGCAATTAATAGATCAAGTCAATGCAGATCCTCGCAGAGGTTTTGGTCACGAAAAAGTTTTAACACAAATAAAAGTTGATGCTGTTACAGAAAAAATATTACTCGATAAAGAATTGACACTGGATAGCATCATCCCTCAAGGTGAAATCTTACCATTAAAGCCTACAGCTAATTTAAGTACAGGTGGAACATCTACTGATGTAACAGATTATGTACATCCGAACAATATATTTTTAGCCGAACGCATAGCACGTATAATCGGACTAGATATATGTGGTATCGATATAATGGCAAGCGATCTTTCTACCCCATTGGAAGAAAATGGTGGTGCAATATTAGAAGTCAATGCAGCGCCAGGTTTTAGAATGCACATAGATCCAAGTGAAGGTCTTGCAAGAAATGTTGCAGAGCCAGTTATAGATATGCTATACCCACCAGGAAAAAGTGCTCGTATTCCTATTATAGCAGTAGGTGGTACCAATGGTAAAACTACCACTACTAGACTTACAGCTCATCTTGTAAAAAGTATGGGGCATAAAGTGGGCTTTACAACAACTGATGGCATTTACATCCAAAATCAGTTGATGATGAAAGGAGATTGTACAGGACCAGTAAGTGCAGAGTTTGTATTAAAAGATCCAACGGTTGATTTTGCAGTTCTTGAATGTGCAAGAGGTGGCATTTTGCGAGCTGGATTAGGATTTCATCAATGTGATATTGGTATCATTACCAATGTAAGTGCCGATCATCTTGGATTAGGCGGTATTGATACTATCGACCAACTTGCACGTGTAAAAGCCGTAGTAGCTCAAAGCGTCATGAGAAATGGGTATTCCATTCTCAATGCTGATGATGATCTTGTATATAAAATGAAAGATGGGTTAGATTGCAAAGTAGCCTTGTTTAGTATGAATCCAAAAAGCAAGCGAATCAAAGAGCATTGCGACAAAAATGGAATTGCTGCAGTCTATGATGAATCGAACGACTGGATTTATATTCAAAAGGGTGCTTGGAAAATACAAATCGAAAAAGCACATCAAATACCATTAACACAAAGTGGTAAAGCATTGTTTAATGTAATGAATATAATGCCAGCTGTGCTTGCAGGATATTTGAGAGGATTCAGCGTAGTAGATATCAAACAAGCATTGAATACCTTTATACCAAGTCCTGCTCAAACACCTGGTCGTATGAATTTATTCCAATTCAACAACTTTCAGGTATTAGCTGATTATGCTCATAATCCTGCAGGATTCAATGTATTAAAAGCATATGTTGACAAAGTAGTAGCTTCTAGTAAAATAGGAATCATAGCAGGCACAGGCGACCGTAGAGATGATGATATACGCGAGTTGGGCGAGATTGCAGCTTCTACATTTGATGAAATTATCATTCGACAGGACAAACATTTACGCGGTAGAACAGTGGATAATATAGTCGATCTTTTGAAAGAAGGTATAACAAAAGTAAAAGCAGACATGAAAGTAATCGTCATTTTAAAAGAATTAGAAGCGATTGATTACGCAGTAAAAAATGCTCCGCAAAATTCTTTTATTGCAATTTGCAGTGATGTTGTTACAGATGCATTGGCCTATATTCAAAAGTTGAAAAACGATGAGGATACACAATCATAAATTGTAAATGACTATAAAAAAAGCAGCAATATTTGCTGCTTTTTTTATAGCGCTAATAATTCTAATTGTAAAGATTGCCCTTTATCATGATTATACCATTGTTGTAATTCGATTTTTTGCTGTTCCAATTCAAGTCCTTTCTCTTTCAATTGTAAAAAAAGTTCCTGAGCAATTTTTGGTCTTGGTCCCCATAAAAACATGTCATTTCCTAGTTCATCTCGAACAATTAGTTTGGGAATAGCTTTACCACCATTCGTCAAATATTGTTCAATTTCCGAATCACTGTCTCGTAACTGAATATCAAGCAATATAAGTGGATTCAATTCGCTCAACATGGCAATAAATGGTACATTATGCGCAGCATCACCACACCAAGGTTCGGTAATCAATATCCAAATTTGAGGAGTACTTATATTTTTTATTTTTGAAACCAACTCTTCATTTAACGTTCCATGTTTTAACCATCGATGCATTCTTGAATGATTCAATTTTGTATATTCTAAAAAATGTGGGTCATTATAAGGCTCTTGATGATGTTCTCCATTTAATATTTCTTCGGTGTATTGTAAATATTGGTTCCAATTCATACTAATTATTATTTGAAGCAAAGGTATACCTAAAGCTATCAAAAAAATAGTGACAAATATCACTTAATCCATCAACCAATGAATTCGTAAATTTTCAGCTAAATGCAAAAAGCCTTTTGAAGCAATATTGTATCTTTGGGCACTTCAATTAATACAAGAATAAGTACATGCAATATAACTTCAGAGAGATAGAAAAAAAATGGCGAAATTATTGGATCGAGCATCAATCATACAAGGTCGAAAATGACTTTACGAAACCTAAATGTTATGTACTCGATATGTTCCCATATCCATCTGGTTCAGGCCTCCATGTAGGGCATCCATTGGGTTATATAGCCAGTGATATTTATGCAAGATATAAACGTCTTAAAGGTTTCAATGTACTACATCCTATGGGATTCGATGCTTTTGGCTTACCTGCCGAACAGTATGCAATAGAAACTGGACAGCACCCTGTAGTTACAACAGAAAAAAATATAACACGCTATAAAGAGCAATTAGGTAATATTGGATTTTGCTATGATTGGAGCCGTGAGGTAAAAACTTCTGACCCATCCTATTATAAATGGACACAATGGATATTTCTTCAGTTATATAATTCATGGTATAATCCAGCTACCAATAAGGCCGAACCTTTATCTACATTGGACATGAAAGATGGGCAGTTGTCGGATGATGAATTAATGAACAATTATAGATTAGCTTACAAAAAAGAAAGCTATGTGAATTGGTGCGAAGCTTTAGGAACTGTACTAGCCAATGATGAAGTCGTCAATGGAGTTTCTGAGCGAGGTGGACATCCGGTAGAGAGAAAGTTGATGAGTCAATGGTTTCTACGTATTACATCATTTGCAGAACGATTACTTTCAGGATTAAATCAAGTTGACTTTCCTGAAAGCTTAAAAGAGATGCAACGAAATTGGATTGGAAAAAGCGAAGGCGCTGAGATCAGTTGGCAGTTGGCTGTTACCAATAGTCAGTTGACCGACAACGTCATCAAAGTTTTTACAACTCGTCCTGATACTATTTTCGGTGTTTCATTTATGGTATTGGCACCAGAACATGAATTGGTAAATACCATTACCACTGCTGAACAAAAACAAGCTATTGAGGATTATCAAAAATTCACATCTTCACGAAGTGAACGAGAACGAATAGCAGAAACAAAAACGATTTCAGGATGTTTTACAGGTGCTTATGCTATTCATCCATTTACAGGAAAACAAATTCCAATTTGGATTTCAGAATATGTACTAGCAGGCTATGGTACAGGTGCTATCATGGCTGTACCGTGTGGTGATGAACGTGATTATGCTTTTGCAAAACAGTTCAATATAGAAATTCCTAACATTTTCAATGAGGTAGATATTTCTGAAAAAGCATATAGTGACAAAAATGCATCGATTGCTAATTCTGATTTCTTAAATGGACTATCAGTAAAAGACGCTTCTAAAATAGCAATAAATAAAATTGAAGAATTAAAAATTGGCATTCGAAAAATAAATTACAGAATGCGTGATGCAGGTTTTAGTCGTCAACGATATTGGGGTGAACCTTTTCCGATAGTGTATGATGAATATGGGACAGCAATTGCATTAACAGATCAAGAGTTGCCACTCGAACTTCCCTTTTTAGAAACCTATAGCGCTGGGCCAAATGGCAAAGGTCCTTTGGCAAATGCTACAGAATGGGTGAATAGTAAACAGGGCGTTCGAGAAACTGATACAATGCCAGGCTATGCGGGTAGTAGTTGGTATTACTTACGCTATATGGATCCACATAATACTGAGGAGTTTTGCAATAAAAATATCAGCGATTATTGGAATCAAGTGGATGTATATATAGGCGGAGCAGAACATGCTGTTGGACATTTATTATACTCGCGTATGTGGTGCAAAACTTTGCATGACCTTGGGTATATCAGTTATGATGAACCTTATAAGAAATTGATTAATCAAGGGATGATTCAGGGAAGTTCAAGATTTGTACATAGAATAAAAAATACGAATCAGTTTGTTTCTAATGGATTGAAAGATAAATATATAACAGATCAAATTCATGTTGATGTAAATATTGTAGATGGTTATGAATTGGATACTGAAAAATTTAAATTATGGCGACCAGATTATTTAAATGCTGAGTTTATTTTAGAGAATGATAAATTCATTTGTTCTGATGCAGTCGAAAAAATGTCCAAATCAAAATATAATGTAGTCAATCCTGATGACATTATAGAACAATACGGTGCTGATACATTTAGAATGTATGAAATGTTTCTTGGTCCGCTCGATGTAAGCAAACCTTGGGATACAAAAGGCATTGAAGGGGTACATCGTTTTTTGAAAAAATTATGGCGTTTGTATGTTGATGAAACCAATGGTTGTATCATAAATAATGATATAGCTACTAATGATGAATTAAAAACATTGCATAAGCACATAAAAAAAATACAACATGATATTGAAATGTTTGCATTTAATACAGCTGTAAGCCAATTTATGATTGCTACCAATGAATTGGCTCAACTGAATTGTCATAAGCGATCCATTCTAGAACCTTTGCTAATTACATTAGTTCCATTTGCACCTCATTTAAGCGAAGAATTATGGTCATTGATTGGAAATACAGAGAGTATTTTAGATGCCCAATTTCCTTTATTAGATGAATCATTGCTAGTTGAAAATACATTCAGTTATCCTGTTGCAGTTCAGGGCAAAGCGCGCACAGAAATGGAATTTGCATTGAATGCTACTCAAGAAGAAATACAAGCTATGGTATTACAAAATGATATTGTTATAAAATGGATGGAAGGCAAACCTATCAAGAAATTTATTTTTGTAAAAGGAAAAATGATTAATGTTGTAGTGTAAGTTCAACTGTGAAACCTTTGTGAAATAATTCTCAATTAAAAATAGGGTTGTAAATTCACAAACTATTCTATGATTCGATTAATCAAATTTTCTTTTATTCTGTTTATTTGCATTTATTCATTTGATGGTAGTGCACAATCAATTATTCAAGGAGAGTTAAAAGATTTTGCAAATAATCAGGTACTCGAAAATGTAAATATTAGAAACATCTATACACTTCAAGGTATGACATCCAAGGCCGATGGGTTATTTTCTATCTATGTCAAAAAAGGGGAACTCATTGAATTTTCTAAGTTAGGCTATCAGACTATACGTATTCGCATTACCAATGAAAAAGAACCATCATACTACAAATTAGTCATGAAAAAAGTACCTATCGAACTTCGTGAAGTCGATATAAAGGGCAAGCCATTAGATTTCAAAAAAGATAGTATACGCTACAGACAAGTATATGATATCGTACTTCGTAAAGAAAAACAAGAAGATATGAGTATGCAAAGCATGCCATTGGCTATGTTGAGTAAAAAGAATCGAGAAGAATGGGCTTTCCAAAAAATGTATGCTGAATGGGAAGCTGAAAAGTATATCGACATGACATTCAATGAGCGACTTGTTTCTAGAATTACCTATCTAGAAGGTGAAGATCTTAAGGAATTCATGAATGTATTTAGACCAAGTAGCGAATTTCTTAGAACAGCATCAGAATATGAATATTTAGATTACATAAAACACTGTTATTACATCTATAAGAAAAAATAAAAAAGCAGGTAATTATTACCTGCTTTTATTAATATTAAACCATTTTTATTAACTTCTATCCGTTACCCATTTGGCTACTTTTGGTCCTAATTCTTTTTGAGAACGACCTCCTACAAATACACCAATATGACCACCTGGGAACGCATACAATTCTTTATCTTTTGAACCTATTTTAGCGTTTATTGCAATAGTTGATTCATTAGGGATAATTGTATCTTCTGTTGCATAGATATTTAAGAAAGGCATGGTTATTTTTTTCAAGTCTAGCAATCGTCCGCCTAATTCAAATTCACCCTTGATTAATTTATTATCTCTGAACAAGTCTTTAATATATTTGCGATACATTTCACCAGCCAAATCAGGGCAATCAGCTTTCCAATATTCCATTCGTAAGAAATTCATTGTTTTAGCTTCATCATCCAAATTATCCAATACACCAAAATATTTAGCGACATCCATGCTTGGTTTTAACATTCCAAAACCTGCATTTAATAAATCAGCAGGAATAATACCTAATGAATCAACCATAGTATCTACATCAATGTATTTAGTCCATTTGTACAACATACATTTGTCTGTCGTAAAATCAAAAGGGGCAACATAAACGGTTAAAGAATTAATCTTTTCAGGATACAATGCAGCATAAATTGTAGAGAATGTTCCACCCTGGCAAATCCCCATTTTATTAATTTTCTGGATTCCGTGTGATTTTCTGATAAAGTCAACAGCACCATTCATATATCCATCGATATAATCTTCCATGCTAAGGTATCTATCTGCTTTACTAGGATAGCCCCAATCCATGATATATATATCCAACCCTTCATCTAGAAATTTCTTCATCAATGAGCGATCTGGTTGTAAATCAAGAACATCATGACGGTTCATAATTGCAAACGATACCAATACAGGAATTTTACATTTTGCAGGTGTAGATCTATTATAACGATATAATTTCACTTTATCTCGTTGCCACACTAATGTTTTAGGTGTTGTACCTACTTCAACCTTTCCTATATTTTGAAGTGTATCATACCCTTTCTGAAGTTGAGCTAAATTATGGCCAATTTCTTCTACAAATCCATTTACGTTCATATTATTGCTTGTATATTTTAAGAATGCAAAGGTAGTATGTAATAGATAACTTTTATTATTTTAATAGTTAATTTATCAAGTACTTTCTTCACATTTTACAACAACCTAAGTAATAAAATCTTAAATTATTTAAATAAAAAAAGCCCCGAAAATCGGGACTTTTTTTGTATTTGTAAGGCAAAAAGTACTAGTTTCTTCTCAAGTTAGGGAATGGAGGAGGAGTGTTTGAAGGTCCTTCTTCACCAGCTCCAGCAGAACGATATTCTACTGAGTTAGCATCACCTGAGTTACCATATTGGAATATAAAACGATCACGATCAATTCCTTGTTTATCAACCATGTAGTTGATAACTGAATTTACACGATCCCATGAACGTTGTTGTTCGATTTTGCTACCAGAACCGTTACCAATGATAACAGCTTTACAATTTGGATTGCTTCTCATAGATGAAGCTAAGCTATTCAATTGAGACATAGATCCAGAAGCTAATTTAGCAGAACCTGCAGAGAAATTGATTGAACCTGAAGAGATTGAACCACAACCTGGAGTTACAACAGGTCGATTTTTGCAACACTCAGGATCTGGGCAACGACCCACACCATCAGCATCAACAGGTTGACATTCTGTAGGAGTGATTAATTGTTTGTCTTTGTAATCAGCTACACCGTCACCATCTGTATCGAATGGACAACCATGAGAATCAACGCTTACACCACCTGGAGTGTTAGGGCAACGATCAAAACAATCAGAGATTCCATCACCATCAGCATCTTTATCACATTTAGTATCTGGTGCAGATTTAGATTTAAGAGCGTTGTATGCATAATCGTTTGGATTCATCCACCATAATGGAGATACTGCATTTGCACCTAAGTTAAAGTTCAAACCAACTGAGAAATAATTGATGTTATCCATATCGCGTGTCATAGCAGAAGTTACTGGCAAACCACTTGAAGTGATTTGTCTTTCTTGCCAACGTTGACCATCAATTAAATCATCACCAGTCCAAGTAATTTTGTCTTCTATTTGAAGTGATACAACTTTACTAAGTCTAAATTGAGCTCCAGCACCGAAGTTTCCAATAGCTCTAAGTGTACTGTTTGTTCCGAATACATTTCTATTGTTGTGTCTTTCACCTTCTGTTTCGTAAGTTCCATCAAAGAAACCTTTCAAGAAAGTATTATTTGCTTTACGAGTATCCCAAGGGGTTGTTGGACCTACAGGAACTGAACCAAAACTGTATCGAGTGCTACCATTCAATGCGTCAACAAATGATTTGTAGTTTAATCCTCCAACACCAGCAAATATATGATAACTCACTTTACTTCTTGCTGTATGATACTTAATGTTGTTTAATGAAGCAACAACTTGCAAAGAAAGTTCAGTTAATCTAGTCATGTAGTTATAATAAACAGGCATGTCATTGTAACCAGCAGTATTCCAAGGGTTACCAGCTTTTTGCCAATATCCAGTTGCTGCCTGATGATTATATCCAGAAGCAGAACCATGATTGAATTGCAAACGAGTAGAAATTACATAACCCCAAGCTTTACGTACAGACAATCCCCAACCAAGCGTGTTTAGAGGCTTAATTGCACCATTGAAAATAGTTTTTGAACGAACGTCTCCAGATACATTTAACATACCTCCACTTATTCCAATTTCCCATTGGTTACGTGGTTTTGCAGGAAAATCATATTGATTGTTCGCGAAATCTCTAGCCTGAGATAATCTGTTAGCAGGAATTAATGATGTATCAAGAACATTGTAGTTCCCTCCGCGATACATACCATTATCCTGAGCCTGAAGGGCTGTGGTTGAGAACAAGGCTAATAACCCTGCTACTAATGTGTACTTTTTGCTTAGCATAAATTAAATTTTAATTGAGTAATAATTGATTTTAGTTTTTTATATACGGCACAAATATATAAATTCTTTTCTTTTCAAACAATTTTATATGTTTTTTTTTTGTTGTTTTGTTTTAATTTTCAAAAGGTACTTTACTAATCTATAGAAATTTTCCTTACAAATGACCCTTCTTTTGTTTTAATTTTCAATAAATAATTACCAGTAGGTAATGAGCTTACATCTATTTCATTGACTATATTGCCATTTAAATTAATATAACTTTGTTTATACAGCTGACTTCCAAGGATATCCATAATTGAAATTTCTATGTTAGACAATTCATTTAAATTATAACCAACATATAATGTTGAACTTGCTGGGTTAGGATATACTTCAACATTATTGATGAATGAAAATTCATTAGTTTGACTTGGATTAAAAAGCTTTAATTTGAATCTTACTAAATAATCCTCTGTTTCTCCTGAAGTATAAGTTCCTACTGCATTATCTGATGACGGATTTGAATTTACGTCATTATTTAATATTAGTCTTAATCCTGTAGGAACACTCAATGCAGGTGTAGATGGAGTTAATAGTTGTCCTATTAAATAAAAATTATTTGCATCTGCTGTACCTGTAAATACTCTTTCTGATGGAATATCATACAATTTATTATTATTATAATCAATAAACATAGTTACTCTAGCATCTGAATGAACAGCACCTTTCATAATATGGTAAACTGAAAATTTATACAAACTATCAACATATAAATCCATTGGACCAAATCCAGTATAATCAGTACGTTTTTTAATGGCACTCGGATTGATTAAATGAGGTCCACCAGTTATAAATGAATAGATAGGATTACTTGTTTGCATATCTGAAATGATAAATGCGCCTATATCACTTGTATCTAAAACTCCGCCTGTAGCTTGACTATTTCCATAACAAGCATATGGAGGACTCATGGTTACTTTTAAAACGTTAGAATAGGCATCAGAAACACCATTACAAGTAGTACGATATCTAAACCAAGTAGTTGCATTCACTGTATAGGTTAAGGTGTCCAATGTTGCCAATGGAATATCAAAATAATTAATCCCATCATTAGAATATTGCCAATTAAATGTAAGTCCATTGAAAATCAAATCGTGTGTAGTATCAATCATGAAGACTGAGTAACCAGGGCAGGTAATCGTGTCACTTATATATGCTATCCCAGCATTTGGGGGTGTATTGCATGGTGGTAATGATATGTTTACAATATAATCTTCTGTTTCGCCATTTACGTATGTACCACATGGCCCTACGGAAGCTGCACTTCCTCCAACTTGATAAACTATACGCATTCCAGTAAGACCATATTGAGCATTTGAAGGAACGGTAAACGCACTTAATAGTTGATTACTTGGCGCATTCAATACCCCACTTATAACAAGTTCTGCTACAGGATCATATACACCATCTCGATTATAATCAATAAATACTTTTGAATATCCATTGCTAAATGTTGCTACTTGAGAGAAACAAGTCACTTGCATTGCGTAATTCGAATCTCTATAAATATTGGGTGTTGGAATTGCAAAGAAAGATGAATAATAATTCAATGCACTTAAATTATTCAATAATGGCAATGCATTACCATTGTTAATTAAATTATTGTTCTGAATATCAAACAACGTTACATTTCCAATGTTTTGAAAAATATTTAAGGTGGTTGATTGTGATTGACAATAACAAAAATAGAACGAACCCATATCAATTAATTTAACTGGAGTTGTATCCTGCATTCCACTCAAAGGGCAATTTACTCGACATCTAAAATAGGTAGCCGAAGGAATTTGAGTTGACACGGATGGTCCTGCTGTAATATTTACCAACGTCCATGGCCCTGCTGCAGTTGGTGCACTTTCCCATGTATATGTCAAGCTACCTGCCATGGTATTATTTACCAAGGATAACGTAAAAGGAACATTTGGACAAGGTGTTAAGTCAGCTATTTGACCAGAATTAGGCGTGCCAGAACAAGCAGGCAATACGTAAACATTGTCGAGCCCCATATCGCTACCAGTTGCTAATTGATTATCACCTACTCCAGCAAATCGAATGATAGATGTTGGTGAATTTGAAGGCAGATTCAATGAAAATGTTTGCCACGCTGGTGAATTATAGACTGCACCAATAGGGGTAAATGTTACTCCAGCATCAGTAGATAATGAGACATCTAAATAATCAAATCCGCCAATAGAATTATTATTTATAAAATCAAAAACAACACTTTTAGTTCCCAATGTTTGACTCAAATCAACATACAAATCTAAGTTTCCTGTAAGAGCCGTATTTCTAGAATGAAATCTAGCTGAACTCACTCCATTACTAGCTGCAGGCATATAACTGGATAAATTGGGGCTAGTCCAAGCACCTGTATTTCCTTCATCATTTCTACGCCATGAATTATTTCCAGTATTTGGAGAGTTTGTCCAAAAATTACCATTTAAATCGGCAGGAATGTCTTTGATATTACAGTAATTTACCCAAGTTTCAAAACTTTGCTGATAAGGCAATGAAGCATAGTTGGGCGAATTGATTGTAATAGTAATAGGTGCTGTAGTATCACTCAGTCCACTATTTGCACATATTCCATACATTCGGTACATAGTAGTGGTTAATAAAGCGGGCGTTTGATAAACCTGATTGGTTGCTCCGACTCCTCCAATTGCATTAACCCATGTCACGCCTCCATTATTTGATTGCTGCCATTGATAAGTCATATTAGCTACAAGTGCTGCGCCAGTGAGTCCTAAGGTGCTTATTGCCCCTGGACATAAGGTCATATTACCCGAATTAATTGTTCCCAAAACTGGCACACCAGTACATGGAGTATTGGGTGCCAAATCAAATCCAAAATCAGCTAAGGCCGTTCCTGTGGTTCCAGTAGCATTGCCATACAAGCCCCATATTCGCTGATTTAAACCGGCATTATTGACTTGTGCAATTGTATTACCAGTTCCAGCCGAAACCTTCATTTCCCAAACAAGCGACAAAGTAGGATCATATAGAAAAGGAGTTGCTAGTGGAATAGCATACCATGTGTTCGCAACAATACCTGTCAATGAAAATGAGGGCTGGTATAAAACTTGCGTTAAACCTGTAATATAGGTTCCACTTGCAAAACTAGTAGTTGTTCCCATATTTTGGGCAAGTGACAAGGTGAAATTAGTATAGGTTGCTGCAGCATTCACTGTAGGGCATCTAAAATAAATTGTTGTAATTAAACCATTGTAAGCTGGAGTTCCAGTTTGCCCCATACTATTAAACAAGTTAGGGCCATACAACCATTGTACTTGATTTGAAGTAGTGGTATTCAACGGAAAGGAGTTGGCTCCTGTAGGTGCATTGTTATTGTTGTAAAACTGAGGTGTTTGTGCAAACAAATCAGTGGTCAATAATACTAAAACTAGTAATGCACATCTAACAATCAAATTTTTGATCATTGTATATTTTTTTAATACGCAAATAATTTTCATACAACTAAGGTAAAAAATGTATTGTAAATATATACAAAAAAAAATCCCGATTATAAAAATCGGGATTTAATTAAACATTTAAATAAACTCTATTCGCCTACTACTTCAAAATCGATTTCGATAATATTACTATTTCCAAAATCAATGGTTGCTTTGTAAGTTCCCAATTCTTTTACCTCTTCTACAATAGAAATACGTTTACGATCGATTTCATATCCTTTTTGCTCACGTATTGCACGAGCAATTTGAATTGGTGTAACTGAACCAAATATTTTACCTGAAGTACCTGTCTTAGCACCTACAGTTATAGGTGAAGCTTTCAATACATCAGTTACTTTTGTAATTTCACTCAATAAAGCTGCTTCTTTTTTAGCTTTTACCTTGCCTTTTTCACCGGCAATTTTTAAGTTAGAAGAAGAAGCCTCTATGGCAAATTTGTGTGGGATCAAATAATTGCGGGCATAACCCGGACGTACATTTACTACTTCTTGAGCAGCTCCCAAATTGTCTATATCTTTAATTAATATTACTTGCATGGTTCTTCGTTATTTTAAAAGGTCAGTTACGAATGGTAAAATAGCCATTTGACGGCATTTTTTGATTGCCTGAGCTACTCTACGTTGATATTTCATTGAGTTACCTGTGATACGACGTGGCAAAATTTTACCTTGATCGTTCAAGAATCTTTTCAAAAACTCAGGATCTTTATAATCAATATAATGAATACCCATTTTTTTGAAACGACAATATTTCTTTTCACGTACTTCTACTCTGTTGGTAGTTAAGTATTTTATATCTGATTTTGCCATGACTTATGAATCTTGTTTTTCGGTTACTGAATTTGGTTTCACTGTTTTTTCACCACTGCGTTTACGTGCGTTGTAAGCAACTGCATGTTTATCTAAGGCAGTAATCATAAATCGCATGATTGACTCATCGCGATTCATTTGAATTGTAAATTTAGAATTCAACGTTCCTGCAGCTTGATATTCCATAATGTAATACAATCCTGTTGTTTTCTTGTCAATTGGATAAGCAAAAGAACGAAGTCCCCATGTGTCTTCTCCAACGATTTCACCTTCATTGTCGGTGATAAATTTTTTGAGATTTTTTGTGGCTACCTTAAACTCCTCATTGGATAATACAGGAGTAAAAATCACCATCAGTTCGTAACTGTTCATGTTTTTTAGTTTGTTTTAAAAATGAATTAAACCGGTCATCAGCAACTAAAGTTGGATACTCAAATGAATGAGCAGCTGATTAATCGGGGTGCAAAGGTAATTTCTTTTTTGAATAAAAAAAATAAACTTGCTTACTTTTAAACAAAAAATCCGCTCTGAGAGCGGATTTTTGTTACTTTTTGACTTACAGACTCACAATTAGTGAGCAGCTTTAGTTGTATCAGCAGCAGGAGCTGGTGTAGTTGCAGCAGCAGGTGTAGTTGCAGCAGTTGTGTCAGCTGGAGTTGTAGCTGGAGCTGGAGTTTCTGTAGCAGCTGGAGCTGGAGTTTCTGTAGCAGCTGGAGTTGTTGATTCAGTTGATTCAGTTTTTTCACCGCAAGAAGCGAAGAATCCTAATGCCAAAGCAAATAGAGAAATTTTTACTAAGTTTTTCATTTTTTAAATTTTTATTGTTTGACTATTAATACCAAAATGAGAAAAAGGTAACCCATATTTTTTATATATTTATTTTCACTATGTTTATATCATTGATTTCATTGCATTTAGATTAAAATATTTTTTAAAACTTTTTGTTCAAACCTTAATTATTATCTAAACTCGTATTATTTTTAAAAAAATTTGAAATAAATGTTGGACTTTTGGGTTACCTAAATGGCTAAATCGGATTAATGAGCAACAATTCACTATTATTTCAGGATGATGAAGCGTTAATTCGTTCTTTGGCAATCGGAGATTCTAAAGCTATCAATTTCATTTACAAAACCAATTACCCTACAATTGAAAAAATGGTTTTTAAGATGAATGGCTCTATAGAAGAGGCTTATGATGTTTTTCAAGATAGTATGACTATTTTATACGAAAAAGCAAAAGCCAATGATTTAGAACTTTCCTGCAAACTCAATACCTATCTTACTTCTATAGCAAAGCACATTTGGATGCGTAAACTCAGTAATAAGAAACGGCAATCATTTACTATACTGCATGACGATGTAGATTACCAAGTAGCTGTAGAAGATGATGTTAGTAGGTTTGCAGAATTTGAAAAAAATGTATCAAAGCTTACAGCTTGTTTCGAACAAATAGGCGAACCATGTAATAGTATTTTGAAAGCTTTTTATGTTCAAAATAAAAGCATGAACGAAATCGCCGAAGAATTTGGATACACAAATCCCGAAAATGCCAAAACACAGAAATATAAATGCCTGAATAGAATACGTAAATTGTTTTTTAACGAAAACGAACAACAAAAGAAAAATGAACGGATCATTTGACACATACGAACTAATTGAAAAATACTGTCTCGATCTCATGGATGAGAAAGAGAAACATTATTTTGAACTAGAAATGGAACAAAACCCTGCACTAAAAAATGCAGTAGAAGAATATCAAACCTTATTATTGTCCTTTGATCATATGCAAAGTCGTGATTTTATTCATGCTTCGTTACATCATTTACATCACAATTCTCGTAGTCATACACAAGTTATATTCAATCAACTGAAATTAAATGTAAATAAATACTGGCGAACAGCCTCTGTTGCAGCTAGTGTAGCATTTGTCGCATCCATGCTAACTTTTATGGTAGCACGTAATGTATATAAGAAAGATAACAATGCTCATTATCAAATGCTCAACAAAGCCATTGATAATATCAAGCAAGATCAGAAAAAAATTAATAATGAAGTTGCCATTGTAAAAAAGAATGTGATACCGGTTCCAGACGAATCAGCTAAATATTCAGGTACAGGATTTGCAATTAATAAAAATGGTTATTTAGTTACAAACTTACATGTTATAGAAGGGTACAAGAAAATATTTGTTTTCACGGCTGATAATGTTGGCCATCAAAGCGAAGTAGTAGCAACAGACCCAGACAATGACTTAGCAATACTTAAAATTAATGAAGAGGGCTTTGCCTTTGAAGGTAAAATCCCATACTCTATTCGAAAATCAAATGGCAGTATTGCTCAGCGAGTTTATTCATTGGGTTTTCCTAAAAATGATATCGTGTACAACGAAGGCTATATAAGTTCTACCACAGGGTTTGATGGAGATACTGCTCGTTATCAATTAGAATTACCTTCTGTACCTGGTGTAAGTGGTGCTCCTATAGTTGATGAGACCGGCAATGTATTGGGTGTAATATCAGGCAAACAATCCCAATCTGAAGGTATCACCTTTGCCATTAAATCTAAATCATTATTGAATCTTTTCAAACAATTACCTAAAGATTTTTCTTCAGTTGAAATTCAATCCAATGAGATCACCGGTATGACACGTGCTGCTCAAGTACGGAAGATACAGCCTTTTGTATGTGTGGTAAAGGTTTATAATTAATCTAAGGGTTTTCTACAGCATTTGCTATGCAAATACCAATTGACCTCTTTCTTTTCTGCTTCGTCTCCCCAAACTGCTAATAATTCATTTTTGATATCCAATAGAGGGTTCTTCCCTTCTTGTTTGATATACTCTTGTACTCCACTCCAACTGTACATATAATTCATCACTTCTTGCAACGTATAGTCTGCCTTTGCTACAAACGTAGGTGTTTCTACTAATGGATATGGCATAGGTAAAGACCTATATTTATCATTCCAATTCATTTTGGCTCCTTCATGCCAGTAGTCATAGAGATATTCGAAATTGAAATAATCAATAACGCGATCAATTTCTGTGTTGATTTTACAACCACCATAACTCCATGCAAATAATATACCCTCTGGCTTCAATACCCTTTTTACTTGCTTGTAAAATCCATCTAAATCAAACCAATGAATAGCTGTAGCGACTGTAATTAAATCTACTGTTTCATCAAGCAAACTGCACTTCTCTGCATGTTCAAGACGATATTCAACATTACTTTTTTGCGTTGCATTGCTTAATTGCTGCTGACTTAAATCAGTTGCATAAACACGTTGAAAATAATCAGTTAAATGTATGGCTGCTTGTCCATTTCCTGTAGCTACATCCCAAACCAGATTTTTATCAATAACTAATGAATTTACAAAATCATATAGCTCCTTTGGATATGTAGGCCGATACTTTGCATAATATGCTGATTGATGTGAAAAGAAGTCTAAATTCATAGCTCACTAAGTTAAAAAAAATAATTCATTCAGTATAATTTAGATAAATAACAATGAAAACAAATCTAATAAATAGATCTATAGCATATAGGAATGTTAAGTTTCACTTGATTCACACAGCGGTGTATAAAAAAAATTTATTTTACCATTAATAAATAGCATTTTTGTAGCTGATGGGAAAAATAATAGCAATAGCAAATCAAAAAGGTGGTGTCGGCAAAACCACTACCGCTATAAACCTAGCGTGCAGTTTGGCCGTATTAGATTACAAAACATTATTGATAGATGCTGATCCGCAGGCCAATGCCACTACAGGCAATGGTTTTGATTTACGTAATATTCAATTAAGTGTTTATGACTGCCTAGTCAATGACACTCCTGTAAAACAGGTCATTTTAGAAACTGAAACTCCAAATCTTTACTTACTCCCTTCGCATTTGGACCTTGTAGGTGCTGAAATAGAATTGATTAATCATCCAAATCGTGAAAAAAAGCTGGAACAAGTGTTGCATGATGTACGAGACGAATATGACTTTGTTATTATCGATTGCTCACCTTCATTAGGCTTGATTACTGTCAATGCCCTAACTGCAAGCGATAGTGTCATTATTCCTGTTCAATGTGAATTTTTTGCGTTGGAAGGATTAGGCAAATTACTCAATACTGTAAAAATAGTTCAATCCCGTTTGAATCAAAAATTGGCTATTGAAGGAATTCTGATGACGATGTACGACGGTCGATTGCGCTTATCAAATCAAGTAGTAGAAGAAGTTAAAAACCATTTTGAAGATTCAGTTTTTCACACTATTATACACCGAAATACACGTTTAGGTGAAGCCCCAAGTCTAGGCAAACCTGTATTATTGTATGATGCCGAATGTACAGGTGCATTGAATTATCTCAATTTAGCCAAAGAGATTTTGCAACGCAATGACCTGACTAAAATTAAAAATATTGATAAAACCTTTGAAATAGAAGAGAATGAGCAATAAACCCAACTCGAAAGCACAAATTGGTAAAGGCATCGGCGCGTTGCTGGGCAATATCAAAGATGAAGTCAATTCGTTTAGCAAAGCTATACCTGACCCTGAAGAAGTACTTGTTGGTAGTATCACTCGTATACCACTCAATATGATTGAGGTGAATCCAAAACAACCTCGTCGTACATTCGATGAAGCTCCGTTAAAAGAACTAGCCGAATCTATCAAGTTACATGATATTATTCAACCGATAACGGTTGTCAAATTAGCCAATAAAAAATTTCAACTTATATCGGGCGAGCGCCGTTTCAAAGCATCGCAAATGGCTGGCTTGACAGATATTCCTGCTTATGTACGAATAGCCAATGACCAAGAGATTTTGGAAATGGGCTTGATTGAAAATCTTCAACGTGAAAATTTAAATGCAATTGAAATTGGCCTTGCATACAAGCGACTCATGAGTGAGTGTAATCTTACACAAGAGGAAGTAGCCGATCGTATGAAAAAAGAACGTAGTACAGTCACTAACTACATTCGATTATTGAAATTACCTCCATCTATTCAAGTGTCTGTTCGCAACAAAGAACTTACAATGGGGCATGCAAGAGCATTAGTAGGGTTAGAACATATCGAACAACAATTATTTGTTGCAAAAGAGATTATCGAAAAGCAATTATCTGTAAGAGCTACCGAAGAATTGATTAAACAAATAGGTACTCAAAAACAAGGAAGCACACCAAAAGCTGCCAAGAGTAATGAACTCCCTACTGCTTATAAACGCATTGAAGATCAAATAGCTTCTCACCTTTCTACCAAAGTAAAACTTGATCGTAAAAAGAATGGTAAAGGAACTATTGTACTTGAATTTTACAATGACAATGATTTAGAACGCATTCTTGATAAAATGAATTTGTAATTATTTCCCATGACTTTAATTGGTTTGGTTTATAATAAAAGAAGTATTCAAGCAATTTTTTTCATTGTTTCGTTTTTTTATTTGACATTGAATGTTAGTGCACAAAGCAAAGACACTTCTATAAATAAAAATACTGCAACTAATAATCTCCAATCAACAGCCTCTTCATTTCCTGATTCTATATTTCGATTCAATGCAAAAATTCAATCACCAAAACGTGCTGGATTTTATTCTGCGTTAATACCTGGCCTTGGTCAAATATACAATAAACAATATTGGAAAGCAATTATTGTATATGCTGGCTTTGGCGCCGTAACAGGATTTATGATTAGCAATGTAAAAAAATATCAATACTATCAAAAGATCTATTTAGGTCGTATCGATTCAGATCCTTCAACCACTGATACAATCACTATCTATACGACTGACGATATTAATACACTTCGTAAAGGCTATCGAAAATATACAGAGTATACTGCTATCGCAGGTTCAGTAGCCTACTTAATCAATATTCTCGATGCATACATATCTGCACATCTTAAAACATTTGATATGAGTAAGGACATCAGTCTGCGTGCTATGCCTTTTATTAATGATCGACGACAACCTGGATTTAAAATTGCATTTGCGTTAAAATAAATTTTTTCTTATGAAAATAGCACTCATCGGTTATGGAAAAATGGGAAAAACCATTGAAGAATTAGCCATACAAAAAGGACATGAAATAGTATTAAAAATTGGTCAAGATAATCTCATTGAATTCAATGATACTAACTTACAAAAAGCAGATGTTTGCATTGAATTCACGTCGCCTGAAGCTGCATTTGAAAATGTTACAAAATGCTTGAATGCAGGCATACCTACTGTATGTGGCACAACAGCTTGGCTTCAACATTTAAAAGAAGCACAAGACATTTGTATTGCAAAAAACACAGCTTTTTTATATGCAAGTAATTTTAGTGTAGGGGTAAATCTATTTTTTCAAATCAATGAATATGTAGCTCAGTTAATGAGTAAATATGAAGCATACAATGTAAGTATGGAAGAGATTCATCATACTCAAAAAAAAGATGCCCCTAGTGGCACCGCTGTGACTTTAGCAGAAGGCATATTGAAAAATTATCCTTCAAAAAAAACATGGGTAAATTCAGCAGATTCTAAGCAGGATGAGTTATCTATCATTTCTAAACGAATTGACCCAGCACCTGGCACACATGCAATTACGTATCATTCCGAGATTGATGATATCACGATAACTCACACCGCACATTCCAGAATTGGATTTGCGAGTGGTGCATTATTAGCAGCTGAGTTTTTAGCCAATAAAAAAGGATTGTATACTATGAAGGAAGTCCTCGGAATGACTGATGACAGATATTGTTAATTATTAATTGTTAATTATTATCAAGACCTAATGAATCAATTATTTATTAGTTTCAATCGGCAATTCATTCTTTATAATTAATAATTGAAAATTAACCATTAATAATTAACCATTAACCCTTCCCTTTTATTACAATTACTATTTCACCTTTGGGAGGATGTGCTTCATAGTATGCAGCTACATCCAAGGCTTTACCGTGTTTATGTTCTTCAAATTTTTTAGACAATTCACGACACACACATACCTCACGTTCTTCTCCTAGATAAGTTGCTAATTCTTTCAAACATTTTACCAATCTATGAGGACTTTCATAAAACACAATTGTACGATCTTCCGATTGCCATTGTGTCAACATCGTATGTCGTCCTTTTTTCAATGGTAAAAAACCTTCGTATACAAATCGATTGATAGGAAAGCCACTATCAACCAATGCAGGTACAAATGCAGTAGCGCCTGGTAAACATTCTACAGGAATTTCATGTTGAATGCAGGCACGTATCAGTAAAAATCCAGGATCTGATATAGCCGGAGTACCTGCATCTGTAATCAAGGCTATGGTTTTGCCCGATTGCATTTCTTCGATTAATCGATCGAGTACCTTATGCTCATTGTGCATGTGGTAGCTCCATACAGGCTTACTGATTTGGAAATGATTTAATAAGACAGATGAAGTACGTGTATCTTCAGCAAGAATTACATCTACCTGTTTAAGGGTATCTAACGCACGCAATGTGATATCTTGCAGATTACCTATAGGTGTGGGTACTACGAAAAGTTTCATCGAAGTAAATATACACAGATTGATTAATTATTTACACTATTGCTAAAAGCAATATTACAAATGTATTTTCTGATGTATATTTACTTTACGATTTATTGATACATGGTTATTACTGATACATATAATTTAACTGAGGAAGAAGAGAAAAAACTTATTTTACGAGAGTATCGATCGCTGTTACGTGCCTTGAAACTTCGGCTTAAAAAAGGTGACAAAAAACTGGTACGGAGAGCATTTGAAATATCGGCGGAGGCTCACAAGCATATGCGTCGAAAATCGGGTGAACCATATATTCTTCATCCATTGGCTGTTGCAAAAATTGTTGTTGAAGAAATTGCATTAGGTGTAACTTCTGTAATATGTGCTTTACTTCACGATACAGTAGAAGATACAGAAGTTACATTGAAGGAGATTGAAATGGAATTTGGTAGTACGTGTGCCAAGATAGTAGAAGGGCTTACCAAAATATCTAATGTAGTAGAGTCGAAAGATACCACTCAGCAAGCAGAAAATTTCAAAAAGATATTACTCACCTTAGCCGACGACCCACGGGTGATATTAATAAAAATCGCAGATCGACTACACAATATGCGCACACTCGATAGTATGAGTCGAGATAAACAACTGAAGATATCATCTGAAACTTCTTTCCTATATGCACCATTAGCTACACGATTGGGTTTGTATGAAATCAAATCTGAATTGGAAGATTTGTCGTTGAAATTTACAGAGAAAGAAGTGTATGAAGATATTTCACAAAAACTACGTGAAACAAAAAGAGATCGTACGAGGTATATCAATGAATTTATTAAACCAATCAAAGATGAGCTTGAACGAAATCAATTTCAATTTGAAATATTTGGCAGACCAAAATCAATCTCTTCCATTTGGAATAAAATAAAAACTAAACACGTTACGTTTGAAGAAGTCTACGATTTGTTTGCTATTCGAATTATCCTGAAAACTCAAAATGAAAAAGAAGATTGTTGGAAAGTTTTTTCAATCATTACCAATCACTATCAACATAGTCTAGAACGATTACGCGATTGGGTAAGTGCTCCAAAAAGCAATGGATATGAAGCATTGCATACCACTGTAATGGGACCCGAAGGGCGCTGGGTAGAGGTGCAAATACGTACTGAACGTATGAATGAAATAGCCGAAAAAGGATTGGCTGCTCATTGGAAATATAAAGACGGCAATGCAAGTCAGGAATCAAAATTGGATGATTGGTTAAAACATATCCGAGAGCTATTACAAAATCCAGATAGCAATGCGATGGATTTCATTCATGATTTAAAACGAGATATTTTCAATGATGAAATATATACATATACACCTGAAGGTGATATGAGATTACTTCCTGTAGGAGCAACTGCCTTAGATTTTGCTTTTGACATCCATTCTGAATTGGGCAAACAATGTATAGGTGCAAAGGTCAATTACAAACTTGTCCCTATAAGTCATGTATTGAAAAATGCCGATCAAATAGAAATCATTACTTCCAAAAAACAAAAGCCCAATGAAGATTGGTTAAAGTTTGTAGTAACAGCAAAAGCAAAATCTAGAATTAAATACTATCTCAAGGAAGAGAAGAGAATAATCGCAATGGATGGAAAAGATCTATTGTTTAGAAAATTGGATAATTTAAAGATATCCAATAATTCATCTGTGATTAATGAAATATGTTCATTTTTCAAATACCCCTCTCCGACCGATTTATATTATGCCATTGCGATACATTCCTTTGATATCAAGGATTTATCAAAAATGCGTATCGTAGGTGACAAATTGCTTCCACCGATTGACGAAGAAAGAAAGGAAATTGTAAAAGAAGATTTTGATCATGATCTTAATAAACAAATGCCAGGCAAAGGCTATGAATTGATCATTTTTGGAGAGAATAGTGATAAGATTCAATACAAATTGGCTAACTGTTGTCAGCCAATTCCTGGTGATGATGTATTTGGATTTGTAACTACAGGAGAAGGCCTTAAAATACATCGAACCAATTGCCCTAATGCTGCAACGTTACTTGCCAACTATGGACATCGAGTAGTGAAAGCTAAGTGGGCCAAAAACAAAGAAATTTCTTTGTTGACAGGTGTGATTATAAATGGTATAGATGATGTGGGTGTGATTCACAAAATCACCAATGTAGTTTCGGGCGAGTTAAAAATGAATATGCGAAGCATGAGTATTGATTCCAAAGATGGCTTGTTTGAAGGGAAGATAATGGTCTATGTCAATCACAAAGAAGAATTGGATGAACTAAGCAAACGATTAGAGAAACTTGAAGGCATCAATAAAGTAACTCGGTTGGATTCTGAGTAAATTAGTTTAAACTAAAGCTAGCCTTTAAAGGGTAATGATCCGAATAGTTGACATGCATGGTACTAAACCCATGTAACTTGAGCGCTTTAGAAAAAAACAAATAATCAATTCTCAATAAAGGAATAGCACCTGCATAGGTTGCGCCAAGTCCTTTTCCTTTTTCAAGAAATGCATCATTGAGATTTGTTCTCATTTTGAAATATACATACGAACTAGCTATATCATTCAAATCACCACATACAATTGTTTTATGCAAATTATGTTGAATAACATTTGATACTAGTTCAGCTTCTAAGCCTCTACTGATTGTATTATTCAATACCTTGTCATATATTTTTTTGGTTCTACTTATAGTAGTATCATCCAAGGTTGGAATTTCGGTTTTCCCTACCAATTCTGATTCTTTAGAAGAAAAACGATTTGATTTTAAATGTATATTAAATATACTGACAGTGTCATCATTGTTGACTAAAAGATCAACCTGTTGTAACTGATTACTTCCCTTTACATCTATATCATGATTAATGGATTGAATGATGGGCATTTTGGAAAACAATACACTTCCCCATCGTCCACGTTTATTGACATTGACATCACACATCGATACGTATGGATAATCGCAGGCGTATTTAATTGCATTGATATTATCAAACCCCATACTATCATTGCCAGTATAAAACTCCTGTAAGCATAATACATCTGAATTTTGAGTCTTAAAGAAATCAATTATTTCAGAGCGAGTATTTTTTTTACCACTCCAATTATACAAATCAAGTAATCTTACATTGTACGTCATTAAAGAAAAGCGAGTTGAGTCTTTTGTAAAATCTTGCTTTGACAATATATTTCCTCCGACATAGACACTCCATATGTTCCATGTAAATGCTATTGCTATTAATGAAACTATTCCAAAGTAATACTTTCGGGCTATCAACCAAAAAATTAAAAATGCAATATTAATAACTGCTAAAACAGGAATTATATATGCTAGAATTCCAATAAAACTTTGTTCGAATGGATTGATAGACGGAATGAAACGACCTAGCAACAACAATAATGCTGAAAGGAAATTCAGGAATAACAATGCATATTTTACAAAATTTCTCAATGCAATAATTTACTTTTTACTGTATTCATTTAATATTTTCTTTTCATTTTCTGTAAGGGAGTTCATTCCTTTTTCATTTATTTTATCCAGTATATCATCAATTCGTTTAGAGTCAGCATGTATCGTTCTATATGGAATATTCTCATTGGTATATACTCTTAGCTTATTTTCTTTTTTCAAAACAAAATTTTCATTGTTGTTGAAAAAATTTCCAAATCGTTTAAATTGAATAGTACACCATTCGAAAAAAGATGTAAGTCCATAATTATATAACACACCAGTTAAAATACCACCTAGCATCAAGAATAAAAACGGCCATGTATGTGTATTTATTGTAATGGTATTAAGTGCAATGAAAATAAGTACCAATAACCAAATGGGCACACTTAAAGAACCAAAAAACCAAAATTTATATGTAGGCTTATACAACAATGAAGCTACTGCAACAGCTAATAAGGAAGCCATACCACCTGCATAAAAGGTTGTAAAAGGATGAGTTGAGTATGTATTGAATACGACCATTAAAAATCCACCAAACATACCACCAATCAGATAGATAGGTAAAATGCGATAGTTTCCTTTTAGGTCTTCAATCACCATGCCAAAAATCCAAAGCCATATCATATTACCTAGTATGCGTGTAAAACTCATATCGGTAAACATATAAGTGATTAAACTCCAAGGCTGATAAAGAAGTTCATGTAATGTAGGTGGCAAGCATACTTTATTCCAAAGCATCGTATAGAAAAAAGTAGTATCCTCTTCACCCATCAACAAAGTAATACGTATAAAATGAAGAATTACAAAAGTCAAGGACGTAATGACTGCGATTTTGATAACATCACTTTTCGATACTGATAAAAAAATTGATTTTTTATTAAACACACTCATTAGTAGAAATTTTTACGATTTGTTTTATTCCAGATTTTGATTACAATAAACGCAATGACCATTCCGCCCAAATGAGCAAAATGAGCAACATTATCACCTGCTGTATTCTTAACTCCTGCATACAATTCAAACAATGCATACAAAGCAACAAAATACTTTGCCTTCATGGGAAAAAAGAAATAAAGATAAATCATGGTATTAGGGAACAAATATCCAAATGCAAATAAAATTCCAAAGATGGCACCCGAGGCACCTACAGTTCCTTGATTTACATACAATTGTTGATACTTGCCTAATAATGTAGACGCAGTTCTTCCGAAGGCATCATCCATAGGACTTTCTGTCCAAGCATCTTTTAATCCATAAAAATTTTGCCCATATTCCGAATAAATAGAAATATGATTTTGAGATAAAAAAGAAGTGTATTCTTTGTAAGTCGGATTTAATTGAAAACGAGCAACTGCATCATGGATTACATTGAGTTCATAACTATATACCCCTAAATGAATCAATGCTGCGCCAACACCGCACAATAAGTAGAAAGCAAGAAAGCGTTTTGGTCCAAAATAATTTTCGAGTATGGCACCAAACATCCATAATGCAAACATGTTTGAAAACAGATGCATGAATCCACCTTCATAATCGGGATTGGGTCCAGATACATTGCCATGCATAAACATATGAGTTATAAATTGCCATATCTTGAATTTGTCTGAACTCCAATGATATAAGGCAAGATGTTCTGACAAATCAATCCCCTGCTTTCCAAGTACTATGGTCGCTAAAAATACCAACACATTGATAATCAAAATGTTTTTGACTATCGGTGGAATAATTTCAAATCGACTCGGTCTAAATTCCATTGAGCAAATGTAGCTATTAATTGAATGATGTAGGAAACTCTGAGGCAATATGATTTAATTATAACATATTATTTAGTGAATAAAAAACTCCACTACCCAAATTCCATTGCTTATACAATTTTAGATTAATTCATGATTTATATAACCTTTAAAACTCTATTTTTGTAACATGGATCAACAAGTTAAGAAAGTAATACTATTTGCTTCTGGTGGTGGTAGTAATGTTGCGGCAATACTTGCTTACTTTAAAAACAATCATCATATTGAGTTTCCGCTGATTGTTACAAACAATTCAAAAGCTGGTGTCATTGATATTGCAAAACAACACAACATTGATTTATTATTAGTAGATAAAGAACATTTCCAGTCTCCTATTTTTATAGATACACTCGATTTAATAAAACCAGATTTATTGGTATTGGCAGGTTTTTTATGGAAAATACCTTCCAATTTAGTAACTCATTTTCCATTTAAAATAATCAATATTCATCCTGCACTTTTACCTGCCTATGGTGGCAAAGGCATGTATGGCCATTATGTACATGAGGCTGTCGTTGCAAATCATGAAAAAGAAACAGGTATCACCATTCATTTTGTAAATGAGCATTACGATGAAGGTACTATCCTATTACAAAAAAAGATAGATGTACAACCAAATGAAAATGCAGAAACGGTTGCTAAAAATGTTCTGAAACTAGAACATGCATGGTATTCGAAGGTGATTGAATCCCTCCTTTTTGGATCACAAAACAGCTAATGTGTAATTTATTCTAAAAATATTTTTAATTTAACATTCGCATCTTGAAAAATTAGATGTTTAAACATACATTTGTGTGAACAAATTAAATTATATGACATACAAACAAAAATCACAAGCACTTCACGACATGATATTCTCAGGTCAATTAATGGATGCATTTGAAAAATATTACCATGAAGATGTGGTAATGAAAGAATTAGGAGAAGAACCACGTGTAGGAAAAGAGGCAAATCGCGCTTACGAATTAAAATTTCTTTCGATGGTAAAAGACGTACATGGTGCAGGAATTACATCCATGGCTTCTGACGAAGAAAACGGCGTCGTACTAATCGAAAATTGGATGGATGTAACATTCCAAGATGGGAATCGCATTAAAATGGAACAAGTATCTGTCCAAAAATGGGATGGCGACTACATCGTACATGAAACATTCTATCACAAATAACCACTAACCAATTCAATAATAAAGGCTGCTATTTAAGCAGTCTTTTTTTTGCTTACAAAATACACGCCTGTAAAAATAAGTATCCCAGAAAGTAATTTAATCATACTAGCTTGCTCACCTAAAAATACGATCGCAATAATAGCTGCAAACAAGGGTTGCAAATAGATATAGGCTCCGGCTGTAGCCGGACTGAGTATTTTAAGTGCATAGATATTCCATAAGTAAGTAAAGAATGTAACACAAACTACTATAAACACAACAGATAAGAGATTCATGGTACTGAATTGCGTCCATTCAATGGCTAAAAAATCTTGAATGCCAAATGGAAAAACAATGATACTACCTAATAAGAAAACCCAACGAATGACTATTATAGGTCTATACTTATGCATCAATGGTTTTGCAATCACCAAATAGATCGCATACGAGCTTGCATTGAGTAAAATAAAAAAATCGCCTAATAATGGATTTGATGCTACCTTATCTTTACCACCTAGTATAACCAATATCGTAGCACCTGTTACACCCAATACTAATCCAATTAAATTGAGTTTTGAAAAATTTTCGCGTAGCATAAAAGCAGCTAATACACTTACCAATATTGGCGTAAGCAACATCATTAATGAGCCATGAATGGGCGAGGTAAGACTAAGGCCTTTAAAAAATAATAATTGATTTGCAGCCACACCAAAAATGGCACAAAGAATAAAGGTTTTATAGTCTTTTTTATCGATAGTCGTTTTATAATTATCACCACCTAAAAATGAAAGCCAAAACAACAAAGTGGCAGAAACAACACGAATAAAAATAAATCCATTGGATTGAATTAAACTAGGCATGACCGTTTTAGCAACAGTAAAACCAGCACCATAAAATAAATTAGCTCCCAATAACGCTAAGTGAGCCTTGATACGATCATTCATTCGGGCTGCAATATTACTTTATGAAATTTACATATTCTCAATCTAAAAATTAAATACTTGCGATTAAGACATTTGTATTTTTCCAAATAGCTGTTCCATTTTTTCAAAACGATACTGAAATATATCCTTCAATTTAGGTGTTACAATAAGTGGCACAAATAATTCACCTATAAAACCTAATGGTACCTGATAATGAACTATGTCGGTCATTTCTACACCTCCTTTTACTTCACGAATATGATGTTGATGATGCCATAGCTGATAAGGCCCTTGTCGTTGTTCATCTACAAAATATTCATGCTCTTTTACATGCGTAATTTCTGTGCACCAATTTAACGGAATACCCAAAAGCGGTCGCACTTTGTAAGTGATTATTTGCCCAGCATACATTCTGTCACTCAATTGATTGGACGTGATTTCAAACCCCATATAATCAGGCGTAATTTCTCTTAAGTTTTTAGGCGAGGAAATGAAATCCCACACTTTCTCTAGTGATGCTGGTATTGTTTGAATTTTTTCTAAGCTATGAATTGCCATTTAATTTTTTTTTAGTGTTACTTAATACTTCCCATTCCCCCATCAAGATGGATTATTTGCCCTGTCATCCAACTACATTTATCTGAAACAAGGTAAGATGCTAAATCAGCAATATCTTGTGAAGAACCAATTTTCTTCATTGGATGTCGTTGAGCTGCTGCTATTTTCTTCTCTTCCGATTGCAACAAACCACTTGCCAATGGCGTATCTGTCAAAGATGGCGCAATACAATTTACTCGAATGGAAGGTGCAAATTCGGCTGCCAAGGCGCGAGTTAATCCTTCTATGGCTCCTTTGCTACTGGAAACCAAACTATGAAATGCCATGCCCGTTTGCACTGCAACCGTTGAGAATAATACAATACTTGCCGATGCTGATTTTTTCAATTTTGGAAATACTGCTTGAATCACCTTTGTAGCTCCAATTACATTTAGTTGATAATCTTCCATAAAATCAGTTGGAGTAAATCGTCCGAAAGGTTTTAATTGAATGGATCCTGGACAATAAATAATACTATCAATCACATCGGGTAAAAATGAAAAATCTAATTCGGGTTGCATTATGTCCAACGGATGATAACTTAAATTGGTATTATCATTCATTGTGTGTTTACAATAAGTAGCAATGACCTGATTATCCTTCGACAAATCCTTGGCTAACTGTAGACCAACACCCGAGGAACCACCTATGATTAGAATCGTTTTCATACATTTAGTTTTGTGCAAAACTATCTATATCATTGCATGTAATATATAGAATTCGTCGATATAAGATACAATAAAAAAGCCACGCTAGTGCGTGGCTATAAAATTATACGAAGAAAATCTATGCAGTTTTAGCAACTAATTTCTTCAATGAAGAAACGTAAACGAGTCCAAAAGAAAAGGCAGAAAATGCTAAATCACCAAATAAACTATTCAAGAAAAAAGTAGTAGAAAGCTCACTTTTATAAAATGGTAACGCCATAGCATAACATTCTACAAGCGATGAAAAACTGTATCCATACCATCCTGATAAAAATGTACCAAAATTAGAAATGATAAAAAATAGGATTGAGCCACCTATTGTATATCCTGCAATATTTAATCCATTGCGATTTACAAGACGAGTACCTAATAAAGTAACTATAGCCAATGCAACATAATTGACAATTTGAGAAATGCCATAAAATCCTTGAGTGGATGTAAATAAAGACAAACCAATATCAGATAATAACATGGCAGAAAGTGGAATCAAATAAGCCCATTTTTTAGACTGCAGGATTGAACCACTAAATAAACCCATGGCTGCAATTGGAACCAAATTATATAAATGCATTTCAGCATTGACAACTCTCCAAACAGCGGTTGTTAAGACCATGATTGCAACAATTCCAATCAGTTGATATTCTTTTTTCATCTTTTATTTATATTTCGCAAATTTCAACTAAGAAATTGACATTTACAACATTAATTTTTCGACATCGCACCTTTCAATTGGTCAATAACTTTTACCTCGACAGCATCATGCTTGTACAAATCGGCTAAATACACTGAAACCCAATCAGTGAGGTGAATAAAATAAAATACTCTATCCCAATGAGTTTGACCTTTCAATTCGATGTCCACAGTCGACTTGGTATAGCTTTTAACTACTTTTTTCAAGATGGCCATTCGTTTTAAACTACGCTCAAAATCACCTTTATGTGAGCAAAATACAACACATGTATCTTGATGCTGTTCTTTCCATCCAACAATTTCATTGTGGGTCATTTCGGGAATTACATTATGCCAAGCAAGTGTTTTGCTATTTTCATTTAATTGTTGTCTAAAACGAACCATCAAAGCTTCACTACCTGCTATTCCATACAATGCAATATGCTTACCATGTAATGATGTAGCTATTTTCTGAGCAGCCACTTGGATTTTTACAGTCTCTTTATTGATCATTGCAATCGAAGCTTTTACTTCAGTTTCAAATGAAGTCTTCAGAAGACCTGTCTTTTTCAACACATTCAATAATTGAATCAAGGAATAACCCAAGCATGCACGTGGTGGCATTCCGGATGGAATCAAGACTAAATCGTATTTATTCTTTTTGGCAAATGAAGCTAATTCGCCCCCTGATGTAATGCAGACGATAGTAGCCTTGCATTTACGTGCTGCATTTACAGCCATTAAGGTTTCTTCGGTATTGCCAGAATAAGAACATGCTATAAACAAAGTGTTTGTATTAACCGACTTAGGGATCGAATAATCTTTGTTAACAACAAAAGGGATACTCAACTTATCAAAGACATACTCTTCCACTATAGAGGCTCCTATCCCACTCCCTCCCAATCCACTTACCAATACTTGTTGAAAGCTTTTCTTGGAAAAATTAAATTTTGATGATTTAGCTATTGCTAATGCTTCTGCCAGTTGACCTGGAAATTGTTCGATTAGTTTTTTCATTTACTTGTAAAGCTGTAAATTTAGGACAAAATGAGCAAAAACAAAAAAATAGGTGATATAGGAGAAGAACTTTCTGTTAAATTTTTAATTGAACATGGCTATCAAATCATTGAAAAAAACTGGACTGTAGGTCACAAAGAAATAGACATAATAGCCAAAGAAAATGATATTTATATTTTTGTAGAAGTAAAAACACGCACATCGAGCAAAATGGGCATGCCGGAGGAATCCATCAGCGAACGAAAAATACAAAGTGTTACTGAGGCTGCAAGAATTTATTTATATGAAAAACAATACAAGGATATTCGTTTTGATGTGATTTCAATTTTACTTAAAAAAGAAAATCCTCCAGAACTATTGCATATTAAAGATGCATTTTATTAATGAGACTCAGTTTTTGTGAGACCTAAAGCCCTAAGGAAAATTGCAAGTCAAACTAACCCTGTGTATTTGGGCGGGGTTTAAAATCAACTAAAACTAGGACGCTAAGCTATGATTTTTTAAATAACTTTTGCCACCATTTTTTTTCATTTTCTTTTCCGTAACCATATCCGTAACCATATCCGTAGCCGTAGCCGTAGCCGTAGCCGTAGCCAGAACCATAACCATAGGCTTTATTTGCATCGGAGCCATTTAATATTACAGCCATATTAGACAATCTTTTTTCTTTGTAAAGAGTATAAGGTGTAGCTAACATACGCTTTTCTAAGTGATTTACTTTTACAGTATAAACGACCGCATCGGCTTCTTCAATGATTAGCATAGTATCGGTTACTAAACCAATAGGTGCAGTATCTACAATGACATAATCATATCTTTCTCTAACTTGGTTAAATAGTTCCTTGATTTTAGGATTCTGCAATAATTCAGCAGGATTAGGTGGAACGTCGCCTGATGGCATTATATCCAAATTTACTTTTAGCGGTTTTTTAATGATGATATCATCAACTTTTAAATCATGACTTGAAACAAAATTTGTAACCCCTATATGATCATTAATTTGCAAATATTCTAATAATTTAGGAACTCTTAGATCCATGCCAATTAATAATACTTTTTTATCGGCAAGACTGATTGTAGCTGCTAAATTGAGTGATATAAAAGATTTGCCCTCCTTTGCTATAGTTGAAGTTACAAAAATAACCCTACAAGATGATTTTGACTGGCTTACAATAAAATCTAAGTTTGTACGTAAATGCCTAAAAGATTCTGCTACAGAAGAAGACTCGTGTTTACCAACAACTAATTTTTTATCCTCTGTTACATTGGGTATGTCACCTAAAAAGGGCAAATGATATTTTTCTAAATCTTTTGGTCCATGTACTTTTGTATCCAATAATCCTCTAGTATATATCAAGCCTGTCGGAATTAATAATCCCAACGCCAAGGCAATTAAATAAATATTTTTACGATTTGGGGAAATAGGGACTTTAGTTGAATAGGCACCATCAATCGTCTTGGCATTTGCAACAGTAACAGCTAATGAAATGTTGGTCTCTTCTCTTTTTTGGAGTAAATACAAGTAGAGATTTTCTTTAATCTGCTGTTGTCGTTGGATAGAGTTGAATTGTCTTTGATATCGAGGAACTGAAGATATTTTAGAGTTATACCCTCCTGCTTGACGAGACAATTCACTCGTTTGTATTTTAAGAGATGATCGATAGTTGTTTGTACTTGCTACAATACTTTGTTTCAAACTTGCAATTTGAGCATCTAGATTTTCGACAATTGGATTTGCTTCACTTGAATTTTGCAATATTCTATTGCGTTCTAATATCAATTGATTGTATGCAGCAGTATTACTCGTAATTGATCCATCATTAATCCCAAGGTTTGAAGGAATTAAACTATTTTTATCACTTTGATTCTTTATATGATTATACATATAATCAGCCAATTTCAATTGTGTATTTGCAGCCATCAATTTTTCTTCAGCTACTTTATCGGACTCAAGATACACTTTAGCATCTGTTTCTACATCTACTAAGTTATTACGTTGTTTGAATCCTTGTGATTCACCTTCTACGGTCGATAATTCCGCAGTAATAAATTGCAAACGCTCGTTGATAAAATCGGCTGTATTTTTTGAAATTTGATTTTTATCTTCAATTGCATCACGATTATGCTGATCGAGTAAATTATTTAAAATATCTGATGCTTTGTCAATATTTCCATCAATTAATGAAAGTTGAATTACATTGGATGTCTTGTTAATGGGCTTTACTGTTAATGCACTTAAAAAATGATCAATTGAATTTGTAATAGGAATTACAGTTATAGTTAATTTTTTATTCTTCCATTCTTTTAATGCTACTTTTGAACGTGTCAATTTCATTTTACCTAAGTTACATTCAACTTCTTCACCAAATTTGAATGTTTTATTTTCAGATTTATTATTCTCGATAATTGTATATTGCTGGTCAGACAATAGTTGAATTTCGCATTGTGCATTCAAATTTTCTTTCCACTCATTGCTAGATAATAATTCTAGTTTAACTGGCGATTGTTTATACATTTCATTGGAAACAACCTTCCCTTTCGTAGTAAATGTCACTTGCAATCCTAGTTCTTTTATTACTCTCATCATTAAAGAACGAGATTTATAAATTTCGATTTCATTATCTATACTATTGCCACCCTTCATTAATCCTAAATCTTGAAAAGCTGACAATTCAGAAACTCCTGATCCTTTTTTTTCATCTTTAATTAAAACTGTAGCATTTACTTGATAAATTGGTTTTTGGTATCTTAAATATAAGAAAGCCCCAAAAAGGGTAAATAAAATTGCTAAAAAAAACCAATACCAATAATGTAAAAAAATACTTATAATTTCTTTTATATCTATTCCTGATTCAATGGAAGTCTCTGTAGGAAAACTTTGTTCTTGATCTATCATTATTGCGTCTATTTAATTAACAAATTAAGAATATTTAAAATCAATCCCAATGACCCAACTGCAAGAGAGGTATATTGCAAGGTTTGCTTTGAAGAAACTATTTTGGCATTATTTGGCTCCACATAAATAAGATCATTGTTTTGTAAATAATAAACGGAAGAATTAAAAAAAGATCGATTTGTTAAGTCTACTCTTATTTCCGACTTTTTTCCTTTAACGTCTCTTATAACTAATACATTTTTTCTCACAGCTGTGATTTGAAGATCACCTGCCATTGCTAATGCTTCTGGTAAAGTAAGCTGTTCGTTTGGCATTAGAAAAACCCCAGGTGATTTAACATCGCCTAATATTGTAACTTTATGGTTCATTATTTTTACATTAACAATAGGATTATTTACATATGACTTTACTCGTTCTTTAATCAAGGCAGTAACCTCTGCTCTGGTTAACCCAACAATTTTTACTAAGCCAAGAACAGGGAAATCAATCTCACCCTGCTCGTTTATTAAATATGTTGGCGCTTGTTGAATAAGTGAATTTTTATCTACAGCTGAAACACCTCCATTATTAAATGGCTTTACAACATCTGGGTCTACAGAGCTTATAGTAATTGAAATTACATCATCAGGCTTTAAAACTGGAACAAAAGGTTTTTGAACAATTAGTTTTGTACTATCATTTATTAGCTTTTGAAAATAGATATAATCTGTTTTTTTAGCACAAGAACCAAAAAGAAATATGATTAATATCAAATATAGTAACTTTTTCAATAAAAAAATACTTGAATTCATGAAAGGCAATTTATAATTGCGAAAGTAATTAAAATATAACTTAGTGGTATAATTAAATAGTTAAAACACCCAGAATATTCAACTTATCGAAAATTACTTTATGAAAAAACAAACATCAACAGATTAATTGTATTATGAATAATCTTGATCAAGATCTTCAAAAACTGAATTTTTACTTTTAAACTCTGGCACCAATTGTTTCAAACAACTTACAACCGCTCTATTTCCTAAGTTATTAAATATTAAATCTTCAATTTCATTAAACATGAAATTAATTTCTCTGTAATTGTAATCAATCATTTTGGCAATCATAATTTTATTATGATGTGTAGGCATAACTAATTCCTTATCATTCAATAATTCTTCAAATAATTTTTCCCCTGGCCTAAGTCCTGTGTACTGAATTTTTATATCTCGCTCAGGTATAAGTCCAGATAATTGTATCATTTTTATAGCTAAGTCAACAATTTTTATTGATTCGCCCATATCAAACACAAAAATCTCACCACCTTTTCCCATGTAACCAGCCTCAAGCACTAACTGACAAGCTTCTGGTATTGTCATGAAATAGCGCGTAATTTCAGGATGTGTCACTGTTAAGGGGCCACCCGATGCAATTTGTTTGTTGAACAAAGGAATTACAGATCCATTTGAACCTAATACATTTCCAAACCTTGTAGTAATAAAACTAGTATGAGAATGCACATTTTTACTTTGCACATACATTTCTGCCGCTCGTTTAGTTGCTCCCATCACATTAGTAGGATTCACGGCTTTGTCAGTTGAAATAAATACCATTTTTTCAACGTGATATTTATCACACAAATCAACTATATTTTTAGTACCCAACAAATTGACCATGACAGCTTGTTGAGGGTTTTTTTCCATTGCAGGTACATGCTTATAGGCAGCCGCATGATACACATAATTTATTTCATTGTTTTGAAATAAATTTTCCATTGTTTTAAAATCTTTTATGTCGGCCAAAATAGTTACCATATCAGTAAAGCCATATTCATAACTAGAAGACAACTCTATTTCAAGGTGATGAAGTGGTGTTTCAGCCTGATCTACTAGTATGATTTTTTTAGGCTTATAAAACATTAACTGCCTTGATAACTCCGAGCCAATACTTCCTGCAGCTCCAGTTATTAAAATAGTTTTATTATGAAAAGCTCCTTTTAAATGCTCTCTATCTAACTCTATTGATTCTCGACCTAATAAATCTTCTATTTTTACAACTTTGATTTGAGATTTTGTCAACTCTCCATTTGCCCATTGATCGATAGGAGGAACTGCTTTTACCTCCAAGTTCCATTCAATAGATCTATTAACTATTGTTCTTTTCTCTTGTAATGAACAATTCTGTATTGAAACTACAATTTGAGTAATTTTCTTTTTTTGGACTATTTCTTGAATGTTGTCATTGTAATAATAGATAGGTACCCCTTTATACATTTTACCTTGCTTACTAAAATTATCATCAACAAATCCTACAATATTATAAAATGATTCCAAGACATCATAGGTCAATTGGCCAGCCCTACCAGCGCCATATATCAATATGCTCGATTTGACTTTTGTTTTTCGTCCAAGATTAAATGTATACTTAATCGCTAATCTAAATTGTATTAATAAGTATAAACTTAAAAAGTAATTAACTGCCGAAACTGAAAACGGTAACGCATAATCTTTTAAATGTAGCTTTTCAGACAGCAGTAAAATAAAAACAATATTGCATCCAAATGAAAAACTCCTAGCATATAGCACTCGCTTTACATCATGCAAACTTGTATGGCGTATAATTCCTCTGTGAGGCTTAAAAATACAATGCCCAATAATTGCAAAAAACATCACAGAAATCAACCCTTTATAATAGTCAATCACACTGATTTTATGTAAAGTCTCATTACTTAAAAGTGTAAATGATAAGATTAACGAAAATGCTATTAACATTAAGTCAATAAACAAAATAATCCATTTTGAAACAAAATTGTGTCCAAAATAGTGAATCAACGTATACTTTTTTATAGCTTGTAATTTCAGCATTATTTAGTTAAATAAGGGCATTAAAGATATTTATTTATTGTCATAATTTACCGTTGTTAAAAGAATCTTAAAAATGAATAAACAAATGAATAATTTATTTAAATATTCATTATATACTCGAGTTATAATTACAACACCTTTTGCATATAAAAAATTTTCATGTATTTAAAATTCAACATTTTTAATTAATTATTAATTATCAATAATTATACCAATTAAATATTTATTCACTAAAATCAAACAATTATTATTTATAAAAACACCTTGAAGTCTAATTTTTTCTATTAAAAAATGTAATTTTTGAAAATTCAATTAATATTTTTTGGAATTGAATTGGTAATGTAAATAAATCTTGACTATTGAAATGATTTTTTAATTCAACTAAAAATAAAAAAGAACAAAAGAATTCATAATGAATTCTTTTGTTCTTTTAAATATATAAATTAATCTTGTTTTTGAACTTTCCCTACATGTGTAAGCGAGTTGTTTTCAAACAATTGAATCGTGTACATACCAGCTGAAAATTCTGATAAGCTTACTTCAATTGTATTGTTGCCTGCCTCTACACTTGCACGGATTACTTT
>CANHGW010000017.1 GCA_947460175.1 Bacteroidota bacterium | reverse complement strand
GGTAAAAAATAGTGATACAAATGAAGAATTGATTTCGAAAGTAAAAATGCTATTAAACGATGAACAACAATGTGAATTGATGCGTACAAATATTAAACAACTTGCTATTACAAATGCCGATGACCGTATAGCAACTAAAATAAAAGAAATAGCAAACGAATGGAATTAACGAATATACATAGTGTTTATTTTGTAGGTATCGGAGGTATCGGAATGAGTGCGCTTGCCCGTTTCTTCAACGAAAAAAATATCAAGGTAAGTGGTTATGATAAAACACCTACACCATTGACTGATAAATTGATTGAAGAAGGTATTCAAATTCATTTTACAGAAGATATTAATTTGATAAATACAAACGCTGACTTGGTAGTGTATACACCTGCTATACCTGCTACTCATTTGGAATTGGTTTGGTATCAACAACATAATTTTAAGGTGATTAAACGAAGTGATGTATTGCAATATATTTCTGAGCAAATGCAAGCAATATGTGTAGCAGGTACACATGGTAAGACAACTATTTCAACGTTGATTGCACACATTCTGCGTCATGTAGAATATGGTTGCAATGCATTTCTGGGCGGTATCTCAGGTAACTATGGTGTTAACTATTGGAGTAGTGATAATCAATGTGCAGTCATCGAAGCCGATGAATATGATCGTAGTTTTTTAAAGCTAAAACCTTCTATTGCGGTTGTCACTGCTATGGATCCAGATCATTTGGATATTTATGGTACTGTTGAAGAAATGGAACGATGTTATTTGCAATTTATTTCACAAGTAAAAGATACATTGGTATATAAACATGGATTGAAACATACTCAATCATTCAATGCACCCAATAAAGTATCTTATAGTTTACAAAACGAAGCAGCTACTTATTGCGCTTCTGATATTGTAATGAAAAATGGTTCATATCATTTTAATTTTTGTAAAAATGGAAATACAATTACCGATATTTATTTAAATGTTGGTGGCATGCATAATGTAGAAAATACAATTGCAGCATTGGCCGTATGCGATTTAATGGAATTGGATATTGTTAAAGTAAAAGATGCAATTGCTGATTTCAAAGGTGTAAAACGACGTTTTGAATATGTAGTGAAAAATGATCAAGTCGTATATATTGATGATTATGCTCATCATCCTGAAGAATTGAAAATGTTGATTTCAAGTGCCAAAGCATTGTTTAGAAACAAAAAGGTTCGTGTGATATTTCAACCTCATCTTTTTTCTCGTACACGTGATTTTGCAGAAGGATTTGCTGAAAGCCTTGACTTAGCCGATGAAGTTATTTTACTTGATATTTATCCAGCTCGTGAGCTACCTATGGAAGGAGTGACAAGTGAAATAATATTAAATAAAATGACATTGAACAATAAACATATTTTATCAAAAGAAGGAGCCTTGCAATGGGTTAAGGCCGCTCAACATGAAGTTATAATTACAGCCGGTGCAGGAGATATAGACACACTTATTCAACCTATAAAAATGATATTGGAAAACAACTAATTATGAATCCTCGTGTAAAGAAAATAGCAAGAAATATTTTATTTCTATTATCTATTCCAATGATAATAGCTGCATTCGTATTTGCACAAAGTAGCACACAAAAAAATGTATGCAAGGCACTTCATATTAATATTGAAAATAATGATTTGAGTTTTGTCACACAAAAAGACATTATTGATATAGTAGAAAAAGAAGGAATCAATCCTAAAAACTCTTTTATCAATGCAATAGATTTAGGACAATTAGAATCAGCATTGAATGAGAATAAATGGATCAGTGAATCAAATGCATTTATTGGTGCAGATCATTCTTTGAATATTACTATTAATCAAAAACGCCCTGTAATACGAATTGTTGAAAAGGATAGTTCAGATTACTCCTACTTTTTAGATACATACGCTAATCCAATACCTGTATCGAATCAGTATAGTCCTCGACTTCCAGTAGCGACTACCATGAATTTGACTTATACTAAAAAAGATCTTGAAATCAAATCCGATTTGGTTGCGCTATCTAACTTTATTCAACAAGATTCTTTTTGGAATGCCGCCATTTCTCAAATCAATCTTCGTGATGATTATCAGCTAGAATTAATACCCGAAATTGGTAATCAAGTTATAATACTAGGTAATGTTGATGATTTAGAAGATAAGCTAAAACGAATGTTCAGTTTTTACAAGCAAGGACTTCATACTGTCAATTGGGATTTGTACGATGAATTTGATTTGCGATTTAAAGGGCAAATTGTATGTAGAAATAAAAGAGGTGACATATTAAGCGAAAATCCTTACGATGATAAATCTAAAAAATTGATGGCTACGAATTTGGCAAATGCAGAAAAGAAAGTAGTTACTACACCTTCTATAAAACAAGTTGTAAAGTCGGCTTCAGTTCCAATTGTAAAGAAACCGCTAGTAGCCAAAGCAACTGCAAAACAAGTAGAAAAATCAGATCCTAAGAAAGTAACCAAGGAGAAAAAAATCGAAATTAGTAAACCTAAAAAAATCGAAAATAATTCAACCAAGAAACCTCAATAAACATTCCCATAATAAACAAACAATAAAACACGTATGAACATGCAAAACGAAAACCCAGTCATTGTAGGATTAGACATTGGTACTACCAAAATTGCAGCCATTGCAGGACGAAAAAACAAATTTGGCAAACTAGAAATTTTAGGATTTGGACGAGCTGATAGTAGTGGCGTCAATCATGGTATGGTGCTGAATATTGAAGAGTGTATACGATCGATCAATATTGCGTTGGAGAATTGTATGGAATCAAATCCAAATTTAAATATCAAAGAAGTCTATGTTGGTATAGCAGGGCATCATATCAAAAGTTTACAAACAAGAGGTGATCGTGTATTGGCCAATATTGAAGAAGAAATCAGAAAAGAAGATATTGATTCATTAATCAAAGATCAGTACAAAACATATATTCCTACAGGCGATCAAATCATTGATATCATACCACAGGATTTTACAATCGATACACTGACAGGTCTTACATTGCAAAATGTAATAGGCATGACGGGTATTAAAATTGGAGCCAATTTTCATATTGTAACTGGTGATAAATCGGCCATTAAAAATATTTATCGTTGTGTAACACGTTCAGGATTGGCTACCAAAGATTTAGTATTACAACCTTTGGCATCAGCTGCTGCGGTGATGTGTGCCGAAGATTTCGAATCGGGTGTGGCTATCGTAGATATTGGTGGTGGTACTACTGACTTAGCTGTTTTTCACGAAGGTATGTTGAAGCATACTGCTGTAATTCCAATTGCAGGTGTCAATATTACGAATGATATTCGATTAGGGTTGGGTGTACTACGTTCGCAAGCAGAACAAATGAAAGTACAATTTGGTATGGCATTGGCTGAAGAAGCAAAACCGAATGCGTTTATAACAATTCCTGGATTGAAAGGACAACAACCAAAAGAAATTTCTGCTAAAAATTTAGCGAATATTATTCAATGCAGAATGGAAGAAATACTAGAATATGTAATGTATCATTTGAAGCAATTAAATCTTCAAGATAAATTACATGGAGGAATTATACTTACCGGTGGCGGTAGTCAATTGAAGCATTTGATCCAATTGACAGAGTATCGCACAGGCTTACCTACTCGTATTGGTATGCCAAACGAACATTTGGCTTCGGGCTATGCCAACGAATTAATGAAACCAATGTATGCAACTTGTATTGGATTGATTTTGCGTGGCTACGATGATTATGAAAGCAATTGCTTAAGATTTATATCAGGTAATACGGATGAGTCTACTGGTAATTCAGAAGAAGTACAAGGTAGCTTTGTAAACATGGCTCAGACTTACGAATTATCACCAGAAGAATTATTGAAACAAGAGTTTGGAGAAGATTTTATTCCACGACAAGAAGCAATTGTAACAGAACAATCGAATGAAACTCCAGTTGCTGAACTTGATTTTCAATCAAGTGATTTGTTCAATCAAATGCCAGTACAACAATCAGAAATATCAAAAGAAAACTTAGCCGAAAAATTACAAAGTAGAACAAAACACATTGGTAATATTTTCAATACTGTTAAATCAAAAGTGATTTGGTGGTTTGAGAATGTAGAAGATGAAAAACTTGATTAATAAAATTCAATAATAACAACCCATTTTTTTTAAACCCATAAATTCAAAAACAATGATTCAATTTGAGCTTCCACAAAACAATTCCTCTATCATCAAGATAATTGGTGTAGGAGGTGGCGGCGGTAATGCCGTTAATTACATGTACAACCTCGGTATAGATGGTGTCGATTTTATCGTATGCAATACCGACCAAAAAGCATTGAACAGTAGTTCTGTTCCGAAAAAAATCCAACTTGGACCACTCTTAACACAAGGTCTTGGTGCTGGTGCAAATCCTGAAATTGGCATGAGAGCTTGTCAAGAAAGTATAGAAGAAATCGAACGCCTGATAGTAGACAATACCAAGATGGTTTTTGTAACTGCAGGTATGGGCGGTGGCACAGGCACGGGTGGTGCTCCTATCGTAGCGAAAGTAGCAAAAGATTTAGGCATACTTACAGTAGGTATTGTTACAACTCCTTTTTCCTATGAAGGGAAACGTCGTATGAAGCAAGCCGAAGAAGGGATCAATGCCTTGCGTGGATGTGTCGATACAATCTTAGTCATATCAAATGATAAGCTTCGCCAACAATTCGGAAATATTCCTGCCTCACAAGCGTTTTGCAGAGCAGATGATATACTAGCCACTGCAGCCAAATGTATCACAGATGTAATTAATTCACAAGGTCATATCGTAGTAGACTTTGCCGATGTAAGCACAGTAATGAGAGATGGTGGTGTAGCTATTTTAGGAAGTGCTACAGCTAGTGGTGATAATCGTGCTTACGAAGCAGTAGAAAAAGCAATCAACTCGCCATTGCTCAACGATAGTAATATCAGTGGAGCTAAGTGGGTATTGTTGAATATTAATTCGGCACATGGTATTCACGAACATACATTGGATGAGGTTGAAATTATTCAAGCGTTTGTACAAGAGCAAGCGGGAGATGATTGTGATGTTATTTTTGGAACAGGCTTTGATGATAACCTTGGTGAAGAAATCAGTGTTACTATTATTGCAACTGGGTTTGAATTGAACTCGACTGAAAATGCATATAACAAAGAAAAATTACAGCCATTTGCTGATAAAAATAAAGTCATTTATACATTGCAAGATGATAGTGTAAAACCATCAGAAGCAACACAAGAAGAATCAAATCAGCCTGAATCAACGAATGAGCAAAATATTATAGCTTCTACTGAAACGTTAGTAGAAGAAGTAGTTGACCCATTAGCTCCAACGATGTTTATAGTAGAACCTCCTGCAATCCCATCACGTTTGGCATTGGGTTTGGGGATGTTGAAACCGGCTACTGAAGTAAAAGTACCAATAGTAGAAGAAAAAATTGTAATGCAGTTGGAAGAGATACCTACTCAAATCATACTTCAAGAAGTGACTCCTACAGTCGTAACAATAGAAACAATTGAACCGGTCCTTGAGCAAAAAGAAGAAACTGTGATGTTTATGCAAGAAAAAGAATTGACACCAGTGAATGATATTCAATCTGAATTGGATCAATTGTTTTCGGCACCTGAGGTGAAAGTTGCAAGCAACGAGCCACAAGTACAAGATGAATATGTAACCTTGAAAGGCATTACAATGAATCGTAGAAAAGGCAGTAGAATGCTTACAGATAGTGAATTAGAAGCAGAAGTGAATTTTGAATTGCAAAAAAGAGCGTTTGAAGAACGTGCATCCAAACTACGATCAATGAGTTTTAATGTAAACAAAGCTGATATCAATAGCGATGAAATAAATATCCCTGCTTATCAACGTCAAAATCAAAATTTAGAGAATCATCCAAGCTCAAGTGAGGAAATATACTCTAATGTGCAGGTAACAAATGGTAATAATAATTCAACAATGAGTAATTTGAATTCATTTTTGAATGGTAAAAATCCTGATTAATTATACAGGTTTGTTTTATGGGTGAAAGGGCAGCGCAAGCTGCCCTTTTTTTATACACCGCTTAATTATTTTATTAAGCAATGTCCCGCTATGCGAGGCGCACGGCGCTTATGTCTATAATTCAGGGACATTTACATTATTGGATTATGACAATGCAAGGTATTTTGTTGCTATAGAATTTTCTAAGATGCGAAAAGCTATTTATATTAATGTAGAACATAAAAACTAGAAAGGAATTGATCTTATTGTGAGGCAATATTAATATAGGTATAATTCCTTTAATTATTATGAAACTTTAATCAGTAATTTCTAATTGAAATATTTGTTCAACTTTTTTATTTAGTATGGTTGCTAATTTTAATGAAAGTAATACTGAAGGAATGTATTTATTTGTTTCAATAGAAATAATTGTTTGCCTTGATACATTTACTAATTCAGCTAATTGAACTTGAGTAAGTTCTTTCTCTAATCGTAATTCTTTTAGATTATTCTTCATTTTTATATTTATAATGTAATACAAAATAGAAATGACTTATAAAACTTATCCAGAATAATAAGATGATTAAAATAAAAAATAAAAGTAGCCCGGAATCATGAGGTTCTTTGTATAATAACATACTAAGAAAACCAATGATAATAAAAACAAGTTGAACTAATGCCGCAAACTGAAAACTTTCTAATCTAGTTCTTTCAACCATTTCATCTTCAAGTCTTTCTTTAGAAAATGTTATAAAATACATACCTATAAGAAAAGAAAAAAAAGATATGATTGTTATTGTCATATTTATGTAATTAGAATGCAATTCTGAGTTAGAGTTATTATCAAAAATAAATGGAAGCAATTTGTTATGAATTCCAAATTGCATGCTAATCCAAACTGCAAATCCTAAGGGTGTAATAATTTTTCCTATTTTCTTGTATTTATTAGGCAATAGAAATTTCATGATGTTCTTTTTTATAAACCAAATGTAAAGTAAACTTTACATCAATTGAAAAAAGATGTATAGATATTTTGTTAAATTCTAATTTATATATTAAAACTATGAATCGCAAAAATGATTTATTCTACTTCACAGCCTCTACTTGATACCCTTGTTTTTCTAGAAGATTTAATACGCCTTGTTTGCCTGCAAGATGCCCTGCACCTACTGCAACAAAACTTGCTTGTTGTTTCATTTCATACAGGAGTGTATTCATCCATTTTATATTACGACCAGAGATGAGTTCTTTCTCATGACCTTTAAATTCGGGTGATTGACTGATGAGTTGATATAAGGCATCTATATCTTGTGTTTTATAGATAGATACCATTTGGTCTATTTCTTTATGTTCATTGCCAAGTTGTGATACACTTTCTACCAACATATTTTTAATGTCTTCATCGTTCATCTTATCAAAAATCTCTAGTTGGGAATGACTACTTTCTAAACCATCGATATCAATGTTTCTTTTTTTAGACATTTCAATCAAGTTCATTTCATAAGAAGATTGGTTTTCACAAGTGAAACTTTTCATCGATATCATCGATATCAAAATAAATGGTTTGAACTTGCTAAATTGATTGGCATCAATATCAGTTTGTTTTTTGACAGAATCTACAAAGGCTTGGTATTCTTTTTCACTCGAAAAAAAGTTTTTTAATTCTTTGCCTTCAGGTAAAAATAAATTTTGCTGATACTGTGCTATCATAGCAGGATCCGACAAGTCTATTTCTAATATCAATTTTTTGCTTGCATCAAAGGCAGCTTGCATTTGTTCAGTAAAAAAATAATCTTCATTGCAGATTGAATGCATAGTACCAAATACATAAGATGGTGTCAGCAAGTCCTTGCCTGATATTTTCCATAACAAGCTTTTTCGATGAGTATCCTTGAGTGGTGCTTGTTTCGATTGTGCAATTGCAGTTGATTGGATATTGAATAGTTGAGCTAAAAAGCCCAAGACAATAAAAATATTTTTTCTCATGAGTATTGTTGTTATGAATAGAATACTATTGTACAAACACAATCAGCAAGTAATTGACTCGTTTATTCGTGTGAATGCAATAGCAGGGTAGATAACGCAAATCCTAAGCCAAGTAATACAACAATGACTTTTTGTCGGCTTAATTCATGATGCTTGGTTCCACTTTCATATAAGATAGTAGTAGAGATATGAAGGAATGCACCTATTACTACGGGTATGAAATAAACTAATAAGTTGGAAATAAAGTAGAACTTTTGTCCGTAATACATTGCCATAATGCCCGATATAGGTGATACCAATGCAAATAGTATTACTAATATCCATTTGTTGGTCTTGGTGGGAGTAACTAATAACAATGAACTTAATGTAATGGCTTCAGGTATTTTGTGTGCAGCTACACCAAAGAAAATGGAAGGTAATGTGCTAGTATCCTGATAGTTAAAACCTAAGGGGATCCCTTCCATAAATGCATGGATACATAAACCTAAAAATATGGGTGAGATAGTATGAATGTGTGTTCCATGATCATGCACATGTCCATGTTCAACTCCATGTGATAATCGTTGTAAAATTAATTGAAGAAAAAAACCAAGTAGAATATAGATGCCTGCTTTCTCACCCAATTCATGAAAGGTTTCGGGCATAAGGTGTAATAAGGTAATTCCAAGTAAGAATGATCCTGAAAAAGCAAGTAATAAGGTGAACCAACTTGATTTGAATTGTTTAAAAAGGAATGGAATGCCACCACCCAATAACGTGAATACAAATAGTAATAATAGATAAAACCAAATCATAGTAAGGTAGCAAAAGTAAGAAAATATATGAAGATTATTGGATTAATCCAAGACGCTTGTTGAAATAGCGTGCGAAAAATAGTCCTATCAAGGAACCTAAGAGGGCGCCTCCCAGAATATCCGATGGATAATGTACGCCTACGTATAGTTGTGAAAAACAAACTAAGAGTGCCCAAAGTATAGCAAGTGGTGTAATCCATTTAGTAAGATTACCAATAGTATACATCATGAAAACAGCAAAGCCGATATGATTGGTAGCATGGGATGAAGGAAAACTATAACCACTGCCGCATACTACTAAATTGCGTAATGTGAATGAAAGAAATTCATTGTTGCATGGTCTTATACGATGTGTCAATGGTTTTAATATGCTTGCACTTACATAATCACAAAAAACAAACGTGATAAAAAAGAATAAGCACCACCATAATCCCTTTCTGCCATATTGAAACGACATCCAAAGCAATAAAAATAAATATACCGGTGACCAGAAATATGGATTGCGAAAAAATGGAAGTATAGTATCCAGCAATTGATTAGCACAACTCACGTGAATGAATTTTAATATGATCTCATCAATATGTTGAATAGTTTGTAACATGGTTTACTTTGTATACACTAATATCATACGTGGAGATAGATGAGCATCATAGGATTCAAATGCATAATTACCGAAGGTTGAAACTAATTGCAATCCTGTTTCAGTAAATAACGCATTCATTTCTTCAAACGTAAAGCTATTTACTTGTTCTACAAATTGACTTTCAACACCATTGTCATTAATCGTAATAGATTTTATTAATTTATGTTCGGTATAGGATCGATGAATTTCAAAATGAACACCTTGTAATTCTTTTGTTTCATGGTTAAAAGTTTCATTATGGCTTTGTGCAGGTATTTTATTGACAAAATCTATGATGAGTGTGCCGCCTTTTTTTAAGGCTTGTGCCATACTTCGTGCAGCAAGATGATTATCGTGATTAGATTTGAAATAACCGAAACTTGTAAAAAGGTTACAGACTATATCAAAGTAATTGGTACGAAATACATTCCGCATATCATGTACATAAAAATGAAGGTGATCATTTTCAAATTGCTTGGCATATTCGATACTTTGTGGTGATAAATCTAAACCAGTTACATCTAATTGGTATAATGAAAAAGCACGTGCATGTCTTCCTTTGCCACAGGCCAAATCTAATAAGGTGGCATTCGGATTTGGTGATAAATGTTCCGTAATCTTATTGACAAAATGTGTGGCCTCTTCGTCACTCCTGTTTTGGTATAGTAAATGATAATAAGGAGAATCAAACCAGTCTTCAAACCACTCTTTCATTGTATTGTATATTTTGTCAAATGTAATATTATATTCATATGAAAAAAAATAAGGTCAATATATTGCCTTTAGAGTTGATTCTAATGGTGTTTTGTTAAATGAAGTTAACGTGAATTTATTATTTTTTCACAGCAGGAATATGACAAATATCCAAAGTAATTTTTATAAATTTGCATCTCAAACAAACTAAACGCATTGGCACTAATTAAATCAATTTCAGGAATAAGAGGAACGATAGGAGGCAAGGCTGATGAGGCACTTACACCAATAGATATAGTAAAGTATTCAGCTGCTTTTGGCAGTTGGGTTATTGAAAAAACAGGCAATAAAAAAATAATCATAGGTCGTGATGGTCGTATCAGTGGCGATATGGTGCGAAGCCTTGTATGTAGTACCTTACAAGCATTGGGTATTCAAGTCATTGACCTTGGATTAAGTACAACACCTACTGTTGAGATGGCTGTGAAAATGGAGAATGCAGGTGGCGGTATTATCATTACAGCAAGTCATAATCCCAAAGAATGGAATGCATTAAAATTATTGAATCATTTAGGTGAATTTATATCTGGTGCAGATGGTGAAGTTGTTTTGCAAAAAGGAAATGATGCCGACTTTGTTTTTGCAGATGTAAACAAATTAGGTTCTGTCTCTTTTGACGAATCTTTTATGGATAAACATATTGATGCTATACTAGATCATCCTTTGGTTGATAAAGAAGCTATAGCAGCAAAGAATTATAAAATTGTGGTTGATGGTATTAATAGTACTGGTGCAACGTTTGTTCCTTATTTATTAAATAAACTTGGTGTTCAAGATGTTATTGTCATCAATGAAGAAGTAACAGGTAAATTCAATCACAACCCTGAACCATTGCCTGAAAACTTAAACGAGATTTCAAATACGGTCGTAAAGCAAAAAGCAGATTTAGGAATTGTAGTTGATCCAGATGTTGATCGTCTTTGTTTTGTGAATGAAGATGGTAGCATGTTTGGTGAAGAATACAGCTTGGTTGCTATAGCCGATTATATACTAGGTCATAAAAAAGGAAATACAGTTTCGAATATGTCTAGTACGCGTGCATTGAAAGATATAACGTTGAAACATGGTGGCGAGTATTTTGCTAGTGCTGTAGGCGAAGTGAATGTGGTAAATAAAATGAAAGAAGTGAATGCTGTAATAGGTGGAGAGGGGAATGGTGGAATCATTGTACCAGAGTTACATTATGGTCGCGATGCGTTGATTGGCATTGGCTTGTTCCTAACCCATTTAGCAAAATTTGGTAAATCAATTACTGAGCTACGTCGCAAATACCCCGATTATTTTATGTCTAAAAATAAAATTGAGTTACAAGACGGTATTGATGTAAAACAGATTTTTGAAGGCATAAAACTAAAATATAAAAAACAACCTATCAATACAGACGATGGATTAAAAATTGAGTTTGATAATGAGTGGGTCCATTTACGTACTTCGAATACTGAGCCAATTATACGTATCTATGCCGAAAGTACGTCTGAAACAACCGCTAATAATATTGCCAAAAAAATCATGATGGATATTAGTGAATTGATGAAAGAAGCACACGCTAAATAATTTTATCTTACAACATTATATAAAAAAAGAGAAGCAAGTGCTTCTCTTTTTTAGTGTTAGTAAAACTTGGTTTAATCCAACTTCACCATGTAATAATAGAGTCCTTGATAGTTAGGATAGATGCCACCAAGTTGAAATTCTTTTTCTCCAGATGCTACTAGTTTTTCCAACTCAAGCATGCTAGTGATATCTTGGTCATTCACTTGCGTGATGACAAACGTTTTTTTCATTTTGGTTTGTTTGCCTATCAAACCGGTAGGTTTAATATCAGTAATATATAAACCGCCCTTTACTCGAAGAGCTTGACTTTCATTTTTGGTAAGTTCACGCATGGTTAATCCCAATAGGGTAACTGCATCTTTTTTCACTATGTCAGTATTTCCAAATCGGTTTTTAAAATTAATGGTCGTAGTATTTTCTTTTCCATTGCGTAAGTATGTGATAGTTGTATTATCGCCAGGTCGGAATTGTGCTATTTGCTCAGTCATTTCTGGACCAGTTTTAATTGCTTTATTACCAATTCGTGTAATGAAATCACCTTCTTTGATTCCGGCACTTTCTGCTGCACTTCCATCATATACTTGATTTACATACACACCTTCAATTTTGTCTAGTTTCAATGCACTCATTTGTTCGGGTGTTGCACTCTTACTATCTACGTAGCCAACACCAAGGTAAGCTCGTTGTACATTGCCGTACTTAATCATATCGGTCACTACTTTTTTTACTATATTGGATGGAATCGCAAAAGAATAGCCTGCATAAGAACCTGTAGGAGATGCAATAGCTGAGTTGATTCCAATCAATTCGCCACGCGAATTCACCAATGCACCGCCACTGTTTCCAGGATTTACAGCAGCATCAGTTTGAATAAAACTTTCAATGGCATTATTGCCACTTTTGGATTGATTGATACCTATATTTCTATATTTAGCGCTTACTATGCCAGCAGTTACAGTAGTTTCGAGTGTGAGCGGATAACCAACAGCTAATACCCATTGACCTAATTTTACATCTTCCGAATTGCCGTAGGGAATAGTTGGTAGATTCGTTTCGGAAATTTTCAACACTGCTAAATCAGTTGATGGGTCATTGCCTATTACTTTGGCCGAATAAGATTTTTTATTGTTTAAAATTACAGTCACCATATCTGCACCATCTACTACATGATTATTAGTTACTATGTAGCCATCGTTACTTACGATTACTCCTGATCCGCTCGATTGTTGTGGTTGCTGATAATATTGCCCACCACCAAAAAATTGATCAAAAAAGTTATCGCCAAAAGGGCTTCTGTATTGAACAGCTCGTGCCTTCGTTTCAGTCTTAATATGAACAACGGCTCTGCTCGATCGCTCAGCAGCATCTTCTAAATTGACGTAGCCACCATCCGGTCCTGCTATGGGTTCGGTATAATTGGCAAAATGTACATCACTATTTTCCGTAGCGCTGTTTGGGAAAACTAAGGTAGGGTAAAAATACTTTTTGGCAACAGCCATGGTTACCATTGAGGTTGCAAAAGCAACTAAAATTACGGTGAGTATCTTTTTCATTTCTTCTGATTTTTTGTGTTACAAAATTAAATCAGATTGAAATTCAAGTGTATAGTTTTAATTTTTTTTAACAGCCAAAAGCATGTTAAGCAATGTTACAACGAATTTAAAAATTCAATTGTATTTACTCCATCCGCAAAATCGGTAAGCATGGGTTTTTGAGCTTCTCCAAAAGGTATAAAATCATGGCCAACAATGGCCTGTAAATCATTTCTATGTGATAATGATTCTATTATTGCTTCTTGCTTATCGTAAAATTCATAATGCAACACAGAAATGGGTGAAAAAATAGATTCATTTTCTACCATCAATAAACTATCATTACTCATATAATATTGGTTGTTCAATATATAAATGGCAAGATTGTAATCAATATTATTTCTGTACTTGTTATGATCTTTTAAATGATCGTATTTCTTAAATGCGTTTAGCAAATTGATAAAATCATAATCCGTTGGGACATATAGTTTAGTTACATTTCTGCAACCTAGTCCATAATATTGATATACATCATCAGCCAATGCTTCTAGCTCTTCTGTTGTTTCTTTTCCTGTAAGTATTGCGACCGATGTTCTGTTTTTTCGAATGATATGCGGGTATTTTGCAAAGTAATATTCAAAATAATTGGCTGAATTATTACTTCCTGTAGCTATATAGGCATCACATCCTTTGAGCATGTCTGAAATAACAATAACCTCTTGCAGGGATTCGTCCCATTCAATCATTTTTTCAATGATATGTTTCATCAGTACTTCATCTTTGGATGATAGTTTGATATGAATACGATGCCCACTTAAGAATACACATAAGAAATCATGAAAACCGACCATAGGAATATTGCCAGCCATTACAAGTCCAATTGTCAAACACTTGTTTTTGCTTTCAGCAGTTTTAATTAAGGACGCAAACGCTATCAATTCATACTCATTGAGATAATGATGGCATATAGAATAGATCGATTGGTTGATAAAGTCCAATGTAAACCAGCCATTTTTACGTTCAGCGATTTCTTTTATAGAAGCTAAATGTTGGTCTTCGCTTTCCAAATAGCTTTTTAATCTAAGTAAGAGTTCTATTCTATTTTCTATCATCTTTTATTTTTCTAATTATTTTGTAGTAAATTTGAACCACGAAATTCGAACAATCGAACAACAATTCTATAAATATTTTAAATAATAAGAAATCATGGCTATAAAAATCACAGACGAATGTATCAATTGTGGAGCATGCGAACCAGAATGTCCAAATAATGCTATCTATGAAGGTGGAGTTGAATGGGCTATTGCAGATGGTACATCTGTAAAAGAAAGTTTTAAACTAATGAATGGCACAATGATCGAAGCAGGTGTAAAAAATGCACCTGTAGCTGATGATACCTATTATATAACTCCTGATAAATGTACTGAATGTCAAGGATTTCATGAAGAGCCACAATGTGCTGCTGTATGTCCAGTTGATTGTTGTGTGCCAGATGAAATGTATCGTGAGACGGTAGATGCATTGCTTGAGAAAAAATCGAGATTACATTTGTAATCTACAATTGATTTTACATTGACAATCCGACACTACTTAGTTGGTTTATGCTTTTCCTTGATTGGCATCCTTTGGTCGCATCATTATTGCGAAGCGCAACATCAAAAGTCTGTTTTAGCCAATACGGGATATGATACTACTATCACTCATCTAGGAGAAGTGGATATGATTCAGATTTTTATTAAAAAAGGTCAAATACTCGAAGAGGGTTATTTGAAAAAAGGTAAGAAAGATGGTGTATGGACTACATTTCATGAAACTGGCTTTCCTTCTTCCACTACGTCCTATCGTAATGGGGTATTAAGTGGAATTCAACTGTTGTATGGAGCCGATGGGTATACCGAAGAAATGTCAACCTATCAAAATAATACATTGAATGGGCCTTACAGATTATATTTTAAAGGAGCTCGAATCAATAAAGAGATTTATTATTCCAATGGTATAGAAGACGGTTACAAAAAAGTATTTTATGCCGAAGGTGGATTGCAGGAAGAAGGCCGCATCAAAATGGGTAAGCGTGAAGGATTAACCACTTGGTATTTTGTAAATGGGAACAAAGCCATTGAATATACTTATAAAGATGGCGAATTGGAAGGAAAGGCTGTGGTATACAATGAAAGTGGTGTTGTAACTCAAATGGGTTCATATACAATGGGAGTTCAATCAGGATGGTGGAAAGAATTTTCAGATGGTGGTCAGCTTAAAGAAGAAGGAGATTATTTCAATGGGAAAAAAACGGGTGTATGGAAAGTGTATGATACCAAAGGTCAATTTTTGAAGAATATCAACTACTAATTATTTATACTATGTCAGCATTGTCACAATTTAAATCTATCAAGCATTTTATATTTGATATTGATGGTGTTCTTACGGATGGCTCATTGGTCATTCACTCTGATGGAAGTTTGTTGCGTACTATGAATATCAAAGATGGTTATGCTTTGCAATTGGCTATTAAAAAAGGATACACAGTTTCAATTATTTCTGGTGCTAATGGGGAATGCCTGCAAAAACGTTTTATTGGATTAGGTATCTTGGATGTGCACTTAGGTATTTCAGATAAATTACAAACACTGAAAGAAGTACAACAACTAAATCAACTTGATTTGAACCATACCTTATACATGGGTGATGATATGCCCGACCTTGCAGTGATGAAAACCGTCTATCTTCCTTGTTGTCCTTCGGATGCTTGCATCGAAATCAAATCAGTTTCTAAATACACATCAGCCCTTGCCGGAGGCAAAGGCTGTGTAAGAGATGTAATCGAAAAGGTATTGAAATTGAACAATGACTGGGAATAGTATTAGTCCCTGCTTCTATTCATAAATAGAAAAATATAATATAAAAGTGTCGCAACAGAACTTACAGCAGCCACTACATACGTACGTGCTGCCCATTTCAATGCATCTTGAGCCTTATCATGTTCTTGTGGTGTAGTCATGTTGTTGTTTTCTAGCCAAGCTAATGCACGATTGCTTGCATCAAATTCTACAGGAAGCGTTACCAATGAAAATATTGTTGTGATTGAAAACAATAATATGCCAATTAAAAATATAAGTTGACTACCATTTCCAAAACCCATCATACCTAATCCGGCAAGGATAATCCATTGAGAAAGTGAGGTGCCTATTTTTACGGCTGGTACCATTTTGCTACGCATCATGAGCATGCTATAATTAGTTGCATGTTGCACAGCATGGCCACATTCATGTGAAGCGACTGCCGCTGCACTAATGCTTCTGCCTTCGTATACATCGGGACTGAGGTTAACTGTTTTATCCATCGGATTATAATGATCCGATAAAAATCCAGGTGTACTGATTACCTCTACATCGTAAATGCCATTATCTCGTAGCATTTTTTCTGCAATTTGCTTACCCGATAATCCATTTTGAAGTCCTTCTTGCGAATATTCGGTAAATTTTGACTTCAATTTGCTGCTAATTAGAGTTCCAATAAGGAACATGACCCCAGCAATTATATAATATCCTATCATAGTTATAGTTTTTTTTAAAATATGAATCAAATATAAGCCCAATCTATGTTTTAGCAATCATATAAGACAGTATGGCACATAAAATTAACAAAATTGTGACAATTGGGCATAAAAAATAAGAATTGAATCTTACCTGAATGTAAATTTTTTGAAGTTTGATACTCTTTTTTTTTGAAATCATCATCAGAGGATGTACTTTAGCAATGAATTTTATGGGTTAGTAAGAAATGGGCTATCAATTTTTGATAGCCCTTTCTTCATTTTAGGGGTAAAATATTTTTAAATTAGAATGAATCATGAATAATTGGATACGATTATTTTCTTTGAATTTTTTTTAATAAAAATAAAATCTATCAGCATATTTTATCTAATCCATTCCTTATTTTATATTTAAATATCGATTTACTTTTTTTGATTTGAAATAAATATCTCACCTTAGCATACATTCAATATTTATATTTTGTCAAAAACAAAAACAACCTTTATTTGTCAGGCATGTGGTATGGAAAGTGCCAAGTGGCAAGGCAAATGTCCTTCGTGTCATGCATGGAATACATTTGTAGAAGAAGTATTACAGAAGGATAATAAAAAAGAAATCTGGAAAGATGATAAAGATAAATCAGGACCAAAGTCTATACGTTTATCTGAAGTAAGTGAAGAGGAATCAAAACGAATCATCACCGAAGATCATGAGTTGAATCGAGTGCTGGGAGGTGGTATAGTAGAAGGCTCGGTTGTGTTAATCGCAGGTGAGCCTGGTATAGGAAAGAGTACGTTGTTTCTGCAAGATTGCCTACAGTTGAAAAAAATAACTACGCTTTACATCAGTGGTGAAGAAAGCATGCAACAAATTAAGATGCGTGCTGATCGTATTAATATAAAGAATGATAACTTTTATTTACTCAATGCAACTGATACCCAAGCCATCTTTAATGAAATCAAAAAATTGAAACCACAGCTTGTAGTTATAGACTCAATACAAACCTTGGAATCACCTTTTATAGAAAGTGCGCCGGGTAGTGTAAGTCAGGTAAGAGAGTGTACAGCCGAAATAGTTCGTTTTGCAAAAGCAACCAATACACCTGTATTTATCATCGGACATATCACCAAAGATGGTTCTATTGCAGGACCAAAAGTATTGGAACATATGGTGGATACGGTATTGCAATTTGAAGGGGATCGACATTACTCATACCGAATATTGCGCACAACCAAAAACCGTTTCGGAAGTGCGAGTGAATTGGGTATCTATGAAATGAGTCAAGATGGCCTTCGCCAAATATCGAATCCATCCGAAATATTAATTACCCAAAAAGATGAACCATTAAGTGGAATTGCAATTGCAGCTACGTTGGAAGGCGCACGACCATTGTTAATTGAAACACAAGCATTGGTAACTCATGCAGTATATGGCACACCTCAGCGAACGGTGACTGGTTTTGATTTACGACGACTTCAATTGCTATTAGCTGTTTTGGAAAAGCGAGGAGGATTTCATTTTGGTGTAAAAGACGTATTTCTCAATATTGCTGGTGGCATCAAAGTGGAAGACCCTGCAATTGATTTGGCCGTTTTATGTGCATTGCTTTCATCCTACGAAGATAAACCATTGCCTCAACGTATCTGTTTTGTAGGCGAGGTAGGATTGAGTGGAGAAGTTCGTGCTGTGAATCGCATCGAACAGCGTATAGCTGAGGCTGAAAAATTGGGTTTTGAAAAAATTTATGTATCAAAATTTAATAAGAAAAGCATCACCCAGAAATCAGCGATTGAAATTATTATGATTAGTAAAATAGAAGAATTATACCGATTATTGTTTTAATTTTAGATTGTAAATGACCTCACTACTCAATTTATCAAAGCAATTATTTCATTTGTTTTACCCAAACGTATGCGAAGCATGCGGGGAAGAACTCGTAGGAAATGAGAATATTATTTGCATTGCATGTTGGAAAGATTTACCCGAAACCATGTTTCATCTTCAGGTGAATAATCCGCTTGAACAAAAATTTTTCGGTCGTATACCGCTCGAGTATGGATCATCTATGTATTATTTCAATAAAGATTCTCGTATACAAGATGTGTTGCATGCATTGAAATATCGAAATAATATTGATGTTGGTATTGAATTGGGTCGCCGATTTGGTCGTGCAATAGAGTCATGTACTTGGTTGAAAGACATTGATGTTATTATTCCTATTCCACTTTCAAATCAGAAAATGAAAGCGCGTGGTTATAATCAAAGTGAATATATTGCAATAGGACTGAGTGAAATATTGAACATACCATTAAATACAACCTCTGTCATCAGAACGAAACATACAGAAACCCAAACCAGAAAATCGAGAGCCGAACGATTAGAGAATATGCATTCAGCCTTTGAAATACAAAATGAAAAAGAGCTGGAAGGTAAACATGTATTGTTGGTAGATGATGTGATTACCACTGGTGCTACATTAGAATCCTGTGCTTTGCGCATTTTGAAGGAGAAGGATACAAAAATCAGTATTGTAACGCTTGCATTTGCAATAGAATAAGTTATTTTACGTTAATTTGTAATCTAATAGAATCGAAACCACACAAATGAAATTGACAAAACTTTTAAATATTGGAATTGGATTGTTGTTGTTGGCATTATCAGGTAGTTTTTTTTCATGTAAAAAAGATAAATTTCTAACCCAGGGTGGTCAAGTTAATTTCTCAACTGATACGTTGAAATTTGATACTGTGTTCACTTCATTGGGGAGTGTAACTCGTTCGTTTAAAATTTACAATAGCAATAATAAACGCATCAAAATTGAATCAATCAAGTTGAGGGGGGGAAGTACATCGCCCTTTAGAATGAATGTAGATGGCGAGCCAACCAAAAATATCTCAAATGTAGAATTAGCCGCAAACGATAGTCTATATATATTTGTTGCACTTACCTTGGATCCTACAGCTGGTACTAATCCATTTTTGATCAATGATGCCGTTGAAGTCACGTTAAATGGCAATACAAGTGAAGTTCCTTTAGAAGCATATGGACAAGATGCGCATTATATCGTAGATAGTATTCTTACGTCACAAACCTGGATCAATGACAAACCATACGTAATTATTCATAGCGCCTTGGTCGATTCTGCCAATGTATTGACGATTCAAAAAGGTTGTAGAATCTATATGCATGCCGATTCCAAATTGTATGTAGGTGGTACATTGAAAACATTTGGAACAAAATTGGATAGCGTGATTTTTCAAGGCGATCGATTGGATAGAGATTATTTTGGTTACAAAGATTATCCAGGCGAATGGCGTGGGATTCATTTTTTGAGTAGTAGTATGCAATCCAATTTGAATTATACCATTATTAAAAATGGAGGATTGACTGATGCTGCTGTATATGTACAACCGCCATGGGTTCCTTTAGGAGGTCCTATTGTAGAATTAAATAATTGCACCATTGCCAATTCAGCCGGTTTTGGTATATTATGTTTCAATACCGATGTGAGAGCCAATAATTGTTTGATACATACGTGTGGACAGCAGAATGTGGGTATTATCGAAGGAGGTTCGTATGAATTTAATCATTGTACTATGGCAACTTATGGTGGAGTAGGTATCAATCATGCTCAACAACCGACCGTAGCTGTATTAAATTACCGTGATATTAGTTTAACTGAATTTGTAGGGGCTAATCTAAAAGCCTCCTTTACCAATTGTATTATTTATGGTCCATTGGAAGATGAATTATTTATGAATAAAAAAGGAACATGGGATTATAATGTAACCTTTACCAATTGCCTTGTTAAACGAACCAATCCTTGGTTGGTACAACCTGTCAATTCTATCATTAATCAAGATCCTCAGTTTATTGACGTAAATAAATGGGATTATCATATTGCAAATACCTCTCCGGCCAAGCAAACTGGTGTTACGATTACAACAGTTCCATCCGTAATCAATGATTTAGATGGTGTGTCACGCCCAAATCCACCAAGCATAGGTTGTTACGAAGCCAATTAGTATTCTTTAATCTGAGACATATCTTTTTTTCTTGTTAAGTATTGTCGCTTATCATCTTATTAAGATTGTAGGCATTTGTATTCATGTAACTTTGCGTTGAAATAGGAAATCGTGATCAATACGTTTTTCATTCAGTTTTATACATAAATGTATGATTCAATACTTTTTGATTGGATCAATATTATAAAGGAAATCTATGAAAATACTACTAATAATAATCGTTACTATAATGCTACTTTGGATAGCTTATAGTTATTTTACTTCACGTGTAAGCGAGCCTTCATTTAAAGTAGTAAAACAATCAAATGGCTACACCATTCGCAAATACGAAGATTATATAGTAGCAAAAGTAAAAGTAAATGGGCCTTATGAAAAGTCAATGAATGAAGGATTTAGGATTTTGGCAGGTTATATATTCGGTGCCAACACATCAAAAGCTTCTATTAAAATGACTGCGCCAGTCGTTGAAGAAAATAAATCAGAATCAATTTCTATGACAGCTCCTGTGATAGAAGAAAATTCATCGAACGAAGAACGAATTGTATCTTTTGTAATGCCACAGCAATACACATTGGCTACCTTACCATTTCCCAATGATCAGCGAATTGAATTCGAACAAATACCATCTCATTATGCAGCTGTCCTTACTTATAGTTGGTATAATACTGATCAGCGTGTCAAAGAAAAGAAAGCTGAATTATTAAATTTATTAAGTCAAGATGCTATTCCTGCTTTATCAGTCCCACAAGGAGCGAGGTTTAATCCACCTTGGACTATTCCATTTATGCTTCGGAATGAAGTCATGGTTAAAATTGATTATAAAGAGTAAGCTTAATTACTTGGCTCAATCAAGTCCCACAAATTTCCATAAAGGTCTTCAAATACGAGTACTTTGCCAAACGTTTCTGTACTTGGTTGACGTATAATTTTAATATCATGCAATTGCAGATTTTTATAATCTCTATCTAAGTCATCGGTATGTAAGAATAAAAAAACGCGACCGCCAGTTTGATTGCCAATTCGAGATTTTTGTTCCTCATTGGCTGCTTTTGCTAAGAGTATATTACACACACCATCACCTTTAGGTTTTATAACCACCCACCGTTTAGTTTCATTTAGAATAGTGTCTTCTATTAATTCAAAATGGAGTTTGTTGATATAAAAGTCAATGGCACGATCGTAATCGTCAATGACTAAAGCAAATTGTGCAATGGATTGATTCATGATTCTAATTAGTTTTTTGGGTTTTTAGGAGGATATTTTTTCAGTTTTTCCTGAGGACGAATAGGCCTTTTTTCAAAACCGCCACCACAATTAGGGCATATATGATTCAATTCAGTTTCAACACATGTTTTACAAAATGTACATTCAAATGAGCAAATCATTGCATTGGTACTTTCAGGTGGTAAAGGTGTATGGCAATGTTCGCAATGCGATCGTAAATCAAGCATGATTCAATATGTTTTTAATTGCTGTTTCATTCATTGTAAATCGTTCTTTTGATTTTGAAGTTGCACCAATACGATTGTAAAATTTTATTGCTCTTGTATTAAAATCAGGAGTTTGCCATTGAATTTGTGTTATCCCTTTTTGCATAGCGGCTTTTGCAATTTCTTTTATCAATGCTTCTCCTATACCTCTACTTCTCCATGTTGGTTTTAAGTAGAGACAATCCATATGTGCATACAAGTTTGCATCCCAGGTAGAAAATTCATAGGAATAGGTTGCATATCCTACTAGTTCAGTTCCTGACTCTACTACCAAACAATGAATAGATGGATTATCACAAAATAAATAGGATGATAGTTGAGTAGCTTTTCCTACTTTATTGTAGATAGCTTGTTCATATATTGCATGTTCTTCACATAAATCAATTACTTGATTTATATCCTGTTTAGTACATGTGCGAATGTTATAGGTACTCATAAGAAATTATACTATGTAAATATATACTCGTTTCGATGTTTAAAAAAATCGACTTAAATAAATACCCTTTTTGGAAATAAAATTAAATTGATTTAATAGATTGCGATTGATTATATAATTCAAATGTTCGAACAATGCCTTTATCCTAAATCTATCCCACCAGATGTACTCGATGTATTTCTTTCAAAGGGATGGTTTCGAATGGGACAAAGTATTTTTACAACTCAATATGTATTATTCGATGGGAGAATGTATCCTTCTATATGGTTACGTCATGATTTGAAGTATTATAGCGAAACAAAAACAATTCTCAATCTTAAAAAAAGAAATAAACATTTTAGAGTCGAATTAAAACAAGCCAATATAACACCTATACACGAAGAGTTGTTTAGACATTATAAAATGGGAATTCAATTTAATGCCGCTCAATCCTTGCATCAATTATTAAATGGCTATTCTATACATGATGTTTCGATTTACAATACCTACGAAATCAATATCTATGATCGAAACCAATTAATAGCATGTAGTTATTTCGATATTGGAACCAAAAGTGCTGAAGGAATTTCGGCTTATTACAATCCTGATTATCGTTCATCTAGTTTGGGAAAATATATGATTTATCTTCAAATAGAGATTTGTAAGAAAAATGGATTAGATTATTTCTATCCAGGCTATTTTGTTCCTGGATTTCCTCATTTGGATTATAAACTCGATATCGGTACTGCATGCTTAGAGTATCTAGACATAGATAGTATGCTTTGGTATCCAATCAATGAATTTAATGATGAAGGAATTCCGATTGAGTATCAGGAATATTTCTTGGATTAATTAGTATTATTTTTTTGTGTAAAATAATATACTGGTATACCAAGTAATACGATTCCTAATCCAGGTAGTGTATAATTGGGTTTCCATATCAACAAGCAAACTCCCATTACTGATGCGAGTATAACATAGATAGCTGGTAGCCACGGATAACCAAAGGCTTTGTAAGGTCGTTCAATAGTAGGTTGTGTTTTTCGAAGTCTGAAAATTCCCAAGATGGTTAGGATATAAAAAATCAATACTGCAAAAACCACATAATCGAGTAAGTCGCCATAGCGACCACTGAGGCAAAGCAAACTAGCCCAAATACATTGTATCCAAAGGGCATTGGAAGGTACTTGATTTTTATTAAGTTGATTTACTTGTTTGAAAAACAATTTATCCTTCGCCATAGTATAATACACTCTCGAACCTGCCAATATCATTCCATTGATGCAACCAAAGGTAGAAACCATAATGAGCAAGGCGATTATTTTTGTACCTGTTACTCCCAATATTTTTTCGGCAGCGGCTACAGCCACTCGGTCTTGAGGTGCATTTGCTATTTCGGGCAATTGCAATACACCAGTATACATTACATTGGTAAGTATGTATAGCAATGTCACTATGCCGGTTCCCAATAAAAGTGCAAGACCAATATTTCGTTTTGGATTTTTTACTTCGCCTGCTATAAAGGTAATATTGTTCCATGCATCTGATGAGAAAACTGAACCCACCATCGCTGCTGCAAACAATCCTACTATAGGAATGGCTGGAGATTGCAACGCATCTGCTGCATTAAATGATTGATGTATATCCCACATATTGGCCCAATTGGTATTCCATACTTCTTGTTGATAGCCTAAAATAAATCCTAATAAAATAATTCCAAACAATGCAATCAACTTAGTCGATGTAAATATGGTTTGAATAATTTTACCACCATTCACACCGAGTGAATTGATATACGTAAGAAAACAAATAATGGCAATGGATAAAAGTTGTGCATAATACAATTTGAATGGTCCAACTGTCGCTAACAGATTTTGATCGGTCAATTCAAATACAGGAAAAAAGTAACCCGCAAACTTTGCAAAGGCAACGCCTACAGCAGCTATGGTACCCGTTTGTATCACCATAAACAAGGTCCAACCATATAGAAATCCAATGAGTTTATTCCAACTTTCAGTGAGATACACATATTGACCACCTGCCTTGGGATACATACCCGAGAGCTCGCCATAACTAACTGCAGCTGCCATGGTCATGATACCTGTAATAATCCATACGAGGATTAAATTGCCGGCTCCACCTACATGTCGAATGATGTCGGCACTAACGATAAATATACCAGAGCCAATCATACTACCTGCTACGATCATAGTAGCATCCATAAGGGATAGCGATTGTTTAAATTCTTGTTTTGATTCTTCCATACTTTATAATTCAAGGAGTAAGATAGAAGAGAATATTGAATAATGAAAATATTTAAATTTATTGATTCATATGTTTTTTCCACTTACTCATTGCAAAATTTCTGAATGATGCAGGGCCATCTTTAAATGCATTATCAAATTTGTATTCACCACCAAGGTATTCGTTGGCCGATAATTTGATTCTAGTTTGTCCTCGCATGCCATATTTTTTAGTATCTTCTACCATGATGATTTTAAGATCACTTGGACTCACATCGCCATGGCAAACCGTCGTGTACACAAGCCAAACTTCTGCAATGCCATCTTGATTGAGATCGGTAATTTCCAATGAATTTTTTACAAAACTTGCTTCCAAATCTACCGAACAATTTTTGACATAATCTGTTACTTTCCATGATTGTGTAGAGGTGTTCTTGTTGATATGGTATTGCATTGCATACAACTCAGCATTTCGTTCATCCTCATTTCCGCTATTAAAAATGCCAGTTTCAGTTGTAATTAAAATATGCTCACCCAATTGGTCGGTCCATTTTACAGCAGATTTAATGTCTCCTTTATACATTATGTCAGCAGGCAACTTATTTTTGTCTAGTTGAGTATAGGCGATTTTTTTTTGTCCAATAACTGAAATTGTCATTAGTAGTAAGAATGACAAGATTACAAGAGTAAATGATTTCATACAAGATTTGATTTGAATACAAAGTTGTATGTTTTTTTTTGAATAAAAGAATAATATTATACTATAAAAAAATGCTTGCTTGTGGATTGTATTTCTACATTTAGAATATTAAAAAGGGTACTCAAATCTTGAGTACCCTTTTTAATATTCTATATACTTTACTCACTTTATTTCAATACTGTAAATTTCTTTACACTCTTCGAATAATATTGCCTACGTGAGAGTTATGTTCTTAGTTGGCTTCGCCAAAATAAAATTCAAGTGATAATTATAAACCATAAAAAATGCCACCCTTTCGGATGGCATTCTACAAAAAAATATTATTCAATTACGCCAAGGTAATACTCTTATCTAAGTATACATCTTGAATGGTGTTCAACAATTCTACACCTTCTTTCATTGGTTTTTGGAATGCTTTACGACCGCTGATTAAGCCCATACCACCTGCACGTTTGTTAACTACGGCTGTCATCACTGCTTCGGCCATATCGGTTGCACCTTTACTTTCGCCACCGGAGTTGATTAAGCCTACACGTCCCATGTAGCAGTTCGCTACTTGATATCGAGTTAAATCAATCGGATGATCCGTTGTTAATTTATCATAGACCAATTTCGATGTTTTACCAAAGTTCATGGCATTGTATCCACCATTGTTGGTAGGTAATTTTTGTTTGATGATATCGGCTTGTATTGTTACGCCTAAGTGATTGGCTTGTCCAGTTAAATCGGCAGCAGCATGATAATCTACACCATCTTTTTTGAAACCGCTGTTACGCAGGTAGCACCACAATACTGTTGCCATTCCCAACTCATGAGCATATTCAAATGCTTTAGCAACTTCTTGTATTTGACGAGTACTTTCTTCACTACCGAAATAAATCGTAGCACCAACCGCTGTTGCACCCATGTTCCAAGCATCTTTGATAGAACCAAACATGATTTGATCAAAGCCATTTGGATATTTGATAAATTCGTTGTGATTAATTTTTACAATAAAAGGTATTTTATGTGCATACTTACGAGCTACAGCGCCCAATACACCATAGGTAGATGCAACTGCATTACAACCACCTTCCATGGCTAACTTAACAATATTTTCTGGATCAAAATAAATCGGATTTGGAGCAAACGAAGCACCTGCACTGTGTTCAATTCCTTGATCTACAGGAAGAATTGATACATAACCTGTGTTTTTCAAACGACCATTCCCCATCAATGTTTGAATAGAACGTAATGTTTGAATGTTACGATTGCTACCCGACCATACTTCGTCCACTGTTTTTTTAGAAGGTGTATAAAGATCGTCTTTGGAAATAGTAGTGCATTTGTGATCGAGATAGTAAGCAGCATCATTGCCTAGTAAATCTAAAATTGCTTGATTCGCCATTGTATTTTTTTTTGATTTGTTTAAAAAAGTGCACAAAAGTAGTCGAAAAATGCTCTTAAAGGGCATTTTTTTGCAAAAAACTGATTAAAACCAACTTGCTCGTTAGGATTTGAGGAACGAAAATTCTAACGTGTTAGTTGGAGTTATCCCGATTTAGTAGTTGTTTTCAGATTTTGCAAAAAGCTGATTTACAACTACTTTATCGTTTCAGCCCCGATTTTTTCGGGGCTGAATCTGGACTAAAATCATGAAATTGGGATATAATGCCATCCATAATCATAGTCTTGTTCAAGTGCTAGGAGCAATTGTTGAAAATGATCAGGATTGTTCAAAAAATCGGTCTGAGTCGTATCGATGATTAACGATCTAAATTTATTCGTTTTTATTAATTGTAAATAGGCGTTTTGCAAATCGACCAAATAATCGTCTTGAATATTTTGTTCATAATCTCGATTGCGAATGGAAATATTCTTTTTTAGTCGAGAAAGAGGAGCATGTAGATAGATGACTAAATCAGGTTCGGGTAGATTGGGGTAGATGATGTCAAAAATAGTTTCATACAATTTGTATTCATCTTCGTATAAGTTGACTCTTGCAAACAATTTACTTTTAATAAAGAGGTAATCGGATATAAGGTATTGATTAAACAAATCCCTCGTATTGAGCATATCCTTGAGTTGTCTGTAACGTTCTGCCAAAAATGAAAGTTCCAAAGGGAAGGAATATTTGTCTTTATTCAGATAAAATTTGGGCAAAAACGGATTGTCGGCAAATTGTTCCAATATAAGATTGGCGCCAAATTCTTTTTGAAGCATTTGCGAGAGGGTGGTTTTACCAGCGCCTATATTCCCTTCTATGGTGATGAACTTATAATTCATTTTAAGTGGGCGTAAATATAGGAATTTTGAAGTAAGATTTATTGTGAAATGGCTTCTATTTCCGACTCAAATAGTTATAATCTCTCAACAAGGTTTCAAGAAACATCTCGTCGGGCATATCGGTCTCAATGTTTAAGACTGTTTTAATTTTAGTTGCAACATTGGCTACATATTGATCGAGATTGTTTTTGTAATGTTGCTTTACAATATTATCAACAATATTAAGGTCCTTATCGCTCAGTCGCATTACACTTGGGAAACTGACCCGATAGCCATCCAAATCCAATTCCTGAAAAATAGTATCACTCAGTTTGTAAGGTAGTTTTTTCAAAACCACTGCAGTACCTGCTACTTTGTCTCCTAGACGTTGATTATAGATTGTAGACACAAAGTGAATAAATGAAACGATCGAGCCGATTAATAAAATCATACCTAGCACACTTTCTCCTTGTATCAGAAGTAGAAATCCCCAAAGAATACCAAAATCTACGAAACGCATCAACCAACGTAATAGATACTGACTTACTGTAGCCTGCTGTCCCGATAAACTCACCACTTTGATACCAAGGGCTAATTTGCCAAGGCTTTGACCTTTCATAAATAATTCAAAAAATAAATGATACATGAGCATAGGAGTCACTAATAAAAGTTGAACTAATCCTAACTCATTGGCTACTTCCATATCAAAAAGCCGTTCAATAATATTGGCCATGGCAAACCAAAACAATATCATCATAGTAAAATCAATCATCCAAGCCAACACCCTTTTATGAAAAGGAGCAGTCTCAAATTGGAGGTCGATATTGAATGCTGTTTTAACGGATAATGTAGCCACGGAGTAAATGTAATAATTTTTTTTTCGTGAACTTATTATCTTGTCTTAATTTGTGGTCGAATGCGTGAAGGAAAATTTATAGATCAAAACAAAGACCGTTGGAAGGATTATATGGATGATACCAATGATCCTGATATACAAGCCGAACGGTTTGTTCATTTGGTTGATGATTTAAGTTATTCCAAAACGTTTTACCCCAATAGTAAAACCACCCAGTTTATCAATGGTTTGGCCGCCAAGCAATTTCAGTTTTTATATCAATCCAAAAAATTGAATTACAATCGATTATTTACTTTCTGGAAGTATGAATTGCCGTTGCTATTTGGCAGATATCACAAGCTTTATTTGTTTACAACTGTTTTTTTTCTACTCTGTGTGTTTTTAGGGGTAGTAGCATCTAAGGAAGATCCTAATTTTGTAAGAAGTATATTGGGTGATGGATATGTAGAAATGACGGAGGATAATATTCAAAAGGGTGATCCATTTGGCGTATACAAAGATGGCAATGAATTCGGTATGTTTCTCAATATTGCATTGCACAATATCAATGTATCACTCATGACATTTGTATTAGGTATATTGGGTGGAGTCGGTACTTTGTATATGTTGTTTTCCAATGGTATCATGCTGGGTAGTTTTCAGTACATGTTTTTTGCCAAAGGTCTTGGATGGCAATCTGTGTTAGTGATATGGATACATGGCACCTTGGAAATATCGGCAATTGTGATAGCAGGTACAGCAGGTTTAATATTAGGCACATCTTTTTTATTTCCAGGTACATTTCGGCGTATCGATTCCTTGAAGCGTGGAGCCAAAGATTCCGTTAAGGTCATCATTGGTTTGGTACCGTTCTTTTTTCTAGCAGCTTTTTTCGAAGGGTATGTGACACGACATACAGGTATGCCGATATGGCTTAGCTTATCTATTTTGGCTGGGTCGGCCGCAGTGATTGTATTTTATTTTATCATCTATCCTATTGCATTGCGCAAGTCGGGTGTCAAAGTAATCGATGGGGAAGTAATATTCCCACATTCAATGAATGCGTAAATGGATTCTTCATATAATGATCATGGCTTGTATGTTTACAACTACATCATTGCATGCGCAAGTTGAGATTGATACTACATCCCTTGAAGAAATGTTGAACAATGTAGAGCCATCTACAGTAGAAGCTGTCGAGGATACTTCGTACAATGAGAGTGAAGATGATGAGAATTATGCAAGTACTACTGATGAAGAAGAAGAAACAGATAATGGGTTATCCTTGCGAACTATTTCGGTCGAAGATTGGAAAAAAGTATTGAGCGATACTTCTTTCAAGTACAAAAAAGAGAAAGAAATTGAAAAGAAAAAAGATATACCATCCAAACCTGTTTTTGATGGAATTGGAAATTTTTTCAATTCTGGGTTTTTTAAATTTTTATTGTATTTGCTGATAGCAGCGGTTTTATTGTTTATAGTTTATTCCTTGTTTTCAAATGGGAATATAGATTTCAAGACTATGTGGAAACGCCCTGCTAAAGAGGTTTCGAATACAAGTTATGAAAATATAACAGAATATACCGAATGGGAAAAAGCCTTGATGGAAGCGTTGAAAATTCCCGATTATCGATTGGCTGTGCGTATCCATTATTTAAGTGGTTTGCAGGATTTGAATGAAAAAGGATTTATAAAATACGAATTGGAAAAAACCAATTGGACGTATGTGTACGAACTTTCACAAACAGATCTGAATGATGACTTTGTAGAATTAACCAAATACTTTGATTATATATGGTATGGTGAGTTTGCACTCAATGAAGAGAATTATCAAATGTTGAAATCGAAATTTATTCAATTTAAAAAACGGGTAGTACAATAATGAAGGTGCGTTTAATACATATCATCCCATTATTCCTTTTAGTCCTTTTTGCATGTAAGCAAGAAAAGAAAACCGATTGGCGTGTTACCTACGATCGGAATAAAAAAGATCCCTATGGATGTCATATTGCTTATCATCATTTGAGTTCAATATTCCCTTCGGCCAATATTAAAGCAGGGAGTCAAATCATGAGGCAAATCAACAAGACCTTACTTGAAAAAAGTTATAATCAAAGTGGTCATGTTGTTATTGTCGTTTGTCGAAGTTTTGAAGTGGATAGTGCTGAGTTTGAAAAATTGATGCAGTTTGTAAAACTCGATAATGCAGTTTGTATTTTCTCAGAAGAATATAGCAATAATATTTACAACTATTTCACGCTCAAAGATAATTTCAAACAAAATCGAGTAGATACAACATATTACAAAGAAGATTCAATACCCAATCAGCCATTGACGATGTTGTTTGATGATACCTTGCATGACTTTAAATTTACAGGCAGAGCTGTACATCAATATTTTGAGCGTGATAGTGTATTCAACGATTCCAATATCGATTTAGGTTATACCGATGATCCAAATCATTCCAATACATTTATACATTACGAAAACAATGGCGCTTTGCTCATAAACAAAGCACCTATTACCATGACCAATTACTTTATGTTGCAGGATAGTAATAGGAGATATTTTGAATATGTATTATCCCATTTTAATGAATATCCTACCTCTGTTACGTGGTATAGTTTTTTATCAAAATACGAGTCTGAAAACAGTGAGATCGATTGGAGTTCATTGTTCAAACAGCCTGCTATTTTTTATGCATTTTTATTGATGTTGATTGTTTTATTATTGTATGTAATTTTTGCTGCCAAGCGTCAACAACGCATTATCCCAATACAAAATCCAATGGAAAATACTTCGCTTGAGTTTGTAGAAACGGTTGGTAAATTGTATTACTCCAAAAAGGATAATCCTAATTTGGTAGAAAAAATGATCGTGCATTATTTAGAAAATATTCGAAGTAAATATGCAATACGAACACAGGAATTAAACAATGAATTTGCAAATCATCTTTCGCATAAAATAAATCGCTCAAGCGAAGAAACCAATGCATTTGTATCATATTTAAATTATATTCGTGGCAGTAATCAAGTCACGGATATCGATATACAACATCTTTATCAACAGTTAAAAAAATTCTCATAACATGGAATCACTCTCATTCGAAAACAGAATTGATATACAGCAAATCAATGATGCCATCAATAAAATAAAACAAGAAATAGGACAAGTAGTCGTTGGTCAAGAAAAGTCGGTAGAACTTATGCTAGCCGCTATTTTATCCAACGGACATATCCTTCTCGAAGGAGTGCCTGGCGTGGCGAAAACACTCACGGCTAAGTTGATTTCTAAAACAATTGATGTAGGTTTTTCACGTATACAGTTTACACCCGATTTGATGCCGAGTGATGTAATGGGAACCAATATTTATAATCCTAAAACAACTCAATTCGAATTTCGTAAAGGACCCATTTTTAGCAATATTATTTTGATTGATGAAATTAATCGTGCACCTGCCAAAACCCAAGCAGCCTTGTTTGAAGTGATGGAAGAGCGTACCATTACGGTGGATGGAATTAAGCATGAATTGGAAGCCCCCTTCATGGTAATCGCAACACAAAATCCTGTTGAGCATGAAGGTACTTATCAATTGCCTGAAGCGCAATTGGATCGATTTGCATTTAAAATTGTAATTGATTATCCAACACAAGAACAAGAGGTAGAAATACTCAATCGGCATCAACTCAATGTGAATTTGCATCAAATGATAAATCAGGTGAAAAAAGTAATTGATGCACCGGCTTTGAATGAATTAAGAAAATTGGTCTCAAAAATTACAGTAGAACATAAGTTGTTACAATTTATAGCAGCTATTGTAAACCAAACACGAAATCATAGTGGATTAATATTGGGGGCTTCGCCTCGTGCATCAGTGGCTATACTCAATTCTTCCAAAGCATTGGCTTCACTCCGTGGGAGAGATTTTGTTACCCCCGAAGATATTATTGAAGTAACCATTCCAGCCCTTCGACATCGTATTTCCCTTTCGGCCGAAAAAGAAATGGATGGTACTACAACCGATGATATTGTAGAAGCGATTATTAAAAATACGGAGATACCGAGATAGGGAAAACTTACTTATTGTGGTCTTCCACTATACAAATGTTTTTCGGAATGGTAAGAAGAACGAACCAATGGGCCGCTTTCTACATGGTCTAATCCTATTGCATATCCTATTTCTTTAAATTCAGCAAACTCATCAGGGTGTACAAATCGTACTACTGGTAAATGTTTGGATGTAGGTTGAAGATATTGACCTATGGTTACTACATCGCAACCATTGTCATATAAGTCTTGCAGGGTTTGAATCACTTCTTCTTTGCCTTCGCCCAATCCAAGCATGATGCCACTTTTAGTTCGCATACCGCCTTGTTTCAAGGTGCGAATCACTTCCATACTACGATGGTATTTGGCTTGTATACGTACTTTACGAGTCAGTCGTTCGGTTGTTTCGATATTGTGTGAAACTACATCGGGTGCTACATCTATAATGCGTTGAATATTTTCTTTATCTCCCTTAAAATCAGGAATGAGTGTTTCGAGTGTTGTCTCAGGATTCAAAGCCCTTACGGCGTTGATCGTATTTGCCCATATGATAGAGCCACCGTCTTTGATTTCATCACGATCTACACTTGTAATGACTGCATGTTTTACTTTCATTAAGTAAATGGCTTCGGCCACTCGTTGGGGTTCGTCCCAATCCAATGGGTCGGGCCGGCCAGTAGCAACAGCACAAAAACCACATGAACGAGTGCAAGTATTGCCCAAAATCATAAAGGTAGCAGTGCCTTCGCCCCAACATTCACCCATATTGGGGCAATTGCCACTTTCGCATATAGTATGCAATTTATGCTGATCTACCAGCCCTCTTACATGCCTGTAACTTTCTCCTATGGGGAGTTTTACTTTAAGCCAATTGGGTTTTTTGATCCTGGCTACCGATGATTCTTCTATGGGACTACCGCAACTCATTTTACAAACATACTGAATTAATTTAATTTGAAAATAGAAAGCGAATACTTTATAGCGTTCTATGCCTTATCAAGTATAGAAAAGCTTTATAAATTCTCTTCATCTACATATTATGCAGCTAGACATAAATACCTAAAAATATATTTTTGAAATGTAAAGAAATCGTTATATTTGCTACTATAAAATAAACGTATACAAAATGAAAAAATTATTATTCCTATGCATAGGGGCATCGCTTTCCTATACTGGTTATTCACAAAACAATGTGAATCAAACTCGTGTGGCTGGTCACTCAGCCGATAAATTAGCTCAGGATATCCAATACCAAGGATCTGGGACTACTTTGTCGACTAAAAAAACCAGAAAAACAACTGCAGCATTTCCTGCTACATTTGGTAAAAAAGAAGTTGTAGGTAACACTTCGTACGATCTACAAACGAATGGTTCTACACAACGTCGTGTACAACAAAGTGGTAATACAATCAGTTGTGGTTGGACTTACTCTGCAGAAGCGAATGTATCTTCAACGTCGGCATTTGCTGATCGTGGTACTGGGTATGCGCATTACAATGGTACTTCATGGTCTCCTAATCCTACTGCACGTCTTGAGCCTATTCGTGTTGGTTTTGGTGGTTTTGCTGGAAACGGTGGTGCTACAGAACGTTATATTTCTCATGATGGTGCAGGCAATAGCTTGTATATGTCAACTAAAACAGGTGGTAGCTGGACAAACGCAGCTATGACAACTTCAATTACAAACCAAGCAATCTGGCCGCATGCAGCAGCAAGTGGTAACTGGTTATATGTAATTGCTAGCCCTGCTGATTCTAATCTTCATACAAATGGAATTCGTAGTGGTTATTTCTTCTCACGTTCAAATGACAATGGTGCAACTTGGATCGACAATATGATTCCAATGCCATTGGTAGATAGCGTAGGTCACTACAGAGGAGGTGGAAATTCTTATTCAATTTCTGCTAACGGTTCTCATGTAGCAGTGCTTTTTGGAGATATGGCGACAGATTTAACATTAATAAGTTCAAATGACAATGGTGCTACTTGGACTAAAAAAATTATTTGGGATTGGCCTTTGAATCATTTTGATTTTAGTTCTGCTGCTCCTACAGATACTAACAACGATGCGATTGTTGATACATTATTTACAAATGATGGTTCTCAAACAATGACTATGAATGCTGCAGGTGATGTACACGTTGCGTTTCCTTTAGTACGTGTTTACAAAACAGGTGCTAACACTGGTTATAATTTCTTCTACACTTCATATTTAGCTTATTGGAATTCTGTAAAAGATACTGTATTCCAATTGGATAATATCTTCTCTATCTATCGTGATTGTGATGGTGACCAACAATTTGGTTTGGGTGCTAATTATGTAGGTGCTGCTGCAACTGATCCAGATGCTATTTACAATACAATTGGATTAATCACAATGCCATCAATTACATTAACTTCTGGAGCTCCAGAAAAAATATTAATTGCTTACACAGCTGTCATGGATAATGATACTACGGTAGATGATTTCAATCACCCATTCTGGTTAGGTGCTTCTCAATTGGAAGGACAAAACTATCGTGATGTATTTGTAATCGGTTCTCAAGATGGTGCAAACACATGGACATATCCTGTTAACATTTCTCGTACTGCACATTTTGAAGAGGTTTATCCTTCAATGGCTGAGAATGTAGGTGGAAATACTTTAGCAGTATTGTATCAAGGTGATATTGAGCCAGGTACAATTTTACAAAACAGTGATTTGTACGATCCGTCATTCCAAAATTTGATGATTTGTCAATCAATGCTAATCGATAGTATCTTCATCGTTGGAGCTGATTCAACTGCACCTTGTGGTCAAGTAGAATTACCACTTGCAGTGAACAACTTCACAGCGCAAGCAGGTATCATCAATGTATATCCTAATCCTACTACTGATGTTTTAAACATCAACATGGATTTAGTAGCTACTTCTAAAGTAGTAGTTTACGAAATTGCTGACATCACTGGTAAGGTTGTATATAGCTCAACAGCTAACAATGTTAAATCTGAATTGAACAAAATCAATATTGCTGGTTTGGCAACAGGCCCTTATGTATTGAAAATAACAACTGATTCAGGTATCTATACCGAAAAAGTAATCAAACAATAAGTTGAGTTTACTTTTTTAAAACGTTAAAAAGTGCTTCCATTTCGGAAGCACTTTTTTTTAATGTAAAAATCATCTACCTTTATCATACCAAACCAAACTATCATGCAAAAAAATCTCATCTTATTAGCAGCTTGTCTTACTATTATAATAGCTGCCATTATCTTAGGTCGATCGTATAATTATAAATTTAAAAAGGCAGAAATGATTTCTGTCAATGGGGCAGCCGACACCAATTTCGTGTCTGACTTGAGTGTATGGACCGGTTCATTTTCCCGTACATCGTTTAATATGCAAGAAGCTTATGAGGCGTTGAAAAAAGATGAAGCCATCGTAATGCAATATTTACAAAATCAGGGATTAGCTAAAACTGAAGTAACTACCTCATCAATCAATACCGAAAAATTATTTGATTTAAAATATGATGAAAATGGCCGTCAGACAGGTTCTACATTCAATGGATATAAATTATCAGAATCCATAACAATTGAATCAAAGGATCTTGTGAAAGTAGATAAAATTTCGAGAGAGATAACCGAGTTAATTCAACAAGGCATAGAGCTCACATCTTCTTCGCCTAATTATTATTATACAAAATTAGGAGACCTTAAAGTGGGCTTGCTAGCTAAAGCATCAGCAGATGGTCGTAAGCGAGCAGAGACCATTGCCGATAATTCAAAAGCAGGATTAGGAGATTTGATCAAAGCAACCATGGGCGTATTTCAGATCACAGGACAAAACGAAAACGAAGATTTTTCTTATGGAGGAGCTTTCAATACATCAAGTATTAATAAAACAGCCACTGTAACTGTCAAGATGGATTTTGAAGTGAAATAATTTAGATTATTTTTTCTTTTTTAAAAATTCTTCAAACTCATTCAGCGACATAGAACTCAAATTTTTATCTTTTGTAAGCATCCCTTTTTGAGCAGAAAGGACACCATACCGAACATCATCAATCCCAACAATACTATGAGCATCGGGGTTAATAGATAGCATCACATTTTTTTTCATGGCTGATTGAATCCATCGCCAATCAAGATCAAGCCGTCGTGGGTTCGCATTGATTTCTATCACTACATCATGTTTGGCACAGGCTTCAATTAATTGTTCAAAATCAACAGGATATTCTTTTCGACTTAGTAATAATCGACCAGTTGGGTGACCGAGTATGCGAGTGGATGGGTGTTCAACAGCACGTAAGAGTCTTGTCATTGCTTTCTCTTGTGTCATTTTCAAATTTTGATGAATGGATGTAATCACCAGATCAAAAGTAGAGAGTACATTGTCATTGTAATCCAACTGACCTTCGCCTAATATATCGCATTCAATACTTTTAAAAATTTTAAAAGGTTTTAATTGTTCATTCAATCGATCGATCTCTTCGTGTTGTAATAATATTCGTTCTACTGATAAACCATTGGCATAAAATGAAGTGACCGAATGATCACTCATGACTAAGTATTCGTATCCTTTTTGTATACAAGCTTTTGCCATTTCTTCAATACTATATGCACCATCACTCCATGTACTATGATTATGTATAATGCCTTTGATGTCCTTGGTTTGTATTAAAGCTGGAATAGTATTGTCTTTTGCAAGTTCTATGATTTCAGCACTTTCACGTAAACAAGGTTCTATGATTTCTATACCTGCTTGGGCAAACAAATCCTCTTCTGATTCGTTTCCTTCAAATTCCACTTCAGGAAAATATTCCTGAAAGGCATCATTAAATGCTGGAGAATTGGTGGTGAAAAATACTGTTTCGGTAAATGTATATTCATCACAAGCATGTAGTTCTATATGGATCGAATTATTGAAAAGAAATTTCAAAACACCATTGTCATTTATATCAAACTTGAACTCTACTTCGTGAGCAAGTGTTTCAATAATTTCTTCATCATTTGTAGAGATTACAAAAGACAATTCATTGATAATATCACATTGACGTACAAAGTCACCTGTGATCTGCACACGACAATGTGAAAATAAACGTTGCAATCGCTGTTCGATTAAATGTGCAATCGGTTCAAGCTGTGCATACAAATAGCGTTGTTGATTCGAGAAATAAAATTCAAGTGCTTCTTTGATACTAAGTTGTGTTTTTTCGCCAAAGCCTTTGTAATGAATCAATCGGTTTTCATTGCAAGCATACAATAATTCTCCGGGTGATTCTATTCCTAATTCATGCCAAATCGTTGCAATTTTTTTTGGCCCAATCCCTTTAATCTTCATCAACTCAAGAATGCCTTCGGGAGTTTTTACAATCAAATCTTCCAATTGTGTTAGCTTACCTGTTTCAATTAATTCATGTACATTTTTCGCTACGCTATCTCCAATGCCTCTAATGCTAGCAATATGTTCTTTGGGTAAATCAATCAACTGTTGAGGTAATCGATCTATTTGAAAAGATGCGTTACTATATGTTTTTATTTTAAAGGAATTTTCGCCATGGATATCCATTAATTTGGCGAATAAGGCAAGAATATCTGAGATTTCACTATTGGTCATGCGTCAAGTAATGTAGAAATTGTTTGAAGCCGTAGGACTAAATTTTCATCGATGGGCTTAGAATTAACTTGTTCTGGTTTTTGTTCGGCGTTGGATGTAATATAATCTATCAAAGTCATCGCTAGATAATCCTGTTCGTCACGACCAGGAAAATCAGTTTTTAACTTTGATGTTTTTTGGTTGATTTCAAGGATTATCTGACGAACAATCTCTTCGTTTTTGCTGTCAACTTTTAGTTTATATTGTCGATTGCCTAGTCGAATAGATATTGATACAGAATCACTCATGAGATAATTATTTCAAAAAATAAAATATATGTAAATATATAAAATACCTTTTGAACTGCATTTAAATTATAAATGAGCGATTGTTAATTGATTAATTTTACTTGCAATCGTTAAAATTTAAAAATACATTTGTTTAAACGTATAATTATTTACTAACTACAAAAAACAACACATTATGCAATTTAACTGGTACATTCTGCCGTTGCACTCATTCCTATGGTAATAGGCATGGTATGGTATAACCCCAAAGTATTTGGTACAGCTTGGATGAAAGCGTCAGGGATGACTGAAGAGAAGGCAAAAGGCTCTAATATGATTTTAATATTTGGCCTATCATTATTTTTTAGCTTGTTACTTACAATGTCATTGATGCCAATGGTTATTCATCAAATGGGATTTATGTCGGTATTTGATGGAATAGAAGATGCTAAAAATCCTAATACTGAAGTAGGCGCTTATTTTAAAAACTTCTTTGATACATACGGAACGCGTTTCCGTACATTTAAGCATGGGGCTTTACATGGAACGTTGGCCGGATTCTTTTTGGCTTTGCCAATCATTGGGATTACATCATTGTTCGAACGAAAGAGTTTTGCTTACATAGCAATCCATGTTGGGTACTTCATTGTAAGTTTAGCTTTGATGGGAGGAGTAATATGCCAGTTTCTATAATAGATAGATAAAACTTTTACATTAAACCGTTTTCAAGCATTTGAATTTTAAATGCCTTTAAGAAAAGTGCACCCATATTTTTGTGAGGTGGAACGTAGTCATTGAATTTATCTTGTAATGCAGGAGTCTTCATCATAACACCTAATTCATTCCAGATTTCAATCCAGTTTACATCTTTACCTTCTAGTATGCGTTTATTGACCGAATTAATGATTGGGTCTGTTACAAACATAGTACCAGTTTGCTTACTGGAAATAATATGTGCGTCCTCAGATGAACCAAGTATAGTTGAAAGATTGTGATATCCTCCGCAAGAACCAAGTATAATGATTTTATCATCTGCTGTTAAATACTTTAAAGTTGTAGGTAAGTGATAGCTATGACCACGATGTATTACTACAGACGGTTTGATGTTTTTGTCTTCCAAGTATTTGATCATTAATTTTTGAGCTTCTTCATCTTTGGGTTCATCCAATGGTAGATTAGCATATATGACTATAGGCTTACCTAGCAATGAAGTAAGTGTTACCCAATTTTCATTTTTCTCAATTTTCCATTCGGTCGATTTGTAATTGCTCATATAATTGGCATAGGATGATTTTCCATCATCATCACCATAGAAGAAAACTAATTCATTGACTACGCCATTTTCATCGAGTATATTTTTATTTGGAACAAAAGAAATAGGAGGAACTTTTAATTGTGCTTGTAATTCATCACTACTTCCTTCTGGATTTATGATAGATGTACAAAGTGTATGTAACAAAAAGTAAACGATGAGCCCTCGTTTATTATCTTCACGATAGGTACGCTCGTAATCTTTTTTTACTTCATCTAAAAGATAATGTAATAGTTTTTCATCGTTTATGCTACCAAATGCATCGGCTACATCTACGGCATCTTCAATATCGGTTTCTTTATTTTTATCAATGTTGTGAACGAATTCGGCCATCAGATTATTTCGATTAGCTTCTTCCATTGTTTCAAGGAATTGTGATAATTTATTGTAACCTGCGCTCATGCGAATAAACGTTCTGAATTTATCCATGCCCAACTCTTTCAAAAATGCATCACCTTTAACTGGTGCCATTTTGGTCAACATACGATTAAATGTACCTACGAATGTACTTGTGTAAATTTCGTCGCTACATAGAACCATAAGGAAATACATTTCACGTGCATTCAACGGTTCAATGCATTTAAATCGAACAGGATCTTGCGCATCGTGCAATTCGTTCATGGTACGTACATATTCCAATGCCATCAATTTAGATTCACGATCCAATACTTTTTTAGTCAATGGAGAAGGCGAATTTCGTTTTAGTATTAAGTTTTTAAAGTATAAGGCATTGTCTTCGGTAAATCCATTCATTTGAGAAATGGTCATAGTGCCATTGTTCAATTCATCCAAAAAGGTAATCGCTCTCAAAGGTGTTTTTGCATTGTCAGCAATTTCTACAATCTTTTTCACCAATGGGTCTTGGCATTTGCGTACAGCATTTCGTTCTGCCGATGTACTAGTAGCATAGGTAAGTATAAGATTAGGTTTTTGTGGAGCAATGGCAGCCATCAATGTTTGTGCTGCTTCTTGATCTGAAAACTCATAGAATCGTTTCATCATCTCATCGGGGTACATACGCACCATATTGTTGTATACGGCGGCTACGGCTGGTTTGTCATCCTTGAACATATGCATACTGCCATAAACTGAACGTGAGAAATTATTGTTTATATACTCAACTAAATTTTCGTTTTCTTGTTGTTTTTTAAAAATGTCTTCAAAGTTTTTGATTAAACTTTTATAATAAATGCCGTTGGCTGTTCCATTTTTTAAATCAAAGTTCAATTGTTTCAAGTCTTCCTCTATGTATAGAAAATTGGTGACTTTTTTCCAATGATCCAAGGGTAGATTTTCAAGGATAATTTGCAATTGATCAACGCGATTAAACATAGCTTCGGAAATCATTTTAGCACCAGTGGCATCTTTCAATGCTATTTTACCATCTAGATTGCCATCTGCTTCGTCTGCCGATTTTTGTAATCGATCAATTTTATCATGTGATAATTGTCGATTGATAGGAATGAGTTCCCATAATTCGGTTGATGTCCATGGGTCTTTTTTTTCTTTCTTGTCTTTTTGAGCAAGGCTTACACTTGCCGACAGAATCAATAAGGAGATTAGAAATAAATTCTTCATATAGATGTGTTGAGCAAATGTAAATACAAATTAAAGATTTCTGAAATGTATTAGGTATACTTTAACGGGTAATGAATAAGGAATTTTACTAATCTTAAGCAAGATTAAAAAAAACAATAAACGCTAAAAAGGAAAATAATAAAGTAAACTAAGCAACCGATGGGTGAATATGCGATGGATCGCCCATTTGTCTTAGGTAAGTAAAGTGTGATACCAACGCTTGCCAAAAAGTTGGAAATGCATGGTACTGGATATTTAAATCTTTGCAGGTTTGTTCTACTATCTTACTTATTTCAGGATAGTGAATATGCGAAATTTTTGGATATAGATGATGCTCTACCTGATAATTTAATCCACCTACAAGCCATGAAATAACTTTGTTGTTCATAGCAAAGTTGACAGTTGTGTTAACTTGATGTAAGGCCCATTCATTTTCAATTTTATTTTGATCGTTGGGCATCGGAAACTCAGCTTCTTCTACCGCATGTGCCATTTGAAATACCAATGCCAATGTAATACCCAAAGCGGCATGCATGATGAAAAAACCAAGGAGTGCCTGCCAAAACCCAAAAATGAAAATTGGTATAATGAAAAATAAGGCAAGGTTCAATAATTTCCCCAACCAAAACTCAATATGATCATTGGGTTTGAATGTACGTATTTCGGTATTGTTGATTTTCTTGGTGACTAATTTGAAATAATCGTCGAATAATATCCAATTGAATGTAGTGAAAAAATACAAGGGAATAGAATAGATGTGTTGGAATTTGTGAAACCATAAAGGCTTTTGTTGTGGACTTAAACGAAATATAGGATACTTCGCAATATCATCATCCAAGCCATCAATATTAGTGTACGTATGATGTAGGATATTGTGTTTGATTTTCCATAAGAAAGTACTACCACCCATTAAATCACCCCCAACAAATGCAATAAAATTATTGACATTGTTGTTGTCGCTGTAACTACCGTGGGCTGCATCGTGCATTACATTGAACCCAATGGTAGCTTGAATAAAACCAAGCAAGGCGCACAATAGCAAGCTAATCCAAGTAGGAGGTTGAATGGATAATATCACACCATAAACAGTAAATAAACTGACAAACAAAATAATGGTTTTGCTGTACAATTGCCAATTGCCACGTTGTGCAATATGATTGGATGAAAAATAATTTTCAATGCGTTCGTCTAATAAATTTTTAAAAGGACGAGGGTTATTGAGAAAGGTTAATTTTGACATGAACTAAAAAATGAAATGCAAAGGTAATCATAGAAGCTCATTGTTGAATCCCAATAATCGCCAAATAACAATGATTTATATCATTCAGGATAGATAGTTTCAATGGAATAAAGCGTGAAAATGATAGTTTTTTATAGAAATTGAATACAACTTCATTCGAAGGAGTTCAATTGTTGTTTCTACTCCAAGGTTTGTGTCCTTACAAAGCTTAATAGAGTTTCAGATTTATGAAAACATAATTGTAAATTTACTTTTAAAACAATTTTATGAGAAGACTACTAAGAAAATATATGGTTTGTGAGGACACAAACCACGGAGTAAAAGTAATATGCAATGCAGTAGGAGTTTACAAAAATGGTAGTGGAATAGATGAGGATAGCTTGTTGAATAGCTTGTCAGGGAGTTATATCAAAGAAAAAATAATGCAAATAGAAGATATGGAGGTTTATCCAAATCCAACCGACGGAGTTATTAAAATTAAATACAACTTGCAAAACGACGCTGAAATAGTTTTTTATACAGTTATAGGACAGGAGGTATTTAAAATGCAAATGTCGAAAAATGTAAATTTTATACAAGGAAACTTGCCTCAATTGCCTCTTGGTATATACACTTATAAAATAATATCTGGTAATACTTGTATTAAAAATGGTAAACTTATAGTGAAATGAGTAGTAAATTAATAATACTTTTTCTATTAATCGCATTACAACATATTGTTCATGGGCAATCACATTATAGTGATCAATGGATTGGTGGAGGTGGCAGAATATTTAGAATTGATTTTACAAAAAATCCAGTAGAAACATCTTATTTTATTGATACTAACAAAGTAATCTATGCGGGGCTAGGAAATTCTAGTATTTGCGATTCTTCAGGCAGGCCAATTCTATTTAGTGATGGATACAATTTATATGATAGCATAGGTAATTATATTGAAGATGGTGATACCTTGGTATCGATGGATTTATTTTTTGATCATAATGGCTTTAGTTCTTTTTCACAATCAAGTATAATATTACCATTTCCAGATAATATATACTACCTTATAACACCTAATGCAACAGATAGTATTCATGCTGACTGGTATACAATACCATATTATCCTAATGCTTGGTTTGATGAAATATTGTTACATAAAATTGACATGAACGCCAACGGCGGATTAGGTAAAGTTGTTGAACGAGGAAAAAAAATAATGAAGCAAGAAAAAATGCTTCGCACTATGATGATGGCTTGCCGCCATGCGAATGGTAAAGACTGGTGGCTACTGAAACAGATGTACGAAGATTCAGGCAACTTTGATGGGCTTTACCCTTTGTGTAAAAATAAAATAGCTAAAATATTAATTACAAAAGACAGCATTTATCCACCGACATTTCAGTATTTTAATGCGCCAGATTTCGGTTTTTTTGAACAAAGCGGTCAAGCTATGTTTAATCAAGACGGTACCAAATATGCATCTACTTGTAGAAGTACCAATAAAGTATTTTTAGCAGATTTTGATCGCTGTACGGGTATGCTGAACAATGGTAAAGCTATCAATGTTCCTGACTACAGCCGGCACGACCCTAGCGATACCACCTTGCAGGATGTATATACACAAGGTCTATGCTTTAGTCCCAATGGGCAGTTTCTATATGTCAATAAATTTTTTAATTTATTACAGTATGATTTGACGGATGCGGATAGTAGTAACGCATGGTATCATATCGCAGGCTTGGATACTACTTGGCAAGCATTTCAAAAGTATAGCAGTTCGTATTTAGGTCCAGATCTAAAAATCTATGTGGGCAATTGGTGGGGAGTGAGTAAACAAATGAGTGTAATAGACAATCCAGATGTAAAAGGAGCGGGTTCTAATTTTTGCCCTCGCTGTTTGCGGTTTCCTTATGTAGGGGCTAGTAGCCCACCCAATATGCCTAACTATGATTTGGGTGCGGGGTTGCCGTGTTGGCCGTTAAGCCTCCCCAACCCTCCAAAGGAGGGAGATGATATGCTAATGGTTTATCCAAATCCTGCGAGTACGAGTATTACTATTTCATGTAAGGTATTGCAAGGTAAGCATATTGAAGTAAGTTTATATAATATGCTTGGTCAAGAAGTGCTTTCAAAAGAGTGTCATTTTGCGCAACAAAAAAGTAGTATAGATGTATCGAATTTACCACGAGGTGCCTATTTGTTGAAAGTGGGAGAATGGGTGCGTAGAGTATTTGTGGAGTAGGAAAACTAAATATTTTTCTTACAAGTAAGAAAAGCATTTATCATTCAAACACTTCTGTCATATCCATACTAAAATCAGTAAAAATGCCCATTGGTACTTTATCGTCGTTGGAATAGATTTTTCGAAACTGAAATTTGTTTTCTTTCAAATCAAAGACAGTAGTGGTTTCGTCGCCAAGCCCCACTATCCAATACTCAAGCACTCCGGCTTCTTCGTACAATTCAAACTTCGTTTCCATTTCATATTTTGTATTGCCTTTACTCACGATTTCTATTACCAAATCAGGAGCGCCTACACAACCTCTTTTATCTATTTTATTTTTATCGCATATTATACAGATATCAGGTTGCACTACGGTGTACACAATATTATCGTCACTACTTTTTTTCGTATTGATTAGTCTCACATCAAATGGAGCAACAAATACTTTACATTCTTTTTTATAAAGATATTTTTGAATGTGAAAAGATAAATTACCCGAAACGACTTGATGATAACTTGATGGTGCAGGCGACATTTTTTTTATCCAACCTCTGATCAATTCAACTCTATCCGTGAATTTCCAAGTCAGATAATCTGCATAAGAATATTGCTTTGTTAAATCGAGTTGATTAAAATCCGTAATCATAGTTGTAAAAATACTATTTTATTTAAGAATTAAACTCAACTAACGTGATAGAATTTTCGTTTCTCAAATCCCAACGAGTAATTTTGGTTAAAAAAAACCGCCTCTTTCGAAGCGGTTTCTGTATTTCTTTATACTTTTTACTAAGTACTTTCTACTTGTATTAGTAATCCATTCCCATTCCACCGCCATGAGGCATTTGTGGTTGAGCCGATTTTGGTTCTGGACGATCTGCAATGACACATTCAGTTGTCAATAACATACCTGCAATAGACGCTGCATTTTCCAATGCCACACGACTTACTTTAGTAGGATCGATTACACCAGCTTTATATAAGTTTTCGTATACTTCAGTACGAGCGTTGAAGCCATAATCAGCTTTACCTTCACGTACTTTTTGGATGATGATAGAACCTTCCAATCCACAGTTTGCAACGATTTGACGCATTGGCTCTTCCAACGCACGACGTACGATAGCGATACCAGTGTTCTCATCTTCATTCACACCTTTCAATTTTACAATGCTATCAATAGCACGAATAAAGGCAGTTCCACCACCTGGTACAATTCCTTCTTCTACTGCAGCACGTGTTGCATGCAATGCATCATCTACACGATCTTTCTTTTCTTTCATTTCTACTTCTGTAGCAGCACCTACGTAAAGTACAGCAACACCGCCAGCTAATTTAGCTAAACGCTCTTGTAATTTTTCTTTATCGTAGTCGCTTGTAGAAGATTCTAATTGTGCTTTTATTTGACTTACTCGTGCAGTGATGTCAGCTTTTTTACCTTTACCACCAACGATTGTTGTATTGTCTTTATCGATTGAAATGCTTTCACATGAACCTAAGTATGTTAAATCAGCATTTTCCAATTTGAAACCTTGCTCTTCGCTGATAACGATACCGCCAGTCAATTTAGCAATGTCTTCCAACATTTCTTTACGACGATCACCAAAGCCTGGTGCTTTTACCGCAGCCACTTTGATAGTTCCACGCAATTTATTGACTACCAAGGTAGCCAATGCTTCACCTTCCAAGTCTTCAGATATGATAACCAATGGACGACCTGCTTGTGCTACTTTCTCCAAAATGTGCAAAATATCTTTCATTGTAGATATTTTCTTATCATAAATCAAAATCATTGGATTTGATAATTCAGCAATCATTTTTTCGCTGTTAGTAACGAAGTAAGGAGAAAGATAACCACGGTCAAATTGCATACCTTCTACAACGTCTACAGTTGTTTCAGTTCCTTTTGCTTCTTCTACAGTGATGACACCTTCTTTACCAACTTTTGCCATTGCTTGCGCAATTAATTTACCAATAGTAGAATCGTTGTTGGCAGAGATAGTCGCAACTTGTTCGATTTTTTTATTGTCATTACCTACTTTTTCAGATTGAGCACGTAGGTTTTCTACAATAGCTGATACAGCTTTGTCTATACCACGTTTCAAATCCATAGGATTTGCACCTGCAGCTACATTTTTGATTCCTTCTGTAATGATAGATTGAGCCAATACAGTCGCAGTCGTCGTTCCGTCTCCTGCAGCATCTGCCGTTTTAGAAGCTACTTCTTTGGCCATTTGAGCACCCATGTTTTCAATTGGATCTTCCAATTCGATTTCTTTGGCTACAGTTACACCATCTTTTGTGATTTGAGGAGCACCGAATTTCTTTTCGATGACTACATTACGACCTTTAGGTCCAAGAGTTACTTTTACTGCATCAGCAAGAGTATCCACGCCTTTTTTCATTTTGTTGCGTGCTTCAATATTAAAGAGAATTTGTTTTGACATTTTTTATAAATTTGAGAATGAGTTAATTTGAAAATTTGAGAATGAGTTAATAAACTATTTTATTAAAAATTATATAATTGCTAATAAATCGCTTTCGCGCATAATCAACAAGTCTTGACCTTCAATGTTGATTTCAGTACCAGCATATTTGCCATAAAGGACTGTGTCGCCTGCTTTTACTGTCATTGGTTCGTCTTTTTTGCCTGTTCCTACTGCCATTACAGTTCCACGTTGTGGTTTTTCTTTTGCTGTATCAGGGATGATGATTCCACCTGCAGTTTTCGTTTCTGCTTCGGCTGCTTTCACGATTACGCGGTCGTGTAAAGGCGTAATGTTGATAGATGAAGTTTTCTTTGCCATGTTTTATATTGATTTTTAGTTAAAAAATGTTTGATTTCACCTCTACTTATCATTTAATGTGCCAATACGCCTCTATCGGACATATTTTCAGACATGTGGACAGCTAAGGTTATTTCTAGTAAATTGTTTGGACATATTTTCATTAAGAATATTTTATTCGAGTAAATTCTGTCAGTCAACATATGCATTTACTATCTCGAATACCTTTTTACCAAATAGATTCCCAAAAAGGTGATGAATGCACCAAGTACAATTTGTGGTGTTACTTTTTCATGTAAAATGAGCATGCCCAACCCCAATGCAACCATTGGATTAATGTATACATATATTGAAACAAGACTTAGTGGAAGCGTTTTTAAGGCAAATAAATAGCATACAAAACAAAAAATAGAACCTATCGCAGTTAGGTAGAAAAAGTAGCCCCATGCTTTGAACGAAATACTAGAAACCGGAACTTGATGCTCGATCAATATGGACGAAATATATAGCATAATACCACCCAAAAGCATTTGCCATCCTATACCTTGAAATGGATTAATATTAAGTTTATTTTTAGTGGATATTAAGGTACCGCAGGTCCAAGTGAATACCGATAATAATGTAATTAGTACACCAAAAAGAAAGTTGCCGCCGGCTTCTATTTCTTTATTAAATGAAAGTAAAATAATGGCGACACCTCCAAATCCAATCAATAAAGCTAATAAGACGATTGGTTTGACTTTTTCTTTGTAAAAAACAAAATTAGCTAATATCATCACAAAAGGCATCAAGCAACCAATAAGAGCCCCTAGAAAAGAAGGAATATATTTGATGGCAAACGTAGTAAGTCCATTGCTACAAGTAAAAAAAAGAAATCCGAGAATGAGATGAAACCCAATTTCTTTGAAGGTCGGCCATGATTTGGATTTGAAATAATGAAATAATATCAAAAGTAAACCAGCTAAGCTTTGCCGATAGCCTGTGAGTTGCAAGGGAGGGATTTCAGCAATGGTTAACTTGGAGACAAACCAAGTGGTTCCCCAAAAAAATGAAATGGCTGCAAGTGCCCAAAGCCCTTTAGTATGTAATGCTGATCTATCCAAAAAAGATGTAAAGGAACATATTTAACTTAATAAATCCGAAAAAAATCAACAATGTTAAATTGTTATCAAAATAAGGTTGAAATCAAAATAATGCATAACTTTGTTGAAACAAAAATTAAAAAAAATGAAAAAGATAGTATTAGTAGCATTGACTTTGTTTGTAGCAGGTACAATGTATGCCGACAAAAAATGTTGTAAAGACAAAGCTTCATGTGCAAATAAAACTGAAACAAAAGCATGTAGCAAAGATGCTCCAGGTGGTAAATCATGTTGCAAGAAAGGTGGAGAAACTCATGCGGCTGTAAATGCAGATGGTACTGTAGCAGCTACAGCAACTGGTACAAGCCATTGTGCAAAAGGTACAACTGGAAAATCTTGTTGCCAAAACAAGAATGTATCAGTAGCGCCTGCACAAGATGCAAAACCAGCACAAACTAAATAATTAAATTATTTATTTATATAAAAAGGTGATTCTTATGAATCACCTTTTTTAATTTTTATATCATTATTGAACAAATAAAAAATGGGCTTTCTTAGAAAGCCCATTTTACATTATATGTTAAAATTATTTAGCTCTTACGCTAATTGAAATTCTACGGTTTTGTGCTTTTCCTTCTGGTGTGTTATTGTCACCGATTGGGAATTGAGGCCCGTATCCTTCAAATGCTTTTTCATCAAAGGATGTTTTTGCAACACCTTTATTCAATAGTTGATTGTATACAGTTTTAGCACGAGCATCAGATAATTTTACATTAGCTAATGAATCGCCTGAATTATCAGTATATCCGCCTAATTTTACTTTTACCGCAGGGTATGCTTTTAAAATAGCTACAGCATTCTCAAGTTGTTTTGCTGATGATGCTTTCAACGTAGATTTTCCTGTTTCAAATAATAACTCTTCAAAGTTGAACCATACATCTTTACCTGCTACAGAAGCTGGGTCTTTGATGAATGAAAATAATTTATCTTCCAATGATCCTTTAGTCGCATCGATTTCTATACCATTGTCCAATTTAATTTTGATTGGTTCTCCTTTGCTTGCGATCCAATTTCCTGCTTCATCTAATTTACCTGCAAGTGCAGTTGCACCATTTGATACTGCAGCTTTAGCACTATCAGTCATGTTATCTATTTCATTTGCAGCTACATTAGCTGCATTACTTATTGAATTTCCAGCAGAATCAAGGATTGCAGTTGTTTCATCTTTCATAGATGATTCATCTTTATTGCAACCTTTCATCCAATACCAAATACCAACACCTAAAAGACCTAATAATATAACTGGGATTAACCATTTCATGCCACCATCTTTTTCTTGGCTGATAGCTTCAGTAGCCATTTTAGCTGTTTTTGAAGTCGCATTGCTAGCAGATGATGTCAAGTTTGACATATCACCACCCATTAATGAAGAGAATCCTGATGGCAAAGCACTATTGATCTCATTTTTGTGACCTCCCAACCAATTCATAATACCACCTATATTTAACCCTTCACCAATCATTTTCTTTCCTAAGAAAGAAGCAACTAACGAAGCTCCTATGCTCATTAATGAATTACTTGAACCAGATTTCATACCTGAAACATTTGAAATGATGTTAGAGATCGCATCAGATTTGTTGCCAAAGATCATATTGATAATACTTCCTCCGATATTTCCATCACCATCGTTAGAACCTGATGTAAGACCACCAATGATGTTACCTATCATATTGTTGTCTTTTCCAGCAACAGAGAGAAGATCACCCAATACTGAATGGTTTGAAGATGAAGTATTCATTACACCACTTAAGATAGTAGGGATTATACTTGTAAGTCCTTTAGAAACTGTTCCTTCGTTTTCACCAAGTGAAGAAGCAACTTTTGATACTAGTTCATTAGTAGCAAGGTCTTTGATTGAGTTTAGTAGATTGCTCATGTTTTTAAAATTTGTTTTTTTTAAGCTATTTTTGCAAAGTTTAGTTTTTTTTGTAAATAAAGTACAAGTGGCTTATAAGTATTTAGTTAATGTCATTTTCTTATATATGTAGTATACTTGAGAATACATCGTTCGTTGTACATTTGCCATATGGTCAAAATTGGACAAATTGAGTTGCCAGACTTCCCGTTACTCCTTGCTCCTATGGAAGATGTGAGTGATCCACCCTTCAGAGCCGTGTGTAAAGAAAATGGTGCAGACTTGATGTATACTGAGTTTATAAGTAGTGAAGGACTTATTAGAGATGCGATCAAAAGCAGACAGAAACTCGATATTTTTGACTATGAAAGACCCATTGGAATACAAATTTTTGGGGGAGATGAAGAGGCCATGACACTTTCTGCAAGAATTGTAGAATCAACTGGTCCCGATTTATTAGATATTAATTTTGGTTGTCCGGTAAAAAAAGTAGTTTGTAAAGGAGCTGGTGCTGGTATATTAAAAGATGTACCCAAAATGGTATCATTGACCAAAGCTGTAGTGGATGCCGTAAAAATTCCAGTTACAGTTAAAACAAGATTAGGTTGGGATGAGCAAACAAAAAATATAGAAGATGTAGCAGAACGGCTGCAAGATATTGGAATACAAGCGCTTTCAATCCATGGTCGTACACGTACACAAATGTATAAAGGTCATGCCGATTGGTCATTAATAGCAAAAGTCAAGAATAACCCTAGAATCAAAATACCAATTTTTGGAAATGGAGATATAGATACACCTGAGAAGGCATTGGAATATAAAAATAGATATGGTGTTGATGGTGTAATGATAGGCAGAGCTGCCATCGGGAATCCTTGGTTTTTTAATCAAGTGAAACATTATGTAAAAACAGGAGAAACGCTTCAATTGCCGGGGATTCAAGATCGAGTGGATGTATGTAAACGTCATCTTTTATTTTCTATGAAATGGAAGGGTGATACCTTGGGGATACTTGAAATGAGACGTCATTATGCCAATTATTTAAAGGGCTTTCCAAACATAAAGGAATTCAGGCATATACTAGTGCATGCCCATACATTAGCAGAAATAAATGAAGTGTTTGAACAAATGATTGAAACTTATTCAATAAAAGAAATCGTATAATCCTTTTTCTCTTAAATTAATATTTATCTTCGCTCCCATAAAAAAATTAAATGCAACAAGTTAAAAAAGGCGATACTGTCAAAGTACATTACAAAGGAACCCTCACTACCGATGGGTCTATTTTTGATTCTTCAGAAGGAAGAGAACCATTGGAATTTAGAGTAGGTGATGGTATGGTTATATTTGGATTCGATAATGGTGTATTGGAAATGAAAATTGGCGATAAAAAAGTTGTAGATATACCATTTATGGAAGGCTATGGACCGTTGAATGATCAAATGATTATTGAATTCCCGTTGGATCAATTTCCTCCTGATTTAGGTGAGCCTAGTATTGGAATGATGTTGCATTTGAGCGATCCCGAAGGCAATCAATTGCCAGTTACGATTACAGAAATCAAGGAAGGTACTTTTGTACTTGATGGTAATCATCCTTTAGCTGGAAAAGACCTTACGTTTGAAATTGAATTGGTTGAGATTATTGGCTAACTCAATAGTCATTATAACTCAATGATTTTAATGACATCTTGATGCCTGATTCCTCTGTCTGTTTGTATAAGTGAACATGCTTCATTATTTAGGTCATGTTCAAAAAATAGCAGCCAGTTGTTTTCAATTGCCAATTGAAACATTTTCTCTTTTTCAGATAATGTGTTTAGTGGTCGCATATCATATCCCATCACCCATGGAAGAGAAATATGTGCCATAGATGGAACTAAGTCTGCGCAAAAGAGGATGGAAGTTTCATTAGATTTAATCAATGGTAACATCATTGAATCGGTATGCCCATTTACAAAATAAATATCCATATGGTCTGTAAAAGAAATCCCGTCTTTTTCATCAATGAATTTCAATTGACCACTTTCTTGAATAGGTAAAATATTTTCTTTCAGAAATGAAGCTTTTTCACGCACATTTGGTTTTAATGCTGAGTTCCAATGGGATTCATTGCTCCAATAAGTAGCATTTTTGAATGCTGGAATAAGTTTGTCATTTTCACGCTTGATGGCCCCGCCACAATGGTCAAAGTGAAGATGAGTAAGAAAAACATCTGTAATGTCATCGGTAGAGAATCCTAAATTACCAATCGATTTTTCAAGCGTATCATCACCATGGGGTTGGAAAAAACTGAAAAACTTTTCATCTTGTTTGTTTCCCATGCCTGTGTCAATCAAAATCAAACGATCTCCATCTTCTACCAGCATACAACGCATGGCCCACGAGCACATATTATTTTCATCGGCTACATTTACTTTGTTCCACATGCTTTTAGGCACCACACCATGCATAGCACCGCCATCGAGTTTGAATAATCCAGTATTGATTGTATGTAATTTCATAATCACAAAAATAATCAAGTAAAATGAAGCATCCCATTTTTATTGCTAATCGAATATATTAATTTAGGCCTGATTCATCACAGCCAAGTCTTTCTTATTTAATCGCAGTAAAAGAAATAATCCAATGATAAAATAAAATACAAGTCCAAGTGTAGAATTGCGCATACCTCCTAGCATATCGGCAATGAGGCCAAAGGATAAAGTGCCAATTACAATACCCACTTTATCGCAGACATCAAAAAAGCTAAAATAAGAAGCTGTATCGGTCGTATGGGGAAGTAATTTTGAATACGTAGATCGGGAAAGGGATTGGATGCCACCCATGACTAAACCCACTGTGAATGCAAGCGCATAAAATGCATTGACGGACTGAACCATAAAAGC
>CANHGW010000016.1 GCA_947460175.1 Bacteroidota bacterium | reverse complement strand
CATCCTTTCATCGTTTTTTTACCTGGCAAGGTTGGACAATCATCGTCTACATCAGCTACTCCATCATTGTCTTTGTCCAAAGGAGCTAGCTCTTGTGGTACTTGAGGAATAGTTGGTATAATTGGTACAATTGATTTATTTTTTTTACTACCCCACCAATAAATAAGTCCTGCTGCATGAATCAGATTAGGTTGATTTGAATTGGCAATCGGCATTCTATAATTTGATTCAAGATTTAGATAAACTGATTTAGCTAATTTTAAATTGACTCCAAGGCCAATGGGCAACTCAATACCAGAAATGGATTGGAAATTGGTGTAACTCACACCAACATGAATATAAGGTGATAAGAAATATTTTTCTTTATTGAGTAAATTCAGATTGGTGGCAATATCAAATGCTAAAAATGAGAATTGTTGTTTCACTCCTTTTTTCCCTTTCTTGACTAAAATATAGACCGAATCCTTAGCGGATGTTGGCATTTGCAAACTGCTTATATGAACGGCTGCAAACAAATCAAACAAAGAGCTCAATCGATGACCATACGCTACCTTAATGGCAGGATCCCAATACAGTGTTGAATTCTTAGAAGTAGTAGATGATTTTTTTTGAAATAAATAGTTTCCGGTTTGTGGTCCGTAATAATCGATTCCTTCAAAATGAATGCCTATCGCATGATTTGCCTTTTGACTATAAGAAAATTGAGAACATAACAAAAATAATAAGCAAAAGAGTTTTCCTTTCTTCATAAAGCAAAAGTATAGATTGAAATATAAGAATTATTAAAAATAATTAAAATGCTCCCATATAAGATATCTGTATTAAAAAGTTTGAGTTATACACAATGTTAATTAAAGATGAACATTTTAGCAATTTGCTTTCTTACATTTGCATCACACTCACTACTTTATGCAACCAAAGGTCAAAATATTTTCAGGGAATGCCTCTTCCTCACTCGCAAATCAAATTTCAACATATTACGGACAAGAACTAGGGAAAGCTACTATTCAAAAATTTAGCGATGGTGAATTCCAGCCAGTTTTCAACGAAAGTATCAGAGGAGATTATGTTTTTTTAGTACAAAGTACATATGCCCCATCCGATAATTTAATGGAACTTCTTATGATGATTGATGCAGCACGACGTGCATCTGCTGGCTATATTACAGCTGTAATACCCTATTTTGGATATGCTCGTCAGGATCGAAAAGATAAACCTCGTGTAAGTATTGCATCAAAACTTGTTGCAAATCTATTGACAACTGCTGGCGCAAATCGTATTATGACGATGGATTTACATGCTCCACAAATTCAAGGTTTTTTTGATATTCCTGTAGATCATTTAGACAGCTCAGCTATATTTATTCCATATATCGAAAACTTAAAAATCGAAAATCTAACGTTTGCATCACCAGATGTAGGAAGTACAAATCGAGTACGTGAAGTGGCAAGCTACTTTGGTGCTGAAATGGTTATTTGTGACAAACAACGTAAACGTGCAAATGAAATTGCTTCGATGACTGTTATAGGTGATGTAAAAGATAGAGATATTGTTTTAATCGATGACATTTGTGATACAGCAGGTACATTGACTAAAAGTGCTGCCATGCTGATGGATAAAGGTGCAAAAAGTGTACGAGCCTTTTGTACACATGCTGTTTTGAGTGGTAAAGCGTATGAAAACATTGAAAATTCAGTATTAAGCGAATTGGTTGTTTGTGATACTATTCCTTTAAAACAAACATCTACAAAAATCAAGGTGCTAAGTACATCTGAACTATTTTCAATAGCCATACGAAATGTACATGAAAATAAATCTATCAATCAACTATTCATACATAGTCAATTGAAAGAAAAATTAAAGCAAATAGCATTATCAGAATAAGAATGAACAACGCAGATCTAAATTTTTCGTTTAAATTTGCAATCCAATAATTATACTATTTCATGGGAAGAATATTTGAGGTAAGAAAATCGGCCATGTTCGCACGTTGGGACAAAATGGCAAAAAACTTTACCCGCATTGGTAAAGAAATTGCAATTGCAGTAAAAGCAGGTGGTCCAGATCCTGATAACAATTCGGCACTTCGTCGTTGCTTTCAAAATGCAAAGGCGGTAAACATGCCCAAAGACCGAGTAGAAGCTGCCATCAAACGTGCTACAGGTAAAGATTTAGTCAATTATGAAGAACTAGTTTATGAAGGTTTTGGTCCTCATGGTGTAGCGGTATTAGTAGAATCTGCTACAGATAATGGCACACGAACAGTTGCTAATGTAAGAGCTATATTTAATAAAGGTGGTGGCGCAATGGGAAACAGCGGATCTGTTGCTTTCCTTTTTACTCGAATGGGTGAATTCAAATTGAAAAATGAAAACATCAATATCGAAGAATTAGAATTTGAAGCAATTGACCATGGCATGGAAGATATAGGTGAAGATGCTGAGGGCAATATCATTATTCGAACTGGCTTCAATGATTTCGGAAAAATGAGTGACTTCCTAGAAAGTAAAGGTATCACACCATTGCAAGCCGAATTAACTCGTATTCCTTCTACTACCGTTGAATTGAATGAAGAACAAGGAAAAGAATTACTTGAATTAGTCGATAAGTTAGAACAAGATGAAGATGTACAAAAAGTATATCACAATTTTGTATAAGTTATAATTTTGTTGGTTTTATATATGGTTTCGAATGTGGAAACTCAAATTATTTATTTCTTAATTAATAGATTACTTTTATCATTCTAAAAATTGAAATTACAAGAATGAATAAAGGACTCATTGCCCTTTTGATAGCATTTATATCAATAGCTGGGTACTACACACTACACTCAATTCCATTTACAATAGAAAATGAATTGTATAATGAAACGGAAGAAAGTGATGCAAAACAACGTTGGATTGAAAATATGTTGATGGATCCAATAACAGGAAAAATTCCAATAGGCTATCATTTAAAAGAGTTAAATTTTCTACGAAATTTTCAACAAGAAAGCAATCGCTACAATTTCAAAAAAACAAGAAGTGCTACTTGGAATGCACGTGGCCCGTGGAATGTAGGTGGTCGCACCAGAGCTATCGCTGTTGATGTATTGGATTCAAAACATGTGATTATAGGTTCCGTTTCTGGAGGAATATGGCAAACCACTGATGCAGGGGCAAGCTGGCAAAAAGTAAGCTTACCACAAGCTCATCCTGGGTGTGTAAGTATTACTCAAGACACTCGCCCAGGCAAAACCAATTTATGGTATGCCTTATCCGGTGAGTTATATGGAACTTCTGCTAGTGGAGGCGGTGCTTTTTACCTTGGTGATGGCGCTTTTAAATCTTTAGATAATGGCAAAACATGGACGCCTATTATATCTACAGCCGGCGGAACCCCAAATTCATTTTCAAGTTCATACCAAGGTGGATGGCGCATTATTAGCTCTCCAGTGGATACAGTCAACACGTGTATTTATATGGCAACTTATGGTACTATTTTCAGAAGTACAGACACTGGCAATACTTGGAAAGCAGTATTGGGTAGTGGAAATGACTCTTACTTTACAGATGTGGCAGTAACCTCAAGTGGAGTAGTATATGCATCCATTAGTACAGATGGCACAACCAAAGGATTTTACAGATCAGGAAATGGAGTAAACTTTACAAATATCACACCGTCTTTTCTCAAGGAAGCTGATAGAACTATTATTGAAATCAATCCAAACAATGAAAATGAAGTTTACTTTTTAAGTGAGCTTCCAAGTGATTCGAGTGGTGGTGTTAAAACCACAAACTATGAAGGGACTCCAGAATATGTTGCGCTTGTAAAGTATAGTTACATAAGTGGAGATGGCTCAGGTGCAGGTGGAAACTGGACAAATCTTTCGGCCAATCTACCAGTTAACTCACCCAATCAATTTGATAAATTTAACTGTCAAGGTGGTTATGATTTAGTATTGAGAGTTCAACCAGGAACTAATAACATTGTATTAGGTGGCACCAATTTATATATATCAACAGATGGATTTACAACACCTTCGAACACCAAACAAATTGGCGGCTATGCACTTGCAACTACCTTACCTAATTTTGGAGTTTACCCAAATCATCATCCTGACCAGCATGATTTGATTTTTTTAAAAAACAATTCAAAAGCAGCATATTCTGTCTCTGATGGAGGTATAAAATACACCAATGACATCAACGCAGAAAGTGTCCAATGGAATGATATAAGTATAGGATACATTACATCGCAGTTTTACACTATTTCTATCGATGAAAGCAAGCCTTACGATCAATATTTATTAGGCGGTCTTCAAGACAATGGCAATTACTTGACTCAATCCAACGATATAAAATCAACATGGCAAATGACAATCAATGGCGATGGTGCTTATAATTATATTGCACCTAATCGTAGTTTTTATGTAATAAGTACTCAACAAGGAAATGTACGTAAAGTCATATTAGATGAGCGAGGTAATGTATTGAAAAAACGAAGAATCAATCCAGAAGGTTATGACAAATCAATTTACAATTTCATCAATAATCTTGTTGTCGATCCAAATGATAATAACTTTCTGTTTATGCCTATTGGTAAAAGATTAGGCCGACTGAATAATTTAAAATCAATTGAATGCAATGACGATAATTCAAAATTAAAATCTGGTTGGACAATTTCAATTGACACTATCAACACTGGAAAATTAAGTAATGGTGCCGAAGCCGAAATTACAACAGTAGCAATTTCAAAAAAACCATCACATGTTGTCTATTTTGGCACAAGCAACCGAGACCTTTATAGAGTAGATAATGCAACTACAGGAGAACCTGTATTTAAAAAACTAAGTATTTCTCGATTACCAACAGGTGGATATGTAAGCAGTATAGCTATAGATCCAGATTCGGTGAATAATGTATTAATTTGTTATTCCAATTACAATTTAAATAGTTTGTTTTTCACTCGAGATGGTGGTACTAGTTGGTATTTAGTAGGTGGCAATTTGGAAGGAACAGATAATTTAACAAGTGGCAATCCAAGTATACGTTGTGTAAATATACTCGTCGGCAAAAATGGCAAACGAACCTATTTCGCAGGTACTAGCATTGGATTATTTTCAACCGACACATTGGTATTAGGCACTGCGGGAAGTACCAATAAATCCGTTTGGACACAAGAAAGCATAGATAAAATTGGAGCAAATGTAGTCACCGATATTAAAGTGAGAAATTCGGATGGTTACGTAGTAGTTGCTACCCATGGCAATGGTGTTTTCGAAAGTTATTATACTGGCAATACACCTCCTCCACCATTTTTACAAGATGCTAATGTAAGTATCTATCCAAATCCAAGTAGAAATGAAATTAATTATACGTTCACAACCTCAATAACTGATCAACTGAGAGCCGACATCTTCGACCTTCAAGGAAGACGGATAACGACCCTATTAAATTCCACCTACAATCCTGGGACATATACAATAAAATCTTCTACAAGTTCGTTGGCCAATGGTCATTATCTCATTTCACTTTATAGTAATGCATCCAAAAAAACAACAGTTAACCACTTTGTAGTTACCCATTAATATTATAATTTCTAAATGAAACATATTTTAATACTTATAGTTATAGCTAGTATATTTTATTCATGCAACGAAGAAACCTATACACCCAAGCCAAGGGGTTATTACCAAATCACCTTACCAGATAAAAATTACACTCTTTTCGAAAAAGATGAATACCCCTACTCCTTTGAATTCCCTACTTATTCAATCATAGAAAAAGACACCTTATTTTTCGATGAAAAAACTGAAAATCCATGGTGGATCAATGTAAACTTCAAAGACCTTGGCGGAAAAATTTATATAAGTTACAAACAAATCAATGCAGGACAAAGTTTGGCTAAACTTCTTGAAGATTCCTATCAAATGTCGCATTACCATACCAAAAAAGCTGACTATATCAATGAGCCTGAATTTCATACCAAAAACAATGTACATGGCATCTATTATGACGTTGGTGGCAATGCAGCATCAGCTTTGCAATTTTATGCTACAGACTCTGTCAAACACTTTCTTAGAGGAGCATTGTATTTTGACACAACACCTAATGTAGATTCTCTCCGACCAATCAATCAATTTTTAAGAGCCGATATTGAACATCTTATTCAAACATTAAAATGGACAAAATGATAATTATAGATGATATACTAATCAGTGATGAAATAATCAAGGAAGAATTTATTTGTAATCTAACGAAATGCAAAGGAGGATGTTGCGTAGACGGTGATGCCGGTGCACCATTGGCTAAGGACGAATTGAAAAAAATCAAAGAGGTTTATAAGATCATCAAGGATGAATTATCAGCTGAAGCCATGCAAGAAATAAAAAAAGCAGGCCCATATACCACAGAAGAATATTTTGGCTATGTAACGCCTGCCATCAATGGCGGCATTTGTGTTTATGGCTATCAAGATGAAGCAGGCATTGTAAAATGTTTAATAGAGAAAGCTTATTTAGAAGGGAAAACAGATTTTAAAAAGCCTATATCATGCCACTTATATCCTATACGTGAAACTAAAAACAATGACTATATAGCATTGAATTATTCCCCGCGGGAAACGCTCTGCGCCCCTGCGTGTAAACTAGGAAAAAAAGAAGGTGTGAAAGTGTACGAATTTTTAAAAGAACCCTTAATTCGAAAATTTGGAGATGACTTTTACAATGCATTGGACACAATAGCCAAAGGAAATTACACTATTGAAGAATAATTTTATTTTATTATCTAATGATACAGATTAAAAACCTGCCACTTTTCAATTTTCAAAATTTTACTTATAAATTATTGAACTTGATATTTTAGTATGTATTTGCATTGTTGAAAAAATGTGGAGCCAAATCAAATCCTCTATGTTATATTTGCACTTGTTAAAGGTGTCCGAGGCATATTAAAATCATGCTTACGATTAAAAGGGAATACTGTGAAATTCAGTAACACTACCCGGTGCTGTAAGTTCTTTCAAGTCGTTGAATATAGACCACTGTTTATAGTTTTATATAAATGGGAAGGTTTCAGCGATATGAGAACGAGTCAGAAGACCTGCCTCTAGCAATTTTTATTCATTGGCTTCGGGAAGAAAGCCATTGGTAAGCAGGGATACGCTTTCCTTTCTTATTTTCATTTTCCCGTTATTTTAAACTCATTCTAAAATGAAAAAAATCGTTACACTTTTCGCAGCTTTATTTAGCTTGCACACAATTCATGCTCAAATTATCAATTTCGAAGATCTTACTTTACCTGCAGGTGAATACTGGAAAGGACAATCACCTCTTCCTAAAGATTCTGGCTATCAATCAAATGTTGGATTTTTTGTAAATTCATGGGATACTAGTTTTGGTGGTTCATGGAGTGGATGGGGCTTTTCTAATCGTAAAGACAGCATCAGTATTAGTTATGCAACCAACGAACTAGCTGCTATTGCAGCAAGTGGTCATAATAACTCAAGCAATTATGCAGTTGCATACCAAAGCTATAACCCATCGATCAATAAAATCAAATTACCCAAAGAATATCAAATGGGATGGGCCTATTTGACCAACACAACCATCGCCTATCGATCTATGTTCAATGGGGATGGATTTGCAAAGAAATTTGGTGGCGTAACAGGAAACGACCCCGATTTCTTTAAAGTACAATTTACTGGCTGGTACAATGGTATTGCAAAAGTAGATACAGTAGATTTCTACTTAGCCGATTTTCGAGATACTAACAATGCCAATGATTACATTGTAAAAGATTGGACTATATGCAACCTATCAGCGCTAGGCAAATGTGATAGTATAACATTTGTATTAAGCTCGAGTGATACAGGTGCTTTTGGAATGAATACCCCTGCTTATTTTTGCATGGACGATATTCAAATGATTTTTACAGGAGTTGAAGAATTAAACAACAATTCATTTGTTACTATCTATCCTAATCCTTTCAATGAATATATTATGATTTCAAATGAAGCGAATGAATCATTGCATGCAGAATTAATTAATATAGAAGGTAAAATAATTGACAAATTGTTGATTCAACAACATGACAGAAAAAGCTTTGTTACAACTACCTTACCACAAGGATTCTATGCAATACGAATAATACAAGGAAATCAAATCTATTATCGAAAAATAGTAAAGTAATATGAAGTATTTTCTTCTATCCATTGTTGTATTTATTTCAGCAAATTGCTTTGCTCAATTTGCTCCACAAGCTGGCTTAGCTGGCAGTACTGCCATATACAAACTAAGTAATGATTTTATAGCATGGGGCGACTCATGTACCATTACACGTGGATGGGTTAATATCACAGATACAACCTTGGGCAAGATAAGTAATGGCGTAGAAGCAGATGCCAAATATATGGCTGATAATAGTGTAATAAGCCTAGGAGATGGTGGCGAAGCAATCTATTATTTTTCTAATCCAATTGTAAACGGCACAGGATTTGATTTTGCTATATTCGAAAATGGATTTAGAAATCCATTAGATTCAAATTTGGCATATATCGAACTTGCAACTGTCGAAGTGAGTGAAGATGGCATTACGTATTACAATTTCGCCCCTGAATGTAATTTCGATTCTTCCATTCAAATTGCAGGAACTGGTGAGTATATGGATTGTAGAAAAATAAATAACCTTGCGGGAAAATATGTTTCAACCTATGGCACACCTTTCGAACTTGACGAGTTAAGTATGCAATTTGGTTTAGATGTAAACAATATCCACTTTGTAAAAATCAACGATGTAATAGGTACGATTAACGACAGTTTGTGCAATCGCGATTTTTGGGGAAACAAAATCAATGACCCCTACCCAACTGATTTCCAAACAGGAGGATTTGACTTAGATGCAATTGGAATCATACATCAGAAGTACCCTACAGGCATGAATGAAACGAATGTTACAAGTACGATTATATTTCCCAATCCAACTAGCAATTCGATTCGAATTACAACTTCGAACACCATTGCGATTGTTACTATTTATTCATTCGATGGAAAAATTGTACAACGAAACACTAGTTTAAAAAATAATTTAATTGAGTTAGAACAACTTTCCAAAGGGAATTATTATTTACAATTACAATTTGAGAACGGCTCATTCTTTCAACAAACAATTACTAAATGGTAACCCAGTCTAAAATACTGATTACACTGCTTTTAATTAGTTGTATTTCATGTGTAAAAGACATCCCAAATCCTACAACAAAATCGAATGCATCAACTTCAAACAAGGGCGTCTTACTTCTTAATGAAGGAGCCTATGGAATGAATAATGCAGAAATTTCATTTCTTGATTTAGAAAATAAATTAGTGACCAATTCAATTTTCAAATCAACAAATAATAAAAGCTTAGGAGATGTTGCACAGTCTATGACTATTATCAATGCTATGTATTTTATAGCAGTCAATAATTCATCTAAGATTGTAGTTATCAATTTGACTAATTTTTCTGTAATAGCTACTATCGAAAATGTTCAATTTCCACGGAGTATTATACAAATAAGCCCTACAAAAGCTTATGTAACATCCTTATATTATCCCAGCATTTCGGTACTAGATCTTAATACATTGAAGATTACAAACAAAATTACAGTAGACTATAATAATACAGAACAAATGATCCTTTCCAATGGTTCGGTGTATTGTACTAATTGGGATACTGCATCCAATCTCCTTTATAAAATAAATCCTAACACAGATGTGATAGAAAAGAGAATTAGCCTTCTAGGAAGAGCGTCTCATAGTATTACGAAAGATAAAAATGGGATGCTTTGGATATTATCAGGTAATAAATACAAAAACAAATCATCTTATTTAACATGTATAAATCCTACAAACGATTCAATCCTTAAATCATTGGCATTCCCATCAGTATCTGACCCATTTAGATTAACTATGAATCCCGCTCATGATACTTTATATTTCATTCAAGTTAATTACAATGGCGGTCATGATTACAATGGAATTTATCGTATGTCAATTGAAGACAACACTCTTCCATCAATGGCTTTTATACCCGCTCAACTCAATTCATATTACTGGGCAATTGGAATTGACACTTCAACTCATCATATTTTTGTATCTGACCCAAAAGGCTTTTCACAACAATCAACGATTCTAGAATTCACTTCATCGGGTCAACTAATACAACAGTACCAAGCAGGCATTGGTGTAAATACATTTTTGTTTAGATGAGAATGATATTCATCATATTATTCATTTTTTTAAGCTCCAATACAAATGGGCAAAAATCAACTACCATAAAATCTACTGACACAATACGTCAAGTGACGGTAATTGGGTACAAACCTCCTATAGAAAAGTCCATCGAACAAATAATAGATAGCAATATTCAAAAATGGCATTCAAATTCCAATTTGCAACAATTACTTCAGTTGCATTCCAATGTTTTTGTAAAAAATTATGGTGTTTCAACACTCAGTACCATAAGTATTCGAGGTAGCTCAGCAGCACAAACTGCCGTAAGATGGCATGGCATCAATATCAACAATGCGATAACTGGCATTACTGATTTTAGCACAATACCAGTATCATTGTTTGATGAATATAGTATACAATATGGAAGTCAGGCTAGTAACAACAGCCTGAGCGGTGGCCTCAATTTAGGAAATAAATCTCCCACATTTACTAAACGAACACAGGTTGCATTGGCTGTAGGCTATGAAAGTATCGAAAACAAAAATATAGCATCAACTTGTATATTAAGCACAAGTAAAATTTCAAATACATTAAAGATCAATTATCTTCAAGGAAATAATCGATACCATTTTTATAACGCAGATCAAGATAGGCAGGACACATTAGACCATGCTGACCAAATCCAATTGGGCATACTTAACGATTTTAATTTCAAATGTTCACCCAATCAGATAATTTCTCTACATAGTTGGTTTCAAAAATCAACACGTCAAATACCACCTGCAACATTTGAAAATTACAGTGCTAAAAATGAAAACATAGAATCATTTAGAAACATACTTGACTGGAAAATAAATCAACTAGGACCATTCTCTTTTCAAACCAAAATTGGATTACTTCTTGAAAATTATACATATGAGGATTCATTGATTTTTCTTAAAACAAATGCATCGCTCATCTCCGTACCACTAGACATTATATCAACCTATAGAATAAATCATCGGCAATGGGCAAGCCTAGAATTAATCGCTAATCATGCTCAATTGCGAGGTCCGAGCCAAGCTTCTCTAAACCGTGCTGGCCTTTTAGCATCCTATTCTATCGATCGGATATTTAAACGAATTAATCTAAAAACAAGTTTGCAATACGAAGTCACTGATGTATTCAATTTGCCAATTGCAGGATCAATACTTGCAAATATGAAACTCTTTTCAAAACTTCATTTCTATTCCTCATTTTCAAGAAATTATCGAATGCCGACACTAAATGAGCTTTACTATAATCCAGGTGGGAATATTCAGTTAGAACCTGAAATTGCTAAAAACATAGAGGGTGGTTTTCAATTTAAACATTATATTCCTAGATTGTCTATCGAAGCCGACCAAAATGTCTATTATAGAAAAGTTGATAACTGGATAGTTTGGTATGGTAATGCAATCCTTACACCTCATAATATACTAGGCGTAAATAGTCGAGGGCTTGAAACAAATCTTTCATTTAAATATCAGTTGAAAACTCCCAAATACAATCCTCAAATTGAATTGATTGAAGTTGAAGTAGTAAATAGATCAATCAAACCAAATCCAATCCTTACTTTTAATTTGTTGTATGCTTATACGCTTTCTACCACACAAGCTTCACATCTTCCAAACGATTATTCTATAGGAAAACAACTGCCTTATGTACCACGATATCAATTAAAAATAAATCCTGGCTATCAAAATGCGAATTGGGATATTCAATATATTTATGCTTATACAGGCTATCGATTTGTAACAACTGACGAAAGCCAATGGTTGCTTCCTTACTCAACCTCCAATATATTTGTATCGTATAGACTACCCTTACTAGCCCATCAAGCAATTCGTGCAACTATTCGGGTACAAAATTTATTTTCAGAAACTTATCAAGGCATCATTGGTCGTACAATGCCAGGTCGAAATTACACCTTAGGTTTGTTGTATCAATTTCATTAAGAAATCAACTCACTTTACAATTAGCAATATGATGAGAATCTAATCAAGTATTTCTATCGGAAATCTAAATTTCCCTTCAGTTACTTTTACAGGCACTTTAGATGTTAATGGATATTGAGGAACCATGTCACCTTCAAAAGTCCCTTCTATCCAATCCCCATCAACCTTTGTAATAGTAACATTCCCTTTTGTGCCTTTCTCTGATGAATAAAACTCATATGTGTCAGAAGTAGGATGTTTGATTAAATTGATATGTGCTATTGGCAACTTCTCATAAAATTCAATACTTTCACCAAGTTTAAAAACGTCATTCTTAACTTTATAATTAGTATCAACATTTACTTCGAATTCCAATGTATATAAAAAGTTATAAATACCAGATATACTTGCAGTAAAATACTTGCAAATAGTTTGCTCAGTATCATCTTCCTTAGTTGTAGTTCTTTTTGTTATAAAAGAAATAAATTGATCATCAACAGCTTTGTATGCAACCCCATTCACTTTATATTCAATAAATTTTTGTGCAAAAGACGTTTCAAAGGATAGACATGATATAAAAATTACAGTAACAAGAGATAAAAAAAGCTTATTCATACAAATTTATTTTAAGGTTATAAATATAGTATAATAGTTTAAAAACATGTATGTTAAATTTGTATAACTTACCTGCATAACATCGATATCTGTAATAAACACAACAAATCACAAAATACTTTTAGGAACCAGTTTTCGGGTAAACGTTTTCAACCTTTTCCATTTTCCTACTTCACTATCAGGATTGAAACTGTTCGTTGTTTGCCATGAATTCTCAGGTAAATATTCTTGTTGCATACCATTTAATACACTTTTAGCTATCGTCGTATCATTGATTAAAGCAAAACATTCAGTATTCAAATTAGCACTACGTGGATCAAGATTAAATGTACCAATAACAGTGATATGATGGTCCACTACCATAGATTTGGCATGCATACCAAATATAGGTGCATAATTAATTTCTTTTTGCAAGGCACCTGTAAGCATTTGAATTCTAATTGCTGCATCAGGTTTGTATTCAAACAATTTAACGCCAGCATTTAATAGTTGAGACCTACATTTTTGATAGGCACTGAATGCTTCTACATTATCTGTAGAAGCTAAACTATTCGTAAGAATATTGACTTCTACCCCTCGACTGACTGCTTCTTCAAATAAACTCAATCCTTCTTTTGTGACAATTAAATATGGACTTTGAATATCAACTGTCGAATGCGCATTCTTAATTAAATCTGTCAATACATCTGTTGTAATGCCGCCGCCATGCAATCCACTTTTACCATCATTTTTGCCTGGCATATCAGAAATAAACTGAACACTATTGGTCCAAATTAATTTTCCATTGATTCGAATACTATCAAATGTTTTTGGAAGATTCTTAATTTGATTTTTTACTTGAGGCCAAAAGTTATCCGGATTACATGCATACTGATGCAATCGTTCAAACCTTGTAGTATCAGCAGAATTCAATGTTTTATCTTCTATTAAGTTAGCCACAGGCTGGCACAAGGTGCTATTCCAATAGTCTTCAAATGAGCGTGTTATATCTGTTGGTGTTTTACCAATGAGCAATACATCTCGATCTCTGAAATTATATTCATGATCATAATCAAAGTATTCATCTGCTATATTACGCCCACCTGTTATAGCTACTTTATTATCTACAATGAATGTTTTATTATGCATTCGTTGATTAGATTTATTAAAATGAAATGCAAATTGTGATAACTTCTTAAAAATATTTTTACCTAAATTCACACCAGGATTATAAACTTTGATTTCGATATTTTCATGCGAATCCATTGTTAGAATTTCATGTACACCGGCTTCAACCATGATGTCATCCACAATGATTCGAACTTTAATACCTCTATCTGCGGCTCTCACTAAATAATCGCAAGCAATTAACCCAACATTATCTGTACTAAAAATAAAATATTGAATATCAATGGACTTTTCTGCATTCTCACACAGCCAAGCACGTGTAACCAAGGAACCTCCTCCATCTTCTAAAACATATACTCCTGTCCGATGATTCATCAACGAATCATATGGCAATAATTCGTTGGATAAATCTGGCTTTGAGGTTTCATGAATTTGAGAACAAAAATCTTTTTCTTGAGCAGGTACTTGATCAGAACTACTTGTACATGAAGAAATAAAAAGTATAAAAAAAACTATGATTCCTTTTTGAAAAATAACTGACTTCATAAAAATAAATATCAGTAAAACTAAATTAAAAAATTAAGGTAACGAATGATTGAATAAATTTCTAATTGTTATTTTAGAACACATGCGTGTTTGTTTGCCAAACAATGCTTTAGCAACAAAAGATTATTCCTTCAAAGCAAACAACCTTATTTATTATATAAAGATAACGAATTGTAATTTTTATTTCAACCAGGTCTATTGAATAAAACACCCAAAATCAGGTGTAAAATCAACGATTATAAGTAGCTCGTAACAATTTATCATTTATTGTTTTACCAAGTCCTTCATCTGGAAATCTTTCCATAATTATCAAATCTAAATTGTACTGATCGAGTCGATGCATAGATGCATACAACTTTTTAGCTGCTTCGTTTAAGCTCCCTTTAGGCGATAATATTTCAAGTTGATCTATAGTTGTGTAAGTCATTTCACCTGAAAATTTAATTACACCTATTTTCATACCATGATGTTGACTCATACAATCTAATAAATCATCGGTTAAGAGTGTTTTTGTTTTAGGTGCGTAATGTCGTAATATCATTCCAGGCGCTTCAGGATTTACATCATTCGTTGTTTTCATTTTTACAACCCCTACAACGTCTTCAATCTCTTTTAACGTAATAGTACCTAATCTATAAAGTATTGGTTGATTCTCTTCAAACCCAATGATTGTTGATTCAATTCCCATTTCACATTCACCGCCATCTAATATCACCTCTAAAGCATCTCCAAAATAATTCAATACATGCTCGGCATTGGTTGGGCTAATTGACCCAAAAGGATTTGCACTGGGTGCAGCCAATGGAAATTCCAATTGACTTAAAAGTGATAAAGCTATTGGGTGATTGGGCATACGAATAGCAACAGTATCCTTACCAGCAGTAACAATAGTTGGAATGTGTTTTTGCTTTTTCAATACCAAGGTTAGTGGACCTGGCCAAAATGCGGCAGCTAATTTCAAAGCGCTCAATGGGATATCACAAGCTATAGTTTCTAATTCATTTATAGATTTTATATGAACTATCAATGGATTATAAAATGGCCGCTGTTTTAATTTAAATATTTTTTCAACAGCCAATGAACTTAAAGCATTTGCAGCTAACCCATACACAGTTTCAGTAGGAATAGCAACTAATTCATTTCGATTGAGTTGTTGAATGGCTTTATTAATATCAGTTGTAATCAATTGAGTTTATTATGGGTTACATCGATCACAATACATAGGATCTTCAGTTTGTTTTTGATTTGGATATTTTTCATCTTTTTCAAAATTACACTTTTGACAAGTATAAATATAACTTAAAATAGAACGTGTAGGATAACCGCATAGATTACAAGGTAGCCCTTCCTTTACTGCAGTGATGCCTAAACCCGGCGTATTACAAACCGGACAATAAGAGTTAATTTTCTTTATTAACTTTTCTGTAGCAGCCTCAATTACTTTCATTCGTGTTGGGTTATACATAGCACGCATATCTGTTTCAACATACACACTTCCAAAATCATTGAGATACTTGTTAAATATATCAGATAAATGTTGCCAGTTTGTAATACCTTTTTCAATAGCAGAATAATCATTTTTTGACTTTCTTATAATTAGTCCGTGAGATGGAAAATTTGCTTTGAAGGCAAAATCCTTTAATTCTTGTTTTGTTCGAATCTCTGAGGCGTTGAAATTGGTATCTGTTGTAATGACTCTTGTAAAAATCTCTAGGTCATTTTTTTTATCTATAAACATAAGCAATTCATCATCAGATTGCGCAAATATTAAAGATGGATGTGGTCCAAATGAACCTTCACTTGCAATAGCTAAATCACAATCAGCTAATTCCATTGCTTTGAAACATTTTTGGCGAGCAGTTTCCAATGGATCATCTACTCTATCTATTTCACCAGTAAAAGTACCTAAAGCATCAGTGTCAAAATCAGTAGACACAATACATTGCACTCCTAATTCTTTCCCCAATAGAGGCGCAATTACTTTTTCCTTTTCATGTTTTGTTGCAATAAGCAACATCCTATCTTTAAACATCCTATAATCAAATTAGTTTATTCAATGCCTACAATCGAATGCAATGATATTAATTGTTTTTTTGAACTTATATATTTTTTAATTTCATACAAATCCTTTTGCAAATTGATAATACGAGCATCTATATCTTTCAAATCTTTTTCATTTTGCATACCATTCATTTTATTTTCATGATATTTAATTTTTACATGTATCATATGAGTCAATAGTTCAATTGCATCGTTTGGTTCAAAATGACCTTTAATAAGTTGTATATTCATATGTACTACTATTTTTATTGTCCTTGCCCTAATGAATACCCTGCTTTTCCATCAAAAGTATATAGGTTTTCAGTTTTAATCACATCAACATGACTATTGTTTGCCTTTTCTAAAATTGATATAATGGAAGATTTAGATATAGATGAATCATTCATTGGTTTAAATCTACATCTCCAATGATCGGTACAAAATGTTTCTTTAAATCCATCAGGCCAAACTTTAATCCCTCTATTTGTAATCATTGATAACTGAATACCTTGAGGTTCAATTTTCTGAATAATATCAGCTAATTCATTTGGATTTGATCCAGACCAATGAACAAAAACATCTACACCAACTAATTCTTTTTTTGCTGATGGTTTTCGCTTGTATTTGGGTAGATTTAAAGCTTCACTATTGGAAAAATGTACAGGGGTTAGTTGTGTTGGCTCTTGTCCAAGACGCTCAATAACTGCCTGTGCAAACTCCTTGGTTCCAACCTTCTGAGTACTTACATCTTCTTTATAAATATCAGATGTATGAATTCCATCTTCAATAGTTTTTAGCCAAGCATTTTGAATTTTTTCGGCTACGGATGTTTGACCTATGTGATTTAGCATCATGATTGCACCTTGTAAAAGTCCAGAAGGATTGGCAATATTTTTACCTCCTATATCGGGTGCTGTTCCATGGATGGCTTCAAACATAGCACATTCTTCACCAATGTTTGCAGAGCCAGCGAGACCAACTGAACCCGTAATTTGAGCCGCTATATCTGAAATAATATCACCATACAAATTGGGCATTACTATCACATCAAAATCTTCGGGTGTATCAGCAACCTTAGCAGCACCAATATCTACAATCCAATGTTCGTGTTGGATAGATGGATATTCAGCTGCAATCTCATTAAACACCTGATGAAACAAACCATCAGTTTGTTTCATTATATTGTCTTTTGAAAAACAAGTAACTTTCTTACGATTTTGTTGCTTCGCATATTCAAATGCATATCGAATAATTTTTTCACAACCTGGCCGACTGATTAATTTCAAACACTGCACAACTTCATCTGTTTGTTGATGTTCAATACCTGCATATAAATCCTCTTCATTTTCACGTACAATGACCATATCCATTACCGGGTGTTTTGTACTTACAAAAGGATGCAAACTCATACAAGGTCTTACGTTCGAATATAATCCTAAAAATTTACGGGTAGTAACATTCAAACTCTTATAACCTCCCCCTTGTGGAGTGGTAATGGGTGCTTTTAAAAACACTTTATTTTTTCGAATAACTTCCCACGATTCAGGGGCAATACCCGACGTGTTGCCAGACAAATAAACTTTTTCGCCAATTTTAATCTCCTCAACTTCTAGTTGAGCACCGGAAGCTTTTAAAATTTCTAATGTAGCGTCCATTATTTCAGGTCCTATACCATCTCCTTTTGCAATTGTAATTGTTGTCATTTGAATCTTTTTTTAATTGAGTGCAAAAGTGATTGAAATGTATTATATATTTTTATTTATATTTGTAATAATATACATTAATATTATTTATGAATTACACACTCAACCAATTACAAATTTTTTTAAAAATAGTTAAAACAGAAAGTGTCACATTAGCCGCTGAGGAATTGCATTTGACACAGCCTGCAGTATCCATACAGCTTAAAAATCTACAAGATCAATTTGAAATACCTTTGACAGAGGTAATAGGTAGAAAAATATACATAACAGATTTCGGAAGAGAGATTGCACAAGCAGCCGAACATATTATTAATCAGGTATATGCAATCAACTATAAAACATTAGCATATAAAGGGCAACTTACTGGCAAATTAAAAATTTCAATTGTCTCTACAGGCAAGTATGTAATGCCATTTTTTCTTTCAAATTTCATGAATAACCACGATGGCATTGAACTGATAATGGACGTAACCAACAAGCAAAAAGTATTGGAAAGTTTATCAAATAATGAAATTGATTTTGCATTGGTTTCGATTATACCTGCAAACTATAATATTGAAAAATTGGACTTACTCCAAAACAACTTATACCTCGTCGGAAATAGCAACACCAAAATTGAAAAAGGTAAAAACGCAAATGACATGCTTAGCAAATTACCTTTAATTTTCAGAGAAAAGGGATCTGGCACAAGACAAACAATGGAAAATTACATTAATAAATATCATTTAGCGGTATTGAAAAAAATGGAACTTACGTCAAATGAAGCTGTAAAACAAGCTGTATTGGCTGGGCTAGGATATTCCATCATGCCGTTAATAGGCATTAAAAATGAACTGATAAACAACCAATTGAAAATAATACCCATTAAAGGGCTCCCAATTAAAACTACTTGGAGTTTGGTATGGCTTAAGGGCAAAAAACATTCTCCAATTTCTGAAGCTTTTCTGAATTATTTAAAAAAAGAAAAATCAATCATTGTTCAAAATCATTTTAAATGGTATGAACAATACAAATAAATAAAATCAAATTTGACCACAATCGATACTTCTTGAATTCCACTTTTTATCTTCACGCCATAATTAATAATACATGAGCCAAACACCCAAAAAATTTGACAATCAGGGTATCGTAACATATTACCATCGAACCAATTGGTTTTACAAACGATTTTGGAATCTAGATCAAAGCATGGGAATGCATTTTGGTTTTTGGAATCAATCAACAAAAAATCTGCAAGAAGCTGTTATTCATCAAAATGAATGGATGGCTAACTTACTTAATATACAGCGTGAATATAAGATACTCGATGCTGGTTGTGGAGTTGGTGGCAGCTCGATTTACATTGCAAAACATTATGGGTGCAATGTTACAGGCATTACAATTACACCCAAACAAATTATAAGTGCAAAAGAATATGCTAAAAAAGAAGGAGTAGAAAACAAGGTCGAATTCCTAGAAATGGATTTTACATCCACTACGTTTAAAGACGCTTCATTTGATGTGGTTTGGGCTATTGAAAGTGTGTGCCATGCGGCAGACAAAAAAGAGTTCATAAAAGAAGCCTTTCGATTACTCAAACCTGGAGGGAGATTAATAGTTGCTGATTATTTCCCGACAAAAAATGAATATACCAATGATGAATACAAATTGGTTTATACTGATGGCATCAATGGCTGGGCAGTGAGTGAATTATGCAATGAAAAAGAATTTGCTCAATTCAGTCATACAATAGGGTTTAAAAAACATCAATTTCATAATATGAATAAAGAAGTAGAACCAACTGCCAATATCATTCTTAATAAGAAACAATGGCTTCCACTGGCGTGGGTTTACTACAAATTAGGATTCATTACAGATACTGAATATCACAATGCATTTGGTTCTTACAATTTCAGCAAGGCATTCAAATCCTCATTGTGGAATTACATGGTATTTGTTGCAGAAAAGTAATTAATTCAATGAAAAAGTTAATTAAAAAAGCACTTAAATTCTATTTATACACAAGCATAATTTTTGTCATTGGGTTTAGCCTATATCTTTTAATAGATGATTATAAACTCATAAACAATAACCCTGAAGGTTTTTACACAAATCAAATTTTATTATTCGAACTTTTGTTTATCATTATTTACTTATTGGCATTTACATTCATTTATTGGATTCTGATTGTTTTAATTATTTTATTGTATAACAAAATTAATAAAAATAAAAATCGAAATACCTTGCAATAAGAAAAGATGGTCTATTTAATATTTACTTTATATTAAATGCAATAACTTGTTTATCATTTCCTGCACGAACCACACAATAATAAGAACCATTTGGCAATTGCTCACTTGACATTTTAAAATCAAAAGCACCTCGGTTCAAATTTTCATTACAAATAGTCATTATTTGTTTCCCTATACAATCATATATCATTATTGTTACTTGCTGTGCTTTCGGATTGAAAATAGTAATATTACCATTATGCTGAATTGGATTAGGAAATAATTGAGTTTGGAATTTATCAGAAGCTATATCCAATAAAATACTTTTACTATAGGCACTTTTATTATCAATATCTAGTTGTTTTAATCGAATGGTATATTGACCAGGCAACAAATTGTATAAAGAATACTCATAATTATTTATAAGCTCAGAAGTCTCCTTTGCAGGAACAAAACCGACTGTATTATACTCCAACTGATCATTACGTTTTAATTGAATATCAAAACCTTTATTGTTTAGTTCATTAGTTGTTTTCCATTTTAGCAATATCGAATTATTATTTTCAATTCCATTGAATGAAAGCAAATTAACTGGCAAAGGATTCGCTCTAAATCCTGCAACAACACAACGCATTCGTTCAAATCCATAGATTTCATTCGAAGGATCTGTTGATCCAATTGCAATACCTGTAGCGCTTCCTAAATAATTAGTCGCAGGATTAGCCCATCGAGCTAATCGTGTACAATTAAATCCATTATCACTACAATGATTGTTATATGCCATGATAGTACGCCAACGAGCCGTCGTAGGCAATCCACTAGGTATAACAGCCTGATTCACATAGCCATGATGATGTGAACACGGTGTTGTACTGCCATCAACATAATAATCATGTCTAAGTCCCATATTATGACCACATTCATGTGCAAATGATAGATTCGTCATACCACAACCATAATCGGTAATAGTAAAGGCCGCATTATCACTATAATTTGTTGGATTTGTATTTAAGTAACCTAGTCCACAAAAACCTGCATAATTGCCAGAACCAGCCCATAAACCTACAAGATCGGCATGATGAGTATTTCGCAAAGATTGCACACCAGCATCAGCACTAAAATTAGATAAATCTGCAGACATATTGCTTGTGGTAGTAAATGAAGTTGCATCACAATGTATTAAATTAAATGTAAGGTTAATACCACCACTATTTGAATAAGCAGTATTCATTTCCGTGACAGCCGAAGTAACATTCGCTGTAAAAGAAGCCACAGTACCACCTCCATTAACGATTGCAGCTGCAGCTCCCAATACCATCAAATCAATTGTACTAGCTGTTCCACAGTCTGTTGCCAACGCACAAACATCTGCATTTGCTCTACTTTTCTTAGGCAATGGAATATCTTCTACAAAATCGTTTTGATTTACAGGAGACTCTTGCATACTTTCATTATTAACTTCAGTCAAGGCAAACAAATCTGACTTATTGATTTGTTGTAAAATATATTTATGATTAAAATCATCAACGATTATACCATTCATATTGCCTTGATAAAAACTAAAAATAACATCTCCACTTCCATTGATCTCTTTGCCATACCAACTTTCAGCTCCTATTGTATAGATAAACTGTTTATTGAATTTAAAATACAGGCTTTTTTGATTAAATAATGACAATTCAAATTCATTTACTTGATTGAGAGCAGCAAAGTCGATTTGAACATACTTTGTTCTCAACGCATTTGAATAGATATGCAGATTATTTGATGGCAATTCTGCAATACTTAATTCACGTTTGACTAGTTGAATGGATTGTGTAAATCCAGAAAGTGAAATTTGAAATAAAATTAAAAAAATGGGTAACGAATAATTTTTTTTCATAATGTTGGTTTTAAATTTATAATAATTAAGATTGTTGTCTTTTAACATTCCTACACAAAAATAAAACGCAAATTGTTTAAATTCTAGATTCTTGCCAAATTAATAAGAATACTATTTTTAAAGACTTATTAAATAAAAATTCCTTAATTTTAATTCTATAATTCAATTTCATGAAATTAAATCTATTTCTTTCTTTTCTGCTAATATCACTTAGTATTGCTTGCAACGAAACTCCAGAAGACAAAACACAAACAATTAATAAAGATGGAGCTATCGAATCAGAGATAAGTGTCACACACCTTGATTCTACGCACGATATACTTACAACTAAACATATTGTATGGATTGGCGGCAATAACACTAAAAGCATCCTTCATGTCGACACAGTAGCTTCTCTTGGACTTAAAAAAGAAGAAGCCGTAAACGAACAAGATGAAACTATGCAAGTTACTATTCCCAAAGAATATGAAATTTATATCACTATCAAATAAAAATTACATTGAAAAAAAGTAAACATATTCAGTTAGTATTAATCACAGCATTATTAGCTTCTTGTAGTAGTAAAAAAGAAACAGAATGGAGCGAGGGTGACAAAAAAGTTTATTTACGAAGTGATTCTACTGCACCATATACACGCACTCATTCATCACCACTATTATGGTACTTTGCATTTCGTTCATTTGGCATGATGAACAATGGACAATATGTAAGAGGTGGCTATCACAGCGATGCCATACATCCAAAAAGTAATTTTGGAAGCAATGGATACAAAAGTCGAATTAGTCGTGGCGGATTTGGTCGTAGTAGTTTTAGAACTGGTTCATAATAGTTAGTTCAAGTTATGATAAGAATACAATTAAAACCACGTAATCAGTGGCAACAAAAAGTAGAAGAATTAGGATTTGGTTTTCATAGTACTGAAGGTACTTATTGGGATGAATCAGCAGCCTATATTTTTAAACTAAAAGAAATTGAGGCTATTGAAAAGGCAACGAACACACTTTGGGAAATGTGTTTAGAAGCCGTACAATATGTAATTGATAAAAAACTGTACAGACAATTTGCAATACCTGATTATATAATTCCATATATCGAATCCTCTTGGAACAATGATGTACCAAGCATTTATGGACGTTTTGATTTAGGCTATGCCAATGGGAAAATCAAATTGCTCGAATTCAATGCCGATACTCCAACTTCACTTTACGAAGCAGGCATCATTCAGTGGTTTTGGTTACAAGATTTTGATGCTAAAAAAGATCAATTTAATTCAATACATGAAAAACTGATTGCGTATTGGTCAAATCTTAAACCTTATTTGAATGCTGGTTTGCTACATTTTGCTTGTGTTAAAGATTCTCTTGAAGACTTAACAAATACTGAATACTTAAGAGACTGCGCGATCCAAGCTGGTTTAAATACAAAACTTATTTTCATTGAAGAGTTAGGTTGGGATTTAGATAATGAACTATTTGTCGACATAGAAAATACACCCATATCAAATATATTCAAACTCTATCCATGGGAATGGCTTGTACATGAAGAATTTGGACAAAATATAATTAAAGATAAAAACCACATATGCTGGATAGAACCTGCTTGGAAAATGATTTTATCTAACAAAGCTATTCTTGAAGTATTATGGCAATTATATCCAAACCATGAATACCTTCTTAACACAAGTTATACCTCCAATGGGATGAATACTTATGTAAAAAAACCATTATTGAGTAGAGAAGGTGCAAATATTACCATTGTAAACGATCATAAAATAATCGAAGAAAGTCAGGGTGAATATGGTGAGGAAGGATTTGTATATCAAGAATACATGAATCTTGAAAACGACTTTGGACAAGTTGCTTTAATCGGATCATGGATTATTGGAGGAGAAGCTGCAGGCATTGGTATACGCGAATCAAAATCCAAAATCACAGACAATACTAGTCGTTTCATACCTCATTATATTGAACACTAAATGATATAATTTAACTTGATGTATTCCTTTTTTGAATAAAATAATACATCCCAAAGCCCACCCCAAAAACTATACTGCCAATCAAAGGAGCCATCAAATCATTGATGATAACACTAACTGTTACACCCAAGTAACTCAAAATAAAAAAGATAGGTAGATAAGGATACGCTTTCATTTTATATGGTGTAGTTGTCAGCAACGATATATTATTTTTTCGCAAATAAAAAATTGAACTTATGAGGGCAATAAAACTCAATGAATCGAAGAACATAATTACATTGACAATTTTATCAAATTCAGAAGTCAAAAAAAGTGTGACAATAATAATGGATGTAAAAAGTGCCAATGATGCACGTGGCACCTGTGTCTTTTCATGCATTACCCCAAAGCGTTTTGGCATTAACTTTTCCAATGCCATGGCATAAAAAACTCTCGGGTTGCTCAGCATACCTACATTGACATAACCCATTACACAGAAAAACATCAACAACGAAAATGCGATACCCGCTTTTTCGCCCATCATATGTTGTACAATTTGAGCAGCAGGTGTTTTAGTCTGAGCAAGGTTTTCAAATCCCAATGTACTGACATAGGATATATTAATCAGCAAATACAATAGTAAAATAACTGCAAAGCCACTGAGTATAGATTTAGGAATCTGAGAATGTCCATCTTTGATATCTGCACCAAAATTCACCGTTTGCTGATATCCACCATAGGTAAAAAAAACAGATTTAAAGCACATGGAAAATGCCAATAATGAAAAAGATTTATAAGAAATGCCCGAGTCCAATATCGGATGATTGATAGTAATAAAAAATGGCGATACAATGATCAGAAGTATCATTCCAATCTTCATGATCATCAATGTATTTTGAATGGTTGCACTCATACGTAAGCCCAGCCAATTGATTGCAAATAGGATGAGAACAATACCTATACAAAACATTTTTTTATGCAGACTATTGATTGTTTGTGTATCATCTACCATTATTGAAAACAAATATTCACTGCCAGCTAATGCCACAGCTGCTGTACTTCCTGCATTGGATATCAAAGTAGCCCAGTTGATGGAAAATGCAGTCGCTGGAATATAGGTAATAGACATAATGTTGTAAAACCCACCATGGCATGGATACCTACTCCCTATTTCCGCAAATGTAAGCGCACCACATAAACTCACTAATCCTGCAAACAACCAAGCTGCAAAAAAAACAAGTTGATTACCGGCGTCAGAAGCTACTGAAGATGGGGTACGAAAAATACCCATGCCAATAACTAAACTAATGACAATCATTGTAAAATCAAATCTTGTAAGTGCTTGTTTCATGAGATAAATAATAAAAACAAGATAAACGTTTTATTTGAAAGTGCTAACAAAAAAAAAGAATCTTGTGAAATAATCACAAGATTCTAAAATTACATTGTAAAATAAATTACTAATATCCGAAGACTTCTTTCAACGTCAGTATCTTAACTGGACCAAATTTCTTCAATTCATCCCAATTGACTTTACTTTCACCACCTACAACTGTTAATGTATAAGGTTTGCCAGCAATATTTTGTTTGAAAAATGTATTAATTGATTCGTATGAAAACTTATCAACATATTTGTAGAGTTTTTCGTTCATATCATAACTCAATCCTCTTTTTTGCGCACTTAAATAACTAAACAAAATACCTGTTTTAGTGGTACGGGTTGTAGATATAGAATTTTTGATACTCGCTTGCGATTGCGAAAATAGTTTTTCAGATTTAGGCAATGCAGTCAGTAATTCTTGCATAGCTGCGATAGACTCTTTCATTTTATCTGCTTGACATCCCACATAAGCACTCATGCTAAAAGGATCTCCTTTCTTTTGTGGTGAGCCAAACGCTGCATAGGTCGAATAAGCCAAGGCTTTTGATTCTCTAATTTCTTGAAAAACAATACCACTCATATTGCCACCAAAATATTCATTGAACATATTCACCGTCGGAACAGTTTCAGGATTGTAAGGGGTGCCATTTCTAAACCATTGGATTTCGGCTTGCACCATATCGTAATCAGCAAACAATACTTCATTGTTTGTTTGCTCAGTGAATGTGTACTTCTTTTTACGCGGTTCAGCTAGCTTGAATGACATTGGCACGATATGGTTTTTAACGATTTCGCTAGAAAGTTGTTTTTCATCCATTGGTCCATAATACAATACTTGATGATCGTATGTTGTCAGTTCATGTAACAATTTCACTAAATCATCTGCTTTGATATTGTCTAATTCTTCGTTAGTCAATTCGTTGTTGAAAGGATTCACAGGTCCGTATTGTGCATAATATCTTAAGCCACTGCGAATCATATTTTTATTCAACTTGGAATCACTGCGTTTCTTTTTAATACCTGCTATCATATTGGTCAATGCCTCTTGGTTTGGTTGACAATCAGCCAATAAATGTTCAAACAAATTCATTGCTTCGCTGTAATTATCTTGCAATCCACTGAGGTAAACATAGCTTTCTTCATCACTCGCACTCACTCCAAAATCACATGCCAATGTATAGAATTTTTTACTGATATCGTCTGCACTGTATTTACTAGTGCCTAGGTATTGTAAATAATCCATTGCTATAGGATACAACACATTGTCCAGTTTACCCATTTTCAAATAGTAGTATTGAGAAAACAATACATTGGTATTATTTTTCACAGATAATGCCATCAATTGGTTACCACGTGTATCTACAGTTGTTTTTTGAATATCTTTTTCAAAATTTAGAAATACAGGTGCAATTGGATTAGTTGGCATTGTAGCTACTTTTTTTACAAAATCACTTTGTGCTTCACGGTTTACACTCACAGGTGTAATTTCTGGTTTATCTACTTTTGCAACACTTTCATCCTTACCTATACGTTTATAAATACAAACATAATTTTGGTTCAACCATTTTTGAGTAAAGTCTTGAATATCTTTTTTAGTCAATTTGCTCATCTCATCGAGTTGCGCTACTGTTTGTTGCCAATCCACTTCAGATGTAAATGATTCTAACAATCCGAATGCTCTTCCTGAATTGCTTTCACGTTGTTGAATCAATGTTTTTTTATAATTATTGATGATTGCAATCAAAATTTCATCATCAAATTTACCTGTTTTCAAAAGCTCTATTTGACCTAACATCAAATCACGCACCTCTTCAAGTTTTTGACCTTCTTTAGCTTTACCTTCCATAAACAATACACTATAATCTTTTAATGTATATGCGCCAGCACTTGCAGATAAGACTTGTTGTTTTTTTACCAAATTTAAATCAATCAAACCTGCATTACCGTTGGACAACACACTACTCATCAAATTGAGCAACGTAGCTTCTTTAGAACTTGCGCCAGGAAAACGAAAAGCGATATCTACATATTCAGCATCAGGTCCGTAAACACTTGCTTCAATAGGTTTTGTAATTTCTGCTTCCGGTTGGAATGTATAAGGTGCGACAGGTTTTGGTTTCATATAACCGAATGCCTTGTCTAATTTAGCAATCAATTCATCAGGATTAAAATCACCAGACATGATTACGCACATGTTGTTTGGTACATAATTTTTATAAAAATAATTGCGTATTTCTTTTAACGATGGATTCTTCAAGTGCTCGATTGTTCCTATAGTGGTCTGTTGACCATAATTATGTTTTTGAAACAATTTATCAAATAACAATTCAAATACTTTATCGTCATCGCTATCTAAACTGCGATTTTTTTCTTCGTAAACAGCTTCCAATTCAGTATGAAAAATACGTAAGATTGGATTGCGAAAACGCTCAGCTTCTACTGCCAACCATCGATCAATTTGATTCGATGGAATATCATTGATATAGGCTGTTTGTTCAAACGAAGTAAAGGCATTAGTACCTTGCGCTCCTATCATACTCATCATTTTATCATACTCATTGGCAATTGCAAATTTCGAAGCCTCACCCGAAACCGAATCTATTTGATGATAAATGCCTTTACGTGCAGTTTCATCTTTGGTAGAATTGTACTTTTCGTACAAGGCATCAATTTGATCCAACAATGGTTTTTCTTTCGCCCAATTGAGTGAACCATATTTATCAGTTCCTTTAAATAACATATGTTCAAGATAGTGAGCCAAACCTGTATGATCGTGTGGATCCGTTTTACTACCTGCTTTTGTAGCAATAATCGTTTGTATACGCGGCGTTTCTTTATTGACACTTAATATGACAGTCAATCCATTTTTCATGGTATAAAAACGGCTTTGCATTGGATCAGAAGGTACAAATCGATATTCGAATCCATTTGCACTCGCTTTAGACCATTTGCCATCTTGTGCAGTTATGCTTGCAACTTGAAACAACATAACTAAAGCAATAATTATTTTTTTCATTTATACTATTTTGTTTGTTGGTAAAAATAAAAAAAATCCGCTATAAAAGCGGATTTTAATATTGTAATGAGATTATTCGAATCTATTTGTGTATACCATCTTTTAATTCTGGATCTTTTGTCAAAATCAAGTATTCGTCAGCATCTTTAATACGTAAGAATTTTTTGTATTGATCATCATCCAATGTTTCACGCAAGCGCTTGTCACGTTGCATATAACATTGTTTCAATCTGTAATTTTTTTCTAGACTGCTTAAGTTTTTGTTGATGATGATTAAATCTACATCGTGACTACATTCAGTACATATTCCTTTAAAAACAGGACGTTGAACTTTCGCCAAATCTAAATCATCACACAATACATCCAAATTAGTATATCGTTTTTTTACAACGGTAGTTTGATATTCACTTTCGTTGTTCGTCATTTTAATTTCTTTCTCTTTACGTGCAGTTCGCTTAGGAGCTGGTGTAGCTGGAGGAGGAGGTGGCGGTGGTGGTGGTGTATATTGACGAGTAATTTCTACATTACCACTATAATATTTATCATAGTTTGCACGATTATCGTTGTAATCTCTATATGTACCATACGAAGTAGGATAGCTCTTTGATCTATTTCGATTCATTCGTGGTTCTTGCTCCTCTGCATAGTGACGTTCTCTTGCTTCACGTGATTCACGTTGAGAACGTGTTTCTCGATTTCCTTCTCTGTATTCTTCTGTAATGCGTGTTTCACCTTTATACTTACCATCACGTTCGTTTTGTGTAACTTTTACATCATACTCACTTTCAACTGGTTTTTTCTCAACCTCATTTTTATCGGCAGCTGTCTCAAAACCTTTTACATCAAATTCAGGATCGTTTTCGCTGTTTTGATAGTATCTGCTTTTTTTATTTTTGTTGGTCTGAGCATTGAGGTTGCTCGTATATCCTGTAGCAACTAGCAATAGTGTCAAGGCTAATAGTTGTTTCTTCATCTTAGTTTATTAGATTTAAGTCCGAAAAGTATAAAAAGTTTTTTAATAATTGTATTTTGTTGCGGTAAAAATAAAGAAATGTTACGAAAAACTACGATTGATTTCCTAAAAAATCTGAAAAAGAACAATAATAAGGAATGGTTTGATGCAAATAGAACGGAATATTTAATGGCAAAAGAAGATTTTGAGGGTTTGGTATCAATCATAATATTACAACTTACCAAAATAGATGCCCGATATGGTGAATTAAAACCTAAAGATTGTGTATTTAGAATAAATCGCGATGTACGGTTTTCAAAAGACAAATCACCTTATAAAACCAACATGGGTGCTGGGTTTTCTATTGGTGGTAAAAAAAGTAACATGGCTGGGTTTTATTTACATATCGAACCAGGTCAAAACTTTGTAGGCGGAGGCCTATGGATGCCAGACGCGGACGCACTAAAAAAAATAAGGCAAGAAATAGATTACAATTTCAACAAATTTAAAAAAATTGTTGAGTACAAAACATTTAAAACAACTTATGGAGGTATAAGTATGGAAAATTCCCTTAAAAATCCACCCAAAGGATATGATATAGAAAATAAAGCCATTGAATATTTAAAGTTAAAAAGTTTTGTAACATCAAAATCAATTCTTGATAGCGAATTACTCGATAAAAAGACTATTCAAAAGGTTCAAACAAGTTTTAACACAATTGCACCATTCATTTCATTTCTAAATACAGCTATAACTGATTAAATCTGGTTCTTCTGAAAAAATGTTTATTTATAATTTAACACTAAAAAAAAACATTTCAGATATTTTTAGGAGAATATATTGTAATTTTCAATGTATTGTTTTATAATTGTACTTTCTTTAGTAAACAAGAATCAAATAAAGTATATTTGCTTTTAATAAAAAACGATAATAATTAACATGAAAAGATTATTAGGATTAAATGGGATGTTACTGCTTGCAGTAGTGATATTGGCTTCATCTTGCGGAAGTAAGAAATCGAGCAATCTGGTTTCTTCAAAAACTGGGTGGAACTTCAATGACACTAAGCTCGGCGGTTTCGATGTTCCAAGGTATGAAGGTCAGTACGTAGGACCAGGTCTAGTATTTGTAGAAGGTGGACGCTTCACAATGGGTCAAACAGATGAGGATTTGACGTATGAAAATAACAATGTTCCTAAAACTGTTTCTGTGTCTTCATTCTTTATGGATGAAACGGAAGTAGCAAATATTCACTATCGTGAGTATTTACATTGGATAAATCGTACTTATAGCAATGACTATCCAGATATATACAACAAAGCTTTACCAGATACACAAAGCTGGAGAAAAGCATTGCAATACAATGAGCCTCAAGTGGAATTTTATTTCCGCCATGCAGCTTACAACTACTACCCAGTTGTTGGTGTAACATGGGATCAAGCAAACTTATATTGTCGTTGGAGAACTGATCGTGTAAATGAGTTAATCCTTATCCAAAAAGGTTATTTGAAAAAGAATCCTTTCCAAGTTTCTGAAGATAACTTTAGTGTAAGAACTTATGTAGCAGGTCAGTATGAAGGAGCTGCTGGTATTAAGAAAAGAGATATCGATCCTACAGGTGCTGGAAAACGTAACATTCGTTATGAAGATGGTATCTTAACTGCTGATTATCGCTTACCTACAGAAGCTGAGTGGGAATATGCTGCCCTTGCTTACAAAGGACGTAATCCAGAACCAGATACTAAACGTCGTCGTGGAGAAGAGGTTGTAACAGATCGTCAAGTTTATCCTTGGGGTGATAACCTTTCAACTCGTGAAGGTGCTCGTAATGCTTACCAAGGTATGCAATTAGGCAACTTCAAACGTGGATTAGGTGATGCGATGGGTGTTGCAGGTGGATTAAATGACAATGCTGATATTCCAGGTGAAATTTATTCATTCAAACCAAATGCATTCGGTCTTTACAATATGGCTGGTAATGTAAGTGAGTGGGTATTAGATGTTTATCGTCCTAATACACCTATGGATGCTGAAGATTTCAGACCTTTCCGTGGAAATGTATTTGATACTTATGTAACATTGGATGACTTTACATTGGAAGAAAAAGATAGCTTAGGTAAATTACAAAAGCGTGCAGTAACTCCAGAAGAATTAGCTGAAAAAAATGCAAACTATCGTGGTTCTAATGTAATCAGCTATTTAGATGGTGATTCTACAAGTGGTGCTTTCTACGATTATAGAAATACTACATTGATAAATGACAATGTACATGTAATCAAAGGTGGTAGCTGGAATGACAGAGCTTATTGGTTAAGCCCAGGCACACGTCGTTTCATGCAAGGTGGTCACACGAGCTCAACGGTAGGTTTCCGTTGTTGTATGGATCGCTTAGGCAGTCCATCATTGAAAGGACCTTCTGGTAACCAATTTTATGGTTCAAAGAAAAAAGCTAGATAATATAATCTAAATCATATTTAAAAAAAGACCGCAATTGCGGTCTTTTTTTATGTCGAAAAAAATTAAGTACGATTTAATTTTGGTTAGTAATAATAAGGGCGCTATATTTGCAAGTGATTACTCACATTTAATTATATTCATTGACAGATAAAAAAGAAAATATATTAAAAGCCGCATTAGAACTTTTTGCAAATGAAGGTTATAATGCTGTGTCAACCAATGCAATAGCTAAAAAAGCAGGTGTATCTGAGGGTTTAATATTTCGTCATTTTGAAAATAAAAAGGCTTTACTTGATTCAATCATGCAAATGGCCGAACAAAAAATTAATATCGTATTTGCACCTATCCTATTTGAAACAGATCCACTCAACGTAATTCATCATAGTATTAGCTTACCCTTTCAAATAGAAGAATCAGAATATGATTTCTGGCGACTTCAATTTAAACTTAAATGGCAATCGGAGTATTATAATGTCGACAAAATGAAGCCTGTAATCGATAAATTTATTTGGGCCTTTACTATGTTAGGCTATCAAAATCCTGCATTAGAAGCTACTTTTCTAGAGCAAATCATTGAAACCATATCGATTGGAATACTTCGAAATGGAAAAGAATCTCAACTAAACTATCAACAATTTTTAATCAATAAATATCAATAATTTTTTTAATCAAATAAAAAGTAAGTACTCACTATAAAAAACAAATGACAACAATAGACAAATCAAAACCAGTATTGGTAACAGGAGCAACAGGCTATGTAGCCGGATGGATTGTAAAAAAACTACTCGAAGAGGGCCTGACAGTTCATACTGCCGTTCGAAATCCTAATGATACACAGAAAATTGCCCATCTCATTGAGCTAGCGAATAATTCAAAAGGACAAATTCGTTTTTTCAAATCTGATTTATTGGAAAAAGGATCCTATATGGAAGCCATGCAAGGATGCGAATTAGTTTTTCATACGGCTTCCCCTTTTACATCAAATTATAAAGATGCACAAAAGGATTTAATAAATCCTGCAGTTTTGGGGACCGAAAATGTACTCGAAACGGCTTCGAAAACACCAACAGTTAAACGTGTAGTACTTACCAGTAGCGTTGCAGCCATTTATACAGACGCCATCGACTGTCAAAATTCACCTAGCGGTCAACTAAGAGAAGATATTTGGAATACAACAGCATCATTAGATTATCAACCCTATTCATATTCAAAAACACTTGCTGAAAAAAAGGCTTGGGAATTAGCACAGAAACAATCTCAGTGGGATTTGGTAACAATCAATCCAAGTTTGGTGATGGGACCAATGATGAATCCTCAAGCCACAACATCTGAAAGCTTTACGATACTTAAACAAATAGGTGATGGAACCATGAAATTTGGTGTTCCAAAACTGGGTATAGGCATTGTAGACGTTAGAGATGTAGCTCAAGCACATTATTTGGCAGGATTTACACCATCTGCTAAAGGCCGATATATAACATCTGGGCACAACACTAATTTTTTAGATATGTCATTGTTGTTATTGCCCAAATTTGGTCAACGCTTACCAATACCAACCAAGGCAATGCCTAAATGGTTGCTCATGCTTGTAGGACCGATGGTCAATAAAGCCTTGAATCGGAAATTTATTCGCAACAATGTCGATATTGAATGGAAAGCAGATCATTCTAAAATAAAAAAAGAATTGAATATGACTTTCTTACCGCTACAAACTACAATGGAAGATGGGTTCCAAGTGCTAGTTGATGAAAAAATTATTCAACCAAAATCATAATTTTTTAAAGGAAAAATCATAAAAAAATTTAAATCAATGATTAAACATTTTGGTGCAAAAGCTAGCCCTTTAGATATTCAATCATATTCTAAATCTCAACATTGGGATGGAAAGAAATTTCTCAATTTAGAAGAAACAAAAATGGAAATGAAACCAAAGCATATTCCATCTTTGATGTACAAACAACTATTTCAAAAACAAGGTCGAACGCCATCAATTGATTTACCGATTCAGCCTTTTAATTTTGATGCTTTTATGGCACCTTCTTCAGTTGCAAAATACATATGGTATGGGCATTCTGTGATTTTGATGCGAATAGAAAACAAAACAATATTGATAGATCCAATGTTTGGTTCTGACGCCTCTCCTATTGCACCATTTGCAACCAAGCGATTTTCGTCGAATACACTTAATTTAATTGATGAATTACCACCAATTGATGCTGTTCTGTTTAGTCACGATCATTATGATCATATCGATTATGGAAGTTTAAAGAAATTAATACCAAAAACAACACACTTTTACACTGCAATGGGCGTTGGGAGACATTTAAAAAAATGGGGTGTAAATCCGCAACACATCACAGAATTTGACTGGTGGGAAACGTTAGATTTTAGTAACGATATACAAATATCATTCACGCCAACAAGACATTTTTCTGGAAGAGGATTAAGTGATCGAGCCAAATCACTATGGGGTGGATGGGTATTTAAAACAACATCTGAATCCATTTATTTTTCTGGCGATGGTGGATATGGGCCCCATTTTAAAGAGGTTGGAAAACGATTTGGACCTTTTGATATTGGTTTTGTAGAATGTGGGCAATACAACGAGCTTTGGCACCAAATACATATGTATCCCGAAGAAGCGGTGCAAGCTTGCCTAGACGGTCAAATACAAAAAGCCATACCAGTGCATTGGGGTGGTTTTGCACTTGCCTTGCATACATGGAAAGATCCCATAGAGCGATTTACGAATGAAGCTATCAATAAAAAACTAGAATTTTCAACCCCGTTGATTGGCGAACTTTTCCTACAAAATACAATGCTACACGAAAACAGATGGTGGCATCAATATGAATAATCCTTAGCCTTTTACAGGTACCATGGTAGCGATGCTAGTATCTCCATAATCTATTAATTTTACTCGAAGAGTATCCTGATTGAGTTTGAGAATTTCAAATGTCATTGTTTCACCATGTCCTTTCAATTTGGCTTCATCAAATTTGATAAATTGTCCTTCTACAGTATACATCGCCGAATCTAATCCATCAATTGAGGTTGTGTAAGAAACGCCATTCGATTTAAACTCCATGATAGTATTCTCTAAGGCTATCTGTTGTTCTTTCATCGATTGCTGAAAATCTGCGTTCAACATTAATTTTACACTATCTAGATTAATAGTTTTACCTAATTCTGGATCTTGAGCACCTAGGGTATCAATATATGTTTTCATAAAAGCAATTTCCTCATCCATTTTTCTATTCTGGATTGAGACCGTTTTCCATTTTTTGCATAAAAGAGCTTTAGAAGATTCTTTACAAGCAAGGAAAGAGACACTTGTAAATATGATTGCTAATGAAATGTTTATAATTTTTTGATTCATTGTGTAAAATTAGGTCTTTAAATCTGATTATAAAAAGGATTAACCCTTACCTTTGCGCCCATAAATAAGAAATTAAGTAAAAGAGAATGAGCACAACAACATTAGAACCTAAAATGGAAACCCCAACTATGAATGGAACAAGCTATGCTTCCCATATCAAAAATGTAACTGTCATTGGAGCTGGTACAATGGGAAATGGAATTTGTCACGTATTTGCACAATGTGGCTACAATGTAAACATGATGGATGTATCGCAAGATGCTATGAATCGTGCCATTGCAACCATAGGCAAAAACATGGATCGTCAAATTGCTAAACAAGCAATCACTGAAGCTGATAAAGAGAAAGCCTTGAGCTTAATCAACACATATACTTCAATGCAAGACGCGTTAGCCGATGCTGACTTGGTAGTAGAAGCTGCTACTGAAAACATCGATTTGAAATTGAAAATATTTGAACAATTAGATGCATTAGCGCCTGAAAAATGTATTCTTGCAACCAATACGTCTTCAATCTCCATTACACGTATTGCTTCTCATACAAAGCGTATGCACAAAGTAATCGGGATGCACTTTATGAATCCTGTGCCTGTGATGAAATTGGTTGAGATTATCAATGGTTATGCTACTGATAAAGCTACGACAAATGCTATCATCGAATTGTCAAAAGCAATCCACAAAGTACCTTGCGTTGTAAACGACTACCCTGGCTTTATATCTAATCGAATTTTGATGCCAATGATCAACGAAGCTATTCTTGCATTGCAAGAAGGCGTAGCTGATGTAGAAGATATCGATACGATTATGAAATTGGGTATGGCTCATCCAATGGGACCATTGCAATTGGCTGATTTCATTGGATTAGATACGTGCTTCAGCATCATGAACGTATTACACATGGGCTTTGGTAATCAAAAATATGCACCTGCTACCCTTTTGGCCAATATGGTACAAGCTGGATTCCTTGGTGTAAAATCAGGTGAAGGTTTTTACAAACATGTACCTGGAAGTAAAGAACTAGTCGTAAGTGAGCGTTTTGCACACAAAAAATGGGTTCCTTAGTAAAATATAACAAAAATTAAATGTGAAACATGATTCGAAAGGGTCATGTTTTTTTTTAATTTATCAAAATGACTACACAAAAGAATCTAAGACACATTTTTTGAAAAAATAAAAATCCAAGCTTAATAAACAATTTGCTTGTTGAATTCAATCAATCTAAAATCTTATTTTATTTTGATTTATTTTGCATCCCATTCTATCTATGAAAGAACTGTTCGTATATATCTATCGTTTTTTTAATCAACGAAAAGCTTTTTTGTATATCCTATTCGTAGGTTTAATTGCAGTATTTTCATTTTTTGCTACACAACTCAAACTTGAAAGTGATCTTACGGCCATGATGCCTAAAGATCCTACAAAAAAGGATGTAACCAGTGTACTCACCAATAATAAATCATTGGATAAAATAATCGTTTCGGTTTCTCTCAACGATTCTTCGCTCACCGACCCCGACTTACTTACGAGCTATATTGATGATTTTGAAACGGAAGTTACTTTATTAGACACCACTCACCTACTATCAGCAATAGAAGCAAAACAAAATGACGAACAGTTATCTGACATTGTACAAGCTATTCAATCTAATCTGCCATTTATACTTACAGATCAAGATTACAATAAAATAGATAGTTTAATTGACACTAATCAAATCCCATTAACACTCGAACAAAATTATCGTACCCTCGCCTCTCCAGGTGGCATTGCAATGAAACAATTGCTAATGAAAGATCCAATTGGCATTTCGAATTTAGCATTTAAAAAACTGAGTGATCTGCAATTAGATGAAAACACGACTTTATATGATGGTTATATCATGAGCAAGGATGATCATCATGCTACCTTTTTTTTACATACCACCTACCCTTCATCCAATACAAAACAAAATGAAGGTTTGAGTGTTTTAATTGACAACGTAAAAGCAAAACTTCATCAACATGAACAATACAAATCAATAGCATGTGATTACTTCGGAGGACAATTAGTAGCTGCTGGCAATTCGGTACAAATGAGAGCCGACACGCAACTTACCTTGAGTATTACGTTGGTATTATTGTTATTACTGTTTATCCTTTTTTTCAAAAATATATTTGCCCCATTCCAAATCATGATACCAGTCATTTTTGGCGGATTGTTTAGTATGGCTATGATGTATTTACTACGCGAAAAAGTCAGCATAATGGCACTTGGCGCATCTAGCGTCATTCTTGGAATTGCCGTGAATTACTCGTTACATTTCATGTCTCATCTTCGACACGCAGGTAGCAAAGAAGAAACCATTCGTGAACTGACTGAACCCATGACGATTGGCAGTTTTACAACCATATTTGCTTTTCTAAGTTTATTGTTGGTTCATACACCTGTATTGCAAGAATTGGGATTGTTTACTGCTTTTAATCTCATAGGTTCATCAATCTGTACACTCGTATTCTTACCACATTTTATTAATATAAATACTACACATCCTACTAAAGATTCATGGCTCGATAAGCTTTCATTATTTCATCCAAATAAAAATAAATGGATTGTACTTTCTATCGTATTACTTACTATTGCTTTATCGTTTTTCTTCAATGATGTTAAATTCAATGAAGATATGATGAAGATGAACTTCATGACACCTGCATTGAAACATTCTCAACAAGTAATCAATGATCGAAATGCTGAATCGCTCAACAGTGTATTTCATGTAAGCGAAGGTAAAACTCTTGAGGATGCTTTAAGACAAAATGAATCATCATTAAAAAAACTCAATAAACTCAAAGACAAAGGGCTCATCCGCAAGTATAATTCTATAAGTCAGTTTGTATTATCGGATAGTCTACAACAAGCAAGATTAAACACTTGGAATACATTTTGGAGCAATGAAAAAAAGAGTCGCGTAATATCTCAATTACGATTAGAAGGAGCAAAAGTTGGATTTGCGCCATCGGCATTTGATGGAATTGAATCAATCTTACAAACAACCTATATTAAAACTGATTCATCTTATTCAACTGTATTTAAATCACTCTTCAAAGATTTAATCATACAAGAAAATGGAACAACTAAATTAATGACATTAATTAAAACGCGTCAAGAAAATAGAACTCAATTGTTTGATGCTTTTGCTCAAGACAAATCAGGGTATCTCACCGATCGTCAATTGATCACATCACAGTTTGTATCTTTTATCAAAGATGATTTTTATAAAATTCTGGCATTGACTTCAATGATTGTATTTTTCACCATTTTGATTTCATATGGTAGAATAGAAATAGCATTAATATCCTTTATACCTATGGTTGTAACCTGGATATGTATTTTAGGACTTATGGCATTATTTAAGATTGAGTTCAACATTATCAATATTATTATCTCCACACTAATTTTTGGGCTTGGGGATGATTACAGTATTTTTATTACCGACGGATTAATAGAAAAATATAAATATGGCAAACAAAAAATAAATTCAATTAAAACATCCATTTACCTATCTGCTATTACTACAATGATAGGATTAGGTATTTTAATATTTGCCAAACATCCAGCATTAAAATCGATTGCATTGGTATCAGTCATTGGTATTGCTTCCATTCTATTTGTTTCCCAAACTTTACAACCCTTGTTGTTCAATTTCATGATTCAAAACAGGGCCAACAAAAAACAACATCCATTTACATTATGGAGTTTTTTGAAAACAATCTATGCATTTGCCTATTATGCCATTGGGTGTACACTTGTAACGATCGTTGGATTTGTATTGACCAAGTGTATTCCATTCGCAAAAGACAAAATGAAATATGCATATCATGTTGTCATTTCAAAAATGATGTGGAGTTTGCTTTGTATGATGACAAATGTAAGAAAGCGATTTTTCAATAAAGAAAATGCAGACTTTACCAAGCCTTCTGTAATCATTGCCAATCATGCATCATTTCTTGATTTACTTCGTATTATTTCATTACATCCAAAAATCCTATTACTCACAAACAAATGGGTATGGCGTTCACCCGTATTTGGCGCATTGGTTCGTATGGCTGATTATTACCCTGTAGAAGAAGGTGCAGAATTCAGCATTGATCGCATGAAATATTGGGTAGACCGAGGTTACTCCATCGCAGTATTTCCAGAAGGAACTCGAAGTTATGATGATGAAATTAAACGATTTCACAAAGGTGCATTTTACATTGCTGAAAAATTAAACCTTGACATTCAGCCTGCTCTATTTCATGGTATTGGAAATTCAATTCGTAAAGGCGACTTCTTATTGAAAAATGGTGAAATCAATGTCAAATTTCTTCCTCGTATAAAACATGATGACACAAGCTTTGGAACAACGTATATAGAACGTGCTAAATTAATAGGACGATATTTCAGAAAAGAACATGAAGTACTTCGAAAGCAACGAGAAAACACTCATTATTTCAAAGAACAAATGATTCGTAACTATCAATACAAAGGCCCCATATTGGAATGGTATTGTAGAATTAAAATTCGATTAGAAAAATATTACGAACCAATAGAAAAATTAGTTCCTGCAAAAGGTGATATCCTTGATATTGGCTGTGGTTATGGGTTTCTAGATTATATGCTTGCTTGGACTTCCAATGAAAGAAGTATAACAGGCATTGATTATGATGAAGAAAAAATTGAAGTCGCGAATCATAATTTCTCAAAAACAGAACAGCTCACATTTATTGCAGGCGATGCTATAGATTTTCCAACAGATAAAAAATATGACTGTATCCTTATCATGGATGTACTTCATTACTTAACCCCTGAAAAGCAAGTCTTACTGCTTCAAAAATGCAATGCGTATTTAACACCTCAAGGCAAACTTATTGTACGTGATGGCATTGCAGAATTAGGTGACAAGCACAAAGGCACTAAGTTGACAGAATTTTTCTCAACCAAATTATTTGGGTTTAATAAAACGGAGAATCAACTTCATTTTATTTCAGAAAAAATGTTGATTGACTTTGCTGATTCAAGTAATTTGAATCGAACAGTGATTGACGAAACTAAATTCACTTCGAATGTCATAAGCGTATTTTCAAAAAAATAAGTTCAAGAATGAATACTTATTTTCAATTCAAACAATTCATTATTCATCAGGACAAATGTGCACAAAAGGTAAGTGAAACTGCATGCATACAAGGCGCATGGACCACTATTCCACCTAAAGCGATTCGTGTGTTGGATATTGGCAGTGGTACGGGATTATTGAGTTTGATGATTGCCCAACGATACCCTGCTATCATAGTGGATGCCATAGAAATAGAGCAATCTACATACGAACAATTAAACGAAAATATACAAGCTTCAATATTTAGTAATAGAATAAAAGCGATACATCAAAATATTCTAACATTTCATCCAACAGAAAAATATGATTTTATAATTGCGAACCCTCCATTTTTTGAAAATCAATTATCAAGCCCTTATGAACAAAAGAATCAAGCTTGGCATTCTACTCATTTGTCATTAGAGGAACTGGCAAAATCTATGAATTCTTTATTACAAGATGAAGGAGCATTTTCAATATTACTTCCATTTAATCGAAAGGAATCATTTGACAAGCTTGCATCAAACTATGAATATAGTCCAATTCAAACTTTGTTAATGCGGCATTCAGAAAATCACCCTATCAAATTTATGATAGGATTATATTCGAAAAATAAAATAGCTGAATCAATTATTAATCTGAATATTAAACAAGGTGAAAGCTATAGCGATGAAATGACTTTATTGATGAAACCCTTTTACCTAAAACTCTGAGTACGATCAATATCGATGCGTTTTAGGTTTAAGTTGGTAACCGGTGATACAATCAATGGATATTTCTCAACTGTAACATAAGATGAATCCAAACCAAAACCTTTCTCTTCACTCAATGAAACACGTTTTAATAGGAAATACATTCTCATAATAAATCGTTGAATTAATGGCAAATCATTGTCGTGTGAAAGGAATTTTTCCATGACTATAAACTGCCAGTCGCCTGCTACCTTATTTTTTTGTAATGAAGTATATCGACTAGTAATATTCACTTCTTTGTTTTTAACCATATCCTCCACTACCTTTCTAAACATAAGATTGATGCGTTGCTCCTCTCTGAAACCTAGTCTAAATTCAATTCTTATAATTTCATTTGGGATGATCGTTTCTACTACATAATCTGTGCGATATGGTTCATCGACTACATCTACATGAATAAACCAATAAATATCAGCACGTTTAGGCTTTTTATTCAAAATCGAATACATGATTTTGTGTTCAATTTCTTTTGGATTATTAGCACTTGTCAAATACACTAAGTGAGTTGCATATTTTGGAATACTCAAATCATTGCTTAACTCTTGCAGCATATGAATATGATCTTCCATTTTTACAAATTCCACATATCGATTTTTAATTTTACGTGATCTATACCAAACATACATCACTACAAATAAAGCGCCTGCAATTATCAATGTAACGTATCCTCCGAAAGGAAATTTTTCGAGATTAGCAATTAAAAAACACATCTCTAAACTTAAATACACAAACAAATACAAATAAATGAAAATTGGATTAGCACGTTTTTGCACTAAGAAATTTGCAAACAATATTGAAGTAGCTAGCATACACAAGGTAATAGCTAATCCATAGGCAGCGGCCATATTGGTAGAAGATTTAAAATACAATGTAATAGCTACACAACCTATATAAAGTAGAATATTAATACTTGGTATGTATAGTTGCCCTCTAGCATCGGTAGGATAATTGATTTTGAATTTAGGCCAAAGATTTAAACGCATACTTTCACTGATTAAAGTAAACGAACCACTAATCAATGCTTGACTAGCAATAATTGCGGCCATCGTTGCGATTACAATTCCAATCAATTTAAATTGTTCAGGCATAATGCCATAAAATGGGTTGAATCCACCTTCAATCATATGCTTTGTTATCACTTTTCCTTCATAATGTGAAAGCAACCAAGCACCTTGTCCTAAGTACTGAAGGATTAAGCATGTTTTTACAAAAATCCATGACACTCGTATATTCCCACGTCCACAATGACCAAGATCACTATACAAAGCTTCAGCACCAGTTGTACATAAAAATACAGCGCCTAAAAGCCAAAATCCTTTTGGGTAAACAGTCAATAATTTTACAGCATAATAAGGATTAAAGGAATGAAAAATTTCAAGATTATCGCCTATATGCATTGTTCCTAGTACAGCAAGCATTAGAAACCACATCAACATAATAGGACCAAATAACTTTCCAATAGAAACTGTTCCGAATTGCTGCATTATAAACAACATGGATATTATTATTATTACAATTAAAACAATCGTACCACTTTGAATATCATGTAATAGTGGAACTTGTCGTAACCCTTCAATCGCTGATGAAACAGAAATGGGTGGTGTAATCATACCATCGGCCAATAAGGCAGCACCTCCTATCATAGCAGGTATTACTAACCATTTTTTCCGTCTTCGCACAAGTGCAAATAATGAAAATATACCACCTTCCCCTTTATTATCTGCTTGTAACGTTAATAATACATACTTGATTGTGGTCTGTAATGTCAATGTCCAAATAACACATGAAAGGCCACCAATAATTAATAATTTCGAAACCTCTTTGTTGATGACAATTTCATTCATTACATATAAAGGAGAGGTACCAATATCACCGTATATGATACCCATAGCAATTAAAAGACCTGCTGCTGTTGCTTTATTTAAATCAATGTGCTTTCCCACTTTCGTAGTTATTTAAATGAAAAGCAAATATATACGTAAATGAATCTTATTATCAAATTTAACTACCTTTCTGACTAAAAATAATTAGTAGATATTAATATATTAGTAGTTAGAGAATAATTAAACCAGGAAGAATACCTAATAAAATAATAATGGCTGCGTTGATAATTAATAAAGCCTTTTCCAAGGAAGTGGTTTCAATAGAAACTTCAGCATCTCCTTGTTTGAAATACATACTCATTATAACTCTGAAGTAATAGTATGCACTAATAGCAGCCATTAAAACTGCAAACACAACTAACCATATCATTTTACCTTGCTCAACAGTAGCACTCAATACAAAATATTTTGCAAAAAAACCTCCTGTCAATGGAATTCCTGCTAATGAAAGCAAGCAAATAGTAGCAGTTAAAGCCAATACAGGCTCTTTTTTAGCTAAACCATTAAATCCTTCGTAGGTATAATCTTTCATTTTAATGATTACTGCAAAAACACCTATAGAAGCTAATGTATAAGTAACACTATATAGCATGATACCTTGCCATGAAGTAGCATTGAAAGAAAAGATAGCAAACAACATAAAACCTGCTTGTGCAATAGATGAGTAAGCCATCATACGTTTAACACTTTGTTGGTATACGGCCGTAACATTACCTAATAATAGCGTAAGAATTATCATAATTGCAATTGTAAATTGCCATGCTTCACTTACATTTCCAAATGAAAAATGGAACAAACGAATAAACGCTAAGAAAATACTCACCTTAGCAATGGTAGCCATAAAGGGAGTAAAGGCTGTAGGTGTTCCATCATATACATCGGGTGTCCATAAATGAAATGGAGCTGAAGATGCTTTGAAACCAAATGAAACAATTAATAAAATAATTCCAATAAACGATAAAGAACTCAGACTTGAAACTTGTACAAATTGATCTGCAAATTTTGAACTTAAAATATCAAAACTACCAGTTGCACCATATAAAAGGGTGATTCCCATTAATAAAATACCTGTACTGAATGAACCTAATAGGAAATATTTCAATGATGCTTCATTGCTTTTAAGACTTTCTTTATCACTTCCTGCCATTATGTACTGTGGGATAGACAATACTTCTATACCAATAAACAATATTAATAAATTGGAATAAGTAGAAAGTAAATACACACCACACATCACAAAAAAGATTAATGCAAAATATTCTGCATCACTACGACCAACTGTAGCTATACTTTTCCTGAAAATAAGAATGTACATCATGACACAAAAGCTAATTAAAACATTGAACCATGCTGTGTAAGAATTTAACTCAAGCATTCCGTAATAGCTTTGAGTTCCTTTACTAACCACCAATTGATGATCGAAAATACTAGCTGCCAATAATAATACTGCTCCTAATACTGCGATCCATTGAACCTGTGTTGACTTTTTTAGTATCAAGCCAGATAACATCATGACTACTCCCAATAAAGCCGATATTACAATAGCACTCATTTTTCTTTTCTATGTTTATTCCTCTTTGCAGAGGATTCATTTTTTATAAATTTACATCTACCAATTTCATCAATACAGATGGATAGAAACCTAACCATAGGATTATGAACATCACAATTATTAAAACAACCCATTCATTTTTAGATAAATCTTTAAATGAACTAGTTGACGTTTTCAACTCCCCATAAGCTACTTTTTGAATCATGCCCAAGGTGTATACTGCAGCTAATATAATCCCGAGTCCTGCTACAACCGTAAATACTGTTCTATATGGCGAAACAGAATTAAACAACCCATTAAACATCATAAATTCTCCAATAAATCCATTGGTTAATGGCAACGCTATATTAGCTAATGATATTAAAACCAACGCAATTGTAAATGCTGGAGCAATTTTAGCAACTCCACCCATTTCACGCATATCTTGTGTATTCAATCTATGTTCGATAATGCTTACTAATATCCATAACCCAAGTATGTTAATACCGTGATTAAACATTTGTATCGCCACCCCTTGCATACCAATAATCTGATGTGAGAATATAGCCGCACACATTAAACCAATATGTGCAATAGAAGAATAAGCAATTAATCGCTTGATATTCGTTTGGACCAATGCCATAAAAGAGGCATACACAACTCCGATGATTGACAAGAGCATCACGATATTCATCCAATGCATGCTACCTAATGGGATAACAGGTAATAACCAACGAACTACTGCAAATAATCCCATTTTCACCATCAAGGCACTCAATACAATTGTAACGGGTGTAGCACTTTGTTCGTATGCATCAGGTTGCCATGTATGAAAAGGGAATACAGGCATTTTAATCGCAAATGCAACAAACATCATCCAAAACAACCAATTTTGTTGATTTGATGGTAAAGACTGACCTACACTTACAAATGAGCTCCACGAAAATGAATGAATTGGCGTTTGTTGGTAAATGTAAATCATTGAAACCAACATAATCAAACTACCGACAAACGTATAAACAAAGAACTTAAATGTAACAGGAATACGACGAGGACCGCCATACATGGAGCTTAGGAAATACACTGGAATTAAAGCTACTTCCCAAAACAAGTAAAACAACAAAGCATCTTTCGCTAAAAAAACACCCATTAATCCTGCTTGAGCCATCAGCATTAATCCAAAAAAAGTAGAAGGTCTATCAGGAATTTTATTTAAAAGTGAAATAAAAATAAGAGGGAATGCTAATGCTGTCAACATTACCATTAACACAGTTAGCCCATCATCCATTGCTACAGAAAATGAAGCTCCTAACTTTTCAATCCATGGATATGAAAAAGTAGTTTCGCCCATGCCAGGATGTGTGAAATAATAATAACAAACCGAACCTAATACTAATGTAAGTACAGAAGCCCCTATGGCATGTATGTGTACCTTGCTTGAAGGCATCGCCATGGCTGCTAAACCAGCAAGGAAAGGAACCAATATGAGTAAAACGATCAACATGTTTTATTCTTTTTGAAGATTGAATCTTCAGTTTTATTTTATAAAAATTTATTATACAATAATTGCAAAGCGAACAACAATACAATACCAATCACAATCAAAAACAAATAAAACCCAACAAGGCCACTTTGCAATAATCGTAAACGAGTACTTCCTAATTGTATCATTTTACCAATTCCATTTACAATTCCATCCAATCCTGATTTTTCAATCACTTTTTCAGAAAACGAACTAATATGGTATAATGGCTTAACAATAATATTATCATATGCTTCGTCAAAGTACCATTTCTGTTCAAAGAAGGAAGCAATTCCTTTAGCTTCAGCAGCTGCATTATACTTTTTGTACCCAAACCATGCAATTAAAATACCAATGACTGCGATTAATACAGCAACTCCCATTAATATATATTCACTTTCATGACTTAAATGGTTCACATTGGCATTCATCCCGGTGGACTTCAACAATACAGGGCTTAAAAATTCATGTAATGCATGATGACCACCCAAAACTTCTGGTATACCAATCAATCCGCCCAATGCTGAGAAAATAGCTAATACAATCAAAGGTATCGTCATTAATGCAGGACTTTCATGTGGATGACCTTTACCACGGTATTCACCATGAAATGTGATAAATAATAATCTGAACATATAGTATGCAGTCATTAAAGCTGCTAACATTCCCAATACCCAAAATATGTTTCCATAAATTGGATAAGTAAATACATGCATCATTATCTCATCTTTTGAGAAAAATCCACTCAATGGAGGAATACCGGCAATGGCAATACATCCAATTAAAAAAGTAGCATAAGTAGTTTTCATGTATTTTTTCAATCCACCCATGTGTCGTATATCTTGTTCGCCATCCACAGCATGTATGACAGAACCCGATCCTAAGAAAAGCAATGCTTTGAAAAACGCATGGGTCACTACATGAAAAATAGCAGCTGTATAAGCCCCAACTCCAAGTGCCATAAACATAAATCCTAATTGACTCACTGTAGAATAAGCCAATACTTTTTTAATATCATTTTGTTGTGTAGCAATCGTAGCTGCAATTAATGCAGTCGCTAATCCAATAATTAGAATTACATGCTGCGCATAAGGTGCTATAGAATAAATAAAATGACTTCTTGTAATCATATAAATGCCCGCAGTTACCATGGTAGCGGCATGAATCAAGGCTGACACAGGCGTAGGACCTGCCATTGCATCTGGCAACCAAGTAAATAGAGGTAACTGAGCACTTTTACCAGTAGCACCTACAAAAAAGCACAATGCAACGGAACTTATAAATGTTGCATCGTAGGTATCGTGTGATATTAAAAACTGAAGTGATTTGAAGTCTAATGTATTGTATCTAGAAAAAATCAAGAAAATGCCAATTAAAAACCCTAAATCACCGATACGGTTCATGATAAAAGCCTTTTTTGCAGCATCGGTGTATGCAACATTTTTGTACCAAAAACCTATTAAAAGGTAAGAACAAAGTCCTACACCTTCCCAACCAATAAACATAATCAGATAATTGGCTCCTAGAACAAGCAGTAACATTGAGAATATGAAAAGATTCAAGTACGAAAAAAATTTCCCATAACCATCATCATGCCCCATATAGCTTATTGAATAAAGGTGTATTAAAAACCCAATTCCCGTAATAACTAATAAAAAAATAGAGGTCAGTGCATCAACTTGAAAGTCAAATCCGATTTGCATTGACTGTGTTTTAATAAAATCAAATAATTGAACGATTACTGGACCGCCACCTTTTTCGAAAACATTTTCAGGTAAGGCCTGTACGTCAAAAAAAATAATGCAAGAAACGATAAAAGAAGCTAATATAGCCATAGAAGCAATCCAACCGCTGGATTTGCCCAAGGTATTACGTCCAAGTCCTGTAATTAAAAAACCAATCAATGGAAATAAAGGCACTAACCACACATATTGAATCATCGTAAAAGCTTAGTTTTTTAATCGGTTTAAAATGTTTACATCTATTGATCGCACTTTTCGATACATCATGACTATAATAGATAAGCCCACACTTACTTCTGCTGCTGCCACTACCATGATAAAAAATACAAATATTTGAGCTGAAGCGTCATTGTGCATTTTGCTAAATGTAACCATTAATAAATTAACAGCATTAAGCATCAATTCTACACACATCAGGATGATGATTGCATTTCGACGCATGAGCACACCCATGACGCCAATGCAAAACAAAGCCAGACTGAGAAATAAGTAATATTGTGTTGGCATTCTAATAAAGTTGAGCAAAAATAAGGTTTGGAACTTAAAAATGATAATAGATTGGTATTTGTTTTTTAAGAAAAAAAGAATATTTGATTTTTTAAATCAACTTGACCAAATCTATCCAGCAATTTGGATATCCTATTTGAAAATCAACTAAATAAGAACCCTCATTTTTCTTGACCAAATAATGATGAGAGGTAAAAAAATTAAAGTAGGTAACAACCACACAACAAATGCAGTTGAAAACTCCACATTTACAACTAAAAAAGCCGTTAAAGAAGCTATATATGCCCCTATCATACGTTGAATATGAATTAATAACCCGAAATTTTTAAACCTTGATAAACCCATAAATATTCTTATATCTTGAATTACCATAAATAGGCTAATTATACCAAAAGCAATAGGAACTATGCCAAATTGAAAGCCATTCAATACTTTTTGAATTCCATTGGTTAGCAAAAAAATGCTAAAAAATAACATTAATAATGTCAATACCCAATCGCTGTACTTTAAACGCTTGAACTGAACCCTTTTTTTTATTTTCAAAAACCTAGTTCCAGTAGCTATCATATAGATAGTAAATATGCCTATGATTAGTAAAAACAAATTATCATCATAAATAGACAATATAAGTGCTGTAAATGATGATATCAACATTGAAATTACAAAAACTTTACCGACTTTTTTATGCTGAGTAGTTCCTTTTTTAAATAATATATTTAAAGTCCCTGTCATCAGAGAAAGGGCGCCCATTACAATATGTATAATCAAAAACGGAATAAAAAGCTCTTCCATAATCTAATTTTGGGGAACAAAATACAACTATTACAATATAATTAAAAACATTTTTATAGATTTCTGCAAATCAGTCTATAACACATTATTTAACCTACAATATTTATACAATATCCTAATTAAAATTTACAATGTAAAATTATGCAGTTAAATAATCGATATCTACTCCCTCACATCCATACTATAAGAATCAACAGAAAGCTCAGAGGTCGGTTTTACTAACTTCCATGTATTGATATCTATTACATGAAAAAACCCATTTCGCCCATTGCACTCAGATAAATGATGCGGTGCTGGACCAGTAGGATCAGCATTTCTGCTTGACACATAAAGTAAGCCCCTTTTGTCATCAACTACGATACCATGTGGTTGATAAAATTTTTCATAAATCTTTTTAACTACAATGAATGAACTCATATCAACAACATAAATAGATCCTTTAAATTGAGGATAAATAGGATTATTATCTTCTTGATTGCATACAAACAAGAGATTCTTTTTGGGCGAAATAGCAAATTCCAATGGATAAAGCCCCATTGGTACAACCCTGAGTAATGTGTCGGCTGTAGCATCCATTACTCTAAGCTCATTGCTTGCTTGACAGGTAATGAAATATCGACTGTAATCAGGACTCATTACTATTTCATGTGGATCGAGTAACTGAGGAGTAGTAACAGGTGCTACTCCTTTTTGGATAGATAATTGATCAATTTGAGGAATAGAGGGTATTACTCTGTATATCATATTACCATATTGCGCAGTTATGTAAAGGGTATCTTTTGTTTTCGTATAGGCAACCCCATGCGGAAATGAAAAAAGTCCAGATCCTGCAAGTGTTGATTTGATTGTCATGGTATTTAAATCCAGCTCAACAAGTTTTCCATTGTTTGAAAAATCAGATACAAAAGCATTTTTGCTATCTGGCGATATTTTTAAAATATTCCAACTTCCTGCTCCAATATTTACTTCTGAAACCAAGGTGTCTGCATTCGCATCAAATTTTTGCACATAACTTCCATTTGTAAAACATACATACCAATATTTACTGTCGGGTGAAACTCTCAAACAATGAGGAACTTCTATTTGAGTTTCATCTTTTCCCACTTTTACATAACGCATGACTAATTTAGTTTCTGCATCTATTACACTTACATTATCACAACCCTGATTGCTGATATAAGCTTTTCCTCTTGATGTAGAATTAGAAGCAAATGGAATCTCCCCATCTTTTGAAGGGCAACCTTCTTTTATCCAATTCCGTATTGTCAATACTTCATCACGTGACAATGGCGCTTCATTGATTGGCATAGTAGGTGATGCCTTAATCCCTAAATCATCGTAGGTATTAATAAATTGCATTAAAGAAGATTGATTTGGAGAAAATGGAATTACAACTGCCCCACTTACTCCTCCCTCTAGCATTTTGTTCCAATCACTCAGATTTAAATTGGCTGCATTCTGATAGCTTTTATCATTATGACATCCAGCAGTTGCACATTTTGTAACAATAATTTTTTCTACTGAAGCTGGATAGGATGTAGTTAAAAAAGCTGGATCAACCGATTTTTTACAGGAGGGAAATAATAGCGTAATTACAACTACCAGAATGTATATGAAACCAACATGATTTGACATAGATTCAAAGTTACAATAAAAACAGAAACTGATTGTTGAATAAACCTATAATATTATCCAATGTGAACCGAAGTCATACTTAACGAACCTGCCAATAAATGATCATTAAATAAAGAAAGAGATTCATTTTTATTTTTTAAACCTAGGGTATACAGCAATGGCAAGTAATGATCGGGTGTTGGTACTGCATATTGCAATGCTTTGCCCATTTTTTCATATTGTAGGAGTGGATTAAAATCACCATTCAATAATTGATAATTGACCTTTTCACGAGCTTCAATGGCCCAATCAAACCCATAATCGACGTTGTTGATATTTGCAAAATCAACTAATCCTAAATTATGAACTATATTACCACTCCCAATGATTAATATACCTTTCTTGCGTAATGATGCTAATTGTTTGGATAGATTATAATGATACTCTGCAGGTTGACTATAATCTATACTTAATTGTACAACAGGTATATCAGCGTTAGGATAAAGATGTTTAATTACACTCCATGCACCATGGTCAAGTCCCCAATGTTGATCTAATCCTACTTCGGTATTTTTAATAAGTTGTTTCGTTTCTAATGCGAGTGACGGACTTCCAGGTGCAGGATATTCTACATCAAACAATGCTTTTGGGAATCCGCCAAAATCATGAATTGTTTTAGGATGCTCCATAGCTGTCACATAAGTACCTTTTGTATACCAATGAGCAGAGATACAGAGTATTGCATTTGGCTTAGGTATTGTTTTAGCTATGTGTTTAAATCCTTGTACAAATTGATTATCTTCAATTGCATTCATAGGGCTACCATGTCCTAAAAACAAGAGTGGCATTAAAGGTGAATTAGGCAGTTTTTCTACCTCTTTTTGAAGTGCATTCAATTTCATAATAATACCACCAAAAGGGATTAAGGCAAGGGATTTAAAAAAAGCATTTCTATTCATTGCCATTCAATTAGTAAACAAATATAATCATATTATGTGTTTAAACATGCATTTTAATTGTTAAATCAATATTGTAAAATATATTCAGATATAAGTATCTTGTCGCAAAATATTCAACCATGAACAAACAACTTTTGCCATTATTAATGGGCCTATTTTTTTCCTCAAGCATTGTAGCTCAAACATCCATTTCATATTACTTTGACAATGATAAAAAACTGGATAAAATGATATTAACCGAAAAGGATCAAGGGTATATCATTACGTACACCTTAACTACGCAAAAGAAAACATTTACAAGTAAACCTATTACAATCGCCGGTCAAAGTAATAGCATAAAGATGTCTAAGAATGTGATTGTACTAAGTAGTCAATTTATGCGTGGAGAAAACACGTTTAAATTTAGATATGATGAAAAGCTAAAACAAATAAAACTCATAGGTTTTGATAATAATCAATACGGAGGTGCTACAAATGATGGATCAGGACTGTCAAGTTATAATTTGATTACAGGTCAATACGAGGCCAATTGGAATCACTTTGATGAGAAAAAAAACGAACTAGTACCTGTACCAAAATTGAGTAAAAAATATCCAATTAAAAATTACACTCTCAATAATTTCAGTGATGATGTGATAGATAAATTATACAATGTTGGATACGAATTACTTCCCGCCTATTTAAAGTAATAGTTCAATCAGTTCATAAAAGTTTATGCTACATTTGACAAATGAGTGAACAACAACAACAACATACAAACCCATTGCATGGCGTCACACTCGAAATGATTCTGACAGACCTTGTTCAATTCGTAGGTTGGGAAAAAATGAGTGAGAAAATTCCTATCAATTGTTTTATGCATGAGCCAAGTATTAAATCAAGTTTAAAGTTTCTTCGAAAAACGCCTTGGGCTCGACAAAAAGTAGAAGTAATGTATGAATTCAATTATAAAAAAATACAACGAGGTAAACAACAATCAATTCAAGAATAGAGCATTAAATATCAAAACCAAATCAATGAAAATTAGCCAGTATATATCAGTCAGCTTATTACTTTTTATTATGAACAATGCATTTGCTCAAAAAGCATTTGATGCAGTATATTATACAGGCAAAACCCAAAATATATCAGTTCAATTTATGTTAGCCAATGGATATATCGGTGGCAGTGAGATAAAAACAACCGATTTAAAAACTAAAAAAACATCAAAATTTCTACCCAACTTCGATGAGGAAGGCAATAGTGATCGAATGAAATTTTATCATTATTCTACCTCTAAAACTAAGTTCACAGATTACTTTATACTAAATGGAATCAAAGATGGCTATGATGAAAATCCATCAACTATAAAAGGTACTTACAATTTCGATGGCCATGCCTACGACATTATTTTAAAAGTAAAAAAATAAACGTTTATCTTTTAAAACCCTTTGCTAAAAATAGCTTCATATCATTCCACGACTTCTTATCTGCTGCAGCATTGTATTGGATTGGCATCGAGAATTTTTTTCCAGTAGCTGTTGCTTCTGGATTGGTAAATGCATGTGTTGCATTTGGATAAGTGATAAATTGATAAGGGACTTTCAACGTATCTAAATTTTGTTTGAATTTATTGACTTCATCTTTTGAAACAAATTGATCAGCTTCACCATGACATACCATAATATTGGCTTTGGTTAAACCTTTACTAGCTTCTACCCCATCTAATCCTCCATGAAAACTTACCACACTGTTGAAATTCATTCCCAACTTAGCAGCATTCAACACCATACATCCTCCAAAGCAATATCCTATAGCAGATACCCTAGAATAATTTGTTTCAGGATAATTTTTCAACATAAGCAAAGCAGCTTCTAAACGTTCTTTGGCTAATAATGGATTTTGATAAAATGGAGTCGCATATTCGCTCGCGGTTTTAGGATCAGTAGCAAGCTTACCATCTCCATACATATCTACGGCCAATGCAAAATAACCTAACTCTGCCAACATACGCGCTCGCTTACGTGCATACTCATTACATCCCCACCATTCATGCACTACAAGCACACAAGGTCGCTCGGCTTTCAATGATGAGTCATAGGCTATGTATCCTTTCATTTTGACACCATTGGCACTGTAGAAAACATCTTGACCTTTTACACGTGGTTTGTGTAGACTTGTTTGTGCTTTTAAGGCTGCTGTAAAAAATGTTCCCAAAAATATTAGAACAATAGTTAGAAATACTTTATTCATAATTTACTAGTGATAACCATGCTCACTTAAAAATCGCTCTGCATCCAATGCTGCCATACAACCACTTCCTGCAGCTGTTACTGCCTGACGATAGTTTTTATCTTGCACATCTCCGCTAGCAAATACACCTTCTATATTAGTCTTGGTTGTACCAGGTATAGTAGTGATATAACCTGTTTCGTCCATGGTAATATATGGTTTAAATATATCACTATTCGGCTTATGACCTATAGCAACAAACAAAGCACTTACAGGAATATTTGTAATCTCGCCTGAAGCATTATTTTTTACATTCAATGACTGAATACGATCTTCAGCTACGATCTCATCGATGACGGTATTCCAATAAACTTTTATACCAGGTGTAGCCAACACACGATCTTGCATAATTTTACTTGCACGCATTTTTTCACTGCGTATCATCATATGAACGGTTGAACACATTTTGCTTAGGTAAATAGCTTCTTCACATGCAGTATCACCTGCTCCAACAATCGCAACTTCTTTTTGCTTGAAAAAAGCGCCATCGCAAACAGCACAGGCACTTACACCACCACCAGTTGTAGCAAGTTGCTCTTCTTTTGGTATGCCTAACCACTTAGCCGAAGCTCCAGTAGATATAATAATTGCATTGGCTTCTATCCATTTTTCTTCATCAATTTCTACTTTAAATGGGTGTGATGAAAAATCAACTTTTGTTGCCATACCCCAACGGATATCAGCACCCATACGACGAGCTTGCGCTTCAAAGTCCATCATCATTTTTGGTCCCATTACACCATCTGCATACCCTGGATAATTTTCCACTTCAGTTGTGATGGTTAATTGACCGCCAGGTTGTAACCCTTGATATAAAACTGGTTTCAGATTTGCACGTGCCGCATATATAGCCGCTGTATAACCTGCTGGCCCCGATCCAATAATTAATACCTGAACTTTTTCTATTTCGTTTGACATGAATATTTTTTTGAGAATGCAAATATATAATTTAATATGAGCCTACACAGTGATAATAGTCACTTTTGAGATGAAACTTAATAACACTTCTTGATAACAAATCTATTCAAACAATAGATATTCAATTAAACATATTTAGAATCAACTAAACAATCATAGACTATCAATGATGGTATAAAACGTAGCACCATAACCAGCCCATACGCCTAATGCATCGGATACATTGCCTTGAATTTTAGTAGGTGATGCAAAGGGATTTCCCACACTCCCTGCCGAGAAAGCCAAGGTTTGCCAGAAGGTAAACACCCTGTTGTCAATGGCACTCCATTTAATTGTAACTGTATCACCTCGTTTTACATATCCTATCGTTTGATATTCCTTTTGAGTGTAAGTACGAGATTTATCAAACCCTAAATCTACTGTAAGTGGAACTATAGTTCCATTGATAATATTATCATCGTAGACTGAATTGAATGAAGTAAAAAATAATTCTGGAGATCCATCTTTGATATAACGTTTAGTTTGAGTTTCTACTCTTACTGCATTGCCAAATGTATCGGGATCCACATAGTTACCCACTATGCTTGAGAAACTATCTTCTTTACCCACCACAGGTACAATACGAAGTGAATCTAAGCCTGTAGAAACAGGAATTTTAGTAAACCCTTCATGTGTCTTTCCGTCTACTTGAATGGTCAACTTGTAAAAGTGATTGACCTCCCCTTTGAAGTTCATTGCGTTAGGATCGGAAATATCAGGTCCATATATATTGAAAAAGAACGTATTGCTACCAATAGTAGTATCTATTTTATACTCTTTCAATATAACTTTTTTACCAGTATTCACATCTTGCACTTCGATGAATGCATTGGAAACATATTGAACAGAACTCAAATTTATTTTATCAAAAAAGCCAATACTGCGTGTGAGCGTAACATAAGGTTGTGCACCAGTTTCGATGACTCCTTCTACTACTATACTTTTACTCGACTCGCTTAAGTTGATATCCACTTCTTTTTCGCATGAGAATACTCCCATAAGAAAGATAGAAATTACGAAGAATCGAAATAGAGTACTCATTTGATTTAACAATAAATGTATAAACTATTTTTTCCATTTTATAGAACAGCCTACTGCTTTAGTTATCGGCTCACTCACCTTTGCTCCAGTAATCAATTCAATCAATGCATTTTCAAGAAAACGTTTATTGACATGTTCTGGTTCGTTTGAATTATCATCAATTGCACCTATATACTTTACATAGAAATCATTATCAGCTTTGGCTAATACAAATACATGAGGTGTTTTAGTAGCACCATATGTTTTAGCTATTTGTTGCGTTTCATCGACTAAGTAAGGGAATTTAAAACCTTTTTCTGTAGCACGCTCAATCATATTTTCATACGAATCAATTGGATATGCAATAGGGTCATTAGAATTAATGGCCACTACAGGATATCCTTTAGGTGCATAGGTCGCATTCAATGAAATAATGCGGTCTTCATAAGCAACAGAATAAGGACAATGATTGCAAGTAAAAATTAATATAATCCCTTTTGCTTCTCTGAAATCGGCCAAAGAGACCATTTTTCCATCAATATTTTTAAGCGAAAAATCCATGGCTTTATCACCTGGTTTATACCCTACTGATGTAGGCTGATCATCGGGCATAAATGATACTAACATTAAAGTACATAAAACTGTTAGAGACATTATTATTTGTTTCATTTTGATAAAAATTTAGAGGTAATTAAATCTAGTTCTGTAAAATTAAGTTCCTTTTCTAGAAACTGAATCATATTTTTTTTATTATTAAAAATAATCGTTGCTGGCAATGCACCCGACCAAGAAGGATCTACTTTATCAATCCATGCATTGGCATCAGGTTCGTCTAGTAATAAGACAGCTGATTGTAGATTTTTCTTTTTTACAAATGGCCTTAAATGCGAATCGATATTTTTTCTAAAATCGAGACTAACTAAATAAACCTTAACTTTTTGGGTTTGATATTTCTTAGTTATTTGTTCAAATTGGGGCAACTCTGCTACACAAGGCACACACCATGTAGCCCAAAAATTGATAATGTATGTTGTATCGTTATTTTTAGATCGCATTGATTCATACCAATCAAATTTGATTACCTCCACCTT
>CANHGW010000015.1 GCA_947460175.1 Bacteroidota bacterium | reverse complement strand
TTCAATTCTTCAAAAACCTCACTTCATAAAATAAAAAAAATATAATGTAAAAAAAAGTTTGTAAAAAATGAAATACAAAGAATGCTATTTACCTTTAATATTTAAATGATTATAATATTCGAATTATGAAATACTTAAAGATTAGCTTATTGAGTCTAATGTTATGCTTAGAATATGGGGTAATAAATGCTCAAACCCAAAAAGGAATCGATATCGATGGCGAAGCCATCGGTGATGGATCGGGATATGCATTGAGTATGCCTGATATAAATACACTAGCTATAGGAGCACCCGAAAATGATGGAAATGGCACTGATGCTGGTCATGTTAGAATTTATAATTGGAATGGAACCGCTTGGATACAAAAAGGGCTGGACATTGATGGCGAAGCTACAGAGGACATATCGGGTTGGTCGGTCAGTATGGGAGATGCCAATACAATTTCGATTGGCGCAGTTTACAATGATAATAGTGGTGGAATTAACGCTGGACACGTAAGGGTTTATAGCTGGAATGGTTCAGCATGGATTCAAAAAGGAACGGATATTGATGGAGAAACAGCAAACGACCTTTCAGCTTGGTCAATTAGTATGCCCGATGCCAATACGGTAGCAATTGGTGCTCCTTTCAATTCTGGTAGCGGCTCAATTGCCGGTCATGTGCGAATATGGAGCTGGAATGGCATAGATTGGGCACAGAAAGGTCTTGATATTAATGGTGAGGCGGCAGGTGACAACGCTGGTTATTCGGTGAGTATGCCTGATGCCAATACTGTCGCAATAGGTGCTCAAAATAATGATGGGAATGGGAATGGTTCAGGTCATGTACGTATATACACTTGGAATGGAACTGCTTGGGTACAAAAAGGACTTGACATCAATGGTGAAGCAGCCAATGACCTATCGGGGCATTCAGTATGCATGCCAGATGCCAATACTGTTGGTATCGGTGCAATTGGCAATGATGGAAATGGCAATTCTGCTGGTCAGGTAAGAATTTACAGTTGGAATGGAACTACTTGGATACAGAAAGGACTTGATATTGATGGAGAAGCAGCAGATGACTTATGCGGGAAATCGATCAGTATGCCCGATGCCAACACGGTGGCTATCGGGGCCAATGAAAATGATGGAAACGGTTCTAATTCTGGTCATGTGAGAGTGTATAAATGGAATGGAACTGCATGGACACAGCAAGGAATTGACATCAATGGCGAAGCTGCAGGTGATGAGTCCGGCTATGCTATTTGTATGCCCGATGCCAATACAGTATCTATAGGATCAGGTCTCAATTCTGGCAATGGCTCAATTGCTGGACATGTACGTGTATATCAAAATTTTCCATTTCCCTTATCTGTTGAATTATCGAAATTTATGGGTCAAAAGCTACCCTATGCCAACGAATTGAAATGGACAACTGTAAGAGAACAAAACAATGCATATTTTAATTTACAACACAGCAAAAATGGTTTGGATTTTGAGACCATAGCTAAAGTAAATAGTCAAACAGTTGATGGTAATAGCCAAACAGCATTAGAGTATAGTTTTGAACATACTACACCTTTTTTAGGTCACAATTATTATCGTTTAGAACAAGTTGATGTAGACAATCAACACACACTCAATACAGAAATTGTTGATTTATATTTGGAATCAATTGACAATACAGTAAGCATACATCCTAACCCTACACAAGATGTTTTATATATCGATATGTATACACTCACAGTGCAAAATACAACCGTAAAGGTTATAAATATGAATGGCAATGTAGTGAAAGAATTACAAATACAAAGTAAAGCTGGCAACAGTACGCTTAGTATCAATATAAACGAACTGGTCACAGGATTATATACCTTACAAGTATATGGGAACAATAAACTTACTCATGTATATAAGGTGAGTAAAACTAAATAAAAAACTAGTTTTGCTACAAAAATATTTGTCGAAGCACATAACCGTAAGAAGATTTTTGTCTTCATGAGGGTTCTGTTATCAGTTGAAATTGCCAATCAATTCACTTCTAAAAAAAAATCATAGCATCATTCTGAAGTTTGCAGCTACAAGCAAAAACTCAATTGGATTTCCTGCATTGCCAAAGCCCAATAATACCAATATGAAATATGTAGCCCTTCATCTATAAAGCTATGTCTTTTTTAATATCTCCGTACTTCTTTCAATTGCTTTTATCTATCTTTGAATAACAATTTACATAATTTCAATAACACCCTCCTATTTGATTCATTTGTAAACTATTTTAGAAAGTAATGTTACCATTTTCTTTTTCAAGCCAGTTTAAAACAAATAGGAATTAATAGTATGAGATTAAAATCAAACAAATTATTTATAATAATTACCTGTTATACTTTACTCGGTTGTCTACTTTTTTTTATAATGGCAAGCAATATAAATTTAGCTTACATTGGCACTTCACTAGGATTTATTTTACTCAGCATTTCAACAGTTTTGAATTTTGTATTTTTAAAACAGCTTAACCAAGATGATGCGAAACTTAGAAATATCTTAGCAATTATTATTCCTATTTTATGGTTAGGGTTATTATACATATTACATCAAGAATTCAGTCTAGTACTTTTATGTTTTCTTCCTCAATTGATTCTTGCATTAATGACAATTATAAAAATTGAATAAATTATTTTTCCAAAACTATTAGTTAGGTATCACGGTATCTCTTCTATGAAGCGTTCCTCTCTAATTACACTTTTCTGTAGCTTAAAGCTATAAACGAAAAGCAAATTGCATTTCCTGCATTGAATCACCCCAACAATACCTATGTGAAATATCTAATAGTCCACTATTCTGAGATTAGAAGTTGTTTCAGAATCAATTAATATGTTCAAATGGTTGGCAGAATCTCGTATTAATTATCTTTCCTAAACCGTTGAACATACTGTGTATTTTCAACAAAAATTTTCAAAAAATAAACTCCTATCGGTAAATCGCTAATATTAATGCTCGATTCAAAAGAGCCCTTGGCTTGCTTGGTCTTTTCAGTCTTTAGAAGATTCCCATTAGGATCTAATATATTGAATTCGACTTCACTCTTTATATTTTCGTTTGTAGAAATTCTCAAATAATCATTGGCAGGATTGAGGCTTAATATAAATACGATATTATTTAAATCGGGCGGAGGGGCATCACAGCATTCTATTTCTGTAATTTTTTTAGAGCTTGCTGCGCCCAACGGAAAAATAAAATCGCTCACGATTCCCATTCTATTAACCGTTACTTTGATCGTATCACCAGGTTGCAACTTTGCAACTTCAGCAATGAAGTATTCCATACTTTTAATGACCTTACCATTGAAATGCGTTAAAGTATCACCTAGCAATATACCATTCTTATAAGATGCGCCATGCTTTACAACCTCAACTACACGAACAGATTGTGAGTCGGGCAAGCTAAGTGTTCTTAATCCAATCAATGGTCCACTTTGTACAATTCTTGTTTTCTTGCAAGGGTTTTTGCAGTCTGCTAAATCTTGTGCATGCAAGGAAGAATAACCTAAAATCATCAAGGCTGTAAAAAGTAATTTTGATTTCATTATCTGCTCCTTAGATTCTTTAATGTGTAAAAGTAAATTAAAATTGGAATGGCTTCGAAATTTTTTGACAATATAACGACATCATAAAAAGATATGAGATCCTTCGCAGCACTCAGGAAACGAAATGCTCAACCAACCACAATGCTTAAGTAAATACAATCACAATTCAAGAAACGATAACATCTTAGTATTACACATAACTTTCAAGCTACACTTTCAGATTTCCACAATAAATTTGCTTTCACTTTGAAGGAATCTAAATGACAAAAACTGAAGAACAAAATGGACTCGTAAGCATTATCATGCCTGTAAAAAATACTGAGTTGTATTTACATGCATGTATACAATCCATCCTTCAGCAAAGCTATCGTGATTGGGAATTGCTCGCTATAGACGATCACTCCACCGATAGTAGTCATGCTATTTTAGCATCATATGCTCAAACCGATAGTCGTGTACGTGTCATTCGCAATGAAGGCATCGGCGTCATAGATGCTTTATGCACTGGTTATAAAAATGCTCATGGCGAGTACATAACCCGCATGGATTCCGACGACATCAATGCATTGCATAAGTATGAACACATGGCATTTCAGTTAAAGTCGTATGGGAAAGGGTATCTGGCCTTGGGGCAAGTTAAGTATTTTGCCGAAGGCGGTATTGGTAATGGATTTCAAAACTATGAAACTTGGATGAATGCACTCATTACAAAAGGAACCTGCTTTGACGAAGTCTATCGAGAATGTGTGATTCCTTCCCCTAGTTGGATGCTACATCGAACTGATTTAGAGGCTGTAGGTGGTTTCAATGCAACACAATATCCTGAAGACTATGATTTATGTTTTCGCATGTACGAAAAGGGATTGAAACCAATACCTTGTCAAGAGCTTTTATTTTATTGGCGCGATTACCCCAACAGAACAACACGTGTGGTGTCTCATTATCAAGGTGATGCATTATTGAAGCTAAAGTGTCATCATTTCCTTGCCATTGATTATATGCCTGAAAAAAGTTTAATACTTTGGGGTGCAGGTCATCGAGGTAAGTTTATGGCGAAGTATCTTGTAGAACATGCAATTCCATTTACATGGGTATGTAATAATGAAAATAAAATTGGTCATACAATTTACAATCAAGTCTTAAAATCAACTTCGGTTCTTGCCGATTTGGATCTTAAACAAATTCTTGTGAGTGTAGCCAACGCTTCAGAACAATTGGATATCAAATCAACGTGCGAACGCAATGCTTGGGAAGCTTACTTTTTTTGCTAAAAAAAATAAAGAATAGAAGACAATCTAAACTTATGTTTAATATGATATGATAGACTTTGCTGTTCTCAAGAAACTAAAGGTCTAGTAATCTTTCGTTATAAACAATTAACGCAATCTTTTATTCAATATGTTTTTTCAATACCTTCTTAAACATAAAGCCCACACTCTTTCGAATGTGGGCTTGGTTTAAATTTTCCAATCAATATTCTTAAACTATTTCATCAATTTGCGAATGTATGTTTCGCCACTATTGATGTCTTTAAATTTGACTTAGTAACTTCGTGTACTTAATGCATTCAATTGATCTAAGTGTATTGTATTGCTACCTTCTTCTAAGCTTACCATTTTCTGAACGATCACTCGTCCTGATGCATCGGTCAATTCGATATTGATATCTGTAGCTTGTAAAGCCACATAATCGATATTAATTTGCGAAGTAAATGGCGATGGATAGATTGTTACAGTTTCATTGCTCAAATTGCTTTGACGTGCACTGATTGTGTTAGAGTAACTATACTTTTTGTCGATATCATTCAATTTGATTCGATAGTATATGACACCTACTTTATTCAATGTAGCTATTTCATCATTGAAGATATAGTTTGTTCGACCTAAGGTTTGTCCACTAGCATTAGATTCTCCAACTTTTGCAAAAGTTGTTCCATCATTACTACGTTCAATATCAAATGATTTTGTATTTGATTCGTCTTTTGTGAACCAATTGACTTCACATATATTGTTGGCTTAGATGATAGCCAATGTTGCTGTCAATTCTTTAGCTGGCAATGGTATACCAAAGTAGATACCTGCAACGATATTTAGATTGTATTCTCCAGCAGTCAAGGTAACTGCATTGGTTTTTCCACCCACATTCATATCGCTGTTTAGGGCATCGTTCAATACACCTAAGTTTTTAGTGCGTGTAAATCCTGATGGTAAATTGACAAAGCCTACGATATAGGTTCTTGATTCTAAATTGGTGAAGCTATAAGCTCCATTACCATCTGTTACTACTGTTGCCAAAACTGTAATACCATTGGATGCATACAAGGGACTTGCACACAGGCTACACTAGGTTCGCTCGCATCTTGGAATCCATTTCCATTAACATCATACCATACATAGTTTCTTAAGTCAGCTAAAAGTGGTGTAGTTAATCCAGCATCAATAGTTGGATTGTGCGTACCAGCCAATACAATGAAGCTTGCTGTTAATCCTGTAGCAGGATTTACATTGCTGTTATCATTGTCGGTTAGAGTGACTATTTCTTGTGTAAAAACCATTCGAAGCTAAGAACACTACAATATTCATTTTCTTATGCATTGCCAACCTACTAATTTCAGATCAACAATATGCCCAACAAATTTATACAATAGAATTTTCTAAGACATTAGATGAATCTAAAATGGGCTATTGGACAAAAGGCGATTATACCATATACATCGATTTAAATACACTCGAAACTAGTTTTAAAACTTCATCTAAAGAATACGACAAATCTGCAACATACTATACTTTTTCAGATAGCAATGGCTCTAAATTGCATTTGAAAATTGCTCTTAAATAACTTGAAGCTGCTGAAATATTAAGCCAAGCATCCAATGGAATTAATTTATGCAAAGTACAATTTTGATAAAGATTCAGTTGATTATAGAACATATCTTTTCACCTTACCCAAACTCGAAGTACTTGTTATGAATCAATTCAAATCAGGCAAATCTGCAATGTACTAAAAAGGCATACGTGAATATACATGTTAATATCAAACCCTATCATAAGGTAAAGAAATACTTGACCATGGCATTACAACTACATACTTTTACGACAGCCTATCCAATTTTGTATTTCAAGAATCACGTCATTTAGGTTGTTGATAAAGTCGGTATAGTTGATTTAGATTAAAGTAGTCACATTTTAAATTTTAATGAAACTTAATAAACTTATGTCTTAATTTTGAGTCTATAATAATCACTAATCATTCTTACAATGCAACAACTTTACATTTTAACCCTTTTGACCCTTTTGTGTACAAGCATTTCTTGCAAAAACACTCAGATTCAGGTACCAGGTGTAGCATATAATACGACAAAAAAAATTAATTATAATGGCATACAAGTAGATGTCGTGATAGACAAACCGGTCAACAATGATGTAGATGTATTGATACTTTATCACGGCACTGTACTGTATGATAATAAAATATTGGAAGCTGCAAATAATACATTAGAAGCATTTAGAAAGATTCTAAACAGAACCGATATAATGTTTGTGAGTGTTGCATACCCCGAAGAAAATCTATTGATGGGTGATAATATAGCGCATGCTGAAGCTGCTTTACTTTGGGTTAAAAATAATGCTAGTCAAGAACTTGGCATTACTGTCAAGAAAATATTTCTAGGCGGACATTCTCAAGGTGGATACCTCGTAACACGATTAAATACCATGCATGAAACAAATGGCGTAATAGCCAATGGACCAGGTCCACTCAATTTAGTCTATCGATGTCAACTCGAAGAAAATGGTCAAATACAAAATGGCATTACTTGTACATTACTTAAAAATACATACGGCACAACCAGCATAAATCCAGGCCCTTATTACGAACGATCTTTACTCAATTTTACTAAAGGATTTAAATCACCAATTCTTTTTGTACAAGGCTTAAAAGACACCCCAATTCAACTTTATTCATGGCCAACTTTTAAACAGCAAATTCTGGATTGCTTAACATGTAAAAACAGTGAATTCCTTGAAGTACAAAATGCGGGACATGCTGCGTTATTTGAAAGCGAAGAAGCCAAAAGTGCTTTTAATACATTTATCAATAGTCATTAAAGACAATTCAGTAAAAACGAATTTTCTGATAAACTTAAGCATATTAGCTTCCTACACAATCATTGTGGATATATATTAGAATAATGATTAGCTAATGTATTTAACCAATTCAGTATTGCAATTAATGGCTTTGTTATAGATAATTCAAAACTAAAAAATAGTAGAATTCCATCTTCTCTTTACTTGTACATTAATAATAGATTAAATGGGACTATCAATATTAGTTAGCTACTACTTTTAGGAAACTAATAGCTTGAAACCTATCATCATTCAATTGAAGAATATATAAAGTAAAAATTAAAGCCATTAAAAAAGGCAAGGGTACTGATACTACAAGCTCTGTAACTAGATGATAGTTGGAAATTTCATACAAACATGTAAAAAGTCTACATAACTGTATAATCCTATTTACAAGTAAAGAAGAATTTTACATTTTACTTTATAATATCAGAAGTAATTCAATAGCCAATAATAACAAGTAGTCAGTTTATCATACTAAAATAAATAAACTGAATGACAATGAAGTTTGCTTCAAACTCTTTAATTTTATCGAGCAATAATGATATTGTTTAGTTTTAAAAATTCAATTAGATTTTATGAATGGGAGCGTTGATACATATATACAGAAAGCTGAAAAATGGCAAGAAGAAATGACTGCCTTAAGAGCACTTCTCATAGAATGTGGTCTCACAGAGGAGTTAAAATGGCGACAACCTTGTTTTACATATAAAGGCACCAACGTAGCAATCATAGGAGCATTTAAAGAAGCCTGTGTATTGAGTTTTTTCAAAGGTGCGCTGTTAGGAGATCCAGAAAAAATACTAGTATTCCCTGGCGAAAATTCACAATCAAGTAAGGTCATTCGATTTAAACATGTACAAGAAATTTATAATTTAAAAGCGATTATTAAAGCCTATATTTTTGAAGCAATGGAAGTAGAGAATATAGGATTGAAAGTAGAATTAAAAAATAATAATGAACTAGAATTTATTGATGAGTTGCAGGATGTATTAAATAATAATAGTGCTTTTAAAAAAGCTTTTGAGTCGTTAACACCCGGCAGGCAACGTGGGTACAACATATATTTTTCGACAGGCAAACAATCTAAAACTCGCGTTTCAAGAATAGAACAATATATACCCAGAATTCTTAGTGGCAAAGGCATAAATGATTGCACATGTGGTCTTTCAAAAAAAATGCCATCATGTGATGGATCACATAAACTATTAAAAAAACAGTAAATCAAATCGGAATGAATCAACATATATGTCCTTGTATATGGATTGCCAATACCATGAATGAGTCAATTGATTTTTATTCATCATTATTTAATCAAACAAACATCATTTCTCAGTCCCCATTGGTTTCATATATTGAATTAATGGGCACAAAATTTATGCTACTCAATGGTGGGAATAAATACAAACCAAACTCATCAATCTCATATTATATTTATTGTGAAAATGTTGTAGAAATTGAACGACTCTATAATAGGTTAATAGAACATGGACGTATACTAATGCCTTTAGGAAAATATGATTGGTCTGAGCAATATGCCTGGGTTGAAGATGAATACGGCGTCAATTGGCAATTAGATATTGACAAAATTAATTCAACTCAAAAAATAGTTCCAAGCTTACTTTTTGCAAATGACAAAATGAAACATGTAAAAAAAGCTATTGATTTTTATACAAACACATTTAGCAATTCAGAAATTTTACTAGAAGCCCCCTACCCAATGCCTTCTATTGAAACAGCAGACTCGTTATTATTTGCACAGGTCAAACTAAATGGATTTATTCTAAATACAATGAGTAGCATATATCCGCACGATTTTAATTTCACACCTGGCAATTCATTTGTAGTAGAATGTGATTCACAAAAAGAAATTGATCACTATTGGGAAATACTAGGAAAAGATGGAAGATATGATATGTGTGGATGGCTTTCTGATCAATTTGGTGTTTCTTGGCAAATCATCCCCTCAATACTAAAATCATTGATGAGTGATCAAGAAAAAGCACCTCGGGTTATAAATGCATTTTTAAAAATGCAGAAATTTGATATTGACACGTTATTAAATGCATAAATCTTTTTTACTATATTAATTAATATTCAAACATCTTAAAACATAAGTATACCTACTTTTTATTAGACATCATAAACATAATTATATTAATTAATTGCATTCACTTATCTTTCCTTCATAATTTCAAATATGCATACATTAAACACTCTTGTTGAAAAATTGGAATCCAATATACCTTTTGTATACCATAGTAATCAAGCTGTTTCTTCATCAAATGTGGGTTGGCATATCGAACATAGCTTATTAACACTCAATGGTATAGTCGAGGCATTAATCAATTCAAATCCTCAAGATTATAAATGGAAATTTAATTTTACCCGCATGTTAGTTATGAATTTGAAAAAAATTCCACGTGGCAGAGCAAAATCCCCCGATATAGTCATCCCTTTCATTGACTATAACGAGGAGACACTTAAACATCATATTTCAAAAACCAACGAATCCATTTCGAAATTGACGGCCTTGAACAAAATGCATTATTTTGAACACCCCTATTTCGGAAAATTACGATTAGATAAAACTATCGTATTTTTAGAAATTCATACTAATCATCATCTAGAAATAATAAATGATATTGTAAAGAATTCTTCAAGTCCAAGTAACTAAAAGATAATTAAATTTTATAAACTTCATTCATGTATCAAAACGCAATTGAAAAAATAAAGAAATCCTTGTTCCCTATTTTCTATTCTGTAACGAATGGAGCTTCAACTCAAATTGGCGTTTCTGGTACTGGTTTTTTCATTGACGATCAAGGTCATTTTTTAACAGCACTGCATGTGATAACAGAAATGCCACCTAATTCGATGAGTCATTATAGAGGCAATATACCAGACCACATCATGAATCCGCCTCAGCCTATTATAGAAATCTATCGAGATCCTGTGCGAGATATTTTTTTGGGCAAAATTGATTTACCTGAAACAATACCTGTTGCCATTAAATTAGACAAACCCAAAGCAGGCAAATCAGTTTGCCTTTGTGGATATCCACTAGCACAACTTTCAGTAAATGCAGATGGTGGTATCAATGTGGTGGCAGTAAGACAATATTGGCAACCTACTTATATAATTGATAGCATTACTGTGGTGGATCATGAGAAAAATTATATTGGATTTATGACTCAAGACATTTCATTGAATGGAATGAGTGGCGGGCCAGTATTTGATACAGATGGTGTTGTGCATGGCATTGACACTGCTTTTCTTCAACGAGAAATTCCTCAAAAGAATAAACCTGCTTTGCAAGTTTTCAATGGAATAGCCATTGAAAATACTTCTATTCTTGATGTTTATGCAATGATAAATATTATAATGTAATCAATTTCTAACAGCATGATTACAAATTTCTGACTTTGATTATCAGCTTTAACTGATTCGACTCCATACTTCCTTATCCTTTCGAGTCAATAAAAACTCTTTTAAGTTTCTATTAGAATCCATCATCAAATCAGGGTCCTGTTTTAAAAGTGTAATTGCAACATTGCGTGTAAGTTCCATAAGATTTACATCTTTTACAATATCTGCAATATGCAAATCTAGTGCTCCACTTTGTCTTGTACCATCAATCTCTCCAGGACCTCGTAATTCAAGATCTTTTTCAGCAATGGCAAACCCACTTGTTTCGTTCACCATTGTCATCATACGTTCTTTTCCATTGGATGTTATTTTAGATGATGTAAGTAATATACAATATGACTTATCGGCTCCACGCCCTACTCTTCCTCTTAATTGATGTAATTGTGACAATCCAAATCGTTCAGCACTTTCGATCAACATCACACTTGCATTTGGAACATTTACACCTACTTCTATTACAGTAGTTGCTACCATAATATGAGCATTTCCTTTGATAAATGCATTCATATTTTGTTCTTTTTCATCCTGTGGCATTTTACCATGTACCATACAGATATTGTAGGTATGTGCATGAAAAAATTGTTTGACTTGTTCATATCCTGCGGTTAGATTTTCGTAATCCATTTTTTCACTTTCTTGTATCAATGGATATACTATATAAGCTTGACGACCTTGGTCAATTTCATGTCGTATAAAATCCATCACCTTTGCTCGATGTATTTCATTCCGATGAATAGTTGAAATTGGTTTTCGACCTGGTGGCAAATTCTTTATGACAGATACATCTAAATCGCCATAACTAGTCATAGCTAATGTTCTTGGAATTGGGGTTGCTGTCATTACTAGAACATGAGGAGGCAAGGCATTCTTTTTCCAAAGTTTAGCACGTTGCGCAACGCCAAATCGATGTTGCTCATCTATGATACTTAATCCTAAATTATTAAATACAACAGGATCCTCAATCAATGCATGTGTGCCTATTAAAATTTGAATATCTCCATTTGCTAATTGTTTCAAAACTTCTTTTCGTGCCTTGCCTTTGATATTTCCTGTAAGATATTCAATATGAATAGGCATATCCTTGAGCAACTCTTTTATTCCAACATAATGTTGTTGTGCAAGAATTTCGGTTGGTGCCATCATACAGGCTTGAAAGCCATTGTCTATGGTAAGTAACATACATAACAAAGCTACAATCGTCTTGCCGCTTCCGACATCTCCTTGAAGTAAACGATTCATTTGAGCTCCTGTTTGCGTATCTTGTCTTATTTCCCTCAAAACTGTTTTTTGATCATCGGTCAATTCAAATGGCAAATACGTTGAATAAAACTGATTGAATATATCTCCTACTTTTGTAAAACGATATCCGTGTATGAACTTTTGATTCAGTTTGAGTTTACAAATACCAATTTGATGTACAAATAATTCTTCGAACTTCAAGCGATGAACAGCTTTCTGCAAAAGGATTTGATCTGATGGAAAATGAATTTGCACAAAAGCTTCATATCGAGGCATGAGCTGATGCTGAGTAATAATATCACTGGGGAGATTCTCAATGATATCTTTTTGTGACAATTGAGAAAATAATGTTTGTACCAATTTGACATAGTTTCTTCCTGCTAAACTTTTAGCTTTTAGTTTTTCGGTAGAAGAATAAACAGGTTGAAAATTAGGAAACTGATCAAGGGACAAACTTTCCAATTTATCCATATCAGGGTGAGTCATACTCCAATATCCATTAAAACGAACAGCTTTACCATACACTAAAAAAAGCCCTCCATTGGCAACAACTTTTTCCATCCAAGAAATGCCTTGAAACCAAACAAGTTCAAGCATGCCAGTTTCATCTTTAAATGTCGCTACAAGCCTTCGTCCTCTTCCTGTCCCAACTATTTCTGAAAATGTAATTTTCCCAATAATTTGCACATAAGCACCATCTTCAGGAATGGAATTTACTTTTACGAAGCTGCTTCTATCCATATATCTAAATGGATAATGTGTAAGCAAATCGCCAAACGTATGTATTTCTAATTCTTTACGAAGTACTTCACCACGATGCGGACCAACACCTTTCAGGTATTCAATGGGCGTAAGTAAAATATCATTTTTGTGGGTGAACATTGAAGTTCAAAAATAAAGAACTCTCGTAAATAATATTTTTTTATCTTAGAGTATGTATAAAAAAGGTTTTAACATACGTGTCTATGGAATTTGGATCAACGAATCCAATCAAATACTTTTAAGTGACGAACGTATTGGTGATTTTGAATTTACAAAGTTTCCAGGCGGGGGCATGGAATATGGAGAAGGCACTATTGATTGCCTCAAACGCGAATGGATAGAAGAAATGAATACGACTATTGAGGTATTAAATCATTTTTACACTACAGATTTTTATCAACCATCCGCATTTCATAGTGATACCCAAATCATCAGTATCTATTACTTCATCAAACCAATTACCTATCCATCCATAGATTTTAAATTCATTCCCAAAGATTACAATTATGTGGGACATGAAGAAGTCCATTTTCGTTGGAAAAATTTAAATGAACTGAACGAAGAAGACTTAGATCTTCCAATCGATAAGATTGTAACTAAGTTGTTGAAATTAAAAGAATAACAGGTTATTATATTGTTTCCAATTAGTATACAATGACATATACTTAGGTTAATTATATTAGCTTTGTAAGTTGAACTGAATTTGAAAAACCCTATGCAAAGAGCTCTATTTATATTATCCTTACTATTTATATCCTACTATTCTTCATTTTCACAATGCGGTTCATTTGTAAATACATTTCCATATAACGAAAGTTTCGAAGCTGGACCATCCGGTTGGACAAGTGGTGGAACTAATAATGATTGGGCTTGGGGAACTCCATCAAAAAATTTTATTCAAACTGCTGGAAGCGGAACCAAATGCTGGATGACTGGCGGCACATCAGGATTTTTTTATAGTTATGGTCAACGTTCATATGTCACTAGTCCATGTTTTGATTTTACTAATATTCAAAACCCACATGTAAAAGTGAAAGTATATTGGGAAGGAGAAAATCAATATGATGGTACTATATTTCAATATTCACTCAATAGTGGAACTACATGGAATAATGTTGGGACAAGCGCTGATCCTATAAATTGTCTCAATGAAAATTGGTATAACCAAAGCAATATAAATGCATTGAACACGCTAGCAAATCCTAAACCTGGTTGGGCTGGTACTATATTACCTACTTCAGGTGGTTGTTTTGGAGGTAATGGTAGTGGCGGTTGGGTGATTGCGCAACATTGCATGTCTAACCTTGCAGGCGAACCAAATGTTCAATTTCGATTTGCTTTTGGTGCTGGTACAATTTGTAACGATTTTGATGGCTTTGCTTTCGATGATATTACTATTGGAGAAGCTCCTGCTAATAATGCCAATTTCGCATATGCGTGCAATGCTACTCAGCTTGGATATCAATTTACCAATACATCAGCACTTTGCCCTTCTGTATTTTCGTGGAATTTTGGCGATCCAATTTCTGGAGCGTCCAACACAAGCACTATTGCCAATCCAATTCATGTATTTTCATCTCCTGGCACTTACAATGTTACATTGACTGTTAGTGGGCCTTGTAATCAACCCTCTACTATTATTCAAAGTATTACGACTATCAACTCGACGTTGACTGCTATCAATCCTACATGTAATAACGCCAGTAATGGATCGATTACTACAATAGTATCTGGTGGTATAGGTGCAATTAATCAACTTTTACAACCAGGTGGCACTTCAAATGTTTCCGGTTTTTTTAATAACTTAAATGCTAATACATTTACCGTTACAACTAGCGATGCAACTGGTTGTTCCATAACTGAATCAATTACCCTCATTAATCCAACCTCTATTAGTTGGACAAATGTTACAAGCATTCCGATTACTTGCAATGGCAATCAAAATGGACAAATAACTGCAACTGCGAATGGCGGCACAGGTGTATTATCATATACTTTAAACCCAGGAAATAACACAAATACAAGTGGGCTTTTTACAAGTTTAAATATTGGAACATATACAATCGTAGTATCTGATGCAAATAATTGTTCACTTTCTACTATTGTTTCTATCGTGCAACCAAACCCATTACTTATTAATACAGTGAATACTTCTAATATCAATTGCTTCAATGCTCAAAATGGCATCATCAATGTAATAAGTACTGGTGGCACTGGAATATTAAATTACACTCTAAATCCTGGAGCTCTATCAAATACAACTGGCCTTTTTAATAATTTAAATATTGGCACTTATACTATTGTAGTTTCAGATGTAAATAATTGCACGGCGTCTTCTACTACTACCATAACCCAACCTACACAAATTATAATTAATTCAATTAATGTAAAACAACCTAGCTGTAATCCAACGAATAATGGAGAGGTGACCGTAATTGCAAATGGAGGAACGGGGACATTACTATATTCTATTGGAGGTATATTTAGCACATCAAATACAATTGGTAGCATGACTTCCAACACATATACCATTACTGTAAAAGATGCTAATAATTGTACCACTACTTCTTCAGTTACTTTACTAAATCCGAATGCTCCTAGTATTCAATCTACCACAGCTTCAAATGTAACTTGTCATGGATTAAATGATGGAACAATAAGTGTATCAGCTACAAGCAATTCTACAATAGATACCTACACTTTATCTCCTACCAATCAAGTTTCTTCAGATGGCAATTTCAATTCATTAAGTGGCTCCATTTATACCATTACTGTAGTAGATATTAATGGTTGTTCTAATACAACTGTGATGCAAGTCTTAGAGCCTGAAAAAATGGTTGTAAGTAATATTAAATACATTAGCAATGGATGTGGTCAAGATTTAGTAGGTACATTACAAATAGATTGTATTGGAGGAACAGGAATTAAAACATTCACTCTTTCTCCTAACGCAACATCAAATAGTACTGGTTTATTTCAAATCAATCAAACAGGCGAATACACATATCAAATTTATGATCAAAACAATTGTTTTTTGACCGGCAAATATTTTATTCCGGAAATTGCGTGTTGCGAAAATGTATTTGTTCCAAATGCTTTTTCTCCAAACAATGATTTACGAAATGATGAATTTAAAATTATAAATCCATTTGGTATCGATTTGAAAAAATTCATTGTTTATAATCGTTGGGGGCAGGCAGTATTTACTGCTCAAAATATCAATGATAGTTGGGATGGTAATACGAAAGGAGTTGAAGCAACTATTGGAACCTATTTTTACCTAATTCAATACACTTGTTTATCGACTGGAAAAGAGTATACGTTAAAAGGTGATATATTTCTAATCAGATAATACACAGAATTTATAAATAAAGTAAATAAGATAACTTACTTACTACATCTTTCACTACACTATAAACATCGGCTTTAGGTATAGTCACTCTTCTTCTTTTATCATCCTTCATCGTTAATAAATCACATTCACCTTCTCCATTAGCATAATTAGCCTCTGCTACTTTAATACCATTGATATCTTTAATAATAATTTGATATCCATCTACATTATTAGTAGTAATTGTTTGTGCAGAATAAGTACCAATATCTTTAAAATCCTGCCTTATTGTTGTTCCACTTAAAAAGATAGGTTGATCAGCATCCCGTTCTATAATTGGATAATCATATTCTTTATCTCTATCAACTGCAATTTCAGTTTTTACAGAATCCTTTATTAATTCATTCGATTGAACTAAGTCGTCCTTAATCTCTTCATTTTTATTTTCGTTTTTATCAGAATTTGATTTAGTTATTTCAGGAGTTAAACTAGGCTCAGAAACAGGCAATTTATTTGATTTTAAATAACCATTATAATTTCTACAAAAACGGTCTACACCCTTTACATTTAATTTCCCATTTTCAATTAAATTGTAGGTTACAATAAGACGAGCTAATTGCTTTTTAAATCCAAATTCAATTGGCATAAAAGCTTCTTTATTAGGCATATCAGCAAACATAAAACGAAGAAGTATATTACCTTCAGCATTTCTTAATTGGGACTGATCTATTAATATCAATTCTTCGTCCTGCATACTTTTAATTGTATACGCTTGATTAGTTATAGTTCCTATTGTGAGAAATCTACATATAGGATCTTTATCGGCATATACAATTTCTTTTCTCAGGTCAACCTTTTGGGCTAACAATTGACTGAAAGAAAATACAAGTAAAAGAAAAAAAGTTGATTTCATATATTGGCATTATTGATGTAAATATAAAAAAACCACCTTATGAAAGGTGGTAAATTTTTGTGAAATTAAATTATGTTATACGATTAATGATGATGATGATGAGCGGTTGGTAATTTCGAAAATTCTTCTAAACCAACTTCTTGCTCTTGTATATTAATCATGTTCTCTAATTGAACAAATAACTTATCAGTGATGATTTTATTATGTAACTCATCAGTAAATTTCTTATCCGCTAATTGCTTTTTAATAAACGGATCTACCCACTCAGCGTCCATTGTAGGCATACTTCCCATTTGACCAAAATAACTCATTATTTGTGCTTTAGCTGCATCTTCTAGTTCTGTATTAGTTACTTGCAACTTGTTTTCGTCAATTAACTTATCTGAAATTAATTGCCAACGCAATTGATGTTCAAATCCACCAAATTCTTTATCTACTGTCTCAGGCGATTTGTACGTTTCACCACCTACACTCATCCATCGCTTTAAAAATTCAACTGGTATATTAATAGGTGTTTCATGTACCAATCGTTCAAATAATTCATTGTGCAATCGATTTCTAGATTGAATATTCCAATATTGTTGTATTTCTGATTTTAATTCAGCTTTAAATTGATCTTCAGTTTCAATATTTCTACCAGGATAAATTTTTTCAAACATTTCTTGATTTAAAACAGCTTTCTCTACTAACCCTACTTTCGTTATTGTCATTTTAAATCGCTTCATTTTAGCTGCTTCATCCATAGGATCAAGATCCAAATCCTTTAAAATTGCTGGTAATAACTTTTCATCAAATGTATCATTCAATGAAAACTCAATAGAGTCATTCATTTTTTTACCAGTCAAACTTTTTTGAATAGAAGGTGCAAAATATTTAACCAACAAAGAGTTGTCTTTTTTTATTCCATGTTCAATTTCATTTCCATTTTCATCTATTTCTTGAAATACAACATTCAATACATTATCTTCTCCTGTCACTTCCTCAGGATCAGTCATATTCCCTGCCTTATATTGCAATTTTTCGATTTCCTCTTGCAACATTTCATCAGTCACTATGATTTTGTGAAAAGGCATGGTTTCTTTACCACTTAGTAATGGAATTGTAAAATCAGGTCTTGTACCTATTTCAAATTCAAATGTAAAATCCTGAGGATTATTCATATCAAATTTAATATTTTCCTGACTTGCTGATGGAATTGGACGTGCAAATATTTCAGCTTTTGTTGAAATCAAATGTTCCTCCAATTTAGTTCCAGCAGTTCTCAATACTTCATCATTAAAAACAGATTGACCGTATTGTTTCTTTATCATTCCTACAGGCACCATTCCTTTTCTAAAACCAGGAATGGATGCGTTTTTAGAATATTGCTTTAGTGCTTTTTCAAAAGAAGGTAAATAATCTTCTTTTGGCAGATGAATTGTGATTTTTTCGTGTTGAATACCAATGTTTTCTTGTGTAACAGTTGCCATTTTTTTAGGACGTTTAGTTGTTTAAAATATTCTATTTGTTTAAAAAGCCCACAATGTGGGCTTTTTGTGTGCGGGCGGAGGGACTCGAACCCCCATGTCAAAGACACTAGATCCTAAGTCTAGCGCGTCTACCAATTTCGCCACGCCCGCAGCTAATTTTCAATTGGAGTGCAAATGTATACCATTATTTCGAAGCTACAAATTTTTGTAGCTGTATTTTGATTTGTATGTAACCAAAATTGCGCGATAGGATTTTAGTTACGAAAATTCTAGTATGTTCGTTGTTGTTACCCCAATTTAGTAGTTGTTTTTAATTTGGATAAAGATGTTGAATTACAACTACTTAATCCCTTCAACACCGATTTTTCATAGGAGCTGAATCTGAGTTTTAGAACAAACTCATTCTTATTCTAAATACAAAAAAGAGGTGTCAAATTTGACACCTCTTTTTGTTATATTAGTAGTTACTAATAAATTAGTTTCTTCTTAAGTTAGGGAACGGAGGAGGCATATTAGATGGTCCTTCTTCTCCTTCACCAGCAGAACGATAATTTACTGAATTAGCATCTCCGCTTTGACCATATTGGAATATGAAACGATCTCTGTCAATACCTTGATTATCTACCATATAGTTGATAACAGCATTTACACGATCCCATGAACGTTGTTGTTCCATTTTGCTTCCGCTACCATTACCCATTACTACAACTTTACATGTAGGGTTAGCTCTCATAGCATTAGACAATTTGCTCAACGTGCTCATTGAACCACTTCCAAGTTTTGTAGCTCCTGAAGGGAAAGAGATAGCACCAGATGAGATATTTCCACAACCAGCTTTTACTGGACCGTTTTTACAACACTCAGGATCAGGACAATTACCAATACCATCAGCATCTGAAGGTTGACATTCTGTTGGAGTAATCAATTGCTTGTCTTTGAAATCAGGTACACCATCACCATCTGTATCGATAGGACAACCATGAGTATCAACTGCAACACCTGCTGGAGTATCTGGGCAACGATCGAAACAATCAGAAACACCATCACCATCAGAATCAGAATCACAATTACCACCAGTTCTAGGACGTTTCATTTCTGTATAACCATAATCCAATGGATTCATCCACCACAATGGTTCTACTGATTTACCACCTAAATGTAAGTTAAGACCAATTGAAAGATAGTTGTATGTATCAAAATCACGTGTCATAGCTGAACCACCATTACCTGGGTTAGGCCATTCTTGCCAACGTTGACCATCAACTAAGTCATCATTTGTATAAGACCATTTATCTTCAATTGATAACGAAATTTTACGACCTAATTTGAATTGCATACCTAAACCAGCAGTTAAAACAGTTCTATATGTTCTTTCTTTACCAAACCAAGGACGATTGTCATGACGTTCAGCTCTTGACTCATACTTACCATCAAATAAATTTTTCAAATCGGTATTCTTTGCTTTACGAGATTTATACTCATTATTCCAACTTGGTTGGTCTTCAGCGTAGTTCTTATAAACAATTTTTGTAAAATCATAATTTTTACCGGTTGCATTTTTGGCATCAACCCAAGTATCATACAAACTTCCACCTATACCTGCTAAAGCATATAAACTAGCTTTATTTCTCGCTTTGTGGAATTTCACATTATTTAATGAAGCAACTAATTGAAAAGAAAGTTCATCAATATTAGTTTTGTAGTTATAAAACACTTCATTTCCTGCAGAATAGCCTGGAATTTTATAATAACTATTCCAAGGATTTCCACCATGATCTGCATAACCTGTAGATGGTTGCCAGTTAAAACCTGAAGCTGTACCGTGCAAGAATTGCAAACGAGTTGAAATAATGTATCCCCATGCTTTACGTAAATGAACTCCAAAACCTAAGGTTTGACCAGGATTCTTAGCAGTAAACATGTTCTTAGCACGAACGTCACCAGAAACAGAAAAATTGCCGAAACTTATACCTAGTTCCCATTGGTTACGAGGTTTAGAAGGAAAATCATACTGATTAGTAAGGAAATCTCGTTGTTGATCCATTCTTTTTGTTGGAATTAATGATGTATCTAAAACATCATATCCTGCTCCGCGATATACATTTGAACCACCACTCGTCTCATCTTGTGCAAATGAGGAGTTAGAAAACAAAGCCATAACGACAGTCAGAATTGTAAGTAGGTACTTTTTGCTTAACATTTTTTTTTTATTTTTATTTACAAGGCGCAAATATATAATATTTTCACAAAAAAAATTAAATTCGAGTAATTTGTTTATAAATATAATTATCCTTGTTATCATTGTGTTACAGGATGGAAGAGATTAAAAAATATCTACAATTTGAGCTTAAAGAATTTGAGTCAACATTTAACAAAGCGGTTGAGAGTAATGTGTCATTATTGGACAAAATAATGAAGTATATTGTTAAAACGAAAGGAAAGCAGCTAAGACCAATGTTTGTAATACTTTCCGCCAAATTATGTGGCCAAGTAAATGATAAAACCTTCCGAGCAGCTTCACTTATCGAACTGTTACATACTGCTACATTAGTGCATGATGATGTTGTAGATGATTCAAGCAAACGACGCGGTTTTTTTTCAATCAACGCACTCTGGAAGAATAAAATCGCTGTGTTGGTGGGAGATTACCTACTTTCAAAAGGCCTTTTACTATCTTTAAACAACAAAGATTTCAGAATTCTTGAAATTTTAGCCACTGCTGTGAAAGAAATGAGCGAGGGCGAACTCTTGCAAGCTGAAAAAGCTCGAAAATTAGATATTACAGAAGATATTTATTTTAATATAATACGTTGTAAAACTGCTTCATTAATTTCTTCTGCTTGTGGAGCTGGGGCTTTTTCTGTCAACGAAAATGAAGAGGAAACTGCGTTATTGCAAAAATTTGGAGAAAAAGTAGGAATTGCCTTTCAAATAAAGGACGATTTGTTTGATTATGGCAAAGAGGATGTAGGCAAACCAACTGGTAATGATATTAAAGAAAAGAAAATGACCCTTCCTTTGATATATACCCTTAATAATTGCGATAAAGCTACTAAATCAAAAATTATTAATATTTTCAAAAATGCTAATAAAAAGAAAAATGAAATTAGTTTCATCATAGAAACCGTTATCAATCATAGAGGAATCAAATATGCTGAAGAAAAAATGGATGAGTATATTCGCGATGCATTCGAGATATTGAATCAATTTCCCGATAATGAAGCAAAACAATATCTTATCAAATTGGTAAATTACACTACCGAACGAAAGTATTAATATGAATAAAAAAATTACAATCTTAGGAGCAGGCTTAGTAGGCTCCCTTCTAGCCATTTTACTTCAAAAAAGGGGATACAAAGTAACTATTTTTGAACGTAGAGCAGATATGCGAAAAGCCCTTTTATCTGCTGGCCGATCTATCAATTTAGCTATGAGTGTCAGAGGCTGGGCTGGACTCGAATTAGCTGGATTGAAAAATGACATAGAAGAAATCGCAATACCAATGTATGGCAGAAAAATTCATAATTTAGATGGATCAACCCCTTTTCAGCAATACGGTAAAAACAATGAAGCTATCTATTCAGTAAGCAGAGGAGAATTGAATAGAAAATTAATGACCTTAGCTGAAAAGGAAGGTGTTGAAATCCATTTTGATCAACGTATTGCTGATGTAGATATCAATATAAATAATATTATCATCGAACATTCTAATGGTGAAAAAACAAGTTATAATGATCATGAAATTATCATCGCAGCCGATGGCGCATTTTCATCACTTCGTAATGCTTATTTAAAAAAAGATCGATACAACTATAACCAATTTTATATTGAACAAGGCTATAAAGAATTAACAATACCTGCTGGAGAAGGCGGTTCTTTTTTAATGGAAAAAGAAGCCCTTCATATATGGCCAAGAAAAAATTTCATGTTGATTGCTCTACCTAATAATGACGGTTCGTTTACATGCACTCTTTTCTTTCCTTTTGAAGGAGAAACATCGTTTGAAAAATTGAAAACACATGAAGAAGTACATCATTTTTTTAATTTGCATTTTCCTGATGCCCTCTTATTAATGCCCAATTTAATAGATGAATTTTTCAACAATCCTAGCTCGTCACTTGTAACTGTAAAATGCTCACCGTGGGTACATGAAGGAAAAAATATGCTTATCGGTGATGCTGCACATGCAATAGTTCCATTCTACGGACAAGGCATGAATGCTGGCTTTGAAGATTGCAGAATATTCATTGAACTATTGGACAAGCATCCAAATGAATCATGGGCAACATTGTTTTCTTTGTATCAAAACGCGCGAAAAAAGAATGGAGATGCTGTTGCTGATCTTGCTCTTCAAAATTTTATAGAGATGCGCGATTTGATTGCCGACCCTGATTTTTTAATGCGTAAAAAAATTGAAAAAGAATTAGGTAAACTTTTTCCAAATCGTTTCAATTCTGTTTATGAAATGGTATCTTTTTCACATACATCTTATCATTTTGCATTAAGTGCTCAAAAGGCTCAGGATAAATTATTGGAAAAAATAATGCTTGCTGGCGATTTTGAAACTAATATAATCAACGATCATTTTAAAGCAAACTTAGATTTATGGATGAATGAATATGATCAAGAAATCAGTAAAATAATTGCATAAAAAAAAGGGTTGCTTTGCAACCCTTTTTTAAACTTATTTAATTAATTAAAATTGCTCCAATTTAGAAAAGAAAAAGCTTCCTTCGATCAACGCATTTTCATCACTATCACTTCCGTGGATTGCATTCTCTCCCAAACTCTTGGCAAATTGCTTACGAATAGTACCTTCAGCTGCATCAGCAGGATTAGTAGCCCCAATCAAGGTTCTAAAATCAGCTACTGCATTTTCTTTTTCTAAAATAGCTGCAACGATATGCCCGCTACTCATAAACTCACATAATTCGCCATAGAAAGGTCTTTCTTTGTGCACTTCGTAAAATTGACCTGCTTTCTCAGCGCTTAACTTGGTCATTTTCATTGCTTTAATTCTGAATCCAGCAGCATTGATTTTTTCTAAAATTGCTCCGATATGCTCAGCTTTCACTGCATCGGGTTTAATCATCGTAAACGTAATATTTGACATTTTTTCTTTATTTGAGTGCAAATGTATGTTTAACATTGATATTTCTTGAAGGTCATCAATAATTACACAAATTATTAACTACTTCTCTATCTGATTATTGTCCTTCTTTCTGGCATTTGAGATTTTTTGTAATAAATCCCTTTTTGTTCATCTTGTTTAAAGTCTGTTGGATGAAGGCATTTCCCTTTATTTTCTGTTTCTTTATCTACTTCTGCTACCACCCTATGATTATTAGCATACGGATCTTGACGAATACCTGTCACCTGCCAACTTATCTCTACATTGGGTTTGTCAGATTTAATTACAAAATGATTATTATTAATTTTCTTTTCCACCCATACCATGGCAGGTTGCCCAATACAAGTGAGTTGATATCTAAAATCTTTATTTAGTGCTTCAAAATACGAGGGCAATTCCACGATACATTCCCCATTGGCATTTGTAACGCAGTTTCCATTGTATATATTCATCATATCAGGGCTTTCCACAAAACTGTGATATAAGTATTTATTTTCAGGATCTAATGGATGGTCAATTTTAAAAGTACCCGCGCCTTTACTTAAGTTTCCAGTAACGTTCAAATTACCAACTACTTGAGTTTTCCCGTCAAAATATCCTGCATATGATGTTGTAGGTGCTCCAGTAGTATCGGCTGTTCCATAGACTCCAAAGTTACTATTACCACCAGCAGCATTTGCAAAAAGGCCATATTTCAATCCTCCTTTAGTTGTAGTATCTGATTGTGCTACTGAATAAGTACCATATGTTTCTCCTCTACTATATGATTCATTGATTGATCCAAAAACCGACAACGCACTTGCACATTTAGCAAATCCATTGACACCTATATATCCACCTTCTGCATAAACACCTATTCCATGATTATCTGTCAATGAAGGTACGCTTCTTCCCACTATTGCTATATGATCATCAGCCACATTGCCTGTATATTCCGAACGAAATATACCTGTTGAATGAAGATTACCAGTTCCATTTACATTGGAAACAGTAGAACTATCGCCTTTTACATCCAATAAATAATTGGGAGTGATTATTCCTATTCCTATATTTCCTGCACCAGTTATTGATAATCGGTCAGTATTATTGGTTCCCAATAATAAAAAGGCATTTTCTCTATTGATGATTCTTGTATTGTTACCAGTTGTTCTAATCTCAGTACCATCACTTATAGCATGTCCTGTTGTTGAATTTGTAAATTTTATTGTATCATTCGTTGCAAATGTATTAAAATGAACTTTCGCTGTTGGATTTGCATTACCCCCAATGCCTATATAGCCTGTGTTAAAATCGGAATAAAACTTCAAGTTGGAGGTACCTCCTTTTAAAATACTTAAGCCAATATTACCTGAATTACTTAATAAAAAACCTCCATTATTATTACCAAAGGCTAATAAATTAGCATAGGGAAACAAGGCAGATATACCGGTATAACCACCTGAGTAAGATGAGCCATATTTACTAAATGTAGCATAACTTGTAGTAAGATCACCATACATTGTAAATCGACCTGCACCTGCAGAATTAGTATTTTGCATCCTTACTAATTCGATTACACTTGCCGAATTAGTATTTACATGTAGCTTACCTGTAGGTGATGTAGTCCCAATTCCAACAGATGTCCCATTATCATAAATTTGCGACTTCCCAACTGTATTAAATGCAGTAAATTTAGAAAGATAATTGGCATCACCTGCTACGTGTCCTGCGACTGAATTCACAGCCCCTGTTCGATCACTTCCAGCAGTTTTTGCCATACCTGCCTTATCAGCATAGATAGCATAAGGCACACTCAGTAGTTGATTTGTACCTGCTTCCACAAAGTCATTGCCACCTTTAGGATCAATTGCTACTTTGATGTATTTATTTCCTGTCTCCTATTTTACCGCTTTCATTTCACCGATTACAGGTATGCCATTGCCAATTTGCAACGTATATAATCCGAATTCATTGGTAGTAACAGTTTGAATTTCTTCGTATTCCCCAATAGTTGCATCCGCTGTTGGCAATACGGTTAGTTTCAAGGTCATGCGTTGTTGCGCCATCGGATTTCCTTTGGTATCGCGAGCAATGCCTTGGTAGTTAAATTTTTGTGGTACTTGGGCAAATAAGGTTGACACCTTGATTAAAATTAAAAACAACAGGTATTTTTTTAGCATTTCGTTAAAATTTCTAATAAACAATATATTGAATATCGTGCCAAATATAACATACGTTGACAATTCACTCCCTTCATTTCTTAATAATTACTCGAACCTATTTAAAACACCCAATACCCTATAAGAAATATTGATTATTATTTTTTAGAATGTAAATAAAGTCTTACTTTCACATCTTAAACTCTCATTCAATTATCCTTTAATTTTAAAAGCCCCATTTATGAACAAAAAAAGACCCTTGATTGAAAAAGCTGGCAAAACAAGCTCCATGTTTAAAGTTGTGTTGTATACCTTGATTGGCATCTTCTTTTCTTTTAATGGATTTGCCCAAGCTCCATGTGATTCGTCGTTTACAGGACTTACTAGTCCGATGTGTACTTCAAATCCATCTATTTTATTAAATCCGACTACACCAGGAGGCACCTTTACAGGCCCAGGTATTGTTGGAAATACGTTTAATGCTGCTATTGCAGGTCCAGGTACACATACCATTGGTTATTCGGTCAGTGTTGCACCAGGTGCAACCTACACATATTCACAAATTCCATTTGTTGCTCCACCTGTTGTGACAAATTTGGTTACCTTAAGTGATGATCAGGTGTCAGCATCTTTACCAATTGGTTTTACATTCAATTATTATGGTGCAAATTATACTCAATTTGAAATTTCATCCAATGGCTTTATCACATTTGATTTAGGTCAAATTAGTGCTGGGTGTTGTCAAGGGCAACTTATGCCAGATCCATTGGCACCTAATAATGTAATTGCTGCTGTTTGGGATGATTTATACCCTCCAGGATTAGGAACTGTTGGTTATGAAACTTTTGGAGTTGCACCTAATCGTACATTAGTTGTAAGCTGGACTAATACGCCCTTCTGCTGTGGTTCTACACCTGACGTAACTACTAGCATTACACTTTATGAAACTACCAATATCATTGAAATACATACAACATCTGTTAACAATGCAAGCCCTGCTACAATGGGGATTGAAAATTTAGGTGGAACCTTAGCAACTACAGTACCAACCTTTAATGCTGGAACTATCAATGGATCTAATATTGGAGCCCGATTTAGCCCTTCATCTCCGTGTACGCTTAATTCTTCTACTCAAACTGTAGTAGTAGATCCATCTCCTACTATTACAACAACTGCTCTTCCTGCTTCTATTTGCCCAGGTAATTCTAGCACAATATCAGCAACTGGTGGTGTAACCTATACTTGGAATCCTGGTAACTTAAGTGGTGCAACTCAAACAGTTTCTCCTGCAGTTACTACAACTTATACCGTAACAGCAACTGGTGTGAATGGTTGTACCAATTCCTCCACTATTACGATTAATGTTACTGGTCAATTACCTATAGTAGTTACTGCATCGCCTGCAGTAGTTTGCTTAGGAGGCTCTTCTACGTTGACTGCATCTGGTGCAACTACTTATACATGGTTGCCAGGCAACATTAATAATACATCAATTACTGTAAGTCCATTAGTTACAACATCTTATACAGTAACTGGCTCAAATGGTTTAGGCTGTACCGGTTCAGCAATTTTCACCCTGGGTGTTTCCAATGTAAGTGTTACAATTACACCAAACGCTGTGCCTTGTGCAGATACATTGACAGCATTTGCTTCAGGTGGAGCTATTGCAGGTGTAACTCCAGGTGCTCGATATTATATACGTGATGTTGAACCTTGGTCAACTGCAAATAATGTAACAGCAATGGATTCGGTATTTGGAGTAGGTAATTATAATAATGCAACCTTTACATCTGCTAACCCTGCAACTATTTTTGTTCCAAGTACTCAATTTGTTTTTCTAGAAGGTTCTGATCAAAATGCGTTGGCATTAAATACATTTGTAACAACTAATATTACAGCAATTGAAAGTTGGGTAAATGCTGGAGGACGATTATTTATGAACGCTGCACCAAATCTAGGTACGAACATGAATTGGGGCTTTGGAGGTGTTGTTTTAGATTATTCTAATGCTCAATCTGCTGTAAATGCTGTCGTTCCAGCACATCCTATTTTTAATGGACCTTTTGTGCCAGTGGTTACAGCTTACACTGGAGGAAGTTATTCGCACGCACATATTACAGGGGGCGCTACTACTGCATTATTAGCAGGCGGTGGCTTCAATGTATTAACAGAAAAAGTATGGGGTTCAGGACTTGTTGTCTTTGGAGGAATTACTTCACCTAACTTTCATACTCCACTAGTTGAAGCTCAGAATCTATGGCAAAATATTATACAATATTGCTCTGGAGCTGCTGTCGCACCTACTTATACTTATTTATGGAGTAATAGTGCAGTGACACAAACTACAGTACCTACTACCGTAGGTATTTATACTGTAACAGCTACAAACAATGGTTGTTCTGCAACTGCCACTTACAATTTAATTGGATTTAACCCAACAGTCACAGCAACTGCAAATCCAAGTGGCTTATGTGCTGGAGCTTCAACAACATTAAGTGCAACTGGTGCAACTAGCTATGTTTGGCAGCCAGGAAATTTAAGTGGAGCTAATCAAACTATCACACCACTAACAACGACTACATACACTGTAACAGGATCTACACCTGCAGGCTGTTCTGCAACTAGTACTGTTTTAGTAACTGTTACTAACTTATCTGGATTAAATGTAGTACAATCTGGCACCAACTGTGCCGATACATTGACAGCTGTGGTAACTGGCGGAGTACCTGGTCCTCCGGCAAATGGAACACGCTATTATATTAGAGATACTGACCCATGGGCAACTACAAATAATACTACAGCTATGACTGCTGTATTTGGTGCCAACTATGTAACAACAACTTATGCTGCAGCAAACCCTGCTACTGTTTTTGTACCTGGTACTCAATTTGTATTCCTAGAAGGATCTGATGTAAATGCTCTAGCTTTAGACGCATACATCAATGCAAATATTGCAGCCATTGAAAGTTGGGTTAATGCAGGCGGTCGTTTGTTTTTAAATGCGGCACCAAATGGCGGTGCTAATATGAACTGGGGCTTTGGTGGTGTTGTATTGAATTATTCAAATCCACAAAGTAATGTGGTTGCTACTATGCCAGCACATCCAATTTACTCAGGTCCATTTACGCCAGTTACAACTGCTTATTCTGGAGGGAGTTATTCACATGCATATATTACAGGTGGAGCAACTACTTCAATTTTAGCAGGTACTGGATTTGATGTATTAACTCAAAAAGCATGGGGAACTGGTTTAGTTATGTTTGGTGGTATTACATCTCCAAACTTCCATACACCTGCAATAGAAGCTCAGAATCTTTGGCAGAATATTATTTCATATTGTGCTACTTCATCACTTGCTCCTGCTTATACTTATTTGTGGAGTACAAACGCAGTAACTCAATCTATTGTACCTCCATCTAGTGGCACTTATACTGTAACTGTAACCAATAGTGGATGTTCTGCCACAACATCTATTACAATTACAATTAATACACCTCCAGTAATGACAGTTACAGCTAATCCTGGTACTATTTGTCCAGGTCAATCGACTACATTAACTGCAAGTGGAGCAAATACATACAATTGGATGCCAGGTAATTTATCAGGCCCAACTATTGTTGTTAATCCTGCTGTTACAACTACTTATACTGTAACTGGTACTAGTATTGCTGGTTGTACCGCTTCTGCTCAAGTAACTGTAACAGTATCTGGTCAAATACCAATTACTGCAACTGCTACACCTGGTACAATTTGTCCTGGTGGATCTTCAACCTTACTTGCAAGTGGTGCTAATACTTATACATGGATGCCAGGAAATTTGAATGGAACTTCTGTTAATGTCTCTCCTGCTTCTACCACAGCTTATACTGTCACTGGAACAAGTGCTGCAGGTTGTACAGGTACTACAATTGTAACTGTAGTTACAAGTCCTAATCCGACAGTAACAGCAAATGCATCACCATCGAATGCGATTTGCCAAGGAGATCAAGTCATGTTAACAGGAGGCGGTGCTTCAACATATACTTGGACAGGTGGTGTAGTGAATGGTGTATTATTTAGCCCTGCTGCAACTGCTACTTATACAGTCACAGGAACAAACGCTGCAGGTTGTACCAACAATGCATCTATCACGGTTACAGTTTCTCCAAGTACAGCACCGGGTGTTGCTACTTTAACTTCAAACCCTTCTATTGTATATACAGGACAAAGCACAGTGTTTACAGTCAACATACCTGCTGGTATTACTGCTTATACAATTCACTGGTATCGTAATAATGTATTGACTAACACGACGAATAATCCTATCAATACATACACTTACACACCAAATTCATTGGCCGATTCAGTATATGCTTGGTTGATCCCTTCAGGTTGTTTCAATCCTGATAGTGTAAAAACTAATACAATTAAACCACGTACTCCAATCGGAATCAATGACATTACAGTTCCTGCAGGATTTGAATTATATCCAAATCCATCTAGCAACATGATATATGTAACTGGAACAAAAGCTGGTGATGAAATGATTTTGACAGATGTGGTTGGTAAAACAATTCTTAGAAAATCAATTGCAAACTCAGATAAATTAACCTTCAGTATGGAAGCCCTTGCTGACGGAGTATATTATGCTAAGTTTACAAGAGATGGTAAGAACTGGGTTATCAAAGTAATCAAAGAATAATTGATAAATTAATATTGAAAGAAAAGGCTGCAAATTGCAGCCTTTTCTTTTTGGATAAAATAAAAAAAAGCCTGAAGGTATTTAATCTTCAGGCTTACTAATTTAATTAAAAATAAATTATAATTCTTTCTTTGGATTACGTGTCAATACTTCATCCACCATACCATATTCTTTGGCTTCCTCTGCCGTCATCCAATAATCACGGTCACTATCTTTTTCTACTTTAGCAAATTTTTGTCCACTGTGGGCTGCTATAATTTCGTATAATTCTTTTTTCAATTTACCAATTTCACGAGCTGTGATTTCGATATCACTTGCTTGACCTTCTGCACCTCCCAATGGTTGATGTATCATGATACGCGCATGCTTCAACGCAGTACGCTTTCCTTTAACACCTGCACACATCAATACTGCGGCCATACTAGCTGCTATACCGGTACATATAGTACTTACATCAGGTTGTATAATTTGCATTGTATCATAAATACCAAGTCCAGCATAAACACTACCGCCAGGGCTATTTAAGTACATTTGAATATCACGTGTACGATCAACACTTTCTAAAAACAATAATTGTGCAGTTACTATATTTGCCACATAATCATTGATCCCCTCTCCCAAAAAAATGATGCGATCCATCATTAAACGTGAAAACACATCCATAGAAGCTACATTCATAGGACGCTCTTCAATGATATAGGGTGTAAGATTTGTAATAGACTTATTCATATGAGACGTAAAATTGTGTAACGTCGCACTACTGATGCCATGGTGCTTGATGGCATATTTATTAAATTCGTTTGAGTTCATATTTTATTTTAAATTGTTACATCCAAAAGTATGCTAAAAAATCAATTGTGCCAATATAGCAGTTAGAAAGTCAAATTAAATTATTCACAATTCAACTAGAAAAAAAACACTTGTTGAATAGCCAACAAGTGTTTTTTGTTCACATCTATCTCATCTTTATTCATTTCTTAACACCACTACTCCATCAAATACATCCATCACTACTTTTTTCGATTTATCAATATCGCCCGCAATTATTTTTTTGCTCAATAAATTAATAATTTCTTTTTGAATGACTCTTTTCAAAGGTCTTGCACCAAATTGAGGATCGAATCCATGGTCAACTAAATAATCCAATGCATAATCAGTGAATTCCAATTCAATACCTTGTTCTTTCAACATTGATTTCAGTTGATTCAATTGAATTGTAATGATTCCTTTGATTTCATTTTTCATCAATGGTTTGAACATGATGACTTCATCAATTCGATTCAAAAACTCTGGCCGAATAGTTTGTTTCAACAAATTCATTACTTCTACCTTCGTTTTTTCAGTAACAGCATCTACATTTTTCTCGGTTACTTTTTCAAAATTTTCTTGAATAATGTGACTACCCATATTCGATGTCATGATGATGATGGTATTTTTAAAATTGACCACCCTTCCTTTGTTATCGGTTAAGCGACCATCATCTAAGACTTGCAAAAGTACATTGAATACATCAGGATGCGCTTTCTCAATTTCATCAAATAATACAACACTGTATGGCTTACGACGCACTGCTTCGGTCAACTGACCACCTTCGTCATATCCTACATAGCCTGGAGGAGCACCTACCAATCGACTTACACTATGCTTCTCTTGATATTCACTCATATCTATACGAGTCATCATACCTTCATCATCAAATAGAAACTCAGCCAATGCTTTTGCCAACTCAGTTTTACCTACGCCAGTTGTTCCTAAAAAAATAAATGAACCTATAGGCTTACGAGCATCTTGAAGTCCTGCTCTACTTCTACGTATAGCATCAGATACAGCAGTGATAGCTTCTTCTTGTCCAACTACACGTTGATGCAAATGATCTTCTAATACTAATAATTTTTCACGCTCGCTTTGAAGCATTCTACTAACTGGGATACCTGTTGCTTTAGCAATGCTTTCTGCAATATCTTCTGCGTCTACTTCTTCTTTCAACAAACGTTTGTGTATTAAAGCATCTTTTTCCAACTCAGCATTTTTTTCAGCAAGTAATGTTTCTTGTTCTTTTATTTTACCATATCTAATTTCAGCTACTTTGCCAAAGTCTCCATTTCGTTCAGCTTGGTCTGCTTCTAATTTAAAATGCTCTATAGATGTTTTAATATCTTGAATCGTATCGATTCCTTTTTTCTCTTCTTGCCAACGTGCTTTGAATACATCTCGTTGTTCTGATAGATTTGCAATTTCTTTACCTAGCTCTTGCAATTTCTTCTCATCCTTTTCACGCTTGATGGCTTCTCGTTCTATTTCCAATTGTCGTAGTTTACGTTCTAATTCATCCAATTCTTCAGGCATTGAATTCATTTCCAATTTCAATTTTGCAGCGCTTTCATCAATTAAATCAATTGCTTTATCGGGTAAGAAACGATCCGTAATATATCGACTTGATAATTCAACAGCAGCAATAATTGCTTCATCTTTTATTTGTACATGATGATGACTTTCATAACGTTCTTTCAAACCTCGTAAAATTGAAATCGCATCATCAATGGATGGTTCATCAATCATTACTTTTTGAAAACGTCGTTCAAGTGCTTTATCTTTTTCAAAATATTTTTGATATTCATTTAAAGTCGTAGCACCGATTGCTCTCAACTCACCACGTGCCAAAGCAGGCTTTAAAATATTGGCTGCATCCATTGCACCTTCACCTCCACCACCTGCACCTACAAGTGTATGAATTTCATCAATGAATAAAATAATTTCTCCATCACTCTCAGTGACTTCTTTAATGACACTTTTCAAACGCTCTTCAAATTCACCTTTGTATTTTGCCCCAGCTATTAGTTGTCCCATATCTAACGCATAGATGATTTTTGACTTCAAACTTTCAGGCACATCTCCGTTGATGATACGGTGAGCCAAGCCTTCTACAATAGCTGTTTTTCCTACACCAGGTTCACCTACCAAAATAGGATTATTTTTGGATCGACGTGATAAGATATGCAACGTTCTACGAATTTCTTCATCACGACCTATGACTGGATCCAATTTTCCAGCAGCTGCCATTTCATTCAAGTTCTTGGCATACTTTTTCAACGACTGATAATTAGCTTCACTTGTTTGTGAATTAACAGTGTTTCCTTTTCGTATTTCTTGAATTGTTTTCTTGAGATTTTTTTCGTTGAGTCCTGCATCTTTTAATACATTTGAAACAGCATCATTATTACCTAATAATCCCATCAACAGATGATCTACAGAAACAAATTCGTCGCCAAAATCTTTAAGAAAAGAGCCTGCTTTCAAAACAGTTTGGTTCATTTCACGCGAAATGATTTGTCCAGCTTCTCCATTGTATACTGGAATTTTAGAAATTAATTCAGTAATTTTTTGATCTACAAATAAAACATTCACATCGTTCTTTTTTAATAAAAAGTCGATTGAATTATTTTCATCATCCAACATTGCTTTCAGCAAATGAGCTGTTTCTATTTGTTGATTTTTGTGATTGTATGCCAACTGCTGAGCAGCTGCAACAGCTTCTTGGGCTTTGATGGTAAAATTGTTTAAATTCATAAGGGTTATTATTTGTAATCATTTATCATCAAATAGTAATCCAATACAAAATTAGTAGCTGAAATGGCAGTTATATTTACTTTTTACTGACTAAGTAACTGATAAATTAGAAATTGACTGAAATTATTTCAGATAAAAAATTTCAAAAAACATATCTTAAATTTACAACCGTATGGCATTTAAAGAAAAGGTATTCCACAAAGAAGAAAATTGTCTTAATTGTAATTATCCATTGATAGGTAAATATTGTGGCAATTGTGGTCAAAAGGCATTTTTGCACAAAGATTCATTTGGCCATATGGCACTTCATTTCATAGGCGATTATTTTCATTACGATAGTAAGTTTTGGCTTACGATAAAAACCTTAATTCGCAAGCCAGGGTTGGCTACAATCGAATTCATTCAAGGAAAAAGAGTTAAATACCTCAACCCTATACAATTGTATATTTTCGTTACAACTGTATTTTTCTTAACTGTCTATTTTTTCACCTATATAAAACAAGAAGAACCTAAATAAAACAAAATTGAACGTGAACGAATTTTAAATGAAGTTGCAGATTCATTGAAAAAGGATACTCAAATAGATATTGGTTTATCAAATACTGATAACTCAACAAAAATTGGACTTGGACAATGGACACCCAAAGAAAAGTCATTAGAAGAATATGATTCTGTACAACATTCATTGCCTAGCCAACTTCAAGACGGTTTTATAAAGAATAACCTAATTCGAAAAACACTAAAACTCGAAGAATCCGGACATTTTGGCGATGACTTTGGGAGGATACTAATAAAAAATATTCCTAAAGTTTTTTTTATACTTCTACCTTTTTTTGCGCTCTTACTAAAACTAATATTTTTTAGAAAAAAATATTTCTATGTCGACCATATCATTTTTAGTATTCATTTCCATTCATTTGGATTTATTATTGGTTTATTGCTTTTAATTATAAGCCAAATTCCCTTTATCAATGAATATAGTGGACTTTTAATTTTATTATTTGCTCTTTCATTGACCATTTATCTTGCACTATCTTTAAAGAAAGTCTATCCTTCACCTTGGTGGAAAATCATATTGAAACAAATCGTTTTATTTTTAGCTTATTTCATTTGCTTCATTTTTTTAATGGCTTTAGTTTCAATTTATACATATTTTACTTTATAAATAATATCATTTAAACTATTTTGGATTCATTAACTCATATTATCTTAGGTGCTGCCATTGGCGACAAAGTACTTGGCAAAAAAATTGGCCGCAAAGCAGCTTGGATAGGTGCATTGGCAAAAACTTTTCCTGATTTCGACCTCCTCTATTCTGGGTTAAGTGACCCTCGCAAATACGTACTATATCATCGTAGTTATACGCATTCATTTTTTGTAGAATTTTTGACTGCTTTCCCTATGGCATTTTTGTTTTATCTTTTATTTAAAAAGAAAATTGCATATCGAGAATGGTTTTTGCTTTGGATTATTTGCCTTTGGGGACATTCATTGGTTGATATTTTCACGAATTATGGCACACGAATTTTTCTGCCATTTTCTAAACAACTGGTATCCCTCAATAATATCGCCATTGCCGATTTATTTCTGACATTACCCATTTTAATTATGGTTGTGGTGGCCCTACTATATAAAAACAATAGCATTCTTCGTAGTAGATGGATGAATGCAACTTTATTGTATGCTATCGCTTATTTCAGTATGACCTTCGTAAATAAAGCAGTTGCAGACAAACACTTTAAACAATCAATACAAGCAAATCAAATTAGTAGCAAAGGCTATATGAGCAACCCTACCATTCTCAATAATTTGCTTTGGTATAGCTTAGTCAATACTGACAGCTCATTATTGGTAGGAGAATATTCATTACTACAACATTCGGATTCTATTCGATGGCGTTCATATCCTATCCAAAAAAACCTATTATTGAATCATCCGAGTGAAGATGCACGTATGTTGGAATGGTTTAGTCAAGGATTCTATTTTACTCAACAAAATAAGGATACACTTGAGGTGTTTATTCCGAAATTTGGACGTGGGGATTTAGATAAGACCATTGCCAATGAAACATTCCTTTTTTACTATCAAATCTATTATGCTAATGGAATGTGGAAATTTGGTGCTCACCAACCAAATAGTAAAGAAATGAAGTTTGGAGAGGCTTTTAGGCAACTTTATGAACATATCATCGACAAAAAAAAATAATTTAGAAAGGATATTTGCTAATTCCTAAAAGTCGTGTATATTTGCACTCCCAATTTTAACCAAGGATCGGTAGTTCAGCTGGTTAGAATGCCGCCCTGTCACGGCGGAGGTCGCGGGTTCGAGTCCCGTCCGGTCCGCAAAAAAACCACAGATTTTCTGTGGTTTTTTTAATTTTAATTTCAAATGCATTTTGTTTACATCATCCAAAGTTTAATTGACCATTCTTATTATAAGGGATATTCATCAAATCCATATGATAGATTAGAACAACACAATAATAAACTTTCAACTTACACCTCTACTAAATGTCCGTGGAGATTAGTCGCTATCTTTGAATTTAAAACCAAAACTGAAGCTCTTTCCAAAGAGAAAAAAATTAAAAAATATGGGCATGTTAGTTTAATTGCTTTGATTTCTTCCGAGAAAAATATACTCAATAATTCTTGACTATTTTATCACCTGTCACGGTTCCTACATGCATGTAGGAACGGGTTCGAGTCCCGTCCGGTCCGCAAAAAACCACAACAGTAATGTTGTGGTTTTTTTGTTGTAAATCCCAACTAATTGGATATTCTCAAGCTATTGTGATTATAATACTAAATCTATTAGGAATTGTTCAATTCATTTAATAGCTAGATGATAATAAATAGTAATACTCCTTTTAGTAATTAATTTAATTGTCAGTCAATTACATTGGATTTATCTTCGTAGCTGATTTCTTAATCTAAAAACCTAGAATGAAACCCTATTTTCTATTTATACTATTTGCCATTTCATTTTTCACTTCATCTAGTGAACGAAAAAGTTTTTTGAGTACCGATATTTTCAAGACAAATTTTTTCATTGAAAACAATGGTCAATACGATTACCTCAATTATACTATATCACCAGTTGATTTTGCAATTCAACATCAACAAGATGAAATCTATATTTCTTCTAAAGGATTTACTTTTCATATCAATACAACTAATCAAAAAAATGAAGATGAATTGATTTCATTTGAATGGCTAAATCATTCATCCTTTTGTAAAGCAGTTTCTTCGAATAAAACCTCACATTATTTCACCTTTGGCGATGCAGCATTCAACTCATATGGTTACGAAAAAATAACTTACAAAAACCTATATAACAACATTGATGTCTGTTATGAATTAAATCCAAAAGGAGGTATAGAGTATACTTTAATTCTACATCCAAATGCTGATTTGAGTCAAGTAAAGTTTAAGTACTCTTCAAATACTTATGTTGAAGTTCAAAATAACAAATCTTCATTGTCAATTCAATCGAAGTATTCAACGCTCGTTGAATCATCATTAAAAGCTTTTTATGAAGATGGAACACCTGTAGAAATAAATTATTCAAATAACAACCAACATGAGATTTCATTTAAGCCTACAAAACCAATTCAACATTCAAAAAAACTCATCATTGACCCATGGGTCAGTAATACCAATACATTGTTGGGCGCAACTGCTACATTGTCCAATATGGGTTATGATGTAGATTATGATGTGTTGGGCAACTTATTTGTACTCGGTGGTGGTGGTGGCATCAATAGCACGACTACTGCACCTAAACTAGCTAAATATGATATATCGGGCAATCTAGTTTGGACATTTATTGGAAGCTTAGTAGTCCCCAATTGGAATACGTCACCATATGCAACCAATGGCATTTATGGTAGCGTGGGTAATTTCATTGTAGATAAAATATCTAGCAAAGTTTACTTAAGCCAAGGGTATAATCCAGTGACAGGTGCAACCGTTATTCGTCTTGACAACAATGGCGTTTATGACAATTTTATTTCTACTCCAAATAATCAAATACAATCTATATGTGAAATGAAATTTAATTGTACCAATGGGAATGTAATAGCAATGGGTGGAAGTAGTAACTCAAATCTAAATTTTGGAATTATCAATCCTCAATCAGGTATCGTTTCTACTTCTGCCGTTTCAGGTGCAGGAGGTTTAGGTCAATACGTAATATGCTCTACCTTAGATTTGAATGGTGAAGTATTTTTAATATTTGCATCCAATGGAACACCGGCGATTAATAATAAAATATTTAAATTGACTCCTACCTATGCATTTGCATTGTGGAACTCACCAAGCGGATTTAATACCTTTGTAGAAAACGATAACAAACCCTATACAGGATTAACCAGCTTCTCAAATAGCTTCAATTGTCTTTCTGTCAACAATAGTTATTTATTTTATTATGATGGATTAAACCTTGCAGCATATGATAAGAATAACGGATTACCCGTTGGCACTCCATTACAAGTTTCAGGCTATACCGCACGTATGCAAGGTGGAATCTATTCAAACAATTGCAATGAAGTATTTATAGGTGGTAACAATGGCAATATACTTCGCTATGGATTCAATGGAAATTCATTTACAATACAAGATACCATTCAAATTGCGGGTCAGAATAATAAAGCCATTTATGACATCAGTAATAATCCAATCAACAATCTATTGTACATCACTGGCAATGGTTTTGTAGCTGCTGTGGATCCAAATACAACGTGTGCTATCGCGCCAGCAGGAAATATACAATTAACATCAAACATTATTTGTCCTGACTCAGCTTATGTTACAATTACAAATCCCGACCTTACATCTGGTTATACATTTATCTGGACCGATTCTACTACAAACACATCTATACAAACCAATGTTGTAAATGCAGGTACTTCTTCAAATGGAATTACAGGTTTAATAACTGGACATACTTATAAGGTAACAGTACTAAAACCATCTTCTTGCCAAATTATTTCAAACAATATTTCTTTTATTTTTAGTTGTGGTGTTATTAATGTAACAGTTTGCCCCGGTCAAAGTTATACGTTGTCAAACAATACAGTCATTACTTCCCCTGGGTTATATACGGATACATTGCTCAATTCTATTAATCAGGATAGTATTGTATATATCAATTTCACAAATCATCCAATATATAATGATACCGTTTATGCCTCTATTTGCAACGGCAATTCATATTTATTACCTAACGGTTCATCTGTAAATACAGCTGGTAATTACATAAGCAATTTAACCACATCCTTTGGTTGTGATTCTATTATCACCACAATACTTACGCTGGCAAATAATACTACATCTTCAGCAACAGCAACTATTTGTTCAAACAAATCATACACCTTGCCAAGTGGCACAATTGTAAATACAAGTGGAACCTATATTGATACTATTAATAATACAAATGGATGCGATAGTATTATCACGACTAACCTAATCGTAACTCAACTACCTACTCTATCATTAGGAAAAGATACAACCCTTTGCAACAATGAAAGTATTACAATAGACATTACAACACTCAATGCCAATTATAGTTGGAATGACAATACTATCGCACCCGTAAGAACTATCAACGAAAAAGGGATTTATATTGCCACAGTATCACTTCCTCCTTGTGAACTTGTAAAAGACACTTTAATTGTAAGTGCTTGTCAATGTGATGTATTTATACCTAATGCCTTTTCGCCAAATGGTGATATGAAAAATGATATATTCAAACCTACCTTCAAGTGTATTACACCTCCTGATAATTATATATTAAAAATATTCAACCGTTGGGGAGAGGAAATATTTTATACTAAGTTGCAGGACGATGGTTGGGATGGTACGTATAGATTTGTAAAGCAAGATATTGGTACTTACATGTATTATCTTAAGTACATTGACCCAAATACAACTAAAGAAACAATTTACAAAGGTGAAATTACCTTGGTCCAATAATTAGATTATTCAGATTGCATCCAAACCAATTTTACTTTACGATCACGGCCGTCAATTTCAAGTTTCAAGGTAGCATAAATGTTTCGATCCCTATCATAATCTGACACTGTAAATATTGCTAAATTATGATCTTTTTTACCTGAAGGTTTACCAAAAACAAATTTTCTAGAAGGTAAAATATTGCCCGAATTGGTTTCAAATGAAAATGCATCACATTCACCTAAACCCATAATAGTTCTTAATTTACCTTGATGCATTAGTTCATCATTATTCTCAACATCATTTAATAGTATATAGTTTTTCTTTTTCCCATTAAGATATGCAAAAGATTTGAATTGATTTCCTCCTTTCAACCATTGAGCAGAATAATCACGTTTGTAATGATACAAAGGCGATGCCGTTACACCTTCCCCGCCTGTCATAATCGAATTATTTAATATTTGACCTTTGGGTATCAAGGCAGTTGATTTCATTTGATTGTTGACATCAAAATTAATAATAGCTATATCACCTAACTCATATGTTGTGGAAGTTCTCGAACTAGTTCCACCAGTAGTAGTCGTAACTGTAATAAATAAACCTTCAAATAAAAAAGTATACCCTCCATCATCATTAATATAAAAATTTTGCAACACCCCTGAGTACCCTTCTTTTTTATTAAATAATTCTTTGAATTTTTTATCAACGTCTTCTAAATTCACCGATGATAAATTTTTCAATTCATTCGAAGTAGGATTTAAAATATAATGATTAACAGAAAACATTTCTTTTCCCGAATACATGAAAAAATAATCAAGTGCATTCGACTGCTTTCTTAATTGAACTTGAGTTATCAAGTGTAGATTCTTAGTTATAGGATTATATTTTAATATTCCATCAGTTGTAGAGATTCCATCTTCTATTTCAATGCTTGTATATTCTACATTTTCCTTATTTTCTTTAAATTTAGCCAATAACAATTTAAAAAATGCAGCTTAATGATCAATTTAATTTGTCCACTTTATTCTTGGAATTCCAGGAAGTATTAAATCCATAAACTAATGCATAAGCTACACTACTTCCATCGACAGCAACATCCAATATATTAACATACTTATATTTATCTTCAGGTGTACTCAAATAGGATTTGCTAATAATTCCATGTTGATTATTAAAGTGCATTAACTCCACACGTTGGTCGCGTTCGGATTCAAACGAATTAAATAATGCAACTACATAATTATCACTCAAAGGATCTTTCCGAACTATAAAATCTGGTAAAGGCACCCCTCCAAATTTTGATGCATAACCTTGAGACATAGTGATTTTCTTCAAACGTGCAATTTCTTCTTGTGAAACAATTTGACCAGTATCACCATTTAATACTATTCGATATAAAATTGGAATACGTCCATCATATTCACTAATCATAAGAACAATCTCACTATTAATTTCAAAACATGCTTCAACATTCATGCCTTTTAATTTGCCAAATTTATGTTCTACATTTCTCGATTTTAATTGTTTGTATGATTCATCATAAAACTTAATCAATATCCCATCCGAAGGTGTAATGTGGATATATGCAGTATGTTTATTTTTTAGGATCAAAACTTTTGCATAACCTTCCTCTGGCTCTTCAAACCCAGTGCTTTTTCCAAGTATAGAAAATTGAGCAAAACAAATATAATTGAATACAATTGCAAGAATTGTAAATAATAATTTTTTCATTACTATACAGATGATTTTATGAAGATGTTAAGTTAAATAGTACAATAGAAATAGTTATTTAAAGTACTATTTAAAAACTTAATAGCTCTATAGTAAAAATCAAAATCGAATTGGCAGGTATGCCAGATTGAGCATTGCTTCCATATCCTAAACTTGGCGGTAGATATAAAATAATTTTACCTCCTTTTCCAACTAATGGAATTCCTTGTTGCCACCCTACGATTAAGTTTGCCAATGGAAATGAAACATCGTTGGCAGAATCGAACACAGATCCATTGGTCAATGCACCGCTATAATTGACCCTAACTGTGCTACATGCATCAGGCTTATCACCACCAGCAGATTGTATATTATAATAAAATCCTCGATCATCTTTCACTGCTGAAATACTATTAGAAGAAATGTAATTGGCCAAAGTCGTAACTTCATTAGCTGGTGCAGTTGTAGTAGGTGCATCACAATTTGTTTTCTTCTTACATCCCGAAACTGAAATCGCTAAAATACTTATAAATAAAATCTTACAAAGTTGCTTCATTGCTTAATATTTTTGGTCAAAAGTAATGGAATTGAAGTACATAAAAAAGTGAAGCTTTGCCTAAAATCAAAACATTCGAAACATTCACAAAATTTTATTTTACAGATGGACTCCTTTGCACTACTTTTAAATGTCAAAATGGATGAAAACTGAATGAGTATAATTGAAACAAATTGGTTGAATAAAAACATTGGTATAAAAGTCCTTATCATTTGTACTTTATTCCATATCCCTATATTGCTGTTTTCCCAATCAAAAGATGCCTTACGATATGAAATAGATGCAAAGCGCTCTGGTATTTCATATACAAGCAAAGATGCCTTACCTCGAGGTAGAGAATTCAAACGACTAGACAATACATACTATGTAGGATGGATGTATGAAGGTGGCTATAAGTTTGAACATGCGGCAGATTATATTGGATTCAAAGCTGCTGCTGAGCAATTTGAAAAAGCGATGGAACTGATGAATCATGATTTCAGTAGGCAAATAAAAACACGAACTTCAGATGTAATGGAATATATGAAAGTAATGAAATATCAGCGTGACTGGGATTTTATTACCTATGCTTTAAATCAATGCTATACAAACATGGATGATCCTGAAAAAGTATGGGCATTATTACAAAAATGCAAAAAGGCAGACTTGCAATTAGAAATCTATACAGAAACTTTCAATTCAATGGCTTGGACTGTGCATCGAAATCGATTTTATACTTCGTCTAAATATCCTTTTTTAAAAAACTCCATTGATGAAAATGAAAAGTATGCGAATCGACTTTTGGATAGCAGTGCACAAAAGATAAAGCGTGATGCTGCATTGAATAAAACCATTTTCACTGTTAATTACGAAAATGAAAAAATGCCTGGTGTATGGCATTACAAGTCAATTTTATATAGCTATCAATTGAATATTGAATCTGGAGCATACTACTACGACAAATTAAAATCAACAACTTATTTTCCAGAAAATAATTACGCTACATTCTGTCTAATACAAGGGAAATTTGATGAAGCTGAACAATACTACAAGAAAGCAAAAACACAAGACCCTAGTGATAAACGAATGAAGGAGTCATTCTATTATTCATCAATTTTAAACGAATACAAAGGCACAAATCTTGAAGGAATCGATGAAATGAAAGAGCTTATTAAAGCCAATGGATCAACACCTGGTTTTGGTTGGTATAATATTGCTTTAGCCCGAAATTTAATTTACAATGGTCAAATTCAAATTGCAAAACGATATGCTCTTCGTGCAGAGCAATTTAAAGAGATACATATAGGCACTACACTTGGTCAAAGTCATTATGATTTTAGTATATCATTGATTAATCTAATAATTAAAATGCGTGAAATAGAACAAGTGAAATTTGAAAATAAAAACTGGTGGTATTCACCGAGTGATTTGGGCAAGTTAAGTCAGCTCACAATTGAAAAATATGGGTTGCAATTTTTAATGATAAATCAATTTGCAACTAATCCAGAGCGAGATAGAGTTATATATAAATTATTTTCTACAGAGAGTACAGTTTCATTTGATGAGATTTGGCAACTTTTAGATGGTTTTTCAACCAATTTTTTTATTACAAAATTTGAAAATGAAATAAAAACTGACAAACGATACCAGGTTAAACGTTACTACAAATTATTTTTAGCAAAGCTATTAATGAAGAAAGGAAAATATAATGAGGCAAAATCATATTTAGAAAGTGCAATGAATGAAATGCAAGTAAATCCTACTTATGAAAAATTATTTTTAGCACGATGTAACGAAGCAATCATTTTATGTAATCAAGAAATAAATAAAAAATCTTCAATACAAAAAGACCTTACTACATTGTACAATACTTATCCTCAATTAATCCCTTTTTCTGGGTTACCCATGGAAATGAAATTACAAGTAAATGCTAAAACATCCGATGAGCAAAAAATTGTTTCCTTGATTAAACAAGCCAATATTCAGTGGATAGAATCTCCCAACAATGCAGATATTGATGTTTATGTTTCTTTTGATAAAAAAGGAGCATTTAATATTGCTCATTATTCTGTAAAAAATAATCAAACTATAATTATACCAGAAACAGAATTTTCTTATAAAACAGCCGAACAAGCTTCCAACGAAATAATCTATGGAATATTTAAGATTGGAAATGATGATAGGACATCGGCACAAGAAAAATCAAAGAAAAAATAAAAACTAGCATTTGTATACATAATTGAAAACCAAGCAATAATTCAAAACTTGATACTAAAAAATCGTACAAAAAGAAAGGGGCTGTAACCAACAGCCCCTTTCTTGTATAAAAACCAAACCAACCAAAACTATCGTTAGCCTAAATATGATTTAAGCGATTTGCTATATCTTGCTTTTTGAAGTCTTTTTATTGCACGTTCTTTAATCTGACGAATTCTTTCCTTTGTCAAATCATATTTTTGACCAATTTGCTCTATTGTAGGCCCATCGTTACCATCCAACCCAAAATACGCACTTACGATTTCTGATTCACGCGGACTCAACGATTTCAAAATACGCTTAATTTCTTCTCGTAAGCTATCTTGTATTACATTATCATCTGTATCATTCGAGCCAGTCAATAAATCACCCATACTTACATCTTCTGCTTCATGTACTGGAGCGTCTAACGAGGTGTGACGAGAATTAGTAACAAAAATACTAGCAATTTCAGTTTCTGACATTTCTAAAATACCAGCTAACTCTTCTACAGAAGGCTCACGTTCATTTTCTTGTTCAAAGGCAATCATTGCTTTATTCGCTTTATTATATGTGCCAATTTTGTTCTGTGGTAATCTGACAAGACGTCCTTGTTCTGCCAATGCCTGCAATATTGACTGACGAATCCACCAAACTGCATATGAAATGAATTTAAACCCTTTGGTTTCGTCAAATCGTTGCGCTGCCTTGATAAGACCAAGGTTTCCTTCATTTATCAAATCACTCAACGTAAGCCCTTGATGTTGGTACTGTTTAGCCACAGATACAACGAAACGTAAATTTGATTTAACCATTTTCTCCAAAGCATATTTAGCCTCGGCTCCGCCGCCACGTATCTTTTGAGCTAATACTGTTTCTTCTTCTGCATTAATCATAGGGATACGACTAATATCTTGTAAGTATTTCTCTACTGCTTGACTATCCCTATTGGTAATCTGAGTAGCTATTTTAAGTTGTCTCATGTGTATATTTTTTTAAGTAGGTTTATTGTTTAAATATCAACGTAGTAATATCATCAAATAGTATTCCATATCGCAATACTAAAAGTTAATTAATTCCTATATCAATTTTGAAAAAACTATTCAATCCCTATTTGGACTGAAAAAAAGGTTTAAAGTTTATCAGCTAATTTCAAAGCGTCAAATTTCTCAACTTGTTGAGGAGACATTGCACCTTTAATATTACTGATTTTGTGGTCTTTAATTTCTTTTAAACGCATTTCAAGTAAGGACTTATTCCCTTCAACTGCTTTTAGTACTTTTACCGAATTTTGCTCTTCGCCCATTAATACAGTAGTGATTCTGCCTAATTGCACATCAGTCAAGTTTAAATCGGCATTTTTCAATACTTCAATTTGCTTTTTCACTGTGGCAGAAGGTGTATTCGTTGCTTGTGCAAAGACAACATTCCCTAGAAATAAAAATCCTAAAATTGTAAGTAGCTTTTTCATATTGATTAGATTTATTTTTTTGTGAAGGAAAAATAGCTCCCCTTCCTTTAATATTTAGACGTAAAAATAGTTGCAAATGTTTGTTATGTACTAGTTATTTTCTTAAAAAATTGTTTTCGCTAAAAAAAACCCTGCAATGCAGGGTTTTAATTGTAATACATCCAATATTTTATTCCCCTCCAACGCGGCTTCCAGATTTAGTTTCACCTGCTGGTGGAACGCCATCATCTTCTACGTCGTTATTAATTTTAAGGTTTTCGTTTCTTTTGTCATTGCCAGATTTGTCAATGTATTCTGGTCGATTTTGATCATAAATTACTCTCATTTCAGGAATATCACCTATCACTCTAAACTCAGTACGGCGGTTGTATTGACGACCTACAGGGTTGTCTTTACCATTAATTGTATTTGGTTTCAATGGGTTTTTCTTCCCTTCTCCACGAGCAATCATTCGGCCACGATCTATACCTTTAGTAGCCATGTAATTCATAACAGCTTGCGCACGTTTTACAGACAATTCATTGTTATATTCATCTTCACCTTTACCATCAGTGTAAGAACGAATTTCAACACTTACAGAAGGATTATCTTGCATAAAACGAACCATTGAATCTAATGCACCATAAGAATCTGGTTGAAAATCACCTTTGTCAAAATTGTAATACACATTTTGAACATGAAATTCAAAATCATTTGTAATTTTTCTCATATAGATTGTTACGAGTGTAGTATCATCTGGATCCATTACTGATTTACCTGAAGTACTTACTGTAGTTCTACCTGAAATATAAGCTGATTTATCAGCAGTAATTGTGTAGTTTTTACCCAATGGAGTGTAGAATAAGAAATTACCCTCTTTTGAATAGAATGTATCTTTTAATACTTTAGCACCATCTTCGTTCATTTTGATTACGACTTGAGGAATTTGCTCATTTGTAACTTCATCTATTACAACACCTTTTACATAGAAATTTGGCTCTTTAATCACTCTCCAAATGTCATCACAACATGTTGGGTTCTTTTTATATAAACTACCTAAACGATTTGATACTACATAAGCATTATCTTTTGCTCCAGGATCTTGAACATAATATAAGTCATCTGCAGAAGAATTAATAGGGAATCCTAAATTTTGAAGATTTGTATATCTAGAAGGTCCTCCATCTGCAGAGAAAATGTCATATCCACCCATGTTTTCCCAACCGTTGGATGCGAAATATAATTTTCCACGACGTGAATCATAGTAAGGTGTAACATCGTTACCCCATGAGTTTACTTTTTTTCCACAGTTTTGTGGACGACGATATGTTTTACGAGCTGAATCATAAACTGAATACCAAATATCAAATCCACCAGCAGATTGTAATTTACGATCAGAAGAGAAGAACAATACTTCTTTCTTTCCAATCATTGCACAATATGGATTTGTGTTGGATGACATTGGATCATTGATAAATTCATCCATTAATTTCGGTGAACCCCATTGCCCTTTTGACAATTCAGCTACCCAAATTTTACATTTAATATCCATGCTATCTTCTTCGATACATTTTGTGAAATAGAAACGTGTTCCACCAGGACTCCATGAGCCATTTCCAACATGATATTTTGCATCATTGAATTTACCATCTTCAAATTTCATGGCAACTTCAAAACTATCTTTGATTCGAGTTCGATCAAATTCTTTTGGAGCCCACATAAAACGAGATACGTAATCTTTTCTTTTATCCTTTCCTACTTCAATAATTTTTGCTGAATTCATTGTAGCAAAAACTAAAGCAGTATCACCTAGAGGCATTGGAGATAATTCAGTATTAACTGTATTGATATTTGGTCCTGCATTTTTTACAAAAGCTCTTCCTGGATCATTCAACGAACGCATAGCCATTTTACATCCATCAATTTCACGCTTGGCATACAATTTCATTTTCTTGTTTTTGCCATGATAATTTTTGATATAATATTCAAAACGCTCTATTGCTTTTTCATAGTCGCCATTTTGCTTTCTCATCTTCCCTTCTTTGTAGGGAGATTCAGGATATTTTTCTGGAGCAATTGCAAATGCTTCGGCATAATATTCTGCTGCAGGTGGATAGTCACGAGTTTCGGCCATACACTCAGCTAACATATATGCTAAATAAGGATTTCGAGGTTGCTCTTTCTTTAATTGATAATAATATTCTTCGGCAGTATAGAAACTTCCAATTTTAAACAAGCCATCAGCCCATTTCATTTTCTTTTTAAATGGCAGTTTAGCTGCTGGGTCTTCTTTAGGACCTGCTTGTACATTTACTGTCCCTAAACTTAGGAAAACAGAAATCATCGATAATAGCAATAGTTTTCTTCTCATTTCTCTGAAATGTTATATATAGGCGTAAATATAGATTTAATAATTTAAAAAAGGAAACGTTGCTAGATTTTTTTTTAAAATCTTGCACAAGGGAACGCAATTCTGCGAGCAAAATCCAATGGATTAGGCTTAACGTAACGTAATGAAATTTCAAATCCACCGTTACCACCAGATGCTACTTTTAAGTCAGACATGTTGTAATCATAGCCGAAACCAAGTCTAAAACCTTTGAATTCCAAACCTGCAGTAACCAATGCTGCATCGCCAAAACGATACCAACCACCGATAAATACTCCAGTTGCATCTGAACGAATTTCTGATTCACCTACAACATATAAGAATTCAGATCCTGCAATCATTTCTGTAGCAGCTGTTTGCGTTTGATATAAAAAAGCAGGTCGAATACTTAAACGTGGTGACGCATACCAAATAGCTCCAATTTGACTACTGATGCGCATTCCAAGTCCTACTTCATTATTTTGTTTTTTAAGAAATGATTCTTTTGGTTGATTTAAATTGTGACCTGCTACACCGATACTATAACCAAAATTTTCACCAGTTGCATGTTGCCAATTCAATCCGACATTCGCAGTGAAATATTTTACTTTTGGATTTAATTGCTCTCCAGTTGTTCCAGGTTGGAATCCACCATTTTTAAATTCATCACCCCAATACAATCTTGATAAATCGATTGATTTTTGAGTATATCCTCCTTGTAATCCAAGTGATAAAGATTTATCTGAATTACTTCCTAAAAATTTATGATAGGCTAATGATGCAAGTGCAGTTAAATTAGCCAAATTGCCATCTCCTGAACGATCATTGTAAACACTCAATCCACCTCCTAAATAATCATCAACAGCAATATCTCTAAATAAAGGTGCATCAACTGACCCACCAAATGTAACATAAGGTGTAGTAACGCTTGACCATTGATTACGATATATACCAGTTACACGATACATTCCTGTGTAATTACCTGTCAAAGCGGGATTCAACATCATAGGAGCACCATTGAATTGTGTAAAGTGCATATCTTGAGCTTGTGCTGTAAATAAAGATGCGACTGCTAAAAAAGTAGTAGCTATTTTACGGGTTGCTTTTTGAATATTCATTGTATGAAGCATAGTTTTTTATCGAATTAATGTTACATTTCCTTGTTTGTAAAAACGCTTACCTGTTGAGGTTTTAGCATCGATTACATATACATAAGTGCCCATTGGTTGTACCTTCCCTTTGAATTGACCATTCCATCCTTTTTCAATATCTTGAGTCTCAAAAACAAGCTCTCCCCATCTATTGAAAATTCTAAAATAACTAAGCGTAGCAAGGCCTCGTTTAATTATTTTCAAGTCATCATTGATACTAGTACCGCTACCGGGACTAAATGCACTAGGCAAATCTAATATAGTTTCATCAGAAATCCTAATAGTAATTGAATCTATTATTTTGCATCCAAATTCGGTTGTTCCTGCTACAAAATATTTAGTAGTAACTGGAGGATTGGCTACAGGAGTTTCTATATTAATAGCTGTAAGATGATAATTGGGTGACCAAGTATAGAATGAACAATTCCCTTGTGGAGTCAACATGATAGATTCTCCAGGGTAAAGTGTAACGTCATCTCCAGCATCTAATACAGCACTAGAAGCAACTGCAATTCGCACGATATCAGTATCAACACAACCATGTGTACTTGTAGAATATACAGTATATTCTATAGGAATATTGGGTACAGAAAAAGGTGAATTACTCAATGTATCACTTAAATACAAACCAGGAATCCAATGATATGAAACACCCCCATTGGCAGTATAAAAAACAGTGTCTTTTGGGCAAATCGTAATATCTTCTGGAGAAATAGTTGCAAATTCTGTAGGGTAAACAGTAATCACCAAATTATCAGTATCTGAACATCCAATAGGCGTTGAAACAATCAAATCTATATTCTGCGTAGTATGCCCATCAAATACTGGATTTGGTATTGTCCCATTATTTAAATCGGTGGAAGGTGACCAATTATATGAATATTGATTATACCATGATGGTATTACGGTTGCATGTAATTGCACTGTATCCCAATCACACATTTCACGGTCATTTCCAGCAAATACTATTGGTACTGGCTGTACTTCAATATTGAATGATTTCACCATTGGAATACATCCTGGATAGGTAGCTGTTACAGTATATTTCACAGTTGAATCCGGAATTGAAATCGGATCTTCAATTGACGGATTATTCAAATAATCAGGCGGAGTCCAAGCATATGAAAACAATGGATGCCCTGTAACATTTATATCTACTTGAGCTCCCTTACATAGAATCGTATCTCCATTGTGAAGAAAAATATCATTTGGCAATACCAAAATATTAATTGTATCGTCGCCAGCACATCCTGCAGCTTGTGGTTCTACATGCAATATCAAATCAAAATTGCCTGTTTGAGCATAAGTAGCAATAGGGTTAGGTATTGTAATATTATTTAAATACGCCGATCCTGTTCCGGACCAAGCATAGGTATAGGTTTGATTTGGCGTAATGGTTGCGTTATACTGGACCACCATATCCTTACAGAGAATGGTATCATTACCAATTTTAACCAATGGTGGCTCATTGATTGTAATTTTTATAGTATCACATTTAGGTGCACACCCTGAGTTAGGCAATGTAGCACATACAACATAATCAGTTGTGACATTTGGACTTACTGTTGGTTCTTTTATATTGGGGTTGTTGATATTATTGATTGGAGTCCAACTATATTGTAATGAATCATCTCCAAAAACTAATATATTTACACTGTCTTCTTTGCATATTGCTGTATCAGGCGTAATGATATGGACTGCAAACGTATCACTAATAAATAAGCTTACAGAATCTACAATATTATTTGAGCATGGTGCAAGTTGATAAATTTTAATTTCTTCAGTCCCTTCTGGCAAACCATCTAGAATAGCTGCTATAGCTAAATAAGCAACTGTATCATTTGCTGGTATTGTAACACTGCCAAAAGGTGCACCTGGAGGAATAGTTGATACTGCATAGTCGGCAGGGTATGTAGCAACTCCACCTAATTGATAATTAATCGTATAAGGAAAAGGTGTAGCTGCTGGTCGAGTCACTTTTACAAACCCAGAAGCACAACCTTCTACAATATATGGGAAAGGATTATTCAACGATGACTGAGGAAAAAACGAAATTGAATTTGAGGTTAAGCTACCCTCTTTTAAAAACACCCCTGAATCAAGTATACCATCACCTTTATCTGCGATGGCAAGTTTCAAGTGATAGGTAGAACATGGTTGAACCACAGCTACAGCTTGCAATGGAGTCGTAAAACCCTGATAGTTGACAGAAGTGCCTGCAGTATTACATACGAAATAAGCACAAGTATTGTTAACTGCATTAAACATAGCACAACCAGGCGTAAGATTAAAGCAATTCGTATTTGCAGTATTACAGCAACCTGGTTGATTTGGACAATAAATTGTACTTACACCTACTGGGCAAGTTGTAGAACCAGGAACTAAGGCAATATTTTGACTACTATTCGAAAACGGACCTACTATTCCAGGACCACTTATGAAAAATCCAAATACATCATTAAAATTAGAACAAGTAAAACTTGGGTATTCTGTAGAACCAAATACATAATCAAATTTAACCGAATCACCCAATGGTACAAAATCAAATTCTAAAATACAACCATCAAATGTAGCACCACCAATAAGAGAAGTTAAATCGGCATCTCCAGCTGTATTGTTAGAGGTTGATGGCCCTAAAGCAGGTCCATTTGCCCCTTGAATAGCACCATTTGTTTGTGCAGTACCAGAAGTAAGTATAATTCCTCCTTGCAAACCTAAATTGGTTGTATTGGGAGGTGTTACTACAAATGTACCATTCGCATTACCAGGACAATTCATAGTAGGATTAGAAATGGTAACACCAGCACCTACGAGTGTCTGTGCAAGTATAGTAGCTGTTTGATTACCCGCTACCGTTATTTGAGCTTTACTATCGTTTACTAATCCTAGCATTAGGATTGTTAGTAAAGACAATAAAGAATGTAATTTAATCTTCATGTAACTCTTATTAAAACAAATTCTAAAATTTAGAATCGTCATTATATTCAACAAATTTACTCTTTTTTTTATTTTTTCCCAATTGTCATTTAAAATACATTTGACAAACATTCTTTCTATTCAATCGTATTTCCAAAAGGAATACTTTTTAGAGAATATTTTTTTCATAAAAAAAATGTAGGTTTGTGCGTCATGGCAAAAAGCAAGTCGCAAAAAAACACTCCACCCTCTAAAAAGTCAATAAAAAAAGAACAATCTATACCTATTTTCAAACGAATCTATACATTTATAGACGATCAATTGAAGAAAATAGTTGGTGTACTTTTCATTTTGATTTCAATATTTTTATTTGTTTCTTTTTTCTCCTATTTTACTACTTGGAAATTGGATCAAGATAAAGTACTCAATTATCATGGACTTGTTGATTTTCTTTTCAATAATGAACTTCTAATACAGAACACAGGCGGTCGATTAGGTGCATTTTTATCCCATCAACTTATTTATAATGGATTTGGAGTTGCATCAATTGCTTTTCCTTTCTTTTTAGGAATTTGGGGGCTCAATTTATTACTTCATCAACGTATTGCATCTACTATTCGTACATTTTTTTATTCATCATTGGTGATTATATTATTATCGCCTGTATTGGCTTATTTCTTACCTTCAAAGCAATTCCCTTTCCCTTGGGGTGGTCAATTTGGTAATGTAATCATCGAACATCTAAGGATACTTGCAGGAAATGTAGGAACAACTTTAATCATGATTGGATTAGCACTTGTACTACTTATTCTTATTTTTAATCCTATTTTCCGATTACCATTCTGGCATCGATTATTTGAGAAAAAAGAAGATGAAACCACACCTGTACCAGCACTTGAACCTCTTAAAGTTAAGAAATCTACTATTCAAATTGATGAACAACTTTCTACTATTCCAGTTCATGAAGAAACCAATTATGCTGAAACAGCCTCATTGGAAGAATTAATTACTGGTGATAGTGTCCAAGTACCTGAATCCTTTTGGAATGAAACTGCCACATCTCAGGCTGATAATATTCCTGAACCATCAAATGAACTACCCATTGAAATCAATCAAGTGATTGATCAACCTATTGTTACTGAACAACCAAAGGAAATCGAACTTGAACCTATCGCTACAGAAACGTATTCTCCGCCTGCATCTGACCTAACATTAGAAGTAGTAAAAATAGATGACCCTATTGAAGAAATCGTAGACGCCCACGCGAGCGTAGGAACAGATGAACCTTATGACCCTTCCCTTGAACTTCGCAATTATAAATTCCCAACGCTTGATCTTCTCGAACAACGTTCCAACGAGGACATTTCTATTGATAAAAACGAATTGGAATTAAACAAAAATCAGATTATTAATACACTGAAAAGTTTTGGAATTTCTATTGCTAAAATTTCTGCAACGGTAGGACCTACAGTTACATTGTATGAAATAGTACCTGCCGAAGGTGTTCGTATTTCTAAAATTCGTAACCTAGAGGATGATATTGCATTGAGTTTATCTGCATTGGGCATTCGTATCATAGCACCTATTCCTGGTAGAGGTACGATAGGTATCGAAGTCCCCAATCTGAAAAAGCAATTTGTATCTATGCGTACATTGATTGCATCTGATAAATTTATTCACAACGATTTTAGTTTACCGATTGCGTTGGGTAAAAAAATTGACAATGAAAACTATATCGTAGACCTAGCAAAAATGCCTCACTTATTAATGGCAGGTGCAACAGGGCAAGGTAAATCAGTCGGGATTAATACGATCCTTGTTTCCTTATTGTACAAAAAACATCCTTCTCAATTAAAGTTTGTAATGGTAGATCCTAAAAAAGTGGAGCTATCAATATACAAAGTCATTGAGAAGCACTTTCTGGCAAAATTGCCCAATGAAGAAGAAGCCATTATCACCGATACCAAGAAGGTGATTAATACCTTGAATGCGCTTTGTATAGAAATGGACAATCGATATGATTTGTTGAAAGATGCAGGCGTACGTAATATTCGTGAATACAATGAAAAATTCATCAAACGAAAATTATTACCGACCAAAGGACACATGTACTTACCCTTTATCGTTTTAGTGGTAGATGAATTTGCCGATTTGATTATGACTGCTGGCAAAGAGGTTGAAATGCCTATTGCTCGTATTGCACAACTTGCACGTGCCGTGGGTATTCATTGTATCGTGGCTACACAACGACCTTCTGTGAATGTGATTACAGGCACCATCAAAGCCAACTTCCCTGCACGTGTAGCCTTTAAAGTTTCTGCCAAAGTGGATTCACGTACTATTCTCGATGCTGGTGGTGCTGAGCAATTGATCGGGCAAGGTGATATGCTTATCCTCAATGGAAGCGAACTAGTACGTATACAATGTGCCTTTGTAGATACGCCTGAGGTAGAACGTATAGTAGAATTCATAGGCAACCAACAAGGCTACCCTACTGCATTTGATTTACCCGAATACGAAGGTGCCGATGGTGGCGATCTTGCTGGTGGTGGCGGTGCCAAATCCTTGAAAGATGTAGATCAAATGTTTGAGCAATGCGCTCGATTAGTTGTGACCTCTGGAAGCGGTTCTACTTCTATGCTTCAGCGTCGTTTCAACCTTGGTTACAACCGTGCTGGTCGTATTATGGATCAGATGGAAGCTGCAGGAATTGTTGGTGCAAGTACAGGTGGTAAACCACGCGAACTCATGGTACATTCCGAGGCAGAGCTGGAAGAGGTGATGAGAGCGATTGGAATATTGAATTAGGATATACATTTATTAATTTCATTTTAGTGCTTAATAAATAAACTTCCGCCATTGGTGGTGTTGTCGCCAACAATTTAAAATATAAACTTATTTTAGGACAAGAAATAATCTCTCTCTGGAGGGATTTTGTTTATTTAGTTCAAAAAAGGGTATTACTTTTAGTGAATTCGCCTATCGTTTGGTGTCCCACCAAACGAAATACAAATATTGTTTTGTGAGACACCAACCAATAGAGAAATGACTTGTTCTTCTCAAGAAAGGATTAAATTGCAAAAGAAAGGAGGGTTATTTTATTTAATTTGCAAAGTAAATGGAGTCTCAATGAAATTTATATTAGATACTGGCGCTTCTGATGTCTCTATTTCAATTACTGAAGCTATGTTTCTTTTTAAGAATGGGTACTTGGATGTTAACTCTATTGTTGGCAATAAAAATTATACTGACGCTTCTGGCAATATAGTTAAGGGGACAACAATCATGTTGAAAACATTTCAAATTGGGAATTTAGTATTAAATAATATTAGAGCTAATGTTATAGATAACAAAAACGCCCCTTTACTTCTTGGACAATCTGCTCTTTCGAAATTAGGCAAGTATAGTATAGACTATGAAACATCAGAATTAATACTTGATAAATACTCAATTAATAATCTATCCCCTAGGGAGTTTTGGATGAAGAATGAACTTGAAAGAATGAAAGTAAAAAGAGACATAGATATTTATATCTTCAAATATTTGAACACAGATGTAATTGAAGCGTCCAAACTTTTGAAATTTCAAGGCTTTAAGCTTCAAAAGGACTCAAATTGGAAAATGCAATTAGTTAGAAAAATATACAACAATTCTTATAAAGGTGATGCAGTTTATCATGGTTCAGATCAATATAACTTAAGATATAAAACAACTAAAAAAATTCAAAGTATATATTTCTTTTCTTCTGACAAATATGTCCATATTAGTTTATGGGTTTCATTTAACGAAAAATATAAAAAATATGAACTAAAGAAATTGAATGAGGAAGGAGAACGACCATGTTATGGATTTATATATGACTCTGTTGAAATTGCTCACAAGTATTATACTGTAGAATTTCGAACATTTTCAAAAGTAAAGATTGATGAAAATGGTTTGAAAATTGATGATTACGCAATACATGTGTATTTACAGAACCCACTGGATAGAGAATGAAGCATTGGAACCGTGTGCAAGCTTCTCCTGCATAAGCAAATAGTTATGCTATAAAATATCATTCAGCCATTGCCGATATTATCCACCAGCAACTTATAATCCAAACTAATTTTAGGACAAGGCGAGAACTAGAGCATGAAAGCAAAGAATAAATTGAATAAAGGATTAAATATAAAAATCATTATTTTTGAAGTAAAATACACTTTATGAGACAAGTCACAATCTCTGTATCTGACGAAAAATATGCTTCTTTTATTGAAATGATTTTGAAGTTGGATTATGTTCAATTAAACGAAAACACATTTCATGTTTCAGAAGAGCAAATGAAATATGTATTGGACATAAGGGCAAAAACAAAGCAAGAAGACATGATTGATTCTGATCATTTATTTGACGAATTAGATAAGAAATATTTATGAAATCATGGAAAGTAATCTATACTATTGATGCAAAAAAACATATTGAAAGTGCTATTGAATACTATAATTCATTAAGTATTGGACTAGGCAAACGATTCAGTTCTCTTTTGGGTGTTGGTTCTACGAAGCATATTTGCTTCGTAGGGGCATTCTGTTGCGTTCCGCAACTCTTACGAAATGATCATTCATAAAATAGTAGATTTGCAACATGAGTTACGAATTTTCAGAAGGTTATCAAATCAGAAATCAGGGAGCAACGCATTATTTAACCTTTTCTGTGGAAGGTTGGGTAGATTTGTTTAGTAGGAAAATATATAAGGACCTATTGCTTGATAGTTTTACATATTGTCAAAAGAATAAAAATCTACTAATTCATTCATATGTAATTATGACAAATCATGTACATACAATTTGGACTGCTAAAGACAGTAATCTAAGCGATGTTATAAGAGATTTCAAAACCTTTACGAGTAAATCATTTATCAAGATTATAAATGAAACACCAGAAAGCCGAAGAGAGTGGTTGTTACACATGTTTAATTTTTATGCACGTCAGACAGTAGCTAATAAGCAGTACAAAATATGGACGAATGATAACCATCCTGAAGAGATATTTTCGCAAGATTTCTTTTATCAGAAGTTTCAATATATACATGAGAATCCTGTGAGAGCAGGCATTGTATTTGAAGGAAATGAGTATATTTACAGTATTGCTACAAATTATGCCAATAAAAAGAGTGTATTTAATATTGATTTTTTATGGTGATTACGTTAAGGTTGCGGAACGCAACAGAATATAACTTCGAAGCGAGGACGCTTCGAAGAACGGGGGTGTGGGATTTGTGCGTGAGCTTCTCGTGCTTAAGCGTCAAGCTATAGCATTCAACTTAATTGGAAAATCTATTATTAATATTTATCTTACATTTATTTTAGATGACTAAAAATTATAAAAAAAAGGAATTAAACCATAATGATTAAATCTAAGTACTTTTTAATGCAAAACGCAGAGGCACGAGAAGCTTCCGCACAAAAGCAACGCCTCATTCTCGCGCCAGGGGGATATTGAATTAGGAAAATCTAATAATGTTTTCTAGTAAATTGTTTGGATTTGTCATAGAAATCAATGGCGAAATTGTTCGCGTGGTATGCATTCGTGGCATTTCATAATAAGCATAAAATAATACCTACAACTTTGCTTTTCGATTGATTTTATCTATCTTCGATTGACAAAGCCGAATGAGTTTTATCACAGACTGACGTTGGCGCCAATGCCACAAAAACTTAGTACAAATTTAATACCGCTTACAAAGCCCTTGTTGACCTTCAAAAAATCAATTAAATTGCTGTTTACAAATAACATTCAAATGATAAAGATTACCGTACAATTGATATTATTAATTTCATTTTTTACAAATTGTTATAGTCCGCCACAAAATATTCCTGAAAAAGAGAAAGAAACACACTTTACCGAAATGGTTGACAGTATTATGGAATTAAGTGAAGATCTTGGAATGATTTATACGCCAGAAATGGCAAAAAAAAGCAGCTGCCAATTAATAAATATTGGAGATGTAGAGGTTTGCATTCCATTACTAACAGGCATGCAAAATTGCTACGACAATCCAAAGTTCAAAAATCGTATTGATCAATTAAGGACAGAGGGTAATATTATTTATGCATATTTTATGAACGATTCACTAATAAGAGTTGCACATAAAAACCCAAACTACATTGTAGTTTCTGATTGTATTAAAGTATTTTCACTTGACAAGATGAAAGATTTTGATTTTCCTAGTAAAAAACTCGATGTAACATACACAGCTACCACCTCAGAATACAAGAAGGACATATTTAATAAAGCTGTCGATATCGTTGATGATAAGTTGAAATTATTGGAAATAGACCAGCCTGTTATAATTGATGAATACCAACCACACAAAAATATAAGAACAGCAGTTTTGTTAATGAGAAGCCTTCTTGAAAATAAAGAAACATATACAATTATGGTTACCAACGTAATGTCAATTAAGCGGCGTCTTCTATACTTTGTTTACTATTACAATTATGTGGGTCCTGAATCACTCGCATTCGCAAAAAGCAAAAGTGATTTTTTTGGTCTTCGAATTATTAAATTAAATACTGTACTATAAAAAAAATAACCAAGATAGTTATGCATGTTATTCTATTCTTCTTCTTTTACTTTTTAATTTATTTTATTCTTAGCATTTCTCCCGCAAAAAACTTTATTAAAGTTTCTAACACCACTTATAGTCTTAGTATCATTTATGCTTACTAGCTTCATTATAAAACTTATTGCGAGAGAGGTCAAGTAATCTCATTTCAAGGTGTCTATTTCGTTTGTATTAAAGCCCTAAAATGCTGTACTTATTTGTGAAATATACTAAGCTATGATTTATTAAAATTCGGAGCTTTTGGCAATTCGAACAGATATTCACCTTATTGCAATACGGCACTGGTGCTAACAGCGGGGGCCCAGGCAAGGCTGGCTGACCGGCAAGTTGGAATTTTCAGGTCCGCTTTTTATCTTCGGCAAAATTAAAGTTTACGTTTCGCAGTCCCGCCCTGCGGGCACCCAAAAACGTTTTCAGTAAACCGTTTGAACCTCCGAACAAACTTCACGGCTGTGACAAAATTTAGAAGAAATTGTCCAACACTTCTCTAAAACAATTAATGATCAAAGCAACAAACTCACCCCTATTTTCTTCCAATTGAAAACTTTAGTTGGAGCCGATTAGCTAGCGTTCATGCCTTTTTATTGTTGTTTGAAATTTTCAAATTATTTAACCAATAGTTTTCTGATTTTTTTAAAGCTAAATTCATAAAATGTTATACCATTTCCTGCATCGCCTGTTACAATTGTTATTTCTATTTTGGTATTGCCATAGTATAAACACTGTTGCTCATTGAACGTGTACATATTTTTAAATTTAAATCCTAAGATTTTCATTTCATTTTTAAGGGATATGTATTCTTGATTTGAAGTCGTTTGATAATAAATCAACTTTAAGCCATTCTTCCATGTTTTCCAAGCCACAAAATTTGTTGATTTATTTGAACTTGTCCTATTATAGGCATAATGATATGACTCATAATATTCTTCGCTATAATGTTTGAAATATTGAAAACTATTTTCAGTTACTTTTGTTTCAAAGTATGAATAATCTCGGTCGACACAATCCAATAAATCTTTTATTTTAAGTTGTTGGCAATTAGATGACAAAGAACTAAATGCTATAATTACGAATGAGATATATTTTATCATCTTAATATTATTTAATTTCCTTCATTTTTAATTTTATTTCCTTAAATTTCTTATTACGGTCATGTATCGGCGTTTGTGTGGTTTCAGAGCTGACAAAAATTTTCCTAAACAAAATTAAGTTAGGAGATGGAACTTTCCTAATTTAGGAACCAGTTCCCCGCTCGTGCGAGTATACCATAAGCAGTTTGGCTGGCGCGGGTTTGCAACCCGTGCCCAT
>CANHGW010000014.1 GCA_947460175.1 Bacteroidota bacterium | reverse complement strand
TCAATACTTTGCAATGGGCATAGTTTGTTGGTAGGTGTTCCCGGACTGGCCAAGACCTTGTTGGTAAACACAATCGCTCAAGTATTAGATCTTGGATTTAAACGTATTCAATTTACGCCCGATTTAATGCCAAGTGATATAACTGGTGCTGAAATATTAGACGAGCATCGCAATTTTAAATTTATCAAAGGGCCATTATTTTCAAATATTATCTTGGCCGATGAGATTAATCGTACCCCTCCTAAAACCCAAGCAGCTTTGCTAGAGGCCATGCAGGAACGACAAGTTACAATTGGTGGTCAAATACATAAGTTGCCTTCACCCTTTTTTGTATTAGCAACTCAAAATCCTATCGAACAAGAAGGAACTTATCCATTACCCGAGGCGCAGTTGGATCGTTTTATGTTTAATATTTGGTTGGATTATCCAACGTTCAAAGAAGAGTTGGAAGTAGTAAAATCAACTACATCTGATAAAAAACCAATACTTCCTAAAGTAATGACTGGTGAAGAGATATTGTATTTTCAACATTTAGTACGTCGAGTACCTGTGCCAGATAATGTACTTGAATATGCTGTAGGCTTAGTGCATCGTACACGACCAAATGAACAAGGATCCGATATCGCCCGAAGTTATATTTCGTGGGGTGCTGGCCCTCGTGCTTCACAAAATTTAATATTAGGCGCCAAATGCTATGCATTGTTACATGGTAAATTCAGTCCAGATATTGAAGATGTAAAAGCAGTCGCATTGCCTATTTTACGCCATCGTTTAGTACGAAATTATAAAGCAGAAGCAGAAAATCTGAAAATCGAAGAATTGATTCAACGATTAATGTAATTGTGATTTTTTTTGATTTTTAAAGTGAAGTAATTCTACTACAGATATACTTTATTGAATAGAATATATTTACATGACGTTTCAATTTTTGATTATTGAGCTAAGTACTTTTTACTAATTATATTTTACAATAGCCCTAAGCTATTTTAAAAATTTTCAAGTGTAAATGCCGATATAAAATATTCATTGTACAAATGAGCGAAGTGAAATTTGAACTTTAGAATATTTATAATCGGTATTATATATATTTGTAACTAATTATTTAATTTTTACATGGCACATTATTATACTTTAGGTAAAATTCCACATAAAAGACATACACAATTTCGTAAAGAAGATGGTACGCTCTATAGTGAACAATTGTTTAGTACCGAAGGATTTTCCTATAATTATTCCTTATTGTATCATGTACATCCTCCTACTAAAATTATACGATCAGAAGAGCCAAAAGATATAAATCCCATCATTGCAACGCAAAACATTTTAAAACATCGAAGTTTTCAAGGTTTTAATGTCAAGCCAGTGGCTGATTATCTCGAAAGCCGAAGACCCGTTTTGGTCAACAATGATTGTCATATTACCCTTGCAGCTCCGCAGCAAAGTATGACTACTTATTTTTATAAAAATGCAGATGCTGACGAAGTCATTTTTATACATGAAGGTAGTGGTAAAGTCTTGACACAATATGGCGAATTGCCTTTCAGCTATGGTGATTATGTAGTAATACCTCGAGGTGCGATTTATCAAATCACATTTGATACCGATGCCAATCGACTTTTTATAGTTGAATCATTTGGTCCTATTCGTTTTCCTAAGCGCTACAAAACCACTGAAGGCCAATTGATGGAACATGCACCATTTTGTGAGCGTGATATTCGCAAGCCACAAGATTTGAAAACCTATGATGAAGTAGGAGAGTTTACGATTTATACCAAGAAGAAAGGGCTTTTATATCCTATAACCTATGGCACACATCCATTTGATGTGGTGGGATGGGATGGCTATGAATATCCTTATATATTTTCAATACACGATTTCGAACCTATTACAGGTAGAGTGCATCAGCCACCTCCTGTACATCAAACATTCGATGGTAAAGACTTCGTCATTTGTTCTTTTGTACCTCGCTTATACGATTATCATCCAGATGCAATTCCTGCACCATATAATCACAGCAACATTGATAGCGATGAAGTGCTGTATTATGTTGATGGTGAATTTATGAGCCGAAAGCATGTTACACGTGGTATGATTACCTTGCATCCGAGTGGCATTCCTCACGGACCGCATCCAGGTGCTGTTGAGAAAAGTATTGGAAAAAAAGAAACACCTGAACTTGCAGTGATGGTAGATACCTTCAGGCCATTGCATTTAACTAATTATGCATTGGAAATTGAAGACGAAAACTATGAAATGAGTTGGGCAGAGTAATATTCATATAAAATTCGAGAATTTGAGAATTCGAAAATTAATTAATCCAAAACATTTAAATTCGCAGTGTTAAACTAACAACTAATTACATTAAACAATGGATACACAAATATTAGAACAAACTACATCGAATCAAACAGCTGACTTTATGCCTTTGCTTGGTACCGACTATGTTGAATTATATGTAGGCAATGCAAAACAAGCTGCACATTATTACAAAACAGCTTTTGGGTTTCAGTCTTTAGCTTATGCCGGGCCAGAAACTGGTGTTAGAGATCGTGCTTCGTATGTTTTAGTACAAGATAAAATGCGTTTGGTATTGACTTCTCCAATGAACTCTGATCATCCAATAGCTACACACCACAAAAAACATGGTGATGGCGTAAAAGTATTAGCGCTATGGGTTGAGGATGCTTACAAAGCTTATGAAGAAGCTACTTCACGTGGTGGTAAGTCATACATGGAGCCTCAAACCTTGACCGATGAAAATGGAGAAGTACGCTTAGCTGGAATTCATACTTATGGGGAAGTAGTGCATATTTTTGTAGAAAGAAAAAATTACAAAGGCATATTTATGCCAGGCTTTGTCGAGTGGAAAAGCGATTATAACCCAAAACCAACAGGTTTGAAATATGTTGATCATTGTGTAGGTAATGTAGGTTGGAATCAAATGAATCCTTGGGTGAAATATTATGAAGATGTATTAGGCTTTAAAAATATTTTAAGTTTCGATGATAAGGATATCTCTACAGAATACAGCGCCTTGATGAGTAAAGTAATGAGCAATGGCAATGGTTATGTAAAATTTCCTATCAATGAGCCTGCTGAAGGTAAAAAACGTTCGCAAGTTGAGGAATACCTTGATTTCTATGAGGGAGAAGGAGTGCAGCACATTGCAGTTGCTACCAATAATATTATTGAAACTGTGACTGATTTGAAAAGTCGAGGGGTTGAATTTTTGAAAATTCCTGCTAGCTATTACGAAACTGTATTAGATAGAGTAGGAGAAATAGATGAAGACTTAAAGCCACTCAGCGAACTCGGTATTTTAATTGACCGCGATGACGAAGGATATTTATTACAAATCTTTACGAAACCAGTAGAGGATCGCCCAACAATGTTTTTTGAAATCATTCAACGTAAAGGTGCTAAGAGCTTTGGGAAAGGCAATTTCAAAGCCTTGTTTGAAGCATTGGAATTAGAACAAGCCAATAGAGGTAACCTTTAAATTTAGTATACAAAATGGATACGAATGAACTTATAGGGAACGATAGTTTACCAACCATTGTACCTACCTCTGATGAAAAAACGATGGCTTTGCTCAGTCATATCTTGACGATCGTGGCTTGGTTCATAGCACCACTTATTATTTATTTACTGCGCAAAGATGAGTCAACCTTTGTAGCAGAACATGCCAAAGAATCATTGAATTTTCAAATCACCATGTTGGTGTTTTATGTAATCTCAGGGATATTAGTTCTATTGCTTATCGGTTTGCTTTTTATTTGGATTCTTTCAATTGTCAATTTAATATTGGTAGTCGTAGCAACCATTAAAGCGGGAGAGGGTAAATTGTATAAGTATCCAATCAATTTTAGATTAATAAAATAATTCAATAAACTCTATAGTAGATAACCATCGGCACTTCCTCAATGGAAGTGTTTTTGTTTATATTTGCATCTAAATGAGTAAGAAAGGTAAAATACTGGTAGCAATGAGTGGCGGAATCGATAGCACGATAGCTGCGTTGATGCTCAATGATGAAGGATATGAAGTGATTGGTATTACCATGAAAACATGGGATTATGCTGCAAGTGGAACAAGTGGTAAAAAGGAAACAGGTTGTTGCAATCTTGATAGTTTCAATGATGCGAGATTAGCAGCTGTAGAGCATGGCTTTGCGCATTATGTTTTAGACATACGTGAAGAATTTGGTGATGCTGTAATAGAAAATTTTGTAGATGAATATTTAGCAGGTCGAACGCCTAATCCATGTGTGATGTGTAACACACATATCAAATGGAATGCGTTGCTCAAGCGAGCTAATATGCTTGATTGCGAATTTATTGCCACGGGTCATTATGTGAATGTACGAGAAGAAAATCAGCGATACGTCATATCGAAAGGCATTGATGATACTAAGGATCAAAGTTATGTCTTGTGGGGATTAACTCAAGAATGTTTAAGTAGAAGTAAATACCCATTAGGCAATTTTCATAAAACAGAAATTCGTCAAATGGCTCTTGACTTTGGCTATCCTGAATTAGCTAAAAAAAGCGAGAGTTATGAAATCTGCTTTGTGCCAGATAATGACTATCGTAATTTTTTACGCAAAAAAGTGACTGGATTGGAAGAAAGAGTTGACGGAGGTGATTTTGTATTAACGGATGGTACTATAGTAGGCAAACACAAAGGATATCCTTTTTATACTATTGGTCAACGTAAAGGACTTGATATTGCATTAGGTAAACCTATGTATGTAATCAATATTAATCCTGATACAAATACAGTCGTATTGGGAGATGAAATGGATCTAGAACGAGATGAAATGCTAGTGACTAGACTAAATATGATTAAGTATGAAACAATAAACGATGGGATGGAAGCGTTTACTAAAATTAGATATAAGTCTACACCTACATCTTCTAATTTGTTTAATGACAAAGGCAACGTAAACGTGAAATTTCATGAGCCAGTAAAGGGAATTGCACCTGGACAATCAGCAGTGTTTTATGAAGGTGATGATGTGATAGCAGGAGGTATTATACAAGGTGGGCGTATGTTGGAATAAATGAGATTTATTTTTTTTAATTATACGTAATATTTAAAAAAAATGGTCACATGAGATTTTTAATTTATTTTTAAACTAATTTTGATAGGAATGAAACAATCTATAATTGCTTTTTCGGTTTTGACGCTCTTACTTTTTTCTTGTAAAAAGGAAATAATCCCTGCAGATGAAGTAGAATTAGGAAAAGATTATTACCCGCTTACAACAGGCCATTTTATTGACTATGCTGTAGATTCAATTGTTTACAATGATTTTAATCAAACGACTGATACATTTAAGTTAGAATTTAAAGACGAAATAGAAGATCAGTTTTTAGACAATGAAGGCCGTACTTCCTATTCTATACAACGTTATTATAGACAGGATTCTACCTATTTGTGGGATGAAAATCAAACATATTATGCTACTACTACAAGTTTTAAATTAGAAGTAGTTGAAAATAATTTGAGATTTATTAAGCTCGTTTTTCCTGTGAAATTAAATACACGATGGTATGGTAATACATACATACCGGCTTCTTCTAACAGTGATTTACAATGGCTTGATGGCTGGGATTACAAATATTTAAAAGTAAGTGAGCCATTTAACAATGGAAAAATTGAATTTGCTAACACAGTCACAGTTACCCAAGTTGATAATACAGAAGGGGCGCCTGATGATCCAAATCAATTTAGCGCACATACTTTTTCTAAAGAAGTATATGCTAAAAATGTAGGCTTGGTGTATCGAGAACTAACACGATGGGTTTATCAACCTACTGTAGCTAAATACAAAAAAGGGTTTACTTTAATCATGCGAGCTAAAAATTACAATTAATATTATGAAGAAGTTTCTATTCTTATTCTTACTATTTGTTACATTTATTACAATAGATGCCGATGCTGCACCTGCCTATGCTTTTCGTGTGAAGTTTAAAGATAAGAATGGGACGTTATCGTTTGCAGATTCGCTTCAATTTTTGTCACCTAAGTCTCTTGAGCGTAGATGGAAGCAAAGTATAGCATTGGATAGTACAGATTTACCTGTAGTGCAGGCTTATATTGATACTGTCATGAATGTTTCTTCTGCATCAAGATTACAATCAGTCTCAAAATGGTTTAATCAAATTGTTGTTATCACATTTGATTCTTCCAAAGCTGCATTAGTTGCAACCTTGCCAATGGTTGAAAAAGTGACATTTGTTGCTAGATATAATAATGGAGTATTTAAAACTAATCCACCTGTAACTAAATTTCCTGAAGTTCAAGCATATCAAGGGAAAACTACTGGAACTTCTGCTTATTATGGTTTGTCGTTTCAACAAATTGATCAAATTGATGTAGACTGTTTACACGATCTGGGATTTAGAGGCGAGAATATGGATATTGCTGTTTTTGATGTCAACTTCAGATTTGCAAATACATGCAGCGCTTATGATTCATTAAAATTGCAAAATAGAGTGAAGGATGTTTATAATTTTGCCCGTGATACAGCTTATGTATATTCAACGGCCATCGCTTCATCTCATGGTATGAATGTACTTGGATGTATGGCAGCAAATATCCCTGGAACGTATGTAGGTTCTGCTCCTTATGGCAATTTTTTTCTGTATATAACCGAAGATATTCTTGTAGAAGCTCCGATCGAAGAGGATAATTGGTTAATGGCTGCTGAACGCGCTGATAGTATAGGTGTTTACTTAATTAATTCGTCCCTTGGTTACAATATTTACAATGCACCTTTATCGTCAGCATCTTATACTTACGCAAATATGGATGGGCAAACTAGTTTGTTGGTTTTAGCTGCTAACAAAGCCGTATCCAAAGGGATGTTTGTAGTGAATGCACAAGGAAATGAAGGATTATCTGCATGGCATTATATGCTTACACCTGCAGACGGCGATAGTGTATACAGTGTAGGTTCGGTAGACGGTTCTGGATTGTGGGGAGGAAGTGGCTATGGTCCTACATATGATGGAACTGTAAAGCCAGATGGAATGGCTATGGGAAAAGGCACTTCATTGATTGGTGATAATTGTAGTGTAGGTGCGGCCAATGGTTCATCATTTGCAAGCCCTATTATGTGTGGCGCAATTGCATGTTTATGGCAGGCTTTACCTCATTTAAAAAATTGGCAACTTCGAAATTTAGTAAGAATGTCAAGTGATCGTTATACCAATCCAAATAACACGCATGGATTTGGCATTCCTAATTTTTGCACAGCATATCAGATAGCTCTTGGTACATCTGATGTCCAATCCATTGATTATACGTTTTCATTGTATCCTAATCCTTCTCAAGGTGAGTTTTATATTAAATCGTACGATCCATCTATCACTGAATTTGCTGTAACAATATATGACATTACAGGAAGACTAATATATAAGTCTTCTAAAATGGTTCAATCAAATTATTATGTTGATGCATTGAAAAATGTACCTGCTGGCGATTATGTAGTACTTATATCTACTGTTAATAAACAATATTCTTCAAAGATTACAAAACGATAAATAATTTAGAATTCGTAAAAATAAGATTCACACTATTCTATAGTTGAATGCAATATTATTTCACTAAGATGAAATCACCCTTCTTGGTATATTTTTCTCCATTGGATAAACATTTGTATCGGAGTATATAAAAGTAAGTTCCTGGTTCGGCTTCTTTTCCCCAATGGGTTCCGTCCCATCCTCTACGTTGATCAATGGTAGTCCATATTTTTTGTCCGTATCGATTGAATATTGCAAATTGTTCTATTTCAAGCCCTGTACTAGTTGTCATTCTCCACTCGTCGTTGTTACCATCGCCATTTGGACTAAATGCATTTGGTAAAAAGATATTTTCACAACAAGTACCTGGATTTATATATAGTGTATCTTTTAATTCACAACCTGTTGCATCAGTTACACTTACCGTATACCATCCGTAATATAAATTGAAAGCTTCATTACTTGTTTGTGGGGGCGATGAATTCCATAAATAACTAAAAGGGGCGACTCCACCGAGGGTTGTAACTTTGGCAGTGCCTTCTGTTCCTCTGCCATAGCATCCTAGGTCTTTTTGTGTTGTTGTAATAAAAAAACTTTGTGGTTGAACACCAATAAAAATTACAGTATCACGAACACAATCATCTCCAGTTCTTACATTCAGGGTATAGTAGCCAGAATTTAAATTTTCGAAAACACCTGTTGAATTAGCTTTCAGGCCGGGTATTAGAGTGTATTTAGGTTCAACCAATGCATTACTTTTCGCAACTATTTTTCCATTTTGTTTGAAGCATGATAAATCTGTAATTTGAATTAAATCAAAAGTAAGGGGAGGTGGTTCAAGAATTTCAGCAATAGTGGTATCAGCACATCCTTTATTGTCATTTACAATGATCGTGTAATTATTTTGGGAAAGATTATTGAATACGCCAGTGGTGTTTGTAGTTGGTCCAGGATACAAATTATAATTATAAGTAATCGTATTGGGAATAGCTGCCAATGAAATTATTCCATCTTGCTTTCCATAGCACGAAATATGTGTTGTTTCTACATTCGTAATTTCAGGTAAGGGAGAATTGTTGATTTCCAATTCTAATTCTACAGAACAATTTTGAGTATCTTTAATTTGAACAGTATAGGTGCCTACTGTTAAACCATTGAATATATTGGAGTTTTGAAAAGGAGAACCATTGATTGAATATGATAAAGCGCCATTGGTGCTATTTGCATTGATGGTAATTTGACCATCATTGGTAGATATGCATGAAATATCTTGTGTAGTCGAATTGAAATTAATGGGTTGTTCTATTATTACTGTATATGCAATGGTTTGCTTACTTGAAAGAGGGCAGCCATCATCTTGGAAGGTTACGTAAAAGGTAGTAGAACCCAATGGAGAGCCAGCAGGGATTGGCCAAGTGAAGTTTAGATTAACATTAGGCGTATTATTTCCAGATATAGTATAGGATGCATTTGCTGGTAAGCCACTTACTGTTGCATTTACATTTTGATTATCAGGATCAGTCGAATTGATTGAAAATTGCAACGTAGTTCCAGTATTGCAAAGTCTAATTGTATTTCCAGCGGTAATAGTTCCAGTAGAATTGCCAGCTAGTTGACCTATAGGTGATTGGTTATTACAATTATTTAAAATAACAAATGTCATTTCACGCATGGTAGTACCTACTATAACGCCATTGCGTTTTTCAATAACCTTATTCACTACCAATGAATTTTGAATAATGTTTGGCTGGAAAGCCAATTGCCCAGTTGTATTACTAAATGAAAATGTGCCTGGTGCAACTGCAATAGGAGTTAAATAAGAATAACCTGGTGAATAATTCACAAGTCCTCCATTCCCGTCGTAGCCCGATACAAGTTCAAAACTTAAATCATCTCCATCATTATCAATTGCACCTTGATTATATTGTTGAGGTATATTGATACAAAAAAAAGGAGTTGGTATTGTAGTGTAAATAGATGAATTGTTTGGACCTATTGTATTGTTTAATGTGGCTTCTAATTTCATAATAGATGCATTAACTCCTTGTACAATGTTAGTAATAGCATTACTTCTGCCTGCACCTGAATTAACACCTAGATTTCCTTCGAAAATAAATGTCCAATCGGCAGAAGGGCCACTTAACGTAACTTGCCCTTTAAATATAAATTGAGCTATTCCAGGAAGAGAACCGCCTTTGCATTTAGTATTATTAATATCTGCTGGACAAACAGGTGTAACTTCTAAGCCAAGTGTACCAAAAGGTGTCAGGTTAATATTACTATATCCCGTAACACCATTATATATCAAAATATTTGGCACTGCAGAAAATAAATTTGGATATGCATTGCCACTACAATCTCCGTATAATGAAAGAGTGATCTCATAGGTGTTTCCAGATATATGTGTATAACCTAATTCTCCACCAAAAATATGTGAGGCCTTTGAATTAAACTGACTACTTATCAATAAGAAAAGTAAGTAGAATATCGTTTTTTTATTAATCATGGTTTACAATTGAATACAAAATTAATGTATTATTGATATGCAAACTTATATTAAAATTCACAAATCCAACAAACACCTTGAAAATATAGGTGAATGCTGGATTTGAGTAGATGTTATTCTATTGAAATTAATATGAAAATTAGCATTTTTCGATCACGATAGAGGAAGCACCTCCACCGCCGTTGCAAATGCCAACAGCTCCATATTTTCCATTGTTTTGATTTAATACATTGATTAAGGTAACTAAAATACGTGATCCACTGCTTCCTAGAGGGTGTCCCATAGAAACTGCACCACCGTATATATTTACTTTTTCAGGATTCAAATCCATTTTTTGATTATTCACAAGGCTAACAACTGCAAAAGCTTCATTTAATTCTACATAATCAATTTGGTCCATCGTTAATCCTGCTTTAGCTACAGCTTTAGGCATTGCTAGGCTTGGTGATGTTGTAAACCACTCTGGTGCTTGTTCAGCATCAGCATAAGATAATATTTTAGCCAATGGTTTTAAACCTAATTCTTCCATTTTTTCTTTACTTACAAGAACGAGTGCAGATGCGCCATCATTCATTGTACTTGCATTTGCCGCTGTTACAGTTCCATCTTTTATAAATACGGGCTTCAATGTTGGAATTTTATCAAATTTTACATTCCAAGGTTCCTCATCTTTATTCATTATTTTAGGTTCTCCTCCGCGTTGTGGAATTTCTATAGCTACAATTTCAGCATCAAACTTTCCTGCTTCCCATGCTGCTTGACTTCTTTTATAACTTTGAATAGCATATTCATCTTGTGCTTCACGGCTTATATTGCATTCAGATGCGCATAATTCTGCGGCATTTCCCATTGGGTAATTATGGTATACATCTAATAAACCATCTTTTACAATACCATCCTCTAGCGTTACGTTGCCATATTTATTACCAAAACGCATATTATGCGAATAGAAAGGAACTTTGCTCATGCTTTCCATACCGCCAGCTACTACAATATCAGCATCGCCTAGCATAATGCTTTGCGCACCCATCATCACAGCTTTCATGCCACTTGCACATACTTTATTGATGGTAGTACAATTCACGGCATCAGGTAAGCCAGCAAATTTAGACGCTTGACGAGCCGGTGCTTGTCCTATGCCTGCTTGCATTACATTTCCCATCAATACATCGTTGATATGTTCAGGTTCTAACCCTGCTCTTTTTACTGCTTCTTTAATAGCAATTGCGCCTAATTGTGTAGCCGAAAAATCTTTTAATGCTCCTCCAAAACTTCCCATGGGCGTTCTAACAGCCGATACGATAAATACTTCTTTCATTTCTTTTAAAATTTGAGTGCGAAGGTAAGATGTTTAATTAAATAAAACCGAAATGAAGAATTGAAAAATTCTAAACAGTATAAATTAAAAAAGCTTCATGTTTGAAGCCTTTTGTAAGTATTTTATGTTGTTGATATTTATTGAACAGAAAATAAAACTGAATCTTTTGTGATTTTTCCTGCATAATCTTTTGCTGTTGCCATAAATCGACAATACACAACTCCGGACCCAACGGCTATTGACCACTTTTCGTTAAAAGTAAACCCTTCTTTGCCATCTACTAAAGGTGATTTATTAAGGTAGGTTTTAATAACAGAATTGTTTGAAGGGTCAATTTGAGAAAGGTCAAGGTTAAGTGTTTGTAACTTGCCTCCTTTGTCTGTCGACTCCAAATCAGTCACAATACCAACCATGTGAATGTCTTGGCCGAAAGTGTAAGTGCTACTTGCAGTTGGTACACTTGTCACAATTTTGGGCGCAATAGTATCGCGACTTGCACTGTAGAAATACTTGTCATTATTTGTTTGTTTGCAGGAAGAAAAAGCTCCCGCTAACATGATACTAAATAAAGAAAATCCAATAATTTTAGTTGAAAAATTCATTCGCCTTCACTTTTGAATCTCAAATATACTCAAAATGTGTGTAATACAAACATAGTTTGATATTTTTACTTTTTATTGACATGAATAAGCAGGATTTGTATTATAGGATGGCCCTTAGTCAAGTGGTAGGTATTGGTCCTAAAAAGCATAAAATATTGGTGGGTGAAGTAGATGAAACACAGCAATTATTCAATGCATCTTTGAGATTTCTTAAAAATATTCCAGGCATAAGTGAGGCAAATGCTCATGCAATTAAGGATTTTTCAAACTTTGGATTGATAGAAAAAGAGCTTAATTTTTGTGAGAAAAATAATATTCAAATTCTTTGTTTTGATGACGAATTATACCCACGGAAATTAAGTAATTGCATTGATGCCCCTAGTTTGTTATTTTTTAAAGGTAATGCCAATTTGAATCATCCTCGATCTTTATCAATTATTGGTACGCGTTCTTTTACCGAATATGGTCGTAAACTATGTGACGATTTAATAGCAGAGCTAAAAGCCTATGATGTTGTGATTTACAGTGGGTTGGCCTATGGTATTGATATTATATCTCATAAAGCCTGTTTGAAACATGAAATTTCTACTGTTGGAGTCGTAGCACATGGATTAGGTTCAATCTATCCACCAGCTCATGCGTCAACAGCCAAAGAAATGATAGAAAAAGGTGGTTTGTTGTCCGAATATTTTTCAGGAGAAAAAGCAGAAAAAGGAAATTTTCCTACTCGAAATAGAATTGTAGCAGGTATTAGCGATGCTACAATTGTAATAGAAACTGATATGAAAGGTGGTTCTATGATAACGGCTGAAATTGCTTATTCTTACAACAAAGATGTTTTTAGTTTTCCTGGGCGCATAGGCGATTCCAAAAGTGCAGGGTGCAATTTTTTAATCAAAAGCCTTAAAGCTCAAATGGCAACCTGTGCCGAGGATATAGCAAATAGTTTGGGCTGGAATAATTTAAAAAAGAGTAAACCGCCACAACGGCAATTATTTATAGAATTAAACCCTGATGAAGAAAACATTGTAACTCAATTAAAAGAAAAAGAACTCACCCATATAGATGAGATTTATACTAAAACTGGATTATCGAGTTCGCAAGTTGCTAGTGCAATGCTTAGCCTCGAGATGCAAGGAATTATCAAAGTGCAGCCAGGGAAATTGTTCTCTTTATTATAAATATTTGGCATTAACTAAATTATAGGCTTTTATGCAAGCTAAAAATTGCCTTTTGAATTAAATTTGCCGTTCGAAATAGATATATGAAGAATCTTCCAATTATTTTAAGTTCACTTTCGCTTGTTGGTGTCATTGCTTTATTTGTAATGAAAATGTCCAATGATAAGTCTAGGAAACCTACCATAGTAAAAACAAAAGATATTACGGGCAAAGAAGTAACAGTTGCAGGTAGCAAAGTTGCTTTTGTAGATATAGATACCCTTGAGTCAAATTACGATTATTTCAAAAAGAAAAAAAATGAATTTGAAAGTCGTCAAAAAAGTATAGATGCTGAATTAGAGAAATTGGCAAATTCCTTGCAAAATGATTATGTTTCCCTTCAAAAGAAAGCCGAGAAAGGAGAATTGTCTCAAGCTGAGGGAGAAGCTGCACAACAACGATTGATGCAACGTCAACAAGAATTGGAACTTAAGCGTCAAAATTTAGGGACTAAATATTTGAAAGATCAGGAAGCATTTAATAAAGAGATACATGATAATCTTCATGATTATATCGAAAAGTATAATGAAGAACATGGTTATGATTACATTCTTTCTTATTCAAAAGATGGTTCAATTTTATTTGCAAATAAAGAATTGGATGTAACCATGGACATTATTAAAGGAATGAATAGTGAATTGAATGCAGATAAAAAATAATTTAAGACATCATGAGAAAAAAAATAGTTGCAGGCAATTGGAAAATGAATCTTTCGCTAGCTGAAGGAAAAACCTTGATTGAAGATGTTGTATCACGATTACCTCTTTTGGCAGAACATCAACAAGTAATTTTTTGCCCCCCTTTCATACATTTAGGAAATATGGCTAGCATTTTAGATGATGGTGCCGATCAACGTGTAAGCCTTGGTGCTCAAAATTGTCATCCGCATCCTTCGGGAGCTTATACAGGTGAAATTTCTATCCCAATGTTGAAAGAAGTAGGCGTAAACTATGTTATAGTTGGTCATTCAGAGCGCAGACAATATTTCAACGAAAGCAATGAATTCTTGAAATTAAAAGTAGATGCATTAATAGCATCCGATGTACAAGTTATTTTTTGTTGTGGTGAGTCGTTGGACATTAGAGAAGCCAATACTCAAAATGAATTTGTAGCAAAACAATTGCAAGAAAGTTTGTTTCATTTAACACCTGATCAATTAAAAAATAATGTAATAATCGCTTACGAACCAATATGGGCAATTGGTACGGGCGTTACAGCATCTACCGAGCAAGCACAAGAAATGCATGCTTACATACGTAATTTACTATCAAGCCAATATTCAAATGATGTTGCACAATCTATTTCTATTTTATACGGAGGTAGTTGCAACCCAACAAATGCAGTTGAATTATTTTCGTGTGAAGATGTAGACGGTGGTTTAATAGGTGGTGCTGCACTTAAAGCAGAAACATTCCTTCCTATTATTTTTGCAATGGATTAAACTATAACAACATCGTGGATGAATTTTTCTCCAAAGTGTTGATTTATTTTCTCTATCAATAAATGTTTACTATAGTTCAATTCGTTTTTCAAGGGGGCAACATTTGTATAAATATAGAGTTTCCCTTCACGAATCTGTAAGTCATTGGTATGTTTCGCGACCGTTTTTCCCATTAGTACTTCCCAATCTTGACGCAATTTGGTAACTTGATACTGATATTTCCAATTGCTTTGCTCTAGCATTTTTTTCAATGCATCTTGAATAGAATATTCTGCCATAGTGGATCGAATTTATGCAGGGAAAACAAACTTTTTGATATCATCTGTTGTGATTTTTTCATCACATAAAATGACAAGACGTTCCATTACATTTCTGAGTTCACGAATGTTTCCAGTCCAATTATGATTCATCAATAGATTTGAAGCATCTTGATCAAGCGTTGGTTTTTTTCGTTTGTACTCATTGCAAATTTGTACTAGAAAATAATTGGCTAAGAGAGGTATGTCATCACGATGATCATTCAATGAAGGCACGAATATTTCAATTACATTTAGTCGGTGGTATAAATCCATACGGAAATTACCAGCTTCGATTTCTTTTAATAAGTCTTTGTTAGTAGCAGCTATCACTCGCACATTTACATCCACATCTTTTTCGCCACCTACACGAGTAATTTTTCCTTCTTGCAGCGCTCTCAATACTTTTGCCTGAGCACTCAAGCTCATATCACCTATTTCATCTAAAAAAAGAGTACCACCATCGGCTTGTTCAAATTTCCCAATTCGTTGTTTTATGGCAGTAGTAAAAGCACCTTTTTCATGACCAAATAGTTCGCTATCGATTAATTCGGATGGGATTGCTGCACAATTAACTTCTACGAGGGTTTTGCCACGGCGATTACTTTTTTCATGCACCCATTTTGCTACTAGCTCTTTACCACTTCCGTTTGCGCCTGTAACTAAAATACGAGCTTCGGTAGGTGCTACACGATCTATTGTTGATTTGATTCGTTTGATTGACTCACTATCTCCTATAATATCTTGCAATCCATTTACTTGTCTTTTCAATGTGATTGTTTCATTGACAAGTGTTGCTTTGTCAAGTGCATTTCTAATGGTAATTAATAATCGATTTAAATCAGGGGGTTTTGAAATATAATCAAATGCACCGTTTTTAACAGCTTCTACAGCTGTGTCTGTGCTGCCATGCCCTGAAATCATTATGATGGGTAAATCAATATTTTCTTTTTGTAATCGTGCAAGTAATTCAAGCCCATCTAGTTTAGGCATTTTGATATCACTCAATACGCAGTCGTAGGATTTAGATTTTATTAAATTATACCCTTCTAAGCCATCTACCGCCTCGTCTACTTTGTAGCCTTCGGTAATTAATATTTCAGTGAGTGCTTTTCGAATACTTTTTTCATCATCAATTACTAAAATGTGCGACATTTTTTAATACCTTTTTTTGTGTGCGTTAAAGGTAAATATATTTATGAAAGAATTGAATGAAAATAAATTGATTTTTTAAATCTTATTTTTGGTTGTCTCTCCACTCATATACCCAACTACTTTGTATCATTTCGAGATGCCCTTCGTTGCATTCTTCTCGTTTTCCTTCAAAGCCATCAAGCGATAAAACCCATTCTAATAATTCAGTAAATCGAATTCGATAGATTTTTGATTCGCTCATTTCATCTCCAAATTTTTCGTATAATTTAAGTGCTATATCTTCATAATCATTCCAGTGAATAGGTGGTTCGTATTGCATAACTAGTTAATTGTAAATTGTTAATATAAATTATTATTCACCATGTATTAATGATTGATCGGGGATTGTTACATTTAATACGCCATGTCCTTCGTTCAATAAACATTGGCAACTTAATCGAGAATTGATTTTTGGGTTTCTTGCGCGATCTATGAAATTTTCTTCCTTATCAGTTAACTCTTCTACAAAATCTTCTCCACTTTCAATATAAATATGACAAGTACTACATGCACATACTCCACCACAATTATGGTGTAAATGGATTTTATTTTTTAATGCAACTTCAAGTATACTATCATCTACTTCGCAATTTTCTATTGTAATTGGTTCATGACCTTTTTGTTCAAACTTAAAATTAATAGTATACATACTAAGGATTTGTACTTAAATAAGGCGCAAAAGTAGATTTATTTTATCAATAATACAATTCAATATTATCTATAGGCGAATGCAATCATCGTATGCTTTAATAGCATTAATTTCTCATAATGAATGACTGCTATGGAAGAATTAAAATTGGACAATAAATGCCAACATTATTGTACAATTCATCTACCTCCCAGTCAGAAACTGCTATACAACCAACTGTCCAATCACTATTCAGCAATTCATTTTCTTGATCTTTACGATGTTTATTTGGGAATCCATGTATTTTAATTTCACCACCTGGACTTTGACCATTTACACGAGCATAAATAGAATCGAACAATGAAGGATAGGATATGCCTAGGTTTTTATGATATGAGCTATATTTATTTCTATCATTGATGTAATACAAGCCTTCAGGAGTTCTCAAATCACCTTCAAAACGTTTTGGACCTGTGGGTTCTATACCTAAGGAAATGATATAAGATTTGATTGGCTGCTTTTGATTGTATACAATCATTTTGCGTTTTGCTTTCAATACTACAATACTATCAATTGTTTTTGATACCAAAATAGAGGCATCCTTGTATGATTCTCTACGTGTATCAACTTGCGCACAAGCATGTAGAATTAGAAATAAATTAAATATAGCAAGTATTAATTTTTTCATATTGAATTAAAGCAATGTTATTTTTGTTTGATAGAAATTCATCTGATTGGTTTAATTCAAAAACCGATTTTTTAATTCAGGCGAAGGAATCATGCAGGTTGATTTTTTTCCAAACCAATTATATCGATTTTTTGCTACAAATTTATAGATAAAATCTCTAATAATGCGAGGTGTCATTTTACCTAAAAAATAAATCCATTTGAATGAATTCAACTGATAAGCAATTTTTATTGCAGCATCAGAATAAATATATGCTTGGTTGTTTTCTATAAGTATTACGGAGTCAACTTTAGAAGGGTCTATCTTATATTTCAATGACATTATTTTCCCGGCTTCGCTTTGTAATGATGCAAATTTGAAAATGGCTTGCTTGTCGTGTTTGATAATAAAGTTGACCCAGTAATTACAAAAATTACAAACACCATCAAATAGAATTACCGATTGGTTGTCAGAAATCAAAGGGAAGATATAAAATGTTTGATTTGCTCATGCACTAAATGACTTACAGGTACAACGGGTAATCTAAATTCGTTTTCACAGATTCCCATTTCCGAAAGTACGCATTTTACACCAGAAGGGTTGCCTTCGGCAAATAATAAATCGATCCCATCGAGTAATTTATAATGCAATTTTTGTGCATGTGGTATGGAATGTTTTAAAGCTGATTGTACCATTTCGCAAAAGTCTTTGGTGAAACAATTGGCCGCAACAGATATTACGCCATCAAATCCACAAGCTATTTGGGCAAGAGTTAAATTGTCGTCACCACTTAATAGTGTAAATCCTTTTGGTTTGTGTTTTACAAGTTCCATACATTGTACCATATTCCCCGACGCTTCTTTGATGCCAATTATATTTTCACATTCATTGGCAAGTTTGAGTGTAGTAGCAGAGGACATATTACTACCTGTTCGTCCTGGTACATTGTATAAAATAATTGGTTTAGGTGTATGCTTATTTAATTCATTGAAATGAGCAATGATGCCAGCTTGAGATGGTTTGTTGTAGTAGGGTGATACACTTAAAATAGCATCTACTTGATCTAGGGGGTAAGTTTGAAATTGTTCTATTATTTCATGAGTGTTATTCCCGCCAATTCCCGCTACTACAGGCACTCTGCCATTGCATTGTTCAATTACATTGATTAGTACATCTAGTTTTTCTGCAAGTGAAAGAGTAGGTGTTTCGGCTGTAGTGCCAAGTGCTACTAAAAAGTTGACACCATTATTTATAACATGGTCAACCAGTTTGCGTAAAGCATCAAAATCAATCGTTTTATTTTTTTTTAAAGGTGTAACTAATGCAACACCCGTTCCTTTATAAATGCTTGCGCTCATATGGTTTTAAATTTAAACTTTTATTGATATTAATAATTATATCTTCAATGGTAGGATTGTTATCGCACAGTATCATTAAATCTGAATGTTCCTTGAATTGATCTAAAAAAGGTGCAACTCTACATTTTGCTTGGGACATTTTTGCAATATGTAATAATTGTGAACAAGGATTTAAATACAAGTTAATGAGCATGTCGTACCGTTTCATTATAAATCGATCTGTACGAGGGCTATTTGGCATGTTTGTTTTTTTATCTAAATCATTATGGTCAAAAAACTGAAGATAAATATTATTCTCACGTTCTTTTTTATCAATAAACATGAGTACTTCACATTCATATCCCAAATCTTCGAGTTTCTTTTTGTAATTGCCAATCTGTTCTTGTGAATCATAATCGATGTAATAACAGAGTATGCCTATGCGATAAGCAAGTGGAAAATTGATAAATTCATGTTTCACTTGATCTTGCTCTACAAACAACGAAGCTGTATTCTCCGAAATTGGTTGAGGTACAATTAATTCTTTTAATTTATTGAATAAAGACACGTAATTGAGCTTGTTTGATATTATAGTGGAAGTTCTTCGTAAAAGCCCATTTTAGAAAATTTATCTATTCTTAAATTGATTCGTTCTTGCGGGTCAATGGCTGATAAAGTTTTCAATGTTTTAGTCAAGTAATTTTTAACAATTACAGCCATTTCTTCAGGAAATGCATGTGCTCCGCCAAGGGGTTCCGCAATTATTTCATCAATCAGGCCGAATTCACTCATATGCTTAGGTGTCAGTTTCAATTGTTCGGCTGCTTTTTCTTTAAAATCCCATGTTCGCCATAAAATACTAGAACAGCTTTCAGGCGAAATAACCGAGTACCAAGTATTTTCTAACATGACTACGCGATCGCCGATGCCAATTCCTAATGCACCACCGCTTGCACCTTCGCCAATGATAATGCAAATGACAGGCACTGTAAGATTCGTCATTTCAAATAGATTTCTTGCAATAGCTTCACCCTGACCTCTTTCTTCGGCTTCTAAACCTGGGAAAGCACCCGGTGTGTCGATAAATGTAATAATTGGTTTATTAAATTTCTCAGCTAATTTCATCAACCGTAGTGCTTTTCGATAGCCTTCAGGATTAGCCATACCAAAGTTGCGCAATTGACGCATTTTGGTATTGACTCCTTTCTGATGACCAATAACCATCACTGTTTGATCATCATCCAACGTTGCAAATCCTCCTACAATGGCTTTGTCGTCACGAACATTACGATCGCCATGTAATTCTTGGTATTTTGAAAAAATTCTTGAAATATAAAAATTCGTATAAGGGCGCTCAGGATGACGGCTCAGTTGCACACGTTGCCAATCATTTAAATTGGAATAGATGCTTTTTCTGGTTTTGTCGATTTTTTTGTTGAGTTCATTTACAGCAGAACTTACATCTACATTGGTTTTTTCGCCCACCTCTTTTATTTTTTCAATTTCTTGAAAAAGGGACTCAAGGGGTTTTTCAAATTCCAGATACTGCATCGTCAAATGATTTAAGCTTCAAAGATAAAATAAAGGCACAAGATTCTATTTTTTTTTGTTCACATTGAAAGCTTAAAAACGTGAATTATAATTTATTTATGATATCTTTTAACTTTTAAATCAGAAATTCATTTCTTTTTGAGAAACAAAATCAATTACTCATCTTTGAAGGTGAATTCAAAATGGTAAACGTTAAAATAGAAAATAGCTGGAAAGCTCAATTATTAAATGAGTTAAGTCAATCTTATTTTGAAAGCTTGACACATTTTTTAAAAAATGAAAAACTAGCAGGTAAAATAATTTACCCCGAAGGGAAAGCTATTTTCGAAGCATTTGCATTGACACCATTTGATAATGTGAAAGTGCTTATCCTTGGTCAAGATCCGTATCATGGCAAAGGTCAGGCACATGGGCTTTGTTTCAGTGTACAACATGGTGTAAAACCACCACCTTCTTTAGTCAATATATTTAAAGAGATAAAAGATGATATTGGCCTTGAGATACCTAATCATGGTAATCTTACACAATGGGCAGAGCAAGGTATATTACTCCTCAATGCTTCACTTACTGTAGAAGAAGCCAAACCGATGAGTCATGCCAATATTGGCTGGGAGCGATTTACAGATGCTGTAATACGGAAAGTTTCTGAAGAAAAGGAAGGTGTTGTATTTATACTTTGGGGACGATTTGCACAACAAAAAGAATCGTTGATTGATCATTCAAAGCATTTGATTTTAAAAGCGGCTCATCCTTCGCCCTTTTCAGCATATAATGGCTTTTTGGGCTGCAAGCATTTTTCCAAAACAAATGAATATTTGCGTAAGCAAGGCAAATATCCTATCAATTGGTCAATTGGGTAACTCGATTACGTTGAATTGGAAACTTCTGTTATAATTTCGTTGGTTTACCCTCAGAATAGTTTTTTAATATTACTTTTATCCTCTAAAATCGAACACATTGGTAAAAGATATTTTAGGTAGAATCTATTTTGTATACGGTATGTTGTTATTTGCAATTACAATGATACCAGTAGCACTTATTTTTTTTATCGTTCGAAATTTGGCGAGCGAAAGGACTGCTTCTATTGTAGTGCAACGAGGATTTCAAATCTGGATGGGGATTTATATGCCACTCATTTTTTGTCCAGTTACCCATCGAGGACGAGAGAATTTCAAAAAAGGCCAAAATTATGTTGTTACGTTAAATCATAACACATTGGCAGATGTGCCTGTATCGTCGCCAGGTATTCCAGGCCCTAATCGTACATTGGCTAAAGTTGAAATGTCCAAGATTCCAATATTTGGCTATATATATAAATCAGGTTCTATATTGGTAACGCGTCAAGATGCTCAAAGTAGAAAAGATAGTTACCCTAAAATGATAGAAGCACTTGAAAAAGGACTTCATCTTTGTCTTTTCCCAGAGGGTACCCGTAATAAAACCAATGAACCTTTAGCGAGGTTTTATGATGGCGCATTTAAAGTGGCTATTCAAGCACAAAAACCAATTATTCCTGGGTTGATTTTTGGCACAAAAAGTATATTACATCCAAGCAAAAAGATGTGGGCTTGGCCACACAAAATTGAATTTCATTTTTTACCAGAAATTTCTACTACAGGCTTGGCACAATCAGATACTGATATGCTGAAGCAGCAGGTTTTTAATGTGATGAAAGAATATTATGTTCGTCATCAAGATTTAATTTGATTTATAAGCTATAGGATATTTGTAATAAAAATAGTTCACAAATAGCTTAATTTTGCGAAATGAATTTAGGCAAATCTATTATCTTATTATTCGCAATTTTTTTCAGTTCACAAGCGTTTTCTCAAACTGGTACAATCAAAGGTTTCGTTAAAGATGCTATTAGCAATGAACCTTTATCATTTGCATTATTGACATTACAAGGAACAACTATTGGGACCAAAACTGCTGATGATGGTTCGTTTGAAATCAAGGATTTAAAACCTGGGTTATACAATATTGAGGTATCTTATCTTGGTTACAAGAAAAAGACGATTTACGAAATGGCAGTTGATAATTCGAAGCCTACGTTTCTTGAAATTCGATTAGATAAAAATGATCGTGAAGTGAAAGAAGTGACAATTAAAGGTCGTAAAGATAAAACAGAAGAAAGTCCTTTGTCGCTCAGAACAATTGGTGTAAATGAGATACAGCGTAATCCTGGAGGTAATAGAGATATCAGTAAAGTGATTCAAAGTTTGCCAGGTGCAGGTTCGAGTGTAGGCTTTCGAAATGATATCATCATCCGGGGTGGTGGTCCTTCCGAAAATCGATTTTATCTCGATGGAATAGAAATACCCAATATCAATCACTTTGCTACGCAAGGCGCCAATGGAGGCCCAGTTGGGATATTAAATGTTGATTTCATTCAAGATGTAGGTTATTATTCTGGCTCGTTTCCAGCCAACAGAGGCAATTCATTGAGTTCGATTTTTGATTTTAAAATGAAAAATCCCCGCACTGATGGTTGGCATGGTGCTTTTACCTTAGGTAGTAGTGATATTGGATTGCGTGCAGAAGGGCCTGTGAATGATAAAAGTGCCTTGATGGTGAGCATTCGTCGTTCTTACTTGCAGTTTTTATTTAAAGCAATAGGTTTGCCCTTTTTGCCAACGTACAATGATATGCAGGTGAAATACAAATACAATATTGATAAAAGGAACGAATTGACCTATTTGTTCCTTGGGGCGTATGATGTATCAAAATTAAATCTAGATGAGAATAAAACCGAAAGTCAACAATATATATTGGGAATTTTACCTGCTCAAAAGCAATGGAGCTATACCAATGGAATTATTTACAAACATTACAAACCCAATAGTTTTCAAACAATTGTATTAAGTAGAAATATGCTTGATAATAGTTTTATTAAATACAAATCCAATAATGAACAATTACCTATAACGCTCGATTATAAAAGTCAGGAAATAGAAAATAAATTAAGAGTTGAAAATACTATTCGAAAAAAAGGATGGAAAATTAATTATGGTACAGGACTTGAATTTGTGAAATATAACAATAACACGTACAATGTGCTTTCGTTGCCGGGTGGTGTAATCGATACCATTGATTATAGCTCAGCTATTGGCTTTGTAAAATATGGCTTATTTAGTCAAGTGAGTAAAACATTACTCAACGAAGATTTGACCATAAGTGCAGGGCTTCGGATGGATGGAAATTCATACTCTAAATCTATGAGTAATCCACTCAAGCAACTTTCGCCCAGAGTGTCTGCATCTTATGCTATCACTACTCGGTTAAATGTAAACTTTAATACGGGTATTTATTATCAAACACCTGTCTATACAACACTTGGATTCATCGATTCGACCAATACTTACATCAACAAGTCAACCAATCTTACCTATATTCAATGTGCTCACTTAGTTGGTGGTATTGAGTATAGTTCTAGCAAAAATGCTCGATTTACACTAGAGGCTTTTTATAAAAAATATTCAAACTACCCGCAAAGTATTTTAAGTGGATTGTCACTTGCCAATACTGGTACAGATTTTGGATTTACTGGCAATGAAGCAGCCAATTCGATTTCAATTGGTCGTAGCTATGGAGTAGAATTGTTTGCGCAACAAAAACTCTTTAAAGGGTTTTATGGTTTAATGGCTGTTACATTATTCAGAAGTGAATTTACCAATGGAAATATAACTGGCTATACACCGAGTAATTGGGATCAGCGATTTATCATAAATCTTACTGCAGGAAAAAAACTAAAACGTAATTGGGAAATTGGGGCTAAGTTTAGATTAACAGGAGGAAGGCCTTATACGCCTTATGACACAAGTTTATCATCTATTACTTATGTTTGGGATGTAGCACAGCAAGGTCAATTTGATTTTAGCAGGGTTAATCAAAACCGATTGCCAATGAGTCATCAATTGGATATACGAGTAGATAAAAAATACTTTTTCAAACATTGGAATTTAAATCTGTATTTAGACATCCAAAATGTATACAGATTTGCTGCAAAAGAACAAGATATATTGTCTGTAAGGCGAGATGTGAATGGAAATCCATTGATAGATCCTAATTCTACTTTCCCACCTCGATACCAAACTCAATTTCTTGATAATTCTACCGGTACTATTTTGCCCACACTTGGAATAATTATAGAGTATTAACATGGAATCAATCTAAAAAGTAGACGCATTTCTACTATATTTGCACACTTAAAAAATAAATCAAACGATATGTATCAAGATCAATATCAACACCCCGATTATTATCAATTAGACGAATTATTAACCGATGAACATAAGTTAATAAGAGATACAGTTAGAGCTTGGATAAAAAAGGAAGTGAGCCCCAACATTGAAACTTGGTCGCAAAATTGCGAATTCCCAAAACATTTAGTGCCTCAAATGGGTGAATTGGGAGTGTTTGGACCTACTGTACCTGTAGAATATGGTGGCGGTGGTCTCGATTACATTAGTTATGGCATCATGATGCAAGAGATAGAGCGATGTGATAGCGGTATGAGAAGCACAGCTAGTGTACAAGGTAGTTTAGTGATGTATCCTATTTATGCATATGGTAGTGAAGAACAACGAAAAAAATATTTACCTAAATTGGCAAGTGGCGAATGGTTGGGCTGTTTTGGTTTAACTGAGCCTGATAGTGGAAGCGATCCTGGAAGTATGATTACCAATATCAAGGATGCTGGTGATCATGTAATATTAAATGGAGCTAAGATGTGGATTAGTAATTCACCGTATGCGCAAGTAGCAGTGGTATGGGCTAAAGATGAGCAAGGTGAAATTCGTGGTATGATTGTAGAGCGTGGTATGGAAGGATTTAGTACCCCCGAAATACATGGGAAATGGAGTTTACGTGCAAGTTGTACCGGAGAGTTAGTATTTGATAATGTAAAAGTTCCAAAAGAAAATATTTTCCCAACGATCAAAGGTTTGAAAGGACCGCTAGGTTGCTTAAGCAAAGCTAGATATGGTATTGCGTGGGGTGCATTGGGTGCTGCCATGGATTGCTATGATAGTGCATTGCGATACACATTACAACGAAGTCAATTTGGAAAACCAATAGCTGGATTTCAGTTACAACAAAAGAAATTGGCCGAAATGATTACAGACATTACCAAAGGTCAATTATTAGTATGGCGTTTGGGTGTTTTGATGAACGAAGGAAAGGCTACACCTGCGCAAATATCAATGGCAAAACGAAATAGTTGTGAAATAGCCTTGAATATTGCTCGTGAAGCTCGTCAGATGCATGGAGGTATGGGAATAACCGGAGAATACTCAATTATGCGCCATATGATGAATCTTGAGAGTGTAGTTACCTATGAAGGAACACATGATATTCATTTGTTAATCACAGGAATGGATGTTACTGGTTTGAATGCATTTAAATAATAAAATTCATTTTGAAAGTTGATTTTTATTTGTAGTTTTATATCAGAATAACTGGTATAAACGGATGAATTTCAGTAAGATAATGGAACGGGTTACGATTTCTTTTTTAAATGCTTGGGCAAAAAGAGATTTTGAATTGATGTCTACTTATTTTACCAAAGATGTAGAATTTGAATCACCCAATGTGTCGAAAATTTTTCCTGATTTAGTTTCCAATAAGCTAAAAGGAGCAGATAAATTAACTGAATATTTTCTTCAATTTTCAACTCATGCACCTGATTTTAATTTCGATCTTTCAAGAACTACATTTAATAAAGATGAAAACAAGATGGTCATGCATGGTCATCTTGATAATACAGATATAGAAATAGATTCAAATTTTCAATTTAATGAATACGGTAAGTTTTTATTCATATCAATAAACTATCCAAACAATAAATAATTATTAGTTAGAAATAAAATTTCAGTACAACTTCTTTCTAAATTGTTCTCTAGGATTCAAGTTGATTGTTTTTCAGCATTTTCTAATGCTGTATTGGTGTTTTAATCTTCAATTGGATGTTTTGGTTTGATAAAATCATTACGAAATACTTGAAAAATAAATTTTCATATGGTGGAATATTATCTTTGAGATACTTTAATAATAAATATAAAATATAAATAAACTTGTCTTACTTTTATAGAAGTAAATTCATAAAGGTATGGTTTTCAATATTTTATTCGAAGAAGTTGCTTTAGATTTTATTGATGCATGGAATGAAAATGATTTTGAAAAAATGAAATCATTTTTTACTCAAACCATTGTATTTCATTCACCAACTATCGGTAAACTTTACCCTGAGAATAAAGAAAATACGATAGTTGGTAACGAAGGAGTGATTGCTTTTATGAAAAAATTTGTTATGCAAGCTTCAGATTTTCAATTTGATAAAAGTGCTACTGAATTTTCTAAAGATGGTAGAACAATTACCATGTTTGGTGCTTTTCAAAACAGCGGTACTCAAGTCAACGCGAGATACTTGTTAAACGAATATGGTAAGTTTATTTCGGTTGATGTAGAATATTTATGAAAATATTTTTTAATTAAATAAGTAGTTAGGAATGGAAAGTGGGTTTGAATCAATAATAAAAAGAATCTCGAAAGAGTATACACAAGCGTGGAATGATTGGGATATTCCTAAGTTAGAGTCTTATTTACACACTGATGTCGTGATAAATTCTCCCAAAATAAGTTATGTATATCCTGATAAAATTGACAATCGAATACAAGGACGAAATTCAATTATTGAATACTGGGAGAGATTGTTTCAAATTCAAAAAAAATTTAAAGTAAATCAACTTTCATTGGAAATTATAGATAAAACAGTCACTACTACTAATCAAATTGAAGGAAGCAACACAATCATTCAAGAGCTATTTGTATTAGATCAATATGGTAGAATTGTAGAGTTGTATTATGAATACAAAGAGAACTAAGAATTAACTATTTTGAGTGAAAGGCAACTAGTCCAGACAATGGTTTTTGTATGATTGTTCCCAACTTGATTTCATATTGTTCACACATATTTTTTACAATATCTTTTAAATGAAATGCAACCGATCCTGTAAAGTGAACTGGTAATTTATGAATTTGAGGGTATCGTAAGAGATGATTGATGAACAAATCATTTAAACAATCCTCTGCGATATTTTCGATCATATAATGTCCTCTATTAACTAGAACAAAATTTGCAAATTGAGCCAAATAACGATTTGGAAATGGTTTTCTATATAGATTTTCTAATATACTTTCAGAGGAAGACTCAAATTGAGTTTCAAATTTATGTTTGAGTTCTTGATCAAAAATTTCATGCAAATAGTATTGCAATACTTTGCGTCCAAGATGAGTACCGCCACCTTCATCGCCAAGTACATATCCGAGTGATTTAGTTTTAAAGCCAATTTTTTTTCCATCAAAATAGCATGTATTACTACCTGTGCCTAAGATACAGGCAATGCCTTTTTGATGTTGACAAGTAGAACGGGCAGCAGCAAGGATGTCGCTGTATGAGTATACTTTTTTAACGCCAAAGTAAATTTTCAAACATTTTTCTATGAGCTTTTTTTTATCCTCACTATTAATACCAGCGCCATAAAAATGAATTTCATCAATCTTGACTTTCTTTAAATCAAGTTTCAGTTCCTGTTGAAAGATGCTAATGATTTCATTTTCCAATAAAAAGAATGGATTTATCCCTTGCGTTTTGAGCATCTTTTTTTTTTCATTGGAAAGCAAACACCAATCCGTTTTTGTTGAGCCACTTTCAGCAATTAAAATAGTTTTGTTCGTCATGTTACAAATCTACTCAAACTAGTTTTTATTTCTTGATTTCAAATCAATTATCTGATTTTTAATATTTTGGGCTTGTGTATTGTCGGGGTACAAAGCTAAATACTGATTGATTCTTTTTTCTGCTTTCGATGGTTGAAATACAGTAAGATAATACGCTGCAGCTTCAACGTCTGTATTTAATGCATCATAATCATATGTTGTGTAAGTGGGTTTAAATATGGTGCTAAGTGCTATTGCAAAGGCACTTGATTCAATTGGTTTGCATGGTGTGAAAATATCATCTCGACTAAATTCATCCGTCTTTTCATACACCGCTGCTACTGCATCTACGTATGTACAAGCATAAATGGAATCGTTGTATAAATAGGCATGAAGATTTGGATGATTGTTGCGGTACAACACAACGTAGTCAAATTTTTCTTTCAAATCCAATGCGTGAAATTTATCAGGAATTTCAGACTCTTGAAGGTATTGATTAAAAAATGAAGTTGGAAATACATCCAAATCACGAAGGTCAATGTAAGTTTTAAAATCGGGTTGTAAATACCACATTAAATAGGAGGATGTAAGGTAGTCTGAAAAGCATTTCTTGGATTTCAGATTTTTCTGAGCAATATAGTTTGCAGCACCCACAGGATTATTCGTCGATAGTACCTCAAGTCCATAATGATCTCGAGGTCGAAACTTATTGTAATACACATTTGAAACAATAGTGAGGTAGAAAAGAAATCCTATTCCAATTGCGATTGCTTGCATCTTTGAATCTTTTGGAATGAAATGGTAGAGCGTAATAATCAACAATGGGAATGCAAGTAATAGAAAAAATACTATATTTCGATAGGCTGTGAAGCCTAAAAACAACATAGCCAAAAAACTTATGAAGTAGCCTAAACCTAGCTCTTGAAGAGCACTTTTTAGCTTTTTAGTTTTAAATAAATATATGATAAAGAGTGCAATACATAGTATCAATATCCAAGCTTCTTTTTGCCAATAGTTTGATGTCCATATGGCGTCTAATTCCGTAGTAAATTTATTTTGCTGTACTTGATTGAAAATATTCAATGGTCGTAGCAATAATATGATACCTCTAGGGTTTAGTATAATAGCGAATATGGATGCAAAGGTTACTAGGCTTAGTTGAATAGCTTTTGCTTTGTTCACTTTATAGTTTTCAAGCCAACTGCCTAAGGTAAATAATAATAGAATTACGATGCCTAAGCCATATGCTTCATGCAAGTTGGTCCAAAGGATTTGAATAGGTACCAACAGCCAAACCCACTTGCTTGAAGTTTGATGATATAAAAGTAATAAGTACAAGTAAGTCACCATAAACAAATGAGAAAACATTTCTGGCCTGCCAATCATACGATATTCGATACCGAATAATAGTACTATTGTACCTACTAGAAATACAACAGGATGGTAATGATTGTATAGTTTGAGTATTCGAATAAAAAGCCATAAAATCAAACAACTAGCTATGATTTGCAAGATGAAAATAGATTCTGGGCCAAGGTATTTTGCAATAAGTGCAGCCAATACTTCAAAGCCCCATTTAATATTAATCCATTCTTTACCAAAATAGGTATATGAAAAAGGATCTGTTGTAGGGACTTGATGATGTTCAAGTATCCATTGGCCAGTTCTAATTTGCCACCAAAGATCAGGTTCTCGCATGCATTTGATACTAAGAACAATGGTTAGCAAAAATGCTAATAATAAAGGGATAGCTGCAATGATTTTTTTCATCACATCTAAGGTAAAAAGAATTTGTAAATTATTATAATTTGTATTTTACACCAATGGAAATTCCTTGAATGTAAGTTTCCTTTTGAGAAGGATTTTGTTGGAAATACTGATTGCGATAAGGCATAAATCCAAAATTGTATTGAATAGAATAACGCATATCACGTTTGAACAATGTGAACTGCTTTTCAAAGCCAACCGTAAAATATGGATTCCAATTGTTGCTATTTTGCAATTCAAATCGCTTTTGTTCAATCATGATTTTTTGATTAGGCGATTCTGTTGGTGTTGATGTTTTGAAACAAGAATAAACAGGCTTGTTCATTGTAAATCCAGTAATCACACATGCATCCTTTCTGAATTGATAAATTGCATTGGCACCAACTCCTGCCGAAAAATCTCTCATTTTAAATGGTGTATTCGATTTTTCAGTTGGTGGTATATTGAGGTTGAAGTATGTTAAAGAGTATTGTAATGAAAATTTCAATTTGTTGTTCAACGAAAAACGTTGTTCAAGGCTTGTAGAATAAGAAAAAGAAGGTAAGCCTAGCTTGATTGTTTGAATAGATGATTTTCCATGTTGAATAGGCATAATCATTGATTTATTAAAACCTACAAACGTGGCGTAGTTTTTACCCTTAGCCTGTGTATTACAAGCAACTAGGAGAAAAGCCAATAAAGCGAATAAATTTTTCATTTGCTTATTTATTGATGAACGTACTAAAGGTACCCAATATTGCACATATAAATAAATTTTTTATGTTAAAATTATGAATCGAATACTGATAGGCTATCATTAAAAAATGAGTTGGGAAGTAAAATAAGAATTTAGTAGATTTGCAAACCGATTAATGGCTTCGTAGTTCAACTGAATAGAATATCAGATTTCGGCTCTGAGGGTTACAGGTTTGAATCCTGTCGAGGTCACTTTCAATGTCCCAAACTTAATAAAGTTTGGGGCTTTTTTTATTCTCCACACGACTTTTTCAAAAAGTCTATTACTTTTTCACGTTCCATAATGATTGGGTAGCCGTATTTTTCAGCAATTTCCATAGATAATTTAATATCCTCACATCCTTTTTCTGCATTTCCAAGGTTCAGATGCGATAGACCTCTATAATAAAAAGGTTCAGCATCGTGTATTCTATATTTGCAAACCATATTTAATTTTACAATTGCTTTTTTATATTCTTTTTTGTCAAATAATTGCATTGCATTTTCCATATCAACTACATCACTCCTTTTTAAATTTATATAATTTTTCCTCTTACTGACATATCCTAATTCAGAATATTGATAATATTTTAGATCAAATTCTTTGTGAGATATTTTTTTAATTCCTTCTTTAATTGCTGGTGTCCAATTACCATTTGTTGATCTGATATATTTTATTGCATCTGAATCTATTTTTGGAGTCACGCTATTAACAATCGCTAATTCACTAATATTTCCGTTAGTATCAATATCCAATCCAATTGTTACAGTGCCATAAGATTCAACAAAAGTCAATTTGCTAGCATCCACATCTTTAGAATTTATATATCTAATAGTGTCTTTTTGATCATTTATTTCATAAAGTATAGCGGGAGAATTACTTGAACTATCAACAATTATTCTTTTTTTATCAAATAATGTAGATATGCCAAAATATATTTTATTTCTGTAAGTACTTATACTGTAACCAATTACTACTGTACAAGTCATTTCAACATCGACGTTATTTATTTGACCAGCTTTCCAAAGGCCATTGGTACTCATTAATAACTTTACAGCTGTAGTGTCAAATAATTGATTGGGTATTTTTTCTATATCTATTGCTGATATTTTTCCATCTTTTCCAAATGTTGTACTTAGAAATACATTACCTTGAAGTTTATAATCTTTGGCCTTTTGAGGATAAGTGGCATGCAGTAATAAAGTTTTAAATAATGAATCTTGTGAAACATTTGGAGAAGGAAATCTTGTGCCATTTTCACTATTTTCATCAGCTAGTAGCGCCTCCAAAAAGTAATAATTTTTCTTATTATCAGATTTTATTAAAGTTTGTGCTTTTGTTTGAAAGCTTATGAGGATATAAATTAAAATATAATAGATGAATTGTAATTTATTAAACATAAAAAAAAGGCTTTATGCCACAAATTACATAAAGCCTTTTTACTTTAAAAAAATATTGAATGATTATTTCATCAATGCTTTCTCAATGACTTCCAACATGTCGCTTACATAATGGAAACGTAATCCTTTGATATAGGAAGGGTTAATTTCCAATACATCTTTTTCGTTTTGTACACAAAGAATAATGTCTTTTACGCCAGCGCGTTTCGCAGCCAATATTTTTTCTTTTATTCCACCTACAGGAAGCACTTGACCACGTAATGTGATTTCGCCAGTCATCGCTAAGTAGGGTTTAACCTTGCGTTTGGTAAAGGCACTCACAAGTGCTGTCATCATAGTGATGCCAGCGCTAGGACCATCTTTCGGCACAGCGCCTTCGGGAACATGTATATGTATATTGTTGCTTTCAAATGCTTCTTGAGGTATATTGAAATCTTCAGCATGGGCTTGTATAAATGCCAATGCAGTGCTAGCACTTTCTTTCATCACATTACCAAGATTACCTGTCAGCGTCAAGCCGCCTTTTCCTTTGCTAAGACTAGCTTCGATAAATAAAATCTCACCTCCTACATACGTCCATGCAAGCCCAACTACAACTCCTGGAGGATTTGATTTGTTGTAGATGTCATTCATGTATTTTGGTTTGCCCAAAATCTCTTCAATCATTACATCAGTCAATTCAAATTGCTTCACACTTTCATCCATAGCAGCTCGCATAGCAAGATTACGCATGATGGAAGCAAGCTGTCGTTCAAGTTCACGTACACCACTTTCGCGTGTGTATTCTTGTATCAATTTTACAATGACCGCATTTGCAATTTTGATTGAATATTTTTTTAATCCATGTGCTTCCTTTTGTTTAGGAATCAAATGTTTTTTTGCTATTTCTGTTTTCTCTTCTACAGCATAACCGCTTAAATCAATGATTTCTAATCGATCGCGTAAGGCAGGTTGTATCGATTGTAAGCTGTTGGCAGTTGCAATGAACAATACTTTGGATAAGTCATATTCCAATTCAAGATAGTTGTCGTAGAATGTATTGTTTTGCTCAGGATCGAGAATTTCAAGCAAGGCGCTACTTGGATCACCTCTAAAGTCGTTCCCTATTTTATCTATCTCATCTAATATAAATACGGGATTGCTAGATTTTACTTTACGCAAAGATTGGATTACTCTACCAGGCATGGCGCCTATATATGTCTTACGATGTCCTCGCAATTCGCTTTCATCGTGTAAGCCACCTAAACTGAATCGTACATATTTACGACCGATCGCATTCGCAATGGATTTTCCTAAAGATGTTTTTCCAATACCTGGAGGTCCAATAAAACAAAGGATAGGCGATTTCATATCACCTTTCAATTTCAATACAGCAAGATATTCTAATATACGATCTTTGATTTTGTCCATACCATAATGATCGTCGTCGAGTACTTTTCGTGCTTTCTTAATATGGTATACATCTTCGGTATAATCATCCCAAGGTAAATCCAATAGAAGATCGAGATGATTAAACGTGATAGAATAATCGGGCGTAGATGGATGCATACGTTCAAGGCGTTCGATGCCTTTGGTAAACATTTCTTTAGCAGCAGCACTCCATTTTTTATCTTCGGCACGTTTGCGCATGTCTTTTACTTCACGGTCGTTGCTATCACCACCGAGCTCATCTTTGATTGCTTTTAGTTGTTGATTTAAAAAATATTCACGTTGTTGCTTGTCAAGTTCGCCTTTGGTTTTATCAGTGATTTTATTTTTCAAATCTACATGTTGTAATTCTACATGAAGCAATCTTAATAAATCTTCAGTTCGTTTTTTAAATTCATCTTCTTCAAGTAAAGCTTGTTTGTCCTTAGCATCACAATTGAGATTGGATGCTATAAAATGATTAAGGAAAGAGATGTTTTCAATATTTTTTAATACAATGCTAGCTTCAGGAGGTACATTGTTTGACTTGCGCATGATTTGCTCAGCCATATCTCTTACAGATGAAATCATTGCAGCAAATTCATCATCCATTTCTGGTATAGTGTCTGTAAGATAATTCACATTCGCCTTGAAATAAGGTTCATCTTGAACCCAATGATTGACTCTAAATCGTAATCGTCCACGTATGAAAACAGTAATACTTCCATCGGGCATTTTTATTTGTTTGATGATTTGAGCTACAGTACCTACACGATTCAATTCATCAAATCCAGGGTCTTCATTTTTGGCATCTGTTTGAGAAAGAACACCTATGTGTTTTCCATTCTTTTCGGCTTCATTCAATGCCTTGATTGATTTCTCGCGTGATACGGTAATTGGTATAACTACATTGGGAAATAAAACCATATTTCGCAATGGAAGTATCGCTAAATCAGTAGGTAATGCTTTTTTTTCATCTTCAGTCATTTCATCTTCAGTAAGTGGCACTATTGGCATAATGTCCATTTCTTCATCCCCACCACCGAAAATTTGTCGGTTAAAATCCATATTTATGTTTCTTTTTGTCAGTAAATGTAATAAAATACCCCTCATTTGCACGAAAAGCACCTATTAATCAATAGCTGTGCCAAGCCATTACACCTTTAATGACGAATATTGATTTTGTGTACAGAAATACTTCGATTTTTATCTATGATACGAATCAAATAAATGCCTTCTGGTAAATCAGTTGTTGAAATGATTGTTTGTTTGAATGCATAGTCTTGTTTTAGAATCAAGCGTCCAGTTATATCATTCAATTGAATAGAATAAGAAGGTAAGTTGCTTTCAATTTTTATAAAATCATTGCAAGGATTGGGGATTACTTGAACTGATGGGTTAGTCGAAATGGGAAAACTAATTCCATTCGGATTACACATCACTTGATTTAATTTTTGCCAAATGGTATCGTTGAGTGTAAAAGGAACATCACCACCTGATGGGGCATCGCCCATTCGAAGCCATACGAGTTGTTGGCTAGGAACAACATTTAGGAATTGACCATTTTTACCTAATGCAGCAATCATATCAGCAGGAGCATTTGGATTCAAAGGACCATTGAAAACAAATTGAGAGGAAGGAACCATATAAGAAGATTTCCCATTCAGCCACCACAAATATCCATACGATGGATTCAATAATTGAGAGGTATTTGTCATAGAATGAAAATAAGTGGTATCAGTCATTATTGGTGTGGTATTCCAAGCACCTTTATTTAATATTAATAATCCAAAACGTGCCATGCTTCTTGCTTTGCTAATGAATAAATTATTGAATCCACTTTTTACAAACAGACCTGTCATGCCTGTTGGTATTTTTACTTTTTGATTAAAATAGGTATTCAACGGTTGGCCAGTAGCAACCTCTAATACTGAATCTAAAAGTGTATATGGTCCATTATGATAAGCCCAACGCGTGCCTGCATCTGTTAAGTATTCTAGACAAGTATCGATGGTGCAAAAATGATCAGGTACAACATCATTTAAGCCTGAAGTCATCGTAAGTTGATGTCTGATTGTAATCATGTTTTCTTTCGCTGTTGGAGCAATAGTCCAGCCTTGACCTAGATAAGTTGAACTTGTATCTTGTATTGAAAGATATCCATCTTGCTGCGCAATGCCTGTAGCAAATGCAGTCAGCGTTTTTCCTGCAGACGCCCAATACCATAAGCTATCCATTGTGAAAGTTCCATAGTATTTTTCTACAACTATTTTGCCATCTTTCAAAAGCATAAATGCTTTTGTATTTCTATTGCCTAAAAAGTCTAGGAGCGTATCTAATTTATCTTGACACCATCCGAGTGAATTAATTGAAAGTGAGTCCCATTGATTTCCAACCGTGGGTGGAAAATAGATTGATTGAGATTGACCAACATTAAAACTAAAACAAAGAATAAAAAGAAGGAATAATATTTTTTTCATAAATAGATTTATTGTTTGACTAGGATGATATGACAAAGTTTATTGAAAATATTTCATACTCATTAATTAATTTATAAATTCAACTAACAACTAACAACTAACAACTAACAACTAACAACTAACAACTAACAACTCTCAACTAACAACTAACAACTAACAAATCATTTGTCTAATCTTCTTTTTTCTTCAACATAATAAAATCAATATTTTTTTCTCGAATGAGTTGATTGTATTTTTTTATTTCATTCGATTGAATTGATTTGAATTGATTTAATTCCCGATCAATGAGGATTTCTAAATCATGATAAGCCTCCTTGCTTTGAGCTGTTGGAGCTGTATGTTGATTCACGGCATCAAATACGCCAGCTAGTTTATCATTCAGTCGAATAGGGTAGTTGAGAACATCCTGCCCACTTTTCGCTTTAGTTTGATAGAGGTTTTCTTCTATGGACGTCAATTGCTTTACTATGTTTTTACCCAAACTATCAAGTTCTGCTGGATAATCTTTACCAAGACGGTCTTTTAAGTTGTTAATTTGAGATCGGGTAAATCGAATGTCACGGATCGTTTGCTGTGTTGAATCAAATTTAGATTTAATGACATTTAAGAAATTAAATTGATCTTGATATTCTTTATCTGATGCTGCATAATTAGGATCTTTCAAAATTGTAAATGGAATATTTACAGAGTCATGATTGTATATAAATTTTGCAACATATTGGCCTGGAGGCACTTTATATTGTCCAATATTACCATTCCATAAGATCATGTCATCTATTTTTTCTACCCCTTTTACAAGCATATTCCAAACGAATTGATTCATGCCCGATTCAGGATTTAGTTGTTCTTCTTTATCCGACGCTTTCGTACTAAATGTTCTTAATATGTTGTTTTGATTGTCCGTTATGTTGATTTTTATTTTAGAAGTATCATCCCACGATTTAATCCAATAATTAAAAACAACGCCATTCGGAGGGTTCATACCTTCATTGCGTGCCTGATCATTTTTGTAACCTTCTATGCGATAAGAGGATCTTGGATTGAATACTTCAAAATGAGATTGTTTGGTATCTGATTTTAATTGATGTAAAAAAGTCAAGTCATCTAAAATCCAAAATGAACGACCCTGCGTCGCAACTACCAAGTCATTGTCTTTGATTGTTAAATCTGTAATTGGAACAATTGGTAAATTAAGTTGAAATGACTCCCAGTTTTCACCATCATCAAAACTAATATACATGCCATGTTCAGTACCTGCATACAATAATCCTTTTATGGTAGGATCTGCTCGTAAGCATCTAGTGAAATGAGTTTCATCAATACCGTTCGTGATTTTTTTCCAGCTTTGACCATAATTGGTTGTTTTATAAATGTATGGTTTTTCGTCATCTAATTTATAACGAGTACCTACAATGTAACATGTACCTCCATCATAAGGACTAGGTTCGATGCTATTAATCATGGTCCATTCAGGCATTTTAAGAGGTGTTACATTGTTCCAGTTTTTGCCACCATCACGAGTTAAATGTAGAAGTCCATCATCACTCCCGCACCAAATTACATTTTGTTCTACAGGGCTTTCAGCAGCTGCAAAAATGGTGCAATAATATTCTACCGATGTATTGTCTTTTGTGATACTTCCTCCACTTGGTTTTTGTTTTGATTTATCGTTGGTTGTCAAATCGGGCGAAATCGCATTCCAGCTTTGACCTTCATTTTCTGTTACAAATAAATGATTGCCTGCTGCATAGAATCGCTTGGGATTGTGAGGTGAGAAAAAGATAGGGAAATTCCATTGGAATCGATATTTTATAGAATCAGCACCTTCACCTATCGGACTGATTGGATATACACTAATGGTTCTATTTTCACCAGTCTTATGATTGAGACGCGATAGATAACCACCATAGTTGCCACCATATACTATGTCGTCATTCAATGGGTCAGCTACGATATGTCCACTTTCAAAACCAGCACTACTGCTCCAATCTTGATTACCAATACTACCACGATAAGTTCGACTCATTATCCTTACACTCGAATTATCCTGTTGACAACCAAGTACTCGATACGGAAAATGATTATCGGTTGTAACACGATAAAACTGTGCAGTAGGTTGATTGTGATATGTACTCCAATGTTGACCACCATTGAAACTTATTTGTGCACCACCATCATCAGCAATGATCATACGTTGTCCATCTTCTGGATCTATCCATAGATTGTGATGATCGCCATGAGGAGTATTCACTTGTTGAAATGATTTGCCTGCATCAGTGCTTTTATAAAATTCTACATTGCATATGTATACTACGTTTTCATTTTTAGGATCTACAAATACTTTATTAAAATACCATCCGCGTTGACGAATTTTACTTTCATCATTTTGTTTACTCCATGTTTCGCCAGCATCATTACTCATAAATAAACCGCCCGTTTTACTTTCTATGATAGCATATAATTTATCTGTATTGGATGATGCTATCGCAATGCCAATATTTCCTAAAGTATCCTTTGGCAAGCCTTTATTTTTCGAAATATTTTTCCATGTATTACCACCATCAATACTTTTCCAAATACCGCTTCCTTCACCTCCACTTTCCATGCTGTATGGTGTACGTTTTACTCGCCAAGTTGTCGTATAAAGAATATCAGGATTGGTAGGGTCCATTACCATATCTATAGCACCTACTTCTTCATTGACATACAATATTTTTTTCCAACTTATTCCACCATCGTCTGTTTTAAATACCCCACGATCTTCGTTAGGGCCAAATAAATGTCCAGTGGCAGTGCAATAAACTATATTATTATTTTTAGGATGAAATAGGATCTTGGTGATATGACGTGTATCTTTTAAGCCTATTTGTTTCCATCGTTTGCCACCATCGGTCGATTTCCACATCCCTTGCCCTTCACTTACGTTGCCACGCAATGTATTTTCGCCCATACCTACGTATATTAATAGAGGATCATTAGGACATACTTCCACAGCGCCTATACTTCCTCCAAAATACTTATCTGATATATTTTGCCAATTACTCCCTCCATCTTTTGTTTGCCATACACCACCACCTGTGGTACCCATATAGAATACTTGTTTGTTTTTATAATCAGCACTTACACCGCTTGCACGTCCACCTCGATATGGACCAATATTTCTATAGTTGTATTTAGTAAACAACACAGAATCCATCGGGTAACGTTCTTGTGCAATTGCAACGAATGAAACACAAACAAGAAGGCAGCTTAAATATTTTTTCATTGTGTGAAAATACAACGGAAAGATTTTATTTTTTGCTTTAGTGCTATCAATTCACGTTTATATTTGCACCTTTCCAATGCCGATGGATCCACGTAACATATCTATACAAGATTTTATTTATCATTTGCCTGATGATCGAATTGCTCGATATCCTTTAGCGGAACGAGATGCAAGTAAATTGTTGATCTATAAAAACCATGTGATTGAGCAAGATGTTTATGCTCATTTGGCTGACTATATACCTGAGAACGCTTTATTGTTTTTCAACAATACCAAAGTGGTAGAAGCACGTTTATTGTTTACTAAATCAACAGGAGGTGCAATCGAATTGTTCTGTCTTGAGCCTGACAAGCAGTATAGTGATATAACATCAGCTATGCTTCAAAAAAATAAAGTACGATGGAATTGTCTTGTAGGTGGTGCAAAGAAATGGAAACCGGGGGAGTTGTTACAAAAAGAAATCAATAGTCAAGGACTTCAATTTATACTTTCAGCATCTATGATTCAAAAAAATGTTGATTCGTTTTTAATCGAATTAAGTTGGGATAAAACTGATTTGTCATTTGCTGAAGTCTTACATCTTGCTGGTGTTATCCCTTTACCTCCATATTTGAATCGAGCTGCAGATGATTCTGATCAAGAGCGTTATCAAACCGTCTATGCTAAATATGATGGATCGGTTGCTGCACCCACTGCTGGTTTGCATTTTACTGATGCCTTGATTCAAAAGTTAGCTGCAAAAAATATACAACATACGTTTGTTACATTGCATGTAGGCGCTGGAACTTTCAAACCTGTAAAAAGTGAAACTCTGGAAGGGCATGAAATGCATGCTGAATTTATTGATGTTAACATAGATACCCTCGAACGAATTCTAGTCCAACAAAGCAATCCAATAATTCCTGTTGGTACTACAAGTTTTAGAACTATTGAATCATTGTATTGGATGGGAGTGAAAGCCTTCATACAACCAAATGCTTCCCTAGAAGAATTGGAGATAAAGCAATGGGATGTATATGAACTGCCACAAGATATTAGTCGAGAGCAATCGTTGACTGCATTGCTAGATTGGATGAAACTTAGATCAATGCATCGTATCATTTGTAAAACACAGCTACTCGTTACACCAGGTTATACTATTCGAATTGCAGATGCTATTATTACCAATTTTCATCAACCTAATTCTACCTTACTGCTTCTAATAGCTGCATTTGTAGGTGAGCAATGGAAAATGGTTTATAATTATGCTTTAGCGAATGATTTTCGGTTTTTGAGTTATGGTGATGGGAGTTTGTTGTGGAAGGAGAAATAAAAAGGACGATTCTATAATATAGGAAAATATAATAAAGCTCGTCTTAATTTTAATCTCTTACCATCAATTGTTTTGGAAGCTTAAAACGGAATGTGCCATTTGTGATTTTCACATTTTCGTGGCCTAATGAAGAAGGTAAATCTGCATCAAAAGTGCCTTCTATCCATCCATTCTCTAAAGTAGTTATGGCAAAATTTCCAGTGTTTAAAAATTCTGTTTGATACAAATGAGATGCTTCTTTATCAATTAAATATAATGCTGCGCTTGGGATATAGCTGTCCTGTTGGCCACCTTTCGGAAATCTGTTTTCTGAATAAGGCATTTTACAAACTATAGGTGTAGTCTTTGGAGGTACTCGAATTTCAATTTCCATGCGCCATTGAGCTTTAGATAGTATTTGAACATTGAATTCAAAAATAGAGCTTGCTTTTGTTTCGCTTGTTTCATTTTGCAATATGTTGTATGTTTCTAAATCCTTTGGTTCATAAATCAAAGTTTTTCCATCCATATCAAATTTCATGAAGGCAGGCTTTGAATTTTTTGTAGGGACTCCAGTTTTATTTTGTTGTGCAGTAGATATGAAAGTTATAAAAAGAAAGCTTACTACTAATTTCAGAAAAAGGATTTTGTTCATAATGTTTGTTTTGCTTCAAATGTAGTATAATAATAATCAGTAAGGTTGAGGAATTATAGATTAAATTAAAGATGTTTTACTCTCCGGTATAAAAATCTATCAACGCTCCAAAATAAGCTTCATTCCAGCCTTCTACCATATTTTCATAATCTTCGCCAGGAATATTCGTATGACGTAGTTCGGCAGATGTGCCTTGTTTGTGAGGATGAAGTTTAATTGTAACAATGGATGGTTCGGCTTGATCACCAAAATACCATTCTTGTACTATTTTTTTACCTTCTTCAAATTCAAGATTTTTACCAACTATACTGCCTTCCCAAAGCGAAAATTCAGAACCAGGTTCTGTGCTCATCTCTGCTGGTTCGCCCGTCCATAGTTGTATGGTTGGGGCGAAGGTTAATGCTTGATATACTTCTTCGGGTGGTGAAGGGATGATGTAGTAATTTTTAAAGTCTTTCATAGGTTGTATTATATTATATAAATTGTTTTTTCTTTTTTCTCAGTAATAGTTCCAAAATTGTGGATGTTTAATTCATGTGATTGACAAAATTGTTCAAATGTATCAATATGATCAGGATGAATAGCGACTAACAAGCCTCCACTGGTTTGTGGATCAGCTAAAATGTTTTTTTGAGATTCATGTTGCAATACTATTTTGTGACCATAACTATCCCAATTTCGATTGGTACCACCAGGGATACATCCTTGAGAAAGATAGTCTTCCAAAATAGATTGATTTATCCATGGTACTTTAGTGTATTCAATTTCGGCAGAAGCATTACTTGCTTCGCACATTTCAGTTAAATGACCAAGCAATCCAAAGCCTGTGACATCAGTCATTGCAGTTACATAATCGAGTTTGCCAAATTCTGCTCCAATGCTGTTGAGTTTCAACATCCAGGTTGGACCTATATGTGCATGTTCGGGTTTAAGTTTATCTTGTTTTTGAGCAGTTGATAAAATCCCAATTCCCAATGGTTTCGTAAGATAGAGTTTTGAACCAATCGCTGCTCCGCCATTTTTTTTCAAATGTTTAACGTCTACTCGTCCAGTGACTGCAAGACCAAAAATAGGCTCAGGTGAATCTATGGAATGACCTCCTGCAAGAGGGATGCCTGCGATGGCACATGTTTTTCGACTGCCTTCTATGACTGCATTGGCTACATCAGGAGGAAGCGTATTGATGGGCCAACCTAAAATTGCAATGGCAAGTAAAGGTGTGCCGCCCATAGCATAGATATCACTAATTGCATTCGCTGATGCAATGCTTCCGAAAGTTTCTGCATCATCTACTATAGGCATAAAAAAATCAGTCGTACTGATAATGGCTGTGCCATCACCCAAGTCATAGACTGCTGCATCATCACGTTCTTCATTGCCTACGAGTAATTGCGGAAAATGCATTTTAGTTTCTGCGGATTTTAATATGCTGTCTAATATTTTAGGTGATATTTTACATCCACAGCCTGCGCCATGCGAATATTGAGTTAGTTTATACGAATTAGTTATTTCCATTAGATAGAAGAATTGTTACAAATTTTAATTATTTCTTGAGCGATTAATATGGAGTCAGAATAATCGAAATCAAGCATGATTTTATGGGGTGTTGTATTTTTTTCAAAACCAAATTGATAGGTCTTATCGTAAAAATGCAATGCAATCATAGCAGCTGCACCATAGTCGTCGATATCGAGCGCATGCATAGCTTTTTGCAAATTGTCACCACCCAATTTATTTTTAATTTTCAAAAAACGTTCTTTTAATAATTCCTTTGGATAGCAAGCATAGTTTTGAATTAAATGTTCTATTCGTTCGGTCAATGGAATGGTATATTGGATGTAATAGTATTGTTTCATTTGTTTGAAAAATTCTGCTTGTACCAGACAAGTCCCAATTATCTGACTTTCATTTTCAACAAATATGCGTTTTGTTTTATCTAGTGTTCGATATGCATCAAACAAAAGATTTTCAAAATGTTCTGTACTAGGTTGTGGTTCTTGACCTAGAGATCCAAATGCAGACCCTTTATGATTTGCTAATTTTTCTAAGTCAATAATTTGTTCTCCTTGTAGTTCAAGTTGATGAAGCACATACGTTTTCCCTATTCCAGTTTGTCCGCCTAATACCACTAGCTTTGGTTCATGCGTATAAAAATAATTCAACGCATATTTTCGATAACTTTTATATCCACCAATGATAACTTCAACATCAAAGCCTACTATCGATAAAAGCCATGCCATGCTTTCACTTCGTTTGCCACCACGCCAGCAATGCACCAATACTTTTTTTTCAGGTGCTAATAGCAATGCTTGTTCTATATATGACCGCATATGAGCTCCAGCAAATTCTAACCCAAGCAACATAGCCCTTTCAGGTGATTCTTGTTTATAAGCAGTGCCTACGATTGCTCTTTCTTCGTCAGAAAATAAAGGAAGATTGTATGCACTCGGAATATGAGCTTTAGAATATTCACCTGGTGAACGAACATCTATAATTACTCGATCAGAATCGGAGTGAAACAACGATTCAATTTCAACTTGTTTTACTGGCATGCTAGTGAATAATTAAAATGCAAATGTAAGCTAAGAAATGAGCTTATTTCATGGCTGTTTTTAATGATTATAAATATTATTCATTATGTGACCTAGGTCACTAAACATCAACCTGCTGAATATTAATTTTACACTTTAAATTATAATAATATGGCTACGATTGTATTTGGAGTGGTAATGTTGCATTCGTTTGTAGGGGTAATTTATCTAATGCATAAATTATCACCTAAAAAAGATATAAAGTAGTAACGTACAACTTTTTTATTATCTAATCGATAGAAGCAAGAGTTAGTAGTATATTTACCATTATGTTATTAAAGCTTTTGCTTCAGTTTATAATAGGTATAGGGGTAGGTGTATATGGCTATATAATCCCGAGTTTTATCAATTTAGGCGTGTTTCAACTAAGTATGAGCCACTCGCTTCGCCAATTGAGAAAAGTAATTATAATTATTTCGTTGGTAGAAATTCCTTATTGTTTTGTATGTATGAGTGGGATGGAATGGCTTATACAGCAGAAATCTATTTTGCTTTATATTCGTTGGTTGATAGTTGGTGTGCTGTTTTTAATGGCTATTATTACTTGGATAGATGCAACTAAAAAACATAAAGAAGTACAAGTAGAAACAAAACAAATAGAAGGAAAACAACTTAATCGTTTATTGCTTTATGCCATTTTTAATCCATTTCAATTGTCTGCTTGGGCCATATGGGGTATTTACTTTGTCGAAAAAACTTGGTTTGAATGGAATGCAAGTTCCATATTTGTATTTAGTGTGGGCGCGAGTATAGGTGTATTTATTATTTTATGGGTGTATGCTAAAGCAGGTCAGCAATTAGTAACTTATTTTTCTACGAATCGAAAAAAAATTGATTATGCGATAGGACTTATTTTATTTGTGTTAGGTGTTGCGCAATTGGTTCGAAATATATATATGTAAAAAGCGAAACCATTGCTGATTTCGCTTTACTATTTAATGCTAAAAATAATTATGCTTTTATACTTGCACGAATTACATTCAAGGCACCACCGGCTTTGAACCAAGCTATTTGTTGATCGTTATAGCTATGTTTTACCTGAATCGTTTCGTTGCTTCCATTGCGATGATTCAATACCATTTGTAAATTTTTACCAGGTGTAAAGGCTAGTAAACCTTCTATATCGATAGTATCATCTTCTTGAATTTTATCGTAATCGGCTTTGTCTGCAAAGGTCAACGCTAACATACCTTGTTTTTTCAAATTCGTTTCGTGAATACGAGCAAATGATTTCACCAATACAGCACGAACTCCCAAATGACGTGGTTCCATAGCTGCATGTTCACGACTAGAGCCTTCGCCATAGTTTTCGTCACCTACCACGATGCTGCCAATACCTGCGGCTTTGTAAGCACGTTGTGTAGCTGGTACGGGACCGTATTCGCCTGTCAATTGATTTTTTACAGTATCTGTTTTGTCATTAAATGCATTCACAGCACCTATCAACATATTGTTGGAGATATTATCCAAATGACCACGGAATTTCAACCAAGGACCTGCCATGGATATATGATCCGTTGTACATTTGCCTTTTGCTTTGATTAAAAGTTTCATGCTATTTAAGTCGGATCCTTCCCAAGCAGTAAATGGATCTAACAATTGTAAACGTTTACTCTCAGGACTTACAGCAACTGTTACTGCACTTCCATCAGCTGCAGGCGCTTGAAATCCAGCATCTTCCACAGCAAATCCATTGCTAGGCAAATCATCACCACTTGGAGGTGTAAGAGCAACTTGCTCTCCCTTATCATTTGTCAAGGTATCTGTCATTGGGTTAAATCCTAAATCACCTGCTATGGCCAACGCAGTCACTATTTCAGGACTGGCTACAAAAGCATATGTATTTGGATTACCATCCGCACGCTTTGCAAAGTTTCTGTTGAATGAATGTATAATGGTGTTTTTTTCTTGCTTTTCTGCACCCATTCTATCCCACATACCAATACATGGTCCACATGCATTGGCAAAAATATTAGCACCTACATTTTCAAATACATTTAAAATTCCATCGCGTTGTACAGTATATCGTATTTGCTCAGAGCCAGGATTGATATTGAATTCTGAATTTAATTTCAATCCCTTTTCATTGATTTGTGATGCTAAACTTACCGCACGCGATAAGTCCTCATAGCTACTGTTGGTGCAACTTCCTACTAGACCTACTGAAATTTTTGAAGGCCAATTGTTTGCAGCAATTGCTTCTTTCATTTTAGAAATAGGCGTTGCTAAATCTGGTGTGAAAGGTCCATTGATATGAGGTTCTAACGTGTCCAAATTGATTTCATAGACTTCATCAAAATACTTATTCGGTTCAGCATAGCATTCAGCATCACCAGTCAAATGTTCTTTGATTACATTAGCAGCATCGGCCACATCGGCACGTCCTGTCGCACGAAGGTATTTCTCCATACTTGCATCATAACCAAATGTAGAAGTCGTTGCTCCTATTTCGGCACCCATATTACAGATAGTCCCTTTACCAGTGCAGCTTAAGTTGATAGCTCCATCTCCAAAATATTCAACAATTGCATTGGTACCACCTTTTACAGTAAGCATACCTGCTACTTTCAGAATGATATCTTTTGCAGAAGTCCAGCCATTTAATTTACCGGTCAATTTGATACCGATTAATTTAGGCATCATCAATTCCCATGGCAAACCTGCCATTACATCACATGCATCAGCTCCACCTACTCCAATAGCGACCATACCTAATCCACCTGCATTTACGGTATGACTATCTGTTCCTATCATCATTCCACCTGGGAATGCGTAGTTTTCCAATACGATTTGGTGTATGATACCAGCACCAGGCTTCCAAAACCCAATACCATATTTATTACTTACCGAGGCTAAGAAATCAAACACCTCTTTACTTTCTGTATTAGCAAATTCCAAATCTGTTTTCGCATTGGTTTTTGCCATGATCAAATGATCACAATGTACCGAACTAGGTACTGCCACAGTAGGGCGTCCAGCTTGCATAAATTGCAACAAGGCCATTTGAGCTGTAGCATCTTGCATGGCTACACGGTCAGGATTAAAATCCACATATGAATTTAGTCGAGGATAATCTTTCAATTCCATACCAGCATCAAGATGCGCATAAAGAATTTTTTCGGATAAAGTAAGAGGGCGGCCAAGTGCTGTGCGAGCTGCTGCTACTCGTTCGGGAAATTTGGCGTAAGTAGCCTGAATCATTGAAATGTCGAATGCCATTTAGTTACAATTTGAAGATTTGAGAATATGTCAATTTGAAAATGAAGGAGCCATTTTCCTATTGTGGTGCGAAATTACAAAAAGATGACTATAGTAAAAAATGCTGTTTTATTAATCTTTTAATAAAATATACATATCTTTATAATGCTAACCTACCTACTTACATGAAATCATATCTTATATCCCCTCTTGTGTTTATTCAGTAAGAATTTCATCTTTTCTCAAACGGCTCCACTCTCTCTGCGAAAGTTATTTCCTTCGTAGTTCTAATGTTCTCAAAAGGCTTTGCCTTTTATAACCTTCTGCGGTTAAGTGCATTCCCCGCTACCAGCATAGGCATGTTTGCTAATCTCACGTAATCCGCCTCATCCCTCTCATTCTTTCTCTTTGCATTAACCTTAGTGCACTCTGCGAACTCTCAGCTTTCTCTGCGGTTAAGTGCATTCCCCGCTAACAGCATAAGCATGTTTACTAATCTCACCTATCCGCCTCATCCCTCTCATTCTTTCTCTTTGCATTAACCTTAGTGCACTCTGCGAGCTCTCAGCTTTCTCTGCGGTTAAGTGCATTCCACGCTATGCACTATAATGCACAATGCAATTAAAAGCTAAGCGATTCTAATACATTATATCTTTAATATCGTGTAGGCTATAATTTGTAAAACATTCTAACAAATAAAAAAAAACCGACCATTTGGTCGGTTTTAATTTTATAAAATAATAAAAACTATTCCTCATCATCAAATTCAAGCATTTGCTTAGAATTCATCAAGATTTCGTATTCATCTTTACTACCTACCATGATATTTTCAAAATGTTTCAAACCAGTACCTGCAGGGATGAGGTTACCAGTGATTACATTTTCTTTTAATCCAGTCATCATATCAGTCTTACCAGCGATGGCAGCTTGAGATAATACTTTCGTTGTTTCCTGGAAGGAAGCAGCTGATATCCAAGAGAACGTACCCAATGAAGCTTTTGTAATACCTAACAAGTTAGGGCTCGATGTAGCAGGTTGTGCATTACGATATTGTACTAGTTTCTTATCATTTCGGCGAAGCAATGAATTCTCTTCACGTATTTCACGTACTGTGATAATTTGACCAGGTAATAATGTTGCAGAATCTCCCGAATCGGTTACTACGATTTTGTCAAATACCCAATCATTTTCTTCTTGGAATTCTAATTTATCTACGATATCATTTTCAAGGAATTTAGTATCACCAGCATCTTCGATGGTTACTTTACGCATCATCTGACGTACAATAACCTCTACGTGTTTATCATTGATTTTTACACCTTGTAATCGATAGACCTCTTGGATTTCATTCACTAAGTACTCTTGTACTGCAAATGGTCCTTTGATAGAAAGAATATCAGACGGTGTAATAGAACCATCACTTAATGGAGTTCCAGCTTTGATATAATCACCTTCTTGTACAATGATATGTTTTGTCAATGGAACTAAGTATTTCTTAATGATACCATCTTTACTTTCGATAGTGATTTCACGGTTACCACGTTTTACACCACCAAAGCCAACAACACCATCAATCTCAGCTACTACAGCTGGGTTAGAAGGATTACGTGCTTCGAACAATTCGGTGACACGAGGAAGACCTCCGGTAATATCTCTCGAACGACCCATCACACGTGGTATTTTCACCAAAATCTGACCACTTTGTATTGTATCACCATCATTGATAATAAAATGCGATCCTACAGGGATATTGTACATTTTATTTTCTTTTCCTTCAATGTGAATAGAAGGTATTTTAGTTTTATCTTTTGTCTCGATAATTACTTTCTCACGAAGACCTGATTGCTCATCGACTTCTTCACGATAGGTAATACCATCGATTACACTTTCAAAACGAACTTTACCAGAAATTTCAGAAATAATGACAGCATTGAACGGATCCCAGAAACAAATTTCATCTCCTTTCTTCAACTTCTGACCATTTTTAACTTTCAATGTAGAACCATAAGGAATTTCATTTGTTACCAAAACAATTCCTTCTTCGTTTACAATTCTCATTTCACCCATACGAGTGATTACGACAGTTGTTTCTTCTCCTTCTTTGTTGGTAAATTTTGTAGTACGTACGCTATCAAATTCTATTTTACCGTCAAATTTAGCAGTCATCTTAGAGTCAATTGCAGATGAACTTGCCGCACCACCCACGTGGAATGTACGAAGTGTCAACTGTGTACCTGGCTCACCGATTGATTGCGCTGCAATGATACCTACTGCATCTCCTGTTTGGGCCATCTTGCCGTTCGCAAGATTTAATCCATAACATTTTGCACACACACCGCGTTTACTTTCGCATGTTAATACCGAGCGAATTTCAACTGTTTCGATGCCTGCTTTATCAATCAATTCTGCATTTTCAAATGTAATTTCTTCGCCTGCTTCGATCACAACATTACCATCGAAATCCATTACATCATGCAATGAAGTACGACCAATGATACGATCTGCTAATGGTTCTACGATATCGTCATTTTCTTTTAATGCTGAAGTAGCAATGCCACGTAATGTACCACAATCTGTTTCACGAATGATTACATCTTGTGCAACGTCTACTAATCTACGAGTCAAGTAACCAGCATCCGCTGTTTTCAAGGCTGTATCCGCAAGACCTTTACGCGCACCATGGGTAGAGATGAAGTACTCCAATACATTCAGTCCGTCTTTGAAGTTGGACAAGATCGGATTTTCAATGATCTCAGAACCAGTGCTACCAGATTTACGAGGTTTAGCCATCAATCCACGAATACCAGAAAGCTGTTTGATTTGTTGTTTACTACCACGTGCACCAGAATCCAACATCATGTATACTGAATTGAAACCTTGTTTGTCAGCAGCCATTTCTTTAATCAATGTTTCAGTAACACGCGTATCGACACGTGACCAAACGTCAATGATTTGATTGTAACGCTCATTGTTGGTGATTAAACCCATGTTGTAGTTATCCCATACTTCGTCAACCTCTGCAGTTGCAGTGTCCAACATTTTTTGTTTCATGTCAGGAATAATCAAATCCTCAGGATTAAATGATAATCCACCTTTGAATGCCGTACGGAATCCAAGTGTTTTAATATCATCCAAGAATTTAACAGTAGTTGGAATATCTGTAAATTTAATTACATCACCAATAATGTTACGCAATGATTTTTTAGTCAAAATCTCATTAATGTAACCTACCTTCTCAGGAGTAAATTGATTGAATATTACACGTCCTACGGTTGTATCGATTAATTTGTTTTCAATCGTTCCTTCTGCAGTTCGCACATTGGCTTTTACTTTGATAAAGGCATGTAAATCAATTTTCTTTTCATTCAATGCAATGATTACTTCTTCTGCACTGTAGAATGCCATGCCTTCTCCTTTTACAGGATCAGTAGGTAAGTTACGTTTGCCTTTAGAAATATAATATAGACCTAGTACCATGTCCTGAGAAGGAAGGGTGATAGGTGTACCATTTTGAGGATTTAAGATATTGTGCGAAGCCAACATTAATAATTGAGCTTCAAGAATAGCAGCATTGCTCAATGGAACGTGAACAGCCATCTGATCACCATCAAAATCCGCATTGAACGAAGAACAAACCAATGGATGCAATTGTATTGCTTTTCCTTCGATTAGTTTTGGTTGGAATGCTTGGATAGATAAACGGTGAAGAGTAGGGGCACGATTTAATAATATTGGATGACCTTTTAAAATATTTTCAAGGATATCCCAAATCACAGCTTCTTTTTTCTCTACTAATTTCTTAGCTGATTTAACTGTTTTTACGATTCCACGCTCGATTAATTTACGTATTACAAATGGTTTGAAAAGCTCAGCTGCCATATCTTTTGGAAGACCGCACTCATGCAATTTCATTTCTGGTCCTACTACGATAACCGAACGACCAGAGTAGTCGACACGTTTACCCAATAAGTTTTGACGGAAACGACCTTGCTTACCTTTCAATACATCAGACAATGATTTCAATGCACGTCCACCTTCTGCTTTTACAGCATTTGATTTACGTGAATTGTCCATCAAACTATCGATGGCTTCTTGCAACATACGTTTTTCATTACGTAGGATGACTTCAGGAGCTTTGATTTCCAACAAACGCTTCAAACGATTGTTACGGATAATTACACGACGATATAAGTCATTCAAATCAGAAGAAGCAAAACGACCACCATCTAATGGAACTAATGGGCGTAATTCTGGTGGGATGACAGGAATATACTGCATCACCATCCACTCTGGTTTGTTTTCGATATGAGAGTTTGCTTCACGGAATGCTTCTACTACACTCAAGCGTTTCAAGGCTTCAGCTTTTCGTTGTTGAGAAGTTTCAAAAGCTGCAGAGTTTCTTAATTCATAAGATAATTTATCCAATTGAATTCTAGAAAGCAACATATGAATAGCATCAGCACCCATTTTTGCGATGAATTTATTAGGATCATCATCACTCAACAATTGGTTTTCTTTTGGTAATTTATCGAGGATATCTAAGTACTCATCTTCGGTAATCAACGACATGTATGTATCTTCATTCTCCTTCATTGATAAAGCAGAACGAATCATAGCATCGCCTTCACCACCTTGGATAACGCAATAACGCTCGTAATAAACGATCATTTCTAGTTTTTTAGAACTAGTACCTAGTAAATAACCAATTTTGTTTGGTAATGATTTGAAATACCAAATATGAACAACAGGAACAACTAATTTGATATGTCCCATACGCTCACGACGTACTTTCTTTTCGGTTACTTCTACACCACAGCGATCACACACAATACCTTTGTAGCGAATACGTTTGTATTTACCACAATAGCATTCGTAATCCTTTGTAGGTCCGAATATTTTTTCGCAGAAAAGACCATCACGCTCTGGTTTGTACGTACGATAGTTAATGGTTTCTGGTTTAAGTACCTCTCCAAAGCTACGATCGAGAATTGAATCTGGCGATGCAAGCGTAATGGTAATCCTGTTGAAAGCAGGTCTGGGTTTGTTGTCTTTTTTCAAACTCATAGTAAAAAAATAATTTTTAAATGTTTAATTACACAACGTGTTATATACACGCGCTATCAGCTGTTTCCGAGCATTATTTATCTATTCTTCCGGAATAAAAAAATTGAGCTCGAAGCTATAATCAACAGAAAATTTATCCAAAACCTGTACATTTTAATACACATATAAAGTGCAACTAAGTCAATTAGTTGATGAGCAGGTACGATAAAAAAGTAAAAGAATTGATCGTAGCCACAGAAAATAGGGTGCAAATGTACTATTAATCTCTTATTTAGGCAATATTTTTTTATATTGCATATCATATATTAATTATGTTAATTTGATATTGGAGTGCCTACGGTGACTATTTAAAAAACTGCTTTCATTTTCTGAAAAATTACATACCTTTGCACCCCTTAAAACATCAAATAAAAGACTGCAATGTCTATAACTTGCAAAACTTATATGAAACAAGTTACAATTGAAGGACAACTCAGAAGCGAATTTGGCAAAAAAGCATCCCGACACATTCGTTCTGAGGGGAAAGTGCCTTGTGTAATTTATGGTGGGTCCCAAAACATTCACTTTAGCACAACTCCCAAAGAATTGAAAGGTATTGTATATACCCCAGAATTCAAACAAGCTACGATCAACGTAGATGGAAAATCGTACATCTGCATCTTGAAAGATTTGCAAATGAGCAAAACAACCGACGAGGTTACACACATTGACTTTTTGGAATTGATTCCAAATAAGAAAATTAATGCAAGCGTACCATTACGTTTTGTAGGACAGTCAGTAGGTGTAAAGAGTGGTGGACGTTTTATGGTAAAAATGAATACCATTAATATCCGTACTACACCTGAAAATTTGAAAGAGGCGATTGATGTAGATATCACTAATCTTGAAATTGGTAAAAACTTACGTATCGAAGATATCAACGTTGAAAATACTGAAATCATGCATAATGGTCGTATTCCTGTAGCAGCGGTAGTTATTACTCGTGCGTTGAAACAAGAAGCAACAGCAGCTGCTAAAGAAGGTAAAAAATAATATTACGTTCTAATAAATTAATAAAGACCGCCTTAGAGCGGTCTTTATTTTTATGAGTAATAATTTAAAAATCAAATTTCAAACTTCCAAAGATTCCAAAACGACGTGAAGGGGTGTCATTGTAATTTTTGGTAGGGAGTATACGCCATACAAAATCGACTCTAAGTACACGAAAAATATTTTCGACACCTGTGCCCATTTCGAGATAGGGACTACGAGCCAAGGATTGGAAATCGAATCCTTTATTAAAATTTAATAGTGTATTGGCTTGTGATAATCCACCATATACACCACGTGCATTCCAAAATGTTCTGATTTTAGTTTTGTTGATATATGGGATATACTTGAAAAATAAAGACCCCAATGAATGTTCAAGTATTGCACCAACATATGCATCGCTGATATATTCGTATCGATACATCATATTGAATGAATGGCCATTGTAATAATAAAATTCGTTGCCGGGATGTATTTCTAATAATGAGTATGGAACTGTTCCGAGAATTTTTCCTGCAAAAACATTATAATACAATGAACCTGTATGAGGTATTTTGATATTGTCAGATAGTGTAAATCTAAGTCGGGTAAATGAATAATCGCTTCCAAGTAATCCTTTGAATCCTGTACCTGCATATAATTTTACAATTGGATACTTTGTACCCAAACTTGTACGATAGTAATTTCCTTCTACGAATTGTTCTTTGTAAGCAAAACGTAATTCAATGCCCAATTCATTGTTGGTTATCATTTGAGCATCGGTACCATCGGCATGATAAAATATTCCTTTGGTAGGCAATGGTGCATAGGGTGCAAATGTTTTTCGTTCGGCCGATAACATCACTCTGAATCCATTGTATGTACTATTCATATATTCGAGACGATGCTTTTCTACAAAAGCAAGTTTCCATGGTACATTGGATTTTCTTCCAATAGCACTGAATATATTATCAAACGAACCTGCATCATCGTATTGATTGACGGTATTGTCGATATCGCTTTTTACTTCTGCATATAGAAATGATCGAGGATTATGTTTGATAATCCATAATGCACTTGCATTGTATTTGACTCGTTGGTCATTGAGGCCATAAGCTACATAACCTCTTAAATAAATACTTTTAAATAACTTGGGTGTTGTGCCCATACTCAGTCTGAGCCTAACTCCCTCGATTGGATTTTTACTATATAGATTATAAATAGGTCCTAACTCAATAGGTCCAATTTCTTTGATACCAGTTCCTATAAGATAAGCTAAAGAATAATATTTTTTATAAATAGGTAAACTCTGTATTGTGTCAATCATTTGATAAATTGATTTTTCATTTTTGGATAATGAATCATGTCGAACAGTATTCCAATAATCTTCGTTTCGAGTAAGTGCTTCTTTATCCAGTTGTGAGTCTGATTTGTTCTTTTTATCATTAATCACATCTTCATTGGAAGAATTATTAACGATAATATTTTTATATGTTGTGGTTTTACGACCTAAGAAGCCAGCTATTTTATCACCATGAGGTGGGAGGAAATCTACATAAAATTTATCTTTTGTGAGAAACCAAAGTGTATCTTGAAAGCAAGTGAATTCTTGTAACAAAGTAATTTTATTAACCCAATTAATATTTTGTTCTTTGGTCACAATCATATTAATTTTTTGCACTGCAAAATCAGTATCATGTATCCAGAAATCACCATTGAAGGTATGTTCACCATTTCGCTTGGGAGTAAAAGCAACTTGATAACATAGTTGGTGATTGATCCATTGTGTATCGGTCAATTGATATTTATAATAAAAAGGTGCATCGTTAGATATCGGGCTTACAAAATCGATATTAAATACCGGAATCATATTATCGTATATATTGATATTTTGATACATAGAACCTAGCATTTTAGAAACACTTTGATTTTTATATCCCGATATTCGAGAACCTTTTATGAATTCTTTTGTTTTCTTTGGTTTCTTTTGATAGTAATAGTCCGAAATGGTTTCTGTCAAGAATAATGGAAGAAATGGTTTTTCTTCTGATGTAGAATCTATGTAATTTTCAATGAAATTAAATTTTTTAAGCAATGGAGAATTTTTAAATGCCTTTTTAGGGATTTTATTAATATCCATTTCTAATTTGTTATATACTTCGTATTGATAATTTTCAGCTTTATCGTAATTATTAATGTTTTTATTTTTTATTACTTTTTTGACTAAGTTCAACGCAGGGTCTTTTTCAAATTTGATGACAAAATCTCGCATCATGTAACTTGCTCTTTCAAGTTCTATATTCAATTTCTGATAGGTGAGATTTGGATTGATGTAAATTGTTTTTTTTTCATATCCTATTACACTAAACGATAAACTATCTTTTGGGAATTGATCTAACACAAATTTAAAATTGCCATCCAAATCTGTTTTAATACCAGTGCCTGTTCCAGGAAAGAATACTGTAGCAAATGATAATGCTTCAGACGTTGTGAAATCTTTTATATGACCTTCAATCGTTTTTTTACCAGAGGTTTGTTTGATGGGAACAGTTTTTAAAATATTCTTGTTCGAATCAATATTAAGAGAGCTATCCTTCAATTGAAGTAGTATGATAGTATCAATAGACTTTGAAATTGAATCATAGGTTTGCGCTTCACATGTTGATGTAATTAAAAATATAATAGTGAAGGTGATACCAACGTAAATTTGGAATGGTAAACAATTATGAAGCCATTTTAACAATGAAAAATGTGGAGTAGGTGTATTGTTCATTCTAAATTAAAAGTCGGTCGCTAATGAAACATGGATGATTGGTTTTTTTGATCCTTCTATATTCCATGCGAAGTCTGTTCGTAAAAAATACCCTAATAATCGAGTCCTCAATCCTAATCCATAACCTAATCCAAAATCGTATTGTGAATTGTCAATAAATACTGTAACGGGTGAATTTTGATCTCTTACAAAATTCTGGTTTTTGATATTGTCACTATTGGGTAAAATACCTTTCCATGCACTTCCTATATCGGTAAATGCAACAAGTTGAAGATTGCGAATAAAGCCTGATTTAATTGGTCGTTTGAAAAACGTATTATAAATAGGAAGTCTTATCTCTTCATTTACAACCATAAAGCTATTGCCATTGCGTGCGCCTTGTCGGTACCCTCTAAGATTGGTAGCTAGTGATTGAAAGGCATAATTTTGAGTAGGATCGATGCCCGTATTCCCATCTGATTTTGGATTCAGATCGTTGTCGACACCTCCAAGGAAATATAAAATTTTAGCATTTCCACCACTATGTGCACCGGCTATTCTAGATGCAAGAATTAAATTTTTGTATAATGTAAGATAATTACGTGCATCGTAACCAAAGTTGTAAAAGCCTTTTGTATCTCCATTAAATTTGTATTGATATTCGCCAAATATTTTTATTCGAGTCCCTTTCCAAATATTCATCAAAGGTGTAATGGTATTGTCATACACAAACTCAGCACGACTCACTAACCAAAATTGGTTATCATCAGGAATGCCAATGCTATATTTATCTTTAGCTTGAATTCTAATTTTATCGTATCTACCTCCTAGCTGTAATCGAATGCTTTTTAGCATATCGAAAGGGTAGGTCCAACTTCCTTGTATATAATCCATACTTACTTTTCCTGAGACTGGATATGGGGAGAAAAAGGGTGGTGGGGTATTTCGTTGATCGTATAAATTCGTTGTGCTGTGATGGAAATACAATAATCCCCAGTCGGTTCTTTTTCTATAATTATTGAATTGTAAAAAATAATCCAATGGACGAGATTGAAAATCCATGCCTAGTCTTATGCCACCAGTGATTTTGTAATCTTCCATGATATCTGTCAATGAAGATGTTAGGAAGCCAGCAAGAGGAGGATTTTGATAACTGCCACCATTGTAATCGAACGGTTGATAGCGAGTGAACAATAATGTATTGTCAAGACTAGTTTGTATAAAATCAGGGTAAAAAGTAGATATGTATTTTAAAGGTTTTATTTTTTTAATTGTACCTGTAAACAGTTGATAATGATTTTTGTTTTTTGTTTTATTTTGAAAAGCAGCTTCTAATAATGAAGAGGTAGTATCATTGTCATAAGGGGTGATATATTCTGGAAATTCTGATTCTTCTTTTACTAAACTAGTCGTATCTTGTAATAAATAGTCGGGATTAGATTGGAAAAACTTTTTGTCGTATTCATTCAACTGATCGAGTGGAGATAAGTAAATTGAATACTCTTTGGTAGTTTTACTCACTTCTGCGACTTTAATTAGTTGATGAATATAATTCTGATTCAAAAGAGTAAAATTTGTTGGAGCCGATTGTGTTGTGGAGAATGTATCGCCTTCCATGCCTCTTTTTTCGATATGGGCAATTTTTCTTACAAGTTTTCCTTTTTCTTCTTCGATGTAAGCGTAATCTTCAGGGCCCCATTGAATTGGGTTTGAAATATTATTATTTGAATTGCTTAATTGAACTAAGTTAGTTCCTTTGGATGGGTCATACAGAAATAAATTAAAATGATGATTGAATGCATCACTCTTTGCATTTTCACCTATATAAGGTGTTGTTCTATTTGACATAAATAAAATACCGGTATTCACGCCATTTTGAACGAAAGAGGGATTTTTGTCGTCAAATAAATCGAAGGTAATCGGTTCTACACGAGAGTTCCTAATTGCAAGTTTATACAAATCACTTTGTCCTTTTTTAATTGCTGTAACAGCCAATGAATTTTCATCACTCATAAAACACATACCTGTGATTCGGTCAATTCTGTTGGATGGCACAACTCTGTTTTCCATTTTTCTTTTACCAGAAGTGAAGATGCGAAGCATCAATTGATTCTTTTTTTGATAAAGAACGGCCAGTTTTTTACCACTAGGACTCCAGCATATCATAGGATAATCTGGATCGGCTAGTTCCTGATTCGCTTTTATTCCACCAGCAACTACTTCAAATGTTTTGTCGTATCGAATGTCTTTCATCATCACTTTAAATTCACCGTCTTTTTTTAATACATAGGCCAATTCTCGACCGGTAGCCGATGTTGAAAATTGACTATAATGAGACTCAGGTTTTATTTTAATTTTAGTGAGTAAAGTTCTGCCACTAAGAGAATCTGTAGTATTGGCATTGGTTGTGATAGAATATTTTTCTTCCCATTTTTTAAAAATTTCTTTTGATGGAATTTTGAAGACAGTTTCCAACGCATTGTTTACACTTTTTCGATATCGAGTCAAATAAAGCAAGTTAGAAATATAATTTTCTCCATATTGTTCTGCTATATAGCTCCAAAAAGAATGTCCAATCAGTGTAGGTTTTTGAATTGCAAGATCAATGAATTTCTTTTTCTTTTGATTCAATATCATTTGATTTACTTCTGATTGTTTTTCAGGATTCCATTCATCAGAAATGTATGCAACATAACCTAATGTGTACCATTCGGGCAAATTCATTTTTACAGCATTTTTCACTACATCTTTGATGTTGTCACCAAAAAGCATATTGTCTTTAATCACACTCGATATTCCTTTTCGAATTTGATTTTTTAAATGATTATGATCTCCGTTGAAATAGATAGGAATATTATCGCCTACAACATCCACTTTGCCTCCATTGGCTTTATTTAATGCTTCATTTTGTCGCCCTATATTCGTTTGACGATAATCGCCAAAGCTGTTATAAATGATGATATTTAATTTTTTATTGAGTCTTCCACCCATCATATATACAATGTGTGAAAGTTCTTGTTCTGCCAAATTAAGTGAATAAAGAGCATGAGATTTTCCTTGATCGTAATAGAATACTCTAAAGTGTGTACTATCAAAGTAATTCCAATCAAATGTTCTGTATTGTACGCGATTTTGACCAAAAGGCTCCCAAGAGGCTTGTGAATATGCCTTGGAGAAACTTGCAATGAGCAAAAAGATAAAAAATATTTTTCTATACATGAATGTCCTGATTCCAGTCTTATTTGAAATTAAAATTACGAAATATTACGAGAATATGTTTTATAGAATAAAATTATAGGTAAAAGTTTAATTCTTAATAGCTTTGCAGTCCATATATTTTTAAAAATGAAAATAAAATCGTTCACATTCAACCCTTTTCAGGAAAACACTTATATAATTTATAATGAGCATAAAGAGGCTCTTATAATAGATCCAGGTATGTATTTTCCAGAAGAATTTGATCAATTTTATCAGTTTATAGAAATAAATCAACTAAATCCTACGATGTTGTTGAATACACATACGCATTTAGATCATTTATTTGGGAATGCATCCGTTTTACAACGATTTACTATTCCGTTTGCATTTCATGAATTGGATCAACCTGTATTTGATTCAGCCAAGTCGGCGGGTGCTTTGTATGGGCTTACATTTGAAAAATTACCCCTTCCTACCTTTTATTTAAACGAAAATGAAACCATACAATTAGGGAATGACCATTTTGATATCATTTTGACACCTGGTCATTCACCGGGAAGTGTTTGTTTTTACAATAAAACGCATAAGCTACTCATCAGTGGAGATGTATTGTTTCAGTCTAGTATAGGTCGTAGCGATTTACCTGGAGGGAATTATGAAACGTTGATGCAAAGTATAAAAAATGGTTTGATGCCTTTACCAGATGATGTTGTAGTTTATAGTGGTCATGGACCTGCAACTAAAATCGGTACTGAAAAAAGAAACAACCCTTTCTTAAAAGACTTGGTTTAATTTAAATGAATGCCATTTTCTTCTATTCGAATCAAACGTTGTTTGTAAAGAATTCCAACTGAGTTTTTGAAGTTCTTTTTACTCATTTTAAGGATTCTCATTATTTCTTCAGGATCACTTTTGTCATTTAAATTTAAATAACCTTTATGCTTCTTGAGGTAATCTAAAATTAATTCAGAACCAGCTTCTAATCGTTTTATACCTTTAGGTTGCAAGCTAATATCGATACCTCCATCTTCACGTATAAGCTTTACATAACCTTTTAATTGATCACCTATGTTTATTGGTCTGAAAATTTCTGTGTGGTATATCAGTCCTTTATATTGTTGATTCACAACTACATTAAATCCAAGCGGGGTAGTTTCGAATACAAGTAAATCAACTTCTGAACCTGGGTCGATTTCGATGTGTTCGTTTTTGAAAAATCGGTTTAATTTGGTAGAAGCAACAAGACGTTGTGTTTGAGAGTCTTCATATAAATAAATAACTACATAATTATTCATCTCCAATTTTCTATTTTGTTCTTTAAACGGAACAAATAAATCTTTTTCTAAACCCCAATCTAAAAAGGCACCCACCGCTGACGTGCTTTTAATTTTGAGGAAAGCAAATTGGTTGAGCTGAACATAAGGCTTTAAATTGGTAGCTATCCATCGTTGTTCGTAATCTTTATATACAAATACATCAATAAAATCATCAATTTCTAAATCATCAGTACAATATTTATTTGGTAACAATACATCATTACCGTCCTCATCTCCTAGATAAAATCCTACGCTTGTTTTTCTAAGTATTTGTAGGTGATTTGTCTGTCCTATTTTTAACATGGTGTAAAAGTACAGAAGTTTCTTCTTTTAATTTTTAATCAGTCTAAACACTTTTTTATTGTTCGCATTTTCGTAATTGATTATGATACTATATACCCCTTCTGAAAGTAAACTAATATCAAGTTCTTTATAATTTTTTTCTACAAGTCCTTTTTCCACCACATTGCCCCAAGTATCTACAATAGCATATTGCCAATAGGTACCATAATCTTCATTGATTAAAATACTTGTAGTGTTATGAGCCGGATTTGGATACAAGTTGATCAATTCAGGAAAATCAATCACAATAGAATTTGACTGATACTCACATCCTGCACTATCTATCAAGATTACATAATAAGATCCATCACCATTGATATTAATATTATTTTTTGA
>CANHGW010000013.1 GCA_947460175.1 Bacteroidota bacterium | reverse complement strand
TTTTTACCATAACTTAGGTATAAACCGAGGAACTGATTTTTGATAATCTTTGTATCCATTGTATTTTTTGGCAGAAATTTCTTCGCTAAAGTTTGAACTACCTATAAATAATAAAATCAATAAAATGCCACCCATCAAACTCCAATTGAGCCAATTACCAGTAGCTGCAACACTAAAAAGATAAAAACTTAGCCATATTGCTTGTTCACTTGCATAGTTTGGATGGCGGACATATTTCCATAATCCACTACGTACAAAACCATCAGAGTATGGGGGAGTAAGTGGTTGGTTTTCATTGATTCGTTTATGTTTTTCTTGTTGATAATTATATTGTTGTTGATCAGCTATAGTTTCCAATATCAGAAATAGTATAAACAAACCACCTGCGATTAAATCCATAAACGTCAATGATTGATTTTTCCCAAATGCAGATAGGAGAGATGGTAATGTAAATAACAAAATCAAACTTTGTTGGTAAATGGATATGAAAAACAAATTGAACATAGCCCACTTAAAACGGCCTTGTAAGGCTGGATTCTGACGTAATACTTCCCATCGATAATCTTCATGTCCTTTCCATGGTATCAAATGATACCCACCACGACGAGAAAAATTATAGGTCAATCGAATAGCCCAAAGTGTAGTAAGAATGGCCATAATGACTGTACGAGAATGCCAATAAGAAGCATACGCAAAATACCAAGTATAGAGAATGGGGATAGTGCTCCATAGTTTATCTACTTGACTGCAGTTGCGTGTAATTTCACTTACTATAAAACAACTAAATGCTGCAATCAGCATAATGATGGTTGCCACTTTGAGCATATGATATTGTTGATCATTGAGTGGGTCGCCAACGTAAAATGCAGCTACCGGTATAGCAATCAACGTAGCGATAAGACCGAACATTGTTTTAATCATATCTGCAAGATATAATTTCTAGCGAAGAATGTAAAATGGAAATAACACAGGAATTGAAATTATTTTTTCCCTCCTCGCGTTTTTGGCTTACCATACTTTTTCATCATGATATCTTTACGCTTAATTTTTACATTCACTTTGCTGTTTTTTGCTGATTTTGGATGAAAGGCAGGTCCTACATCTTCCTTTTTGGGCAATTTGATTTGAATTGTTTTCATATAAACCTTCGGCTTTTCATCTTCGGTTAATATGTTTGAAATAATTAGATGAGAAGGCAAAGGGTGTAAGGGCACTTTATATTTCATCAATGCTTCAATTGCTTCTAATGCAGGTTGCTCACGTTCTGTAATAAATGTGATTGCAATTCCTTTTTTGTCTGCACGACCTGTACGTCCTATACGATGGATATAGTTTTCTGGAACATCGGGTGTATCAAAATTTATAACATGCGTAACCTCTGCTATATCAATACCTCTTGCTACAATATCTGTTGCGATGATGAATCGGTAATTCCCTTCTTGAAATTGTTTGACAGTATTGAAACGATGATTTTGTTCTTTGTTGGAATGAATAACGCCTGCAGTACCTGGAAACTTATTTTCAAGTTGTTCGTACAATTGATCAGCTAATTGCTTTGTTGCAGCAAAGACAAGTACTTTGGTCATTGTTTCATCTTCAGTAAGGAGTAATTCCAACAAGTTTACCTTGGTGTAAAAATTGGGCACTTCATAACCTGTTTGAATAATATTTTCCAATGGAGTTCCTGTAGGAGCTGCCTCTACACGTATGGGATCATTAAAATAAGTATCGATTAATGCTTCTACATCTTCAGTAATTGTTGCCGAAAAAAGTAAGTTTTGACGTTTGGCTGGTAACAGTTCTAGTATGTTTTTAAGTTGAGTTCTAAATCCAAGATTCAACATTTCATCTACTTCATCAATGATTAATTTTTTTACCATTTTTGTTTTCAATACACCATTTAAAGCAAGGTCGTATAAGCGACCTGGCGTGGCAACTAATACATTCACGCCTTCCATGATTTGTAATTTTTGGGTATTGATATTGACACCACCATAAACGCCTACCACTTTTAAATTCATGTAGGTTGTCAATTCTTTTACGGCTTCTACCACTTGTGCTACCAATTCGCGTGTAGGTACAATAATAAATATTTCGGGGGCCTTTTCTTTCGTGAATTTCCATTGACGAAGACAAGGTAATAAGTAAGCATATGTTTTACCAGTGCCAGTTTGTGCAATACCACATACATCTCTACCTGACATGACAATAGGGAATACTCGATGTTGAATCGTAGTAGGATTTGTATACCCCATATCGTTTAGAGCATTGAGTAGCGGTGTACTTAGGTTTAAATCATCAAAGGTCATAAGCTAAAGAATAATGGGCGAAGATAGTGAATTGAGTGTAATAGCTATTGTAACTGAACGTTACTAACTTAGTTTACTTAATTTTTATACCGTTCCATTTTTCACCACATTCAGTCAGAATTCTTCCGTTTGTACCCAAAACAAGTTGATTTATATTTTTTAACCATATGCTTTTTCCTTTTGCAATATGAACAGCACAATTGATAGTCAGTGTTTTATTTTTTTTAATGACGATATCAGTTGATATGGGCATTGCTTCTGTAGGAAGTGAAGTTTCAAATACAGTATTTTTCTTAATTACAATTGGATTGGAGTAATTGATTGAAGGTAGATCTGTTTCCCATAAGCCTCTTCCATAGGTGGCTGCAATTAATTTTCCTCTACAATAATTTATATTTAATTCAGTAACGATGGTTTTAGGGAAATCGGTTGAAAATAATTTCCATGTATCAGTCAATGATTTTCGAAAGAAAATACCTTCAAATGTACTTGCCATGAGGGCGTCATCACTGCCATCTAAGTATACAATATCTGTAACATAATAGGCGGGTAATCCTTCTGTGAAATTAATCCATGATGTACCTCCATCAGGTGAATACAAGACTCGTTCTGATGTGTTACATGGATTATAATAATCGCCAAAATAGCCCAAACTAATCCATACCTTTTCAGGATTTGTGGGAGATATACAAATGGCATGTATGCGTGTATCACTTAATACTCGATCACCTATTTTTACATTCGAAGAAATATCCTTAAATGTTTTTCCTCCATCAATCGATTTAAATAATTTATTCCAATAGCCTGATAAATATACAATGTTTGCATCTGATTCACTCACTGCAAACGCTAAAGATGGGTGAGGACTACCTGTAGGATAATGTTCCCATGTCGTAGTTCCTTTTCGTAGAATATGAAATTGAAATTCAGCAAAATAGCAATTCCCATTTTTGTGCGTCACAATAGTTTTTTTATTACTGGCTGCTTCTTTAGGTTCTATAAATGCATTCACATCAAAGGGGGCTTTGTCATTGAGTGTTCGCATCATATACCTGGAATTATATTGCCCAAAAGCTTCGCCAGGTAATGCTTTGCTGTATTCTACATCATAGCCATCTCCTCGAACATCATGTACCCATTCTTTTGATGTGGGCAAATAGGTCATGATAGAATTGTCTTGCGAACCTGCACTGATAGCACCACTAAATGGAGATGATCCAACTCCAAAAAATTGAGTGATTTGCAAGGATGTGCCATTGAGATTTCGAAATGTTCGACCACCATCTGAAGAGTATGAGAGTCCCCCATCTGTTCCTAAATAGATTTCGTCATCCAAGCTGCTTTTACTAAAATGAGTTATAAGAATGCTTCTAATATCGGCATGTGGTACATTGTCGTAGCCATAGCTATATCCGTACATCGGCTGAAATGTATTTCCACTATCAATAGATTTATAAAATAAATTTCCACAAAAATATTGAATGGCTGGGTTGGTTTTATGTTGAATCAAACCTTTGCGCCAATAGATATCTTCGGGCAAGTATTTGTTGTTAGGAGTATTAATTTTGATTAGCTGATTTGTTTCAATTTCGTAGTTGTAAATAGCATGTTCTCTTGTATTTACAAACGTTCGATCAACCCATAGTGTATTTTCTTGATCTCTGCTTAATTTTAAAGCATAAGTAGGATTCGAAATTTTATTCTCGTATAGATTTTTTAATTCTTGTGTATGTTTAATAAATTGGGATGACGTAATGCTTTTATGACAGTCTTTTATTTCAATAAATTCACTTTCAAGTAGAATCTTAGTTTGGTCTGAATTGAAAATTGGATTTGCGCGTGTTGTAAAAAATAATTGATGTTCATCGTCGGATATTTCCATAGAAATAATCTGAAATTCTTTATTGTAAAAAAGTTCAGGATATTTGTCTGGAGAATATATTATTTCCCATGACAATCCTTTATCCTTCGAACGAAGTATTTCTTTTAATCCATAGGCATACCATGGGGAGCCATTTTTACCTTCAATTATTTTTTTTATTTCAATTGAAAAAAATGTTTTGTTGTCTTGTATCTGAGCTTCTGACCATGATAATCCATTGTTAGAAGAATAAAGTATTCCAAAGTTTGGTGCATCATACCAAGTATTGCTCGAGCCGGTAGCAATGAATATGGAATGTGGAGTAACTGTATAATTTACATGAATATCTGAAACACCAAGTACTGGATACATAAAATTGTCGGTCAGGCAAGTCCATGATTTTCCTCGATTTGTAGAGTGAAATAATCCAGAAGTCATAGTGCCAATATAGATTTCGTTTGTATCGTTCGGATTGACCGAAATTGATGTAATAACGCCTGCATGCTGATCGGCTAATTTTGATTCTGGATTTTTGGGGCCAAGAAATGTCCAGTTAGATTTGTACTCACTTTCTTGCAAACAAGGAAGATGATTTTGTGCAAATGAAATTGAAGAGAGTAGTAGTAGGATTAAAATTCGCATGAAAATAGAATTGTAATTCGAAATTACATATTTATTTCCGATTGAATCAATTTGCAAAAATCAGGCAATGAATTTTGAAGTAAATCAATGCTTTCATGTAATTCAGTTCTAGGTTTGGTGGTATTGACATAGACGGTTTTCATACCAAGCCGTTTGCCAAATTCCATGTCTGATATATTATTTCCAACCATAATGCTTTTTGAAAAATCGATCTCTGGAAATTCTTGTTTAGCTTTTAAACCCATGCCTATATTAGGTTTTCGATCGATTGAATCGTTTTCTAAATCAGGAGCATAATAAAACTGATGAATATGTCCATCATGTTTATTGATTTCGGTCAATAGAAATGAATGGATAGAATGAAGGTCATCATGTGTCATGAGTCCTTTGCCTATACCACGTTGATTTGTTACGATTATTATTTTTCCGAATGTTTTATTTAGAATTGGAAAATGAGATAAGACATCATCATAAAAAATAAATTCATCAACATTGCGAATATAATCTTGATCTTTTTCAATATTTAATACTCCATCTCTATCAAGAAATAATGTCCAAGTAGCATCAATATTTTTTAGAAAACTCATATGGTGGAAAATAAAGCGGGTATTTCGGTTTGTGCTTTTGCATAATCTTCTGGAATACCAATGTCGATAAAATAATTGTCACTTACATATCCAATCATATCTCGTTCGTTGATCATTTTTTCAAGATAATCTTTTTCAAAAGAGAATTTTTGAGGGAAAGGGATATTTAAAAATGAGTTTCTGAAAATACAATAAACACCTCCATTGATAAGCCCGGATGATCCAGTTTTTTTTTCTTCAAATCCTATAATTTGACTTTCATCATTCATATTCACTAATCCATACCGATCAGCGTTTTGCATAGGTTTGAGTGCCAAGGTACAATCAGCCATTTTGTTTTCTTGCCAAAAAGACATTTCATCATAATTGACATCAAAAAATGTATCTCCATTAATCACAAAAAAATCTTGCGTATCTGAATATTGTAAAGCATTTAAAATAGCACCTCCTGTACCCAATGGTTCGTCTTCTTCGGCAAAATCAAATGCAAATTTGAATTCATCTCGATGACTCATTACATAGTCAATCACCATGTCTTTTTTATATCCAACAGAAAATATGACTTTGCAAAAATGATACTTGGATAGATGCTGACAGATATAATAAAGAAATGGTTTCCCATTAACTTCTGCAAGGCATTTTGGTTTATCGTTTACAACTGATTGTAATCGAGTGCCCATTCCACCAGCGAGTATGATACAATCTCTATGCATGAGAAAAATATTTTTCTTCTACTAGTTGACAAATGATATGTCCAAGCATGATATGAGATTCTTGAATACGAGGCGTATCATTGCTTGGTACATTGAGAAGATAATCGCTCATATTCTTCATTATTCCACCCGATTCACCTGTGAATCCGATTGTAATCATGTTTTTTGTTTTAGCAGTTTTAAAAGCTTCAACAATATTTTTAGAATTTCCACTTGTAGATAAACCTACTAAAACATCACCTGGTTTTCCGATACCATTAATCATACGAGCATACACTACATCGTAACTATAATCGTTAGCAACAGCTGTAATGTACGATGTATTACAATGCAATGCTTCAGCTGGAAGTGCTTCACGATCGGTATAGAATCGACCACTGAATTCGGCTGCCAAATGCTGTGCATCTGCAGCACTACCACCATTCCCACAAAAGAGAACTTTCTTGCCATCTTTAAATGCTTGAGTAATGATATTACTACATTCCTCTAAAATTGCAATCAATTCATCATTTTCAAGAATTTGTTGTTTGGTTGAAATGGAAGATTGTATGATTGATTTTATTTGTGCGCTCATTGTGAAATTGTATTTAAATGAATTTTAAGACCTGCAAATTACGATTTATTATTTAGATGAATTGAAGTGGGTTCTTAAAGTTATTGTAAACCAGCAGCCTGATAGAGTTTCATTGCTTCTTGTTGATTGCCCAATTTCATATAGCAATCACCCATTAGTTTGTAGCAATTTTGACGAATGGATTCATCTTGTGAAGCTGTATTGAAATTGTTCAATGCTTGTTGTGCATTTCCACTTCCGAGTTGTGCCATGCCTAAGAAATAATACCCTTTAGGATATTGTGGATTTGCTTGAATCATTTCTGTAAATATCTTTTGTGCAGTTGCAAAATCATTTTTTTGTAATCGAATCATACCATACATCTGTTTGGTTTCCATCCCAGACGAATCTATTTTGTAGGATTGATTAATGTATTTTTCTGCACTGTCAATTCTACCAAGTTGCATTAAAATATTACCTTGTGTATTCAATATGCTCGTATTCGTTGGATCTGCTTTGAGGTATCGATCGAAGTAAAGAATTGCGCTATCTGCTTGATTTAGATTCAATGCATTGAATCCCTTGAAATCGTCATGTGAAGGTCGCTTTATAACTGCACTCAATACTTTGCCTTGACTTTCAGCCTTGAATAGGGTAGAAGGTGGTAACCAATTGCCTGTTTTTAAATCTTCGGTTGGAATCAGGGCGATATGAAATATTACATAATCCCAATCCTTTTGACTACGTTCTGGATATCGAATATAATCGATCACAATATTTTTTTCGTTTTCGAAATAATGTGTCAAAATATGGGCTGCATTACTATAAATGATAGTCTTTTTGTTCTTATCCAATTTTGGCAACTCATTTTTCTTAAACCAGTCAGCACTTTGCTTAAGCGAATTATAGTAATAATCAACCTCGTAATTGGTATAAGCACCCTGTACACCACCTACCAATTGATTGTAATATGTAACAGTGTTGGGAAAGGTACTCGCTATAAAATAGAGTGGTTCGAGAATTAGAAATCCTAGCATACCCAAGCCAGCTATTTTTATTTTCTTAGAATCAAAAAAATCAATGATTTTCTCCCACCCAAATGCAACTAGAACAATCATGGAAGGGAAAATAAATAATACATGTCGCCAAGCATGATATACATTGGCTTTGGTATAGATGATATATAATAATGGGAAAAAGGCAGTAAACGCAATGAAATATAAGATGGCTGCGTTGCTATTTTTCCTGAATGGCCATACAAATACAAACATCAAACAAATGCCTGCCAATACAGCAAATGTATTGGTGAAAATGAAACTTTTAATTAAAAAATCGGGTCCCAATTCGGCCGATGGAATTTTTGCTCCTTCAAATAATTGTCCAAGACTCACTTTGAAATTACTCATTTCGCTTAAAGCCGTTAATGGATTGCTGATTGGGTTTTGGATGCCATATGGCCACAATAAACTACCGGCCAAATAACCCAATATACCTGTGATTGCTATAGGTTTGAAAAAAGAGAAAATTGAAACTTTTTCATCCTGAAATTTTGTTTTAACAATAAAAATAATGCCTGCAAATACAACCAAATAAGGTATCAATAAAATGCCACCCACACGAACATTGATGGTTGCACCAATACTTAAAATGGCCCATGCATAATCTTTTTTACTTGGAGAGGGTAGACGATCAAACAATCTTATTATAAAATAGATAGCCATGATATAAGTAGCGGCAAAAGGAATATCTTTAGGATTATTCATTGCATGACCTAAAAAGAACGGTGATAAAAACATCAACCATATGGCAATAGTTCCCGCTTGTTTATTCATGATACGTACTGCAATTTTTGCTACAAAAAATATGGCTAAAAATCCAGCCCATGCATTCAGTATATGACGAGTGGTGTATTCTTCCAATGGTGAAATTTTATTGATGACAGCACAAATCAAATCAAACAAACCTCCATAATATTGAACTACATTGTCGCGATTGTAATTGTAAACTTTAGCTGCAATCAATTGGTCCGAACTTAAGAAAACAGATTGATCGGATCCGAAAGATGCAAAATATTTCAAGATTTGCTTCCCATATTCATTCATGTCTACTTCATCGCCACTAATGCCATATGAGAAACTCATAATAGTCATTAAAATAAAAACAGCAGCTAAGCTTGCAAAAAATAATTGATTCCAAATTGGATTGGTACCCTTGGGTAGTCCATCGTTCAATGTATACTTATCATTGATTTTCTCAATAGATTCAGTGCCGGGTACAGAATGTACAAGGTTCTTTTTAGCCATAAAGTTATAAAAATAGTGAGTCAAAAGTAGCTAAAAAGATTGAGAAATGTAAATGCAGCAATACATTCATTCAATTTCATCTTTTTAATAAAAAAGCCGGCAATAACATTGCCGGCTTTGTTTCATTTATGAGAATAGTATTAAGCCATCTTCTTTTGCAAATTGGCATCTAAGGCATCCAAAAATTCTTCTGTATAAACATAATGTTCGCCATGGTTTACCTTATTGCCATGAATGCACACCGCTAAGTCTTTGGTCATAATGCCACTTTCAACGGTTTCAATACATACAGTTTCAAGATTATTGCAAAAATCAATCAATGCTTGATTGTTATCCAATTTTCCTCTGAAAGCTAGGCCGCGAGTCCAAGCAAAGATAGATGCGATTGGATTTGTGCTTGTAGGTTTACCAGCCTGATGATCGCGGAAGTGACGGGTTACAGTACCGTGTGCAGCTTCAGCTTCCATTATTTTTCCATCAGGTGTAATTAATACAGATGTCATTAGACCTAATGAGCCAAAGCCTTGTGCTACAGTATCACTTTGTACATCACCATCGTAGTTTTTACAAGCCCATACAAAATTGCCATTCCATTTCAATGCAGAAGCTACCATGTCATCGATTAATCGATGTTCGTATGTAATGCCTGCTGCTTCATATTGTGCCTTAAATTCATTGTCATAAACTTCTTCAAAAATATCTTTAAATCGACCATCGTATTTTTTAAGAATTGTATTTTTAGTAGATAAATACAAAGGCCATTTTTTACTCAAGGCCATATTGAAACAACTACGTGCAAATCCATAAATACTTTCGTCGGTATTATACATACACAATGCCACGCCATCTCCTTTGTAGTTATAGACTTCAAATGTTTGCGCTTCACCACCTTCTTCTGGTTGAAAGGTCATCGTCAATTTCCCTTTTCCTTTAATGACAGTATCAGTGGCACGGTATTGATCACCAAATGCATGACGACCTACTATGATAGGTGCTGTCCAGTTGGGAACTAGTCTTGGTACATTTTTCATTACTATTGGCTCACGAAATACTGTGCCATCCAAAATGTTACGAATAGTGCCATTGGGCGATTTCCACATTTGTTTCAAATTGAATTCTTTCACACGGGCTTCGTCGGGCGTGATTGTTGCGCATTTAATACCTACGCCACAAGCTTTTACAGCATTAGCACAATCGATTGTGATTTGATCGTTGGTTTCGTCGCGCATTTCGATACCCAAGTCATAATATTGAATAGGGACTTCTACATAAGGAAGTATCAATTTTTCTTTGATGAATTTCCATATAATTCTTGTCATTTCGTCGCCATCGATTTCTACAACGGGGTTGGATACTTGTATTTTTGCCATTTTATTTGTTTGATTTTTTTAATGTTATTGTATGCAAATGTAATTAAACACTTTTCGAAAAACTACTCGAAATTGTGAAATATTCCAACAGCGCAGAAATGAATGCTTATTTTATTCTAGAAAAATGATTTTATATATGAAATAGACTAGGTTGCTAGTAATAAAACTATTACATCCACGTCATGCAACGTTTATTTATTGTCATAATAAGTAAAATCCTTAGTGATAAATCCATTTTCGATCGTGAAAATGGTACTAATAGGCAATTTAAATTTAGAAAAATCTTGTGCCGTACCTGTTGAAATAAATTCTACTACGATATGTTGATCATCTGAAGGGTATATGGCTGTGATAGAATCATGAATATCTGGAAATAGTTTTGACAATTCTGAGTATTTATCAATGGTTTGCTGTCTTGTTTGCTTTACGATTTCTGTACCGAGTGAGGGGTCTTTAAAATCAGCTGTATCGGTATACATAGCTGCCATCTTTGTCCAATTGTGTTGATTAAACGCATTGAAGTAGTCTGTTATCAATTTAGAATTTGCATTGTTGGATTCTGTTGTAGGCTTATGGGTGTTACATGAAAAAAGCGTTATACTAGCCATCAGTACGATTCGTATGGATTTCATATTGATAAATTATATTTTAGTATAATGTTGTTTTTTATTGTCAATAAAGTATACCTTATTTAGAAGAATCAATAGGTTCCCATAGTTCTATTTTATTACCATCATTGTCAAGAATGTGTACAAATTTCCCATAATCATATGTTTCAATATTGTCTAAAATGGTAACTCCATTTTCGTTGAGTTTATGAACTAATTCCTCAATATGTTGAACACGATAATTAATCATAAATTCTTTCGAAGAAGGGGCAAAATAATCACTTCCTTTTTTAAACAGACTCCATTGAAGGGTATTAATTTCTTCAGGCTTATTTATGTTTCTAGATTCAAAACTAGCACCATATTCATTGCTTTCAATTCCTAAATTATTTCGATACCATTCATTGGTTTCTTTAGGGTTTTCAGAAAAAAAGAATATTCCGCCAACGCCAGTTACTTTTGGTTGAGAATTTGTAGAATTGCTTGGTAATTCATTTTCTAAAGATTGTTGACTCATTTTTTAATATTATTTTAGTAAATATACATTTGAGAATTTTAATATCAAATCTAGAATTATTTGATAATACTCATTTAATAGTATCATTTATTTTAGGTATCTGCAATCTATATGGCTAATGTAATCTATAAGATTTTATGTTATCATAATACTCATTTGGAATAAAAGTGCTGAATAATAGATTATTATTTAACAGCTCATTTCTGCATGAATAATTTATTTAGTTGGATCATATTCTACAGTCCATTCGATACCATATTTATCTCTAAACATTCCAAAGTAATTACCCCACGGACTATCAGCAATAGGCATTTCAACTTGACCGCCTTCTGAAAGTCCATTGAATAATTTGTCTGCTTCTTCTTTGTTTTCTGCTTTTATAGATATTTTACTTCTGTTTTCGTTTTCATTTACTTTCCCCATAATTTCAGGAACGTCATTAGCCATCAATACATTATTACCTATTGGTAATACAATCATCATTATTTTATTTGCCTCTTTTTCATCTATTGGAAATTCAGGACTTGACAATTCTTTGAAACGAGTAATTTGTGAAAACTCACCACCAAATACCGATTTGTAAAAATTGAATGCCTCTTCAGCATTCCCATTGAAGTTAATGTAAGGATTGATTTGTGCCATAATTTTATTTTTATTTTAGTCGTTCTAGTTTGCCTTTACGTTTGATGATGTTTTTATAATCCCATTGTATTTGTGCTGACTTTTCAAGCCATCTTTTTATATCAATTGGGTTAATCTCATTTATTGAATTATAGAAAATGGAGGCATCTTTAAATTTCCCATCTCTAACACTTAAATTTTCTTCTTCAAAATCAGCACCACTCCAAAACATTAATCGAATGCCTTTCTTCTGTTTGCTGTATCCTACTATTGGGTTTCCATCTAAAAACCAAACAGGATGAGCATGCCAAATTTTATTTTCAGAATTTATCAAGTTATTGTCAATTAAAGTAGCCAACAAATTGCAAATATCTACTTCATCTTGTGACAGATTGTATACTTCAGTCCCCGAGGAGTCTCCCGCCTCGGGGACTCCGCGGCTCGCTGCACGAAATGTTCATTATTGCAAATGTTATTGTTGTATTTAATTTCATTATAGTTTATCATTCGATTATTACTTTCACCACCTAATTCCCACATCGAAGATAATACATTCCTTTCGCAAATCTACCTATATAGAATTCATCCCAATTTCTTTCAGGATCCTCTGTATCCGATGCTGGTATTCCAACTAAAAAAGTGTTCCAAAAGGTGCCCATTCTATCAAGCCTCCTTCACTTCATAGCCCAATTCTGTCGCTTTCAGCTACAAACCAATGAAAATAGCATTTTGCTGCATTCCATCAGCTCAATATAGAATATGCCCCCGATGTTTAGCCTTGATAGCAGTGAGCGCCATGCGCCACGGATAGCGAGAAGTGGTTTCACTCAAGTGGTGAAGCTGGGCTCCAGCAATTTATTGAAATTATGTAGAGAATTTAATGAAGGTTCTTTAAACTGATCGACTATTTTTCTTGACTATCTGTGCAAAACACTCTTTCTTTGCGTTCTACAAGATAAACGCAACTATGTCGAAAAAAATCAATTTGGAATTTAACAAGAATGAAGATGGTATGAAGCTCGCGGTAAGCGACATGAAGAAGAAACTTGCCATAATAGAAAAGGGTGGTGGTGCGAAAGCTATTGCCAAGCAACATGAAAAAGGTAAGATGACGCCTCGTGAGCGTATCGATTACTTGATTGATAAAAAATCGGAGTTTATTGAAATGATGGCTTTTGCAGGTTATGAAATGTATGCAGAACATGGTGGTTGTCCTGCAGGTGGTACTGTAGCAGGGCTGGGGTATATCAAAGGCCGTCAATGCATTATTGTAGCCAATGATCAAACAGTGAAAGCGGGTGCTTGGTTTCCGATTACGGGTAAAAAGAATCTGCGTTTGCAGGAAATGTCTATTGAAAATAAATTGCCTATTATATACTTAGTGGATAGTGCTGGCGTGTACCTGCCTATGCAGGATGAGATATTTCCAGATAAGGAACATTTTGGTCGCATATTTCGCAACAATGCACGTATGAGTAGTATGGGCATTACCCAAATAGCTGCCGTGATGGGGAGTTGTGTGGCAGGTGGTGCTTACTTACCTATCATGAGTGATGAGACGCTGATGGTAGAAGAGCAAGGCTCTATCTTTTTGGCAGGGCCATACCTAGCCAAAGCTGCTATCGGTGAAAATGTAGATATTCAAACCTTGGGTGGTGCGGTTACGCATACCGAAATAAGTGGTATAGCTGATTATAAATTTAAAACTGAAAAAGAATGCCTTGATCAAATCAAGCGCATAGTCGATAAAATAGGGAGCTATGATAAAGCTGGTTTTGATCGTGTGAAACCACAATTGCCCATGAAGGATATGAATGAAATCTATGGTTTCCTTTCACCCGACAATTCGAAGCAGTATGATGTAGTAGAGGTAATCGAACGTATTGTCGATAACTCGGAGTTTGATGAGTTTAAAAAAGATTATGGTAAGACCATCGTATGTGGCTATGGTCGTGTAGATGGATGGGCTGTAGGTATCGTAGCCAATCAACGTAAAATAGTAAAAAGTGGTAAAAACGAAATGCAACTCGGTGGTGTTATCTACAATGATAGTGCTGATAAAGCGGCTCGATTTATCATGAATTGTAATCAGAAAAAAATCCCGTTGGTTTTCTTACAAGATGTAACTGGATTTATGGTAGGGAGTCGAAGTGAACACAGTGGTATCATCAAAGATGGTGCTAAGCTTGTGAATGCTGTATCGAATTCGGTAGTGCCAAAGATTACCATCATCATAGGTAATTCATATGGAGCAGGAAACTATGCAATGTGTGGCAAGGCCTATGATCCACGATTTATATATGCATGGCCCAATGGCAAGATCGCTGTAATGGGTGGGGAGCAAGCAGCCAAAGTATTGTTGCAAATACAAGTAGCAGCCTTGAAATCGAGAGGAGAAGTCATTACTCCTGAAGATGAAAAAGAAATGCTGGATAAAATCATTGCCAAATACACCGAACAAACAACCTCATACTATGCAGCCGCTCGCCTGTGGGTAGATGCTATCATTGATCCAATTGAAACGCGTAAAGTGATTTCGGAAGGTATACATGCCGCAAATCATGCACCCATAGAGAAAGAAATGAATGTAGGTGTGTTTCAGGTATAAATAAGGTCATTCATCTTTCGTAAGCTTTATCGAAGTAATAAAGCGTAAAGGATAACCCATGTAAATGTGAAAAAAAGTCCTAGATAAAAGGTGTTTAGATTTTTCTTTAAATCCTTGCGAATCACTGTATGATATAGAATCCATCCTATAAAAAGGATGATGAACGCAACGGGTAAAATGAGACGTAACATAGTCTATTGATTTTAAACAAAGTTAATACTAAGTAATCGTACTATTAAATACTTTCTATAAGAGTTTGTGGATTGAACTGATGTTACAATTTTATAAATTGAGTATCTACCAATCGAACATCTTGTTTTTGTAATACGATGTAGTAAATGCCTTTTGCCAAGGATGTAATATCAATCATCAATTTATTCTCGCCAGTATATAATTGACAGTTTTGAAACAGAATTTCTCTGCCATCGGCATTGTATATTTTTACTATGGCTCGTGTTTCTGTATTGGCTTGATATGCAAGATTTAATTGATTACTCGCAGGATTTGGATACAAATTGTACAATTGTTTTTTTCCTTCAATGATTGCACTTTGTGTGGATGAATATTGAATTTTTCCTTCTATATCTTTTAATTTCAATCGATAAAAATGAATGCCATCAGTTGGATTTATATCAGTATAGGAATAGTTTTTTTCTATGGTGTCACAACATTCTGCAAAGGTTGTATAGATGGTTTCAAATGTAGTTCCATTTTTAGAATGTTCAAGTGCGATTTCATCGATCAGTTCATTGTGTGTGAGTGTCCAATCGAGGGCAATGTTTTCATTGATTGTTTGAGCTGTGAAAGAAACTATACTATATGGTAATATAATTGGTGTCCGGTATATCCAAATGGGTGCAGTCCATATAATATCACCATCGGATTGTATTATTTTAGCATAGTAATAATAAGTTGAATTGTCGGCTGTTACATGTGTGTAGTTCAAAGAATTGCTAAGGGTATTGGAAGTTAAAATAGTTGGAAATAATCCGCTACCAGGTATTCCATAATAGACTGCAATTGAAGAAACGGTTTCTGCTACATCGGCATCGGTAACTACAATATTAATATTCGAGTTCGAAGTCGTATTGATTATACTTCCCATATAGTTGCCATTTAGTTGGTAGTTTACTTGGGCATTCCAATCATCTGAGGCATAAAATCGTCTATGTTTATAAGCGTCAATAATGCTATCTCGATTCAATGCATTGGATAGTACGACTGTTCTTGTTTTGTTGGTACGACCAAAGGTTGTATAATGATTATCGTGATCGATACTAGGGCTTACATGATAGCCTTTGGATAATGCTTTTTTATATTCTGTTTCATAGGATAAAGCAGGGAAATCGGTATAATCGGTCGTAGTTGAAAATGCACTACCACTGCGAATAGCAGTGCCTACGATACAACTATCGGCTGATGTACTAAAAGCTGCACCATCCAGGATATTTCCATAATCATTGAGTTGTGGATGTGCCATCGTACAGAATGCATTCGGAATGGAGTTGACAATATTCCATAAAACAGGAAAATTGTTCAATGGGCAATACGTATTGTAATTGGGATTTGATGCAATCGTTTCCCATCCTATAAGTCCTGGTGAATTATAAATGATAATATGGCCGCCTTGTGAAATAGTTCCAAATTCCATCCCATACATAGCTACGAATGTACCGTTTTGATTTGACGTATCGGCCTGATACAAACCTTCTGCATAGCGCGAAAGTAACATGCCGGGATTATTTGTTGCTGTAAAATGATTGTGTTCAGATATTCCCCAAAAGTCAATATGGTAGCTTCCTTTGGCATATGCAAAACTTTCGCCAGGATTATTGACACCGCTTGCAACACTATCTTTATTCCCATCTGAATATTCAGTATGTGAATGAATATTGCCATAATAAAAATTGTATTGTGCAATAGATTGTAAGCACATTAACATAATTCCTGACAGTAAAATAATTTTACGCATAGAGTCTATTTATTGAATCGTATTGATTTTTTTCAAGTATAAAAAATGAAAAAAATCGAGTAGTGTTAGTTATGCAACTTGTACGATTTAATAATAGTAGCGTTCTTTATGTTGACTTTTTTAAGCTCCTTATTTAAAAGTGTATTTTGCTATTTAAAAAATTTAAACCAATGCTTCTCGTGCATCGGCATAATGAGCTAATCCGAAATTTCTTTTTTGTGCTTCCTCAGGGTTGGTGATATGCCATTCGAATTCGTCACGGAAATGACGAATAGCGGCTGCTACAGGCCATGCAGCTGCATCGCCTAATGGGCATATGGTATTACCTTCTATACGACGTTGTATATCCCATAGTAGTTCTATATCTTTTAATTCGCCTTGTCCGTATTCGATTTTTTTCAAAATCTTGTACATCCAACCTGTTCCTTCACGGCATGGTGAACATTGTCCACAACTTTCATGATTGTAAAAATGGGCGAGCGTCATGGTATGTCTTACCACACATTGATCTTCATCCAATACAATAAATCCACCACTTCCCATCATAGTGCCTGTTTCAAATCCACCATCTGAAAGTGATTCGTAATTCATATAGCGAGTTTCTCCTTTGGCTGTTTTGAGTAATAAATTAGCAGGGACAATCGGTACAGAACTTCCTCCTGGAATACACGCTTTCAATCGTTTACCATTTGGTATGCCTCCACAATATTCATCACTGTAAATAAATTCTTCTACACTGCAGGTCATATCAATTTCATAAACGCCTGGTTTGTTGATATTGCCACAAGCCGAAATTAGTTTTGTTCCTGTACTTCTACCCACACCTATCTTGGCATATTCTTCTCCACCCATATTGATAATTGGACATACCGCAGCAATTGTTTCAACATTATTGACCACAGTAGGGCATCCCCATACACCTTTTACCGCAGGGAATGGTGGTTTGATACGAGGGTTTCCTCGTTTACCTTCCAATGATTCAATCAAAGCCGTTTCCTCGCCACATATATAAGCACCTGCACCACGTTGAACATAGATTTCAAGATCATATCCTTTGCCCAAAATATTTTTACCAAGCCATCCATTTTGTTTAGCTTCTGCAATAGCCTGTTCGAGTATATCAACTATCCAAGCATATTCACCACGAATGTATATATAGGATGCATGAGCTCCTAATGCATAGGAAGCAACAATCATACCTTCAATCAATAAATGAGGAATGAATTCCATCAAGTAGCGATCTTTAAATGTACCGGGTTCACTTTCATCGGCATTGACAACTAAATAGCGTGGAACGCCTTCTGGCTTTGCTAAAAAACTCCATTTCATACCGGTAGGGAATCCAGCACCACCACGACCACGTAATCCGCTTTTTTTCACTTCTTCAGTTACTTCATCGGGTGTGAGATTATTCAAGGCTTTCTCTACAGATGCATAACCGCCGTTTTTACGATATGCTTCGTAATAACGTATTCCTTCTACTTTGTCGTTTGCTAATAGTAATTTGATACTTCCCATAGTCTACAAAATTCGTTCTTATAATTTTAAATTTCAAATTTGTTTCAAATCTTTTTGCTTCTAGTACATTAACGAAGCCTGTCGGTGCTTTTTACCAGGTTATCATCGCTTTTTACACCATTGAATGCAAGGATTAAAAAGAATATAGAAAGGATAGGGAGTAGGAGACCAATATATAGTTGTGTTTGCACCAAGCCTATGGCCAATTTGTTGCCTGCTAAGGTGGTGATATAATACATATAGGCAGTGATACCAAGGTTTAAAATTATATTTAACCAAGTTAATTTCATTTGCAGTGATCTGTTTTTATATAAAAATAGAATAACCAAACTAAAAAGGGTAGTCGCTGATACAAGGATGGTCAGTAAAATGGGAGATTTGGCATTTAAATCTGTTTCAGTAATGGTGCTAATACCTAAGGTACTAACTTGATTAATACCGAAAGGTAAGAAAAAAGTGATTGCAGTAATAAGTGCTGCCAGAAAAAACCAAATGGATTGCTTGCGTTGAATCATACAATAAATTTGGCGCAAGATATTTCATTTTCATTGAAAGTATAGATGCATTTTTAGAAATATAATTTTGCGAGGTAAATAAGAATTTAGCTACTAGTTGAAATAAATTATCAGTAGATAGTAACTTAGCGGTTCAAATTCCACAGTCATTGATGTATCGACTCTTTTTTTGTATTTTTCTATTACAATTGTGCAGTATTTATGATTCTGTTGGGCAAAATCCGATTGCATTGAATGCCTATTTAGAAACGTATTATAGTTATGATTTTAATAATCCAAAAACGAATGAGAAGCCGTCTTTTATTTACAATCATAAACGGCATAATGAAATAGCTATTAACCTAGCGCTGATTTCAGCATCATACAATAAAGATAGAATAAGAGCAAAAGGCGCTTTTATGATAGGAAACTATGCACAGTATAATTTAGCAACAGAACCTAATTGGGCTCAATTTATATATGAATTAAATGTGGGAATGAAATTGTCAACCAAACATGATATATGGATAGATGCCGGTATTTTCCCATCTCATATAGGTTTCGAAAGTGCTATTGGTGCTGATTGTTGGACTTTGACCCGTAGTTTGTTGGCTGAAAATTCTCCTTATTATGAATCTGGTATTAAACTAACCTATATCAATCCGAATAAAACCATAACAGCTTCTATCATGGGTTTAAATGGATGGCAACATATACAACGACCAGTAGGTACTTCCACACCCGCTTTAGGAATGCAATTGACCTACCAACCCAATGATCGTGTTACGTTTAATTATAGTAATTTTATTGGAAATGAACGATCACATAACATAAAAGACGTAAGAATCTTCCATAATTTTTATATGATTAACGCACTCTCATCTAAAATAGGATTCATAGCTGGATTTGACATAGGAACAGAATCGAATAAATATTGGTTATCTCCCGTATTGATTGCACGGTATAAAGTAAAACCAACCTTAACATTTGCAATGCGTTGCGAATATTACAATGATCCGAAGCAAACAATACTTCAAAATGGGACGAATGCACCCATGAATATTTTAGGACTATCACTCAATACAGATTATAAAATTTTTTCAAATTTGTTATGGCGTAATGAATTCAAGTATTTTTATTCATCTCAAAAATTATTTGAGCAAAAAAGTCAATTAACACATCAAAACCCAGCATTTACAAGTGCATTGTCACTTAAAATTTAATTATACTTTTATATATCGTTCGCTTACTATATTTGTTTCACAATTTTTAATAAAATGGCAAAAGCTAAAAACAGTAAAACAGCAAAATCCAAAAAAGAATTTTTTGGACCATCCTCAATGGAATTTATCAAGAAATACCTTGACAATGCATCCCCTACAGGCTATGAAACCAGTGGGCAAAAAATTTGGTTAGACTATTTAAATCCATACATTGATACACATATCGTTGACCCTTACGGGACTGTAGTAGGAGTTATTAATCCTGAAGCAGACTTTAAAGTAGTGATTGAAGCACATGCCGACGAAATAAGTTGGTACGTTAAATATATAACAGCCGATGGTTTTATACATGTATGTCGCAATGGAGGAAGTGACCATCAGATTGCACCTTCTATGCGTGTCAATATTCATACTAAAAAGGGAATAGTGCGAGGTGTATTTGGATGGCCTGCCATCCATGTACGAACACCACAAAATGAAAAAAAACCAGAACCAGAAACTATCTGGATAGATGTGAATTGTAAAAACAAAAAAGAAGTAGAAGAGCTTGGTATCGAAATAGGTACAGTTTGCACATTTGTAGATGGATTTGAAGTAGGAAATCATGGCTATTGGATAGCACGAGCGCATGATAATCGTATGGGCGGAGTAATCATTGCAGAGGTAGCTCGATTGTTGAAAGAAAATAAAAAGAAATTACCGTTTGGTTTATACATCGTAAATTCTGTACAAGAAGAAGTAGGCTTAAATGGAGCTACTATGATTGCCCAACGACTTAAACCAAATGTTGCTATATGCACAGATGTAACGCATGATACTGCTACACCTATGATGAGTAAAGCAGCCCAGGGTGAAGCTACCTGTGGTCAAGGTCCGGTAGTATGTGTGGGGCCAGCTGTACATAATATATTAAGAGAATTAATCGTAGATACAGCAAAGAAAAATAAACTTGATTATCAATTGCAAGCTGTTAGCCGATTTACTGGAACCGATACGGATGCATTTGCATTTAGCAATGGTGGTGTTCCAAGCGCATTGATTTCATTGCCACTTCGATATATGCATACGACTGTAGAGACAGTTCACAAAAACGATGTTGAAAATTGCATTAAATTAATGTACGAAGTGTTATTAAAAATTACACCAAAAACAAATTTTCAATATATGTAATCATTCCTTTTGAATAATAAATTCAAATTTCAATTTGTATTTATTTATTATTCTATCTAATTTATTTTTATTGTATGATCATAGTTAATATCTATGATATTAATCATAAAACAATAGAAATTAATGAAGTAATTTTGCATAAATTTCTAAAACAATTAATTATAAAAATATGGATCAAAACCAACAATCTGCTCAGCAAGATAATAGTGCTAAATGCCCTTATTTAAGTGGTACATTAAAACAAACTGCTGGTGCAGGAACACGAAATACTGATTGGTGGCCCAATCAATTAAATTTAAACGTACTTCGTCAACATTCATCCTTGTCAAATCCAATGGATGAAAATTTTAATTACAAAGAAGCATTTAATAGCCTTGATTTAAATGAGTTGAAAAAAGATATTGTAGCCCTTATGACCAATTCACAAGATTGGTGGCCTGCCGATTATGGACACTATGGCCCGTTCTTTATACGTATGGCATGGCATAGTGCGGGTACATATCGTACAGGCGATGGTAGAGGCGGTGCTGGTTCTGGTACTCAGCGTTTTGCTCCTCTTAATAGTTGGCCTGATAATACAAATCTTGATAAAGCTCGTTTATTGCTTTGGCCAATCAAACAGAAATATGGTCGAAAAATTTCTTGGTCTGATTTAATGATATTGGCTGGTAATTGTGCGCTTGAATCAATGGGGTTCAAAACCTTTGGTTTTGCAGGAGGGCGTGAAGATGTATGGGAGCCCGAAGAAGATATTTACTGGGGTTCTGAAGGTAAGTGGTTGGATGATAAACGATACACTGGTGATCGCGATTTAGAAAATCCATTAGCTGCTGTACAAATGGGATTAATCTATGTAAATCCAGAAGGACCAAATGCGAATCCTGATCCGTTGGCATCTGCACGAGATATACGTGAAACTTTTGCTCGTATGGCTATGAATGATGAGGAAACTGTTGCATTAATAGCTGGAGGGCATACGTTTGGTAAAACTCATGGTGCCGCAGATCCTAGCAAATATGTTGGCCCAGAGCCAGCAGCTGCAGGTATTGAAGAGCAAGGATTGGGTTGGAAAAATACATTTGGTACAGGACATGGAGAGCATACAATTACTAGTGGATTAGAAGGTGCATGGACAACAACACCTACGAAATGGAGTAATAACTTTTTTTGGAATTTGTTTGGTTACGAATGGGAATTGACAAAAAGTCCCGCTGGTGCACATCAATGGATACCAAAACACGGCATGGGTGCAGATACAGTTCCCGATGCTCATAATCCCAATAAGCGTCATACACCTGTGATGTTGACTACAGATTTAGCATTAAGAATAGATCCAGTATACGAAAAAATTTCAAAGCGCTTTTTGGATAATCCTGATCAATTTGCGGATGCATTTGCACGTGCTTGGTTTAAGTTGACACATCGTGATATGGGTCCAATTGCGCGTTACCTCGGGCCAGAAGTACCAAAAGAAGAATTGATATGGCAAGATCCATTACCAACTGTTAATCATCCACTTGTTGATCAAGATGATATAGCTACATTAAAATCTTCAATACTCAGTTCTGGTTTAACTATATCTCAATTAGTATCAACTGCATGGGCTTCAGCCTCTACTTTCCGTGGTTCCGACAAGCGTGGTGGTGCCAATGGTGCTCGTATTCGTTTAGCTCCTCAAAAATATTGGGAAGTCAATAATCCAACACAACTTTCTGTTGTATTAGATAAATTAGAAGCAATCCAAACTTCTTTTAATTCTGCACAGTCAAGTGGGAAACAAGTTTCATTAGCTGATATGATTGTATTAGGAGGTAGTGTTGCTATTGAGCAAGCTGCGAAGAATGCTGGTCATACAATTACAGTACCTTTTACACCTGGACGAACCGATGCTATGCAAGATCAAACAGATGTTGAATCATTTGCAGTATTGGAACCAAATGCTGATGGATTCCGTAATTATAGTAAAAAACGATATACAACAACAGCTGAAGAAATGTTGCTTGATAAAGCACAATTACTTACACTCAGTGCACCTGAAATGACTGTATTAGTAGGAGGAATGCGTGTATTAAGTACAAATGCTGGTAATACTTCACATGGTGTGTTTACACATCGTACCGAAACACTTAGCAATGATTTCTTTGTGAATCTATTAGATTTGAATACCACTTGGAAAGCTTCGAATGATGCTAAGGATGAATTTGAAGGTAGAGATCGTAAGTCGGGTGAATTGAAATGGACTGGAACTAGAGTGGATTTGATTTTTGGTTCAAACTCAGAATTAAGAGCCCTTGCCGAAGTATATGGATGTAGCGATTCACAAGAAAAATTCATCAAGGATTTTGTGGCCGCTTGGAGTAAAGTAATGAATCTTGATCGATTTGAATTAGCATAAAAATATATAGGTTGATTTTTAAATGAAAAAAAGGTGATTGTTAAATTAATCACCTTTTTTATTTGCGTTATAAAAAATCATTAACTTTAAAAAAAATCATATGCTTACAATTATCTTAGGAGGATTAGCTGCTCATGATGATGCGCTTATTTTAATGCTATTATTAAGTTTGATGGCGATAGTATACATTACTGAAAAAACATTTAAAGAATTTATTCCTTTTATAAGAAAAAAAATCAATGAAACTCATTTTTAAAAAAGGGGACACTAAAACCTATACAAAGAAAGTAAAACAAGAAGAAATTGCTTCGTTTGAAAGTGGAACGGTGCACGAAGTGTATTCGACTTTTTCAATAGCAAAAGATGCTGAATGGAGTGGGCGATCGTTTGTATTAGATATGAAAGAAGACGATGAAGAAGGTATTGGAACGAGTATTAGTGTGAATCATAAATCGCCCGCATTTGTAGGTGAAGAAATCATGTATATCGCTACGTTCGAAGAAATAACTGACAAAAAAGAAATCATAACTTCCTATAAAGCCTATGCAGGCAAACGGCTTATAGCTGAAGGTATACAAGGTCAACGTATATTACCTAAAGCAAAAATCGATGATATATTTATTCAAATCATGGCTGATTTGGATTAAAGATAATTTCCTATGATACTAGCAACCTTTTCTGCCCATACCGCATATTCTTTAGGAGAATAATGTAGTAAATCACTAGCTAAATAATCCGTATTTTCAGCATGTAAGCGCGTAGAAGTAGTGATGTCTATATAATGACATCCTAATTCTGTAGCTATAGAATGATTGATTGAATTAAATTCATCTATCTGAATGGAAGTTTCTTCTTTGTTTCTATCTTTATTGAAAGGCGTTAATCCCCAGTCAGGAATAGAAAGTACAATCACATGTTGAGGTTTGCCTTTGGCAAATAAAATAGATTGGCATATTAAACTATAAAATTGCCATGCATATTCTTCACTACTTCTGCCACGATATTGATTATTTACACCAATTAATAAAGTTACCCAGTCGTAATCAAAACTAGGTTTTTCATTTGCAATGGCTTTTGACAGTTCATCGGTGGTCCAGCCTGTAACTGCAATTAGCTTTTTAAGATTAAATTGAAATCCTTTTTTATGTATAAGTTGCGTTGTTTGACTAGGGAAATTATCAGCATAATCAACCGATTCACCTATCGTATAACTATCGCCCAATGCTAAGTAATTCATTATAATGGTTTAAACGTTTGTAAAAGTTGTTCGATGATAGTTTCATATTTTTCCCACTTGTTTTTTTCGGAGGTGAAATTGATATTATAACCATATTTTTTCTTTAGAAATACATAGCCATTGACCATATATTGACTGCTATCATTGGTTGTAAATTCAAATTGAAAATGACTAAACGTTGCTTGAGACGTTTTAATTTCAGGCAGTCGTTTGATATTGAATGTTGGATTGGCTAATTGAATTTGTGTAATTGCGGCTTTTTTGTAAATAGAATCGGGTAATTCAAATGGTATCTCATCTACCCATAGCTGCAAGTTTTCTTGATATTGATCAGCACTATCAGAAAGAGGTTCGAAAAAACCAACCATATTGGGTGTGTTTGGATTTGTTTTTTGTTCCCAAGTTGAAGGATATTGAATTGTAAGTTTCAAGCTATCTGATTGATAGGTTTTCATTTTAGGCTCTTCGGTAGTTGTATTGGTTTTACAACTAATTGAAAGTAGAATCAAGGCCGTAGACATCAATAATATAAATGACTTCATAGCTACAAAGCTAAAACAATTTATAGATTCATAAGCGTATTCATTTATATGTTGAATGAACATTCTATTTATAAAAAATCTGAAATGAATTACATTTGTTGAATGAAAATTGATTTACGTTCCGATACATTTACAAAGCCTACACCTGAAATGTTGAATGCTATGATGCATGCCGAAGTAGGCGATGATGTATTTGGTGAAGATCCTACTGTCAACGAATTAGAACGGAAAGGAGCAGCCTTATTTGGAATGGAAGCGGCATTGTATTGTCCGAGTGGAACTATGACTAATCAAATTGCTATTAAATGTCATACTCAACCTGGTGATGAAATCATTTGTGAAAAAATGAGTCATGTATACATTTATGAAGGTGGAGGAATAGCTTTCAATAGTGGATGTCAGGTAAAAGCTATTGATGGTGATCGTGGGCGTATCAATGCCAACCAAGTGATAGCTGCTATCAATCCAGATGATATTCATCGTGCAAGAACTCGATTAGTGAGTCTTGAAAATACAACCAATAGAGGAGGAGGGAGTTGTTATGATTTACATGAAATTGAAAAAATAAAAGAGGTATGTCAGCAACATCAACTTGGATTGCATTTGGATGGGGCGCGTATATGGAATGCAATGGTTGCTAATAACGAAAGTCCACTTGTATATGGTAAATTATTTGATAGCTTATCTGTTTGTTTGAGCAAGGGCTTAGGTGCGCCTGTTGGGAGTTTATTGATTGGAAACAGCGATTTTATTAAACAAGCTCGACGTGTTCGTAAACTATTTGGCGGTGCGATGCGTCAAGCAGGTTATTTAGCAGCTGCTGGTATTTATGCATTGGATCATCATATTGATCGATTGAAAATTGATCACGTAAATGCTAAATTGATTGCAGAAGCATTGGCGCCCAAGTCGTTTGTGGGTGAAATTTTACCAGTAGATACTAATATTTTGATTTTTGAAGTGATAGGAACATATACTCCCACTGATTTTGCTAATTATATGAAATCATTCGATATTGAAACCATGCCAATATCACCCACTCAAGTAAGAATGGTTACTCATTTGGATATAACATCAGAAATGATGGATATTTTAATAAAAATTATTAAAGAAATGCCTGAATAGTGTTGAATTTTACCTGTAAAACAATATATTTAAAAAATATTCATAAAAGATTTTCACATCATTTGCAATTACACTTTTTCTGACTTAATTTTGTGTCTGTTAAAAAACAAGTATGGAAAACAACGATTCTTTATTAAATCTTATTGAAAATCCTGTAAATATTGATTATTCGAAACCATCTCGTTCTCGATTCCTTTTTTTATTAGGTTTGTTTGGGTTCGTTTTGTTTTTTGTAGGTTGTAACTATGGTCTTTGGACTCGCTCTTACAAAAGTTCAGAGAAAATCGTAGTACCTGAGAGTACTACAACTAACCCCAAATATAAATAGTATATTTAGGCATGATTTATTGCCAGCATGATACAGCCGTTGTAGTATTGAGCTATAATGGCAAGCATCTCCATCAATTATTTTTTCCCGAATTACTCCAAGAAGCCAAAGGCAATTATGATGTTGTACTAGTAGATAATGCTTCTACTGATGATACAGCAGAGTATGTGCGTACACATTTTCCAGAAGTAAGCATCGTTACAATTAAAGTAAATCATGGATTTGCCAACGGTTACTATGAAGGTCTTAAAGAGATAAATGCGAAGTATTACGTATTACTGAGCGCAGACTTTGAAATTACACCGGGTTGGTTTAAACCACTGCATCAATTAATGGAAAGGCACCCTGAAATAGGCGCTTGTCAACCCAAAATTAAATATTATAAAGAAAAAGAGAAGTTTGAATATGCTGGTGCAGGTGGTGGATTCATTGACAAATGGGGTTACTTATTTTGTCGAGGCCGTATATTTTTTACTCTAGAAGAAGATAAAGGTCAATACGACAATACTATTGAAACATTTTGGGCTAGTGGTGGTTGTATGTTTATCAATGCTGAATTGTATCATAAATTGGGTGGATTAGACCGAGACCTCTATGCTCATATGGAAGAAGTCGATTTGTGTTGGCGTATGAAAAATAATGGATACAAAATTGCCTATTGTGGTGCAAGTACTGTTTATCATATAGGTGGAAGTGTCATCAGTTATGGTAGTCCACAAAAGATTTTTTACAACTATCGAAATAGCCTGATATTATTACTTAAAAACTTGCCATCATCTCGTTTGTGGTGGTTGCTTCCGTTTCGTTTGATTTTAGATGGAGTAAGTGGTGCAAGGGCTTTGCTTAAAGGAGATTTTAAGGAATTAAAAGCAATTGTAAGAGCACATTGGAGTTTTTTCATGTCGTTTTCTTCATGGTGGAAGAAGCGTTCCATTTCCAAATCATTGATAACAGAGCCAACAATGAATTGTATTTATCCTAAAAGTATTATTTGGGAATATTTTGCAAAGAAAAAAAAGTTGTATACTGAATTAGATACACATTTGATTGAACAAGAAATACGTTAATCTATACTTATTTCACTCAGAAATAACCAAGCATTTTCACCTTGCCCTGGTTTACCAGCCGGAATCTTTGGGGCGCATTTAAGTAGAATGCGGATATATCTCCCCAAAATCATATTATCAAATCGCATATCCAAGGGGCTATTTTCTTTATAGTTTGATTCAATTTCCATTTTAGAGAATGTTTTTGCTGAAATGAAATTTTTCATAGTTGTGCCTACTTCTATATCTATTTTTTCAGGTAAATAAATCCAATTATTTTCTTCTTGTAAAGTATAAAGAGAAAGCGAATTCAGTAATTTATCTTCTCCTAAATCAATTAATATAAATGGATTTTCGCCACTCCATCCGAGCCACTCATCTGAGTATCGAGGGGTTTTACCTGCTATGCCATCGAGTAATTTTGGCATGCCACCTTTGTTATAGTATTTACTGGGTTCAGGTGTTGATGTAATTGTTTTTCCTATCCCATTATGTATAATAAAATCTTGACTATACTCATGACCCATTGGTTCTCCATTTTCAAAATACTGTGCTTTTATTGTGGTTGATCCATCAATCAATATTGGAGCATCTTTCGTATAAGTTGTCATGCTCGTATCTGGGCTTAATCCATCTAAAGCATAATAAATATTTCCGTCGTTATAGTTGCTAGTAAGTGATACTTCTAAAGATCCGTTATTGACTTTTAAGGAAGGGGTGATATCGTAAACTGAACGAGCATAATACACATTCCATTTATCTAAAAATGAAAAATGATATTTTAGTCTAATTTTAAAATCTTCAAATCCAGGTTTGCTTTTTCCCGTCCATAATACTTCAGATAAAGCACACATACGAGGCAGAATCATATACTCTACATGTTCTGGTGTAGCAATATATTCTGTCCATACATTGGCTTGGGCACCCATTATGTAGGATGCTTGTTCTTGATTAAGTTGTTCGGGAATAGGATCGTAACTATATACTTTTTCAATAGGGGTAAAACCTCCAATAGCCAAGGGTTCTGTAGTTCGATTCCCTTGATAGTGGTCATAATAACAATGTGTGCCAGGTGACATAACTACATGATGTTTTTGCTTTGATGCTTCTATGCCGCCTTCTTCTCCACGCCAACTCATTACCGCTGCATTGGGTGCTAAACCTCCTTCTAATATTTCGTCCCAACCAATGATACTTCGTCCTTTGGATGTAACATACGTGTCGATTTTTTTTATGAAATAACTTTGTAATTCATGTTCATCTTTTAGATTATTCTTTTTTATATTTTCTTGGCAAATTTCACATCGTTTCCATCTGGTTTTTGGTACTTCATCTCCACCAATATGAATATATTTTGAGGGGAATAATTTCATGACTTCATCTAAAATATTTTTAATAAAAGTGAAAGTGCTATCCTTAGTACAATATACATCATCACTCACGCCCCATTTAGTCATTACATCAAGGGGTGTTCTGTTGCAACTATATTGAGGATATGCAGCCAATGCTGCCATAGCATGACCAGGCATTTCGATTTCAGGTACTACATTGATATGACGATCAGTGGCATATTTGACGATGTCCTTAATTTCATCTTGTGTATAAAATCCTTCAACTGGTTTTCCATCTCCTATATAAGGTTCAAAGTTTTTATCGACAATTGTTTCATGTCGTTTACTACCTACTGTTGTCAATAAAGGATATTTTTTAATTTCAATACGCCATCCTTGATCATCGGTCAAATGCCAATGAAACGTATTGAATTTATGAAGTGCCAATAGGTCGATATATTTTTTTATAAAATCAGTTGGGAAATAATGCCTGCTTACATCAAGATGCATACCTCGCCATTGAAAGGCAGGGTAATCGTGTATTGAAGAATAACTTGAAATTGTAGCCGTATTTCTTAATTGAAGTAAAGACATTAAGCCATAAAAAATACCACTGCTTTTGCCTTTAATTTTAATATTGTTTGCAGGTGAAATTTCGAATGTATATTCTTCATCCTTCATTTTTTTATCAAATTCAAGAATTACACAATTTGCTTTAGATTCTTTTATAAGCAGAATAGGGAATCCCATTTTTTTCAAATACGAATTGAAAACTTGTATATCAGTGTTAAATTCTTTATCCTTTGAATAGATATTACTTATTAATTTGATATTCAGCTCACTCGAACCGCTTTTCTCAGATGGAGCAGGAATTATATCTTGCGCATGGACATTATAAGATAAGGCAGTAAAAAAATATGCGATTAAACTAGCAATAAGAAGTGATGAATTTTTAAATAGAAATGAAATCATAAATTTTACAATTGATAAATAGAAGACTATGCTTTAAAAATACAATAATTATTATTATTTCAAACGATTTAACATATTAGGATAATGCATTCTAGTAATTTTGTGTGTAAGATTTAAATTTTAATTGGATTTAAACCAATAATGTTACTTATGTATGCAAACCATGATGTCGTGTTGACAAAAATAAGATGGATGATTATTTTATTTGTTGTTATACTAATTTTAAGTGGATTAACAGCATTTCCTTTGCAAACTGGTATCAATTCTTTAGCTGAAATTAAATCAATTTTCCCAGCGTTTCTACAAAATTGGATTGAGACAATTCAAATTGGAATCAATGATACTTGGCCTAAATATCCTTTTATTGCCTATGGGACTGATTGGTTGGCATTTGCTCATATCATGATTGGAATGGCATTTATTGGTGTATATAAAGAACCTGTAAGGAATAAATGGATAATTCAATGGGCTATTTTGTGTTGCATAGCAGTGATACCACTTGCGCTCATTTGTGGACCTCTAAGGCAAATACCATGGTTTCATATTATCATTGATTGCAGTTTTGGAATTGTTGGAATTGTACCTTTGCTTTTGGTGAAAAAATGGATATCACAATTGGAAAATATCCAGTAAGATTATTGTAAAATCAACGTTGGATTCTTGTATATTTGGATAATGGATATTCAGCAAGAACAACTCTTAAATAGTGCAACATTTAATCCTAAAGTAAAAATTTATATTTTTATTGTTGTTTTAGGAACATTGATTTTTTCTGTGATTGGACTATTGCTTGTTCCATTTTGGCTATTGGGTGTTGGACAATGGTTAAGCAAAAAATATTTTCACACACTTAAGTGTCAATTGACCAATAAGAATCTCCAGTTTTCAAAAGGATTTATTGTACATATTGAAAAGACTATTCCACTAGAAAATATTCAAGATTTATCATTTATTGGCGGTCCTGTTTTACGTTATTTTGGATTAACCCTAATTAAGGTAGAGACTGCTGGTGGTGGAGGTGGACAACACAATAACAATATGATGAGTATGTTAGGTATTAATCATGCAGAACAATTTAAAACTGAAATTTTAAATCAACGTGAAATCGTAATCAATAGTAAATATAATAACAATGCTACACGTAACGATTCGGCCAATGATGTCCAATTGCTGCAAGATATAAAACAAGAACTAGTTGCGATTAAGGACATTTTAGCAAAACAATAAATCTTTAAATTATTAAATGTATGAAAAAAATATTCACCATTATTCTTTCATGTTTTACACTTTATAATACCTCCGCACAGGATAATATTACCTATCAAAAACCACCAAAGGAAATACTTGATTTGGTTAATGTACAACCTGCACCCTCGGTGATGATGGATACTAAGAAAGAATACATGATTCTCCGTTTTCGAAATATGTACAAAACTTTAGATGATTTGAATCAAGAAGAAATGCGATTGGGTGGTTTACGTATAAATCCTGTGTTGAATATTTCTAGTACGATGACATATTCGACCAATATCATGGTGCAGAAAATAAAAGGTGGAACAGCTGTACAGGTAACAGGTTTGCCTGCTCAACCCAAATTGGCCAACTTTAGTTGGTCTTTGAACGAAAAGAAAGTCGCCTTCACACATACAACTCAATCCGGTGTAGAATTATGGATATTAGATATAGAGAAAGCTTTAGCGACTAAATTAACTGATGCAGTCCTTAATGCGAATTTGGGAAATCCCATTAGTTGGTTCAATGATAATGAACATTTATTGGTGAAAATGCTTCCTGCAAATCGCCCTGCATTGTTAGATGCTAAAAAGACATTGCCTCTAGGTCCTACGGTGGCAGTAAGTAGTGGGAGTAAATCTCAGAATAGAACTTATCAGGACTTGCTAAAGAATCCGATGGATGAGACCAATTTTGAAACACTTGTTTCGTCGGAGTTGTATAAAGTGAATATCAATGGTGCCAAAACTTTACTCTTTCCTACCAATATGTATGTGGGTGAATCATTTTCTCCTGATGGAAATTACCTTATGGTTTCCACTATCCAAAAACCTTTCTCTTACATAGTTCCTTACTCAAGATTTCCTATGACTACGAAAGTATACAGCAAAGTAGGTCAACTTGTAAAAACTTTCAATGAAGTGCCTTTGACTGAAATCATGCCTAAAGGTTTTATGGCAGTACGTAAGGGGAAACGAAGTATAGGTTGGCGAAGTGATGAGCCTGCTACATGGGGCTATGTAGTCGCTTTGGATGAAGGCGATCCTGCAAAACAAGTGGACTTTAGAGATGAAGTTTTTTTATGGAAAGCCCCATTTGAAAATCAACCAATAAGTATATTGAAAACAAAACAACGATTTGCAGGGATTGAATGGTGCAATGAACATATCGCTCTAGCTTCAGATAGTTGGTACGATACACGTAATACTAAAACCTATTTATTTGATCCTTCCAATGCTGCTCAAGCGCCTAAAATTATTTTTGATAGAAATGAGCAAGATGTATACTCGGATCCTGGCAATTTTGAAACAAAGAAAAACGACTATGGAAGATATGTGATTGCACTTGAAAATGGGAATGCTTTTTTGGTAGGGGATGGTTTTACCAAAGAAGGTCAGTTTCCTTTTATTGATGAGTACAATTTCACCTCACTCAAATCGAAGCGTCTCTATCAATCGGCCTTGAAAGATAAAAAGGAAAATATACTTTCGGTGGAGGATTATAAAAATGGGATTGCATTGGTTCAAATTGAATCTCCGACAGATTTTCCGAACTACTACTTTAGAAATTATGGTAAGAAAAAGAGCTTAAGTCAAATTACTTCTTTTCCAAATCCATTTGAAAGTATAAAAGATGTGTATAAGGAAGTCATTAAATACCAACGAAAAGATGGGGTAGCACTCAATGGAACTTTATACCTACCAAAAGGTTATGACAGAGCTAAAAAAGAAAAATTGCCTTTATTGATTTGGGCTTATCCAGAAGAGTTTAAAGATAAAGCGAGCGCGGGTCAAACAAAGTCAAATCCTAATGAATTTACATTTCCCAATTATGGTTCATTTGTATATTGGGTTACCAGAGGATATGCTGTCTTAGATGATGCTTCATTTCCAATTATTGGTGAAGGTAAAGAAGAACCCAATGATACTTTTATGCCACAGTTGGTTTCTAATGCAGAAGCAGCGATAGATGCTGTTGATCAATTAGGATATATCGATCGCAAAAAAGTTGCAATTGGTGGCCACTCGTATGGTGCATTTATGACTGCTAATTTATTGACACACTCAAATTTGTTTGCATGTGGAATTGCACGAAGTGGAGCATATAACAGAACACTTACGCCATTTGGTTTTCAAAGCGAACAACGTAACTATTGGGATGTACCGAGTGTATACAATACTATGTCACCATTTATGAATGCCGATAAAATGAAAACACCTTTGTTACTTGTACATGGTGAAGCTGACAATAATCCCGGGACATTCACATTGCAAACTGAACGCTATTTTCAAGCTCTGAAAGGATTAGGTGCTCCTGCCAAAATGTTGCTATTACCAAAAGAAAGCCATGGATATGCTGCTATTGAAAATATTATGCATTTATTATGGGAACAGGATCAATTTTTGGAAAAGAATTTGAAAGGGAAATAACTTATTATCATCCTTGTAAATCCAAAGTTGAACTTTGGATTTACAAGGATGATTAATTTTAAAATAACGGGAAATGGTTTGATTTTATTAGAAAAATAAATGTGTGTAATACATAGTTTATATTATTCAAACAAAGCTTCTACTGAAATGTCTTCATCTAAATCATTCCAATGTATTCCTTCTCCGCTACCTATGAAACGCCAATTATTAAGTTGTTCTTTAGTTGCTGTTCGCAATTTTGTAAACCACTCTAATGGTATAGAAATTTCTCGTCCATCTTCTAATAACAAAGTAAATTTGTCATTATGAATTTGCATATCAATTGCTAAATATGATTTATTGATTACTGAAGAATTCATTCCATTTAATTTTAAAAAGTTCTTTATTTGCTTCCACTAAAATACGAATTTCTTTTAACTCGGATGCATTAAATCCTTTAGACTTTACTAATTCTACGAATTCAACAAGAAACTTTGCAGTACAATTGCCTTTTTCAATATGAATATGCATTGGCAAATGATCGTTGCTGTAAAAGAAAAATCGATAACCATTGATTAGTATTATAGTAGGCATTTTGCAATTAATTATTTCTATTCTAATTCATATTACATACTTCTTCTATACTGTCCACCCACTTCAAACAAACCATTTGTAATTTGTCCTAATGAACAATATTTCACAGCATCCATTAAGCCTTCAAAAATGTTTTCATTTTTAATGGCAAGGTGTTGTAAGTTTTTAATTTGCTCTTCGCCTTTCGCACCACTGCGTTCCCACAAATTTTGCACGGTTTTTATTTGTGCTTCTTTTTCTTCGGTAGTAGAACGAATGACTTCTTGTGGTAAAACAGTTGGACTTCCTTTGCTACTTAGGAATGTATTGACACCAATAATTGGGAATTCGCCTGTGTGTTTTAAGGTTTCGTAATACAAACTTTCTTCCTGTATTTTACTTCGTTGATACATGGTTTCCATAGCACCTAACACGCCACCTCGTTCGCTAATTTTATCAAACTCACTCAAAACAGCTTCTTCTACTAAATCAGTCAATTCTTCAATAATGAAACTTCCTTGTAATGGATTTTCATTTTTAGCTAAACCTAACTCTCGATTTATAATTAATTGAATAGCCATTGCACGACGCACACTTTCTTCGGTTGGTGTAGTTATGGCTTCATCGTAAGCATTAGTGTGTAACGAATTACAGTTGTCATATATCGCATATAATGCTTGCAATGTTGTACGAATATCATTGAAGTCAATTTCTTGAGCATGTAAGCTTCTACCAGATGTTTGAATGTGGTATTTCAACATTTGACTACGTTCATTTCCACCATATTTTAATTTCATGGCTTTTGACCAAATACGACGAGCGACGCGTCCAATAACTGAATATTCAGGGTCAATACCATTGCTAAAGAAGAAGGATAAGTTAGGTGCAAAATCATCAATATGCATTCCACGACTTAAATAATATTCAACAAACGTGAATCCATTACTCAACGTAAATGCTAATTGTGAAATAGGGTTTGCACCAGCTTCGGCAATATGATAACCACTAATACTTACACTATAAAAATTTCGTACACCTTCGTTGATGAAATACTGTTGCACATCACCCATTAAACGCAACGAAAATTCAGTAGAGAAAATACATGTATTTTGTGCTTGATCTTCTTTTAAAATATCGGCTTGAACAGTTCCTCGAACTTGTTTTAAGGTGTCGGCTTTTATTTTTTCATACACATCTTGTGGCAACACATCGTCACCACGAACACCCAAAAGCATCAAACCTAATCCAGTATTTCCTTCAGGTAATTCGCCACCATTTTCAGATGCAGAATTATCGAAATATTTCGGACGAAGATGTTCTCGACCTTTATAGATTTCTTGAATTTTGGCTTCCACTTCTGCTTCTAAACCATTTGCATTGATGTAAATTTCGCATTGTTGATCTATTGCAGCATTCATAAAAAATGCAGCAATAATAGAGGCAGGACCATTGATGGTCATACTTACCGATGTTTTTGGATCAGCTAAATTGAAACCAGAATATAATTTTTTTGCATCATCTAAACAACAGACATTCACACCGCTATTACCTACTTTCCCATAAATATCAGGACGATGATGTGGATCGTTTCCATATAAAGTTACGCTATCAAATGCAGTACTTAAACGAGCTGCAGGCAAGCCTTTGCTCACATAGTGAAAACGTTTATTGGTACGCTCTGGTGCACCTTCACCAGCGAACATACGTGTTGGATCTTCGCCTTCACGTTTGAATGGATAAATACCAGCTGTGTAAGGAAATGAACCAGGGAAGTTTTCTTGTAATGCCCATTGCAAAATTTCGCCCCATGCTTCAAATTTTGGAACGGCTACTTTTGGAATTTGCGAATGCGATAAGCTTTCAGAATGTGTTTTGATTTTTATTTCTTTATCACGAACTTTAAATACAAAATATTCGTTTTGATAATTTGCTTTTGTTACTTTCCAATTGTCTAAAAGCACTTTATTTTTTGGATCAAAATCCAACAATAATCTTGCTTCTACTTCTTGTAATTCTTTAATGAGTCTATCCCCATCAGTAATTTTTTGCGACTGTATGGTTTCAATGGTTTTATAAATTCCAAACAACTGCTGTGCTATATTGCTTTGAGTTTTTGCCCATTTATCATAACCTCGATTATTTTCCGTAATCTCACTTAAATAGCGAACTCGAGCAGGTGGAATGATAAATATTTTTTCACTCATTTCATCATGAGCGACAAAGGATGTTTCTAATGTTTTGTTTCCGGTTTTTTCAACAATTTTTTGCATCAAAGCCTTGTACAAACTATTTGCACCTGGATCATTAAATTGTGAAGCTATACTGCCATAAACCGGCATAGTATCTGCATCTTGCTCAAATAATTTATGATTACGCTGATATTGTTTTTTTACATCACGCAATGCATCCATGCTACCACGTTTGTCAAATTTATTGATGGCAATAATGTCTGCAAAATCTAACATGTCAATTTTTTCAAGTTGCGTTGCAGCACCATATTCTGGGGTCATGACATACAAACAAACATCGCTATGTTCTGTAATTTCGGTATCGCTTTGACCAATACCTGAAGTCTCTAAAATAATTAAATCAAAACCACTGGCTTTTAAAATATCAACTGCATCTTGCACATGTTTGCTCAATGCCAAATTGCTTTGACGAGTTGCCATTGAACGCATATACACACGTTCGTTTTTAATAGCGTTCATTCGAATTCTATCACCTAACAATGCACCACCAGTTTTTCGTTTTGATGGATCAACGGAAATAATTCCAATGGTTTTAGTTGGAAAATCAATAATAAAACGACGAACTAATTCATCTACCAATGATGATTTTCCTGCACCACCTGTTCCTGTAATTCCTAAAACCGGTGTTGGGATTTCTTTTGTTGAAATAGTCTCACGAACTTTTTTTAACATGGCTTGTGTTTCCACTGCATTTGCAAAATTTTCGGCAGCACTAATGCAACGAGCAATACTTTTAAAATCACCTTCTTTTAAATGATTTACTTCGCCATTTAAATTGGCACCTGTAGCAAAATCACTTTTCATGATTAAGTCATCAATCATACCTTGTAAACCCATAGCACGACCATCATCCGGACTGTAAATTTTGGTAATGCCATGCGCTTCTAATTCCTTAATTTCTTCAGGTAAAATAACACCACCACCACCAGCAAATATTTTGATATGGTTACAGCCTTTTTCTTTCAAAAGGTCATACATGTATTTTAAATATTCTACGTGTCCACCTTGATAGGATGTCATAGCAATAGCATTGGCATCCTCTTGAATGGCAGTGTCAACAACTTCTTGTACACTTCTGTCGTGTCCTAGATGAATGACTTCAACGCCACTAGCTTGCATCACACGTCTCATAACGTTGATACTTGCATCATGTCCGTCAAAAAGGGAAGCTGCTGTTACAATTCTTATTTTATTTGTTGGTTGATAGCTCATTAAATTTGTTTTAAATTGAAGTAATGATATCGATATGAATCAAATATCATTAAAGTACAAATTTAATACAAAAAGAAGCTAATATTCTATTGATTTTAGCAAATAAATATTGATATGGTATACAGTTGTAACTTACTTTGCAATAGCCATTTTTGCTTTCTTATTCTTGATGCGTTTATCTTTCGACAATTCCAGCACCATACTCATTTTACTTTTGCGAATAGCAACAAATGAAGTGAAATCTTTTACTTCAATCAAACCAATATCTTCTTTTTTAAGTTGACATATATTTGTAAGAAAACCTACAATGTCGATTTTATTGATTTTATCTTTTTTGCCATGTGAAATGTACAAGGTAGACCATACAGGCTTTTCGGGCAATGTATATTCTTTACTTGAGGCATATTCCGAAGCTACATTAGTGATATAGGAAGGCAATTCTTCTTCTTCAGAAAAAAGCACAAACACATTGCCACTTCGATCCATACGAGCTGTACGCCCATTACGGTGTGTAAATACTTCTTCTGATAATGGAAGGTGATAATGTATGATGTTGCGAATATGTGCGATGTCTAATCCACGTGAAGCTAAATCGGTTGTAACTAATATCAACGATGTACCATTTCTAAATTTACACATGGCGGTATCTCGTTCATATTGTTCCATACCACCATGATAGAAAACACTATAGATACCTTTTTCAAGTAATAGTGAATTTACTCGTTCTACAGCATCACGATGATTGCAGAAAATAATAGTTGGTCTACTTCCTATCTGACAAAGTAAAAGAAACAAGGTTTCAATTTTATCTTTTTCTTCAGAAGCAACTGTATATATGCTGAGTTGCTCTTCCGATTTTTCATTTTTATCTATAAAATCGATTCGTTTTTCATCTTTTAAACCAATAAAATCAGGTATTTCAACTGCTTCGGTCGCTGATGTTAGTAATATATTTTCAATCGAAGGCATTGACTCTATGATTAACTGCATTTCATCAACAAATCCCAGTTCAAGTGATTTGTCAAATTCATCAATGATTAAGGTATGTATGGTGCGGGGATCAAAATTATGACGACGAATATGATCGGCTAATCGACCAGGTGTACCAATAATTACAGAAGGTGCTTCAATTAAATTATTTTCTTCAATTTCACGTTTGTGACCACCATAACAAAGAGTTGCTTTGAATCCTGTGCCAATTTTACGCAGTACATCATCAATCTGGATTGCTAATTCACGTGATGGAACAATAATAATGGCTTGTACTCCTTTTACATCTTTTTGTAAATTTTTCCAAAGAGGTAATAAAAATGCAAGTGTTTTTCCAGACCCTGTATTGGACAAAAGAACAGTATGTTTATGTAGTTCGCTTTGCTCTAAATAGGCAATTTGCATTGGATTTAAGGCTTCAATACTAAGATTTTGTAACGCCTGGGCAATTTGTGTGTCAAATGATGTCATTGTGGTAAAAGTAAACCTTTATATCTAAATGCCACGTTATTGTTGATGATAGCAAGTGCGACAACGTGGTTCGTAAACATCCTTTTCACCCAAAAGTACCATGGCTTCTGATGCAGATTTCCGATAGCTAAAATTAGCTATATCACCACATACTACACATATTGCATGTAATTTGGTTACATAATCGGCCATAGCCAATACTGCCGGCATAGGACCAAAAGGTCTACCTAGAAAATCCATATCTAAGCCAGCAACTATGACTCTAATTCCCCTAGATGCTAGTTTTTCGGCTACCATTGGCATTTCTTCATCAAAAAATTGAGCTTCATCGATACCAACAACTGCCACATCTTGTGCTAATAATAAGATTTGTTGTGAATTTTCAACTGGTGTACTAGGTATTCGGTTATCATTATGCGATACGATATCGTTTTCATCATAGCGAACATCGACTGTGGGTTTAAATATCTCAACCTTCAAATTGGCTATTTGAGCACGTTTCAATCGACGAATGAGTTCTTCGGTTTTGCCAGAAAACATAGAACCACACACGACTTCTATCCAGCCTTTTTTTGTATTTCGTATATTTGGTTCAATAAACATTTGTAAATCAGCCTCGATTAAATACTTTTGAGGATCACGAAAATATAATTCTAATGAGAGCAAAACTATTATTTCTATTTCTTTTTTTATACACATCTACTTTATTTGGTAAAGAAGGGATGTGGCTACCATTTTTATTAGAAAAAATGAATGAAAAGGAAATGCGTCAAATGGGTCTTAAAATAAGAGCGAGCGATATTTACGATGTAAATGAAGGCAGTTTGAAAGATGCAGTAGTGATATTTGGAGGAGGTTGTACAGGTGAAGTCATTTCTAATAAAGGCTTGGTATTGACCAATCATCATTGTGGATATGGTACTGTGCAAGGATTAAGTAGTGTTCAGAATAATTATTTGAAACAAGGATTTTGGGCAAAAAATCAAAGTGAGGAACTACCTTGTCCTGGATTGAGTGTTACATTTATAATTCGTATCGACGACGTAACCGAAGAAATGAAAAAGGGTATAGTAACTGGAATTGCAGATACTACGAAGACTAGAATTTTATTGGAAAATGCTACTCGAATCGAAAAAGAAACGAAAGCATCAACGGGTTACGATGCACAAGTAAAATCCTTTTTTTATGAAAATGAATACTATGTTTTTTTAACTGAAAAATACAATGATGTAAGACTGGTAGGTTTTCCACCCAATGGAATAGGGAAATTCGGCGGCGATACCGACAATTGGGCATGGCCAAGACATACAGGGGATTTTGGATTGTTTCGTATTTATGCCAACAAAGACAATAAACCTGCACCATTTTCGACTGAAAATGTACCATTTGTACCAAGACGCTCAATGAAAATAAATATAGAAGGTGTGCAAGAAGGTGACTTTACTTGGGTATATGGTTTTCCTGGAACTACGTCTGAGTATTTAACAAGTGACGGAGTAGAAGAGGTGATGAACGTATTGGATCCTGCACGTATATCGATACGAGAAAAAAAACTAAGTATCATAGATGCTGATATGAAAGAAAGTAATGAACTATTTATTAAATATGCTGCTAAGCAAGCACGTATTGCCAACTATTATAAAAAATGGAAAGGCGAATTACTAGGACTTCAAATCAATAATGCTGTAGATAAAAAGAAAAAGGAAGAAGTTGAATTTTTGAAATGGGTAAATGAAGATGATGATCGAAAATTGAAATATGCAGGTATCATTGATAGTATAAAAACGTGCTATAAAAATCATCGAAAGTCGATTCTATTAAATGAATACATCAATGAAGCCATATGGTCGAGTGAACTATTAAAAAAAGGGATTATCTATAACTCAATGCTGAAGGCTATGGATACATTGAAAGTAAGCGATAGCTTAGTTGTCTATCAAAAAGAAGTGGATCAATTCTTTAAAACAATTGATGTGAATACGGATCGTAAAATAACCAACGATTTGTTTAAATTATACAATAAAGAAATTGGGAAAAATAATTGGACTGATGATGTGTCGATTGATTCGTATTATAAATATTCATCATTGAGTTCAGCTTCTGCTTTCGCTGATTTATTATTTATGGAAGATTTTCAAGATATACGTTATTCAATCAAGCGCGATCCAATTTATCAAGCCTTTCAATATTTTGATAGTATTCAAAAAGCGAATTTAAAATTTCTCCGTGCTAGCGTTGCTAAAATGAATGGCTTTTATGGTACATATATACTTGCTTTGAAAGAGTATAATGAAGGGAAGCAATTTTATCCTGATGCCAATTCAACCTTGCGAGTTTCATATGGTAAAGTAGAAGGTGTAAAGCCTAGCGATGGAATGAATTATAATTATTATACTACATTGGATGGCGCTGTACGCAAACATAATCCTAACCAAGAAGAATTTACATTGCCAGAGAAGCTGATTGAATTGTATAAGTCGAAAGACTATGGACGATATTCTATTACAGAGAATGGTGAGAAAACAGTCCCGTTGGCTTTTCTTGCCTCTAACCATACTACTGGTGGTAATTCAGGTAGTCCTGTGTTGAATGCGAATGGAGAATTGATAGGAACTAATTTTGATCGTATTTGGGAAGGAACCATGAGCGATATCATGTATGATATCAATTTATGTAGAAATATCACGTTGGATATTCGTTATACATTATTTATCATCGAAAAATTTGGGGATTCCAAATGGGTAGTAGATGAGTTAGATATTGTAGAATAACTAATGAGTTTCTGTAACAGGAATAATTATTTCTAAGTCACTTTCTTCTTTAATCGTATAAGGCAAGCCACCTTTTACATTATTAGAAATACTTGGATCCCAGCCTTCTCCATAGATGTAATAATCTCCTTTTTTCAACCCAGAGAATATAGTATAACTATTGCCAATGCTATCTTTTACAATTTTTTGTGACAAATCATATTCTGAAAGTGAAACAGCTTCTGATGTATTGAATTTAATATAAATTGTACAACTATCAATGGTCGATGAATGATGAAATGCTTTCACTTTTAAATTGGCATTTCCACCCAATCCGGCACTGGGTTTTTTGGTGCATGAACCTATCATAAATAGGCTTATCATACATGATATAAATAATTGAGTTCGCATAGTGTAAAGTTAAGACGTTAGAGAAATAAAAAATGTTTGTTATTAGGCATTTTTTTAATATGATTAACAGTATTAAAGCCTTAAATTTGTCAGAATGTGCTTCTTTTATGAGGAATATCTAGATTTTAATAACCGTTGAAGAAATTTTTTAAAATAATAGGATATAGTATGCTTACACTCATTTTGTTGGTGGTGATAGCTATATGGCTCGTATCAACAGAAAAAGTACAGAATATTTTAGTAAAGCGCGCCTCTAAGTATTTGTCTGAAAAAATGCATACCAACGTCGAGGTGAATCATATACGATTAGCCTTTTTTAATGAATATCATTTGGAAGGAGTTTTTGTGCAAGATGATCGAAAAGATACCTTAGCATATGTTGGAGATCTATCTATCAAAACGTCCAACTTACTTAGCAACTATTGGAATAATGAATCGGCTGTTATTCATTCTGTAAATCTTACCGATATTTATGTGAATATGAATCGAGGTCATGACACTTCACGTTGGAATTACGATTTCATAACGGAAGCATTTGCTTCAGATTCAAAAGATACAAGTACTGAAACACAAACTACTAAAACCAGCAATAAATCAAACTCAGGTCCTTCAATTGATTTAAAAGAAATATCAATTAAAAATGCACGATTTTATATGAATGATGCATGGCGTGGGGAAGATATGCGTTTCGCTATTCAGGATTTAAAATTGGATATGAATCATTTGATACTTGTCAAAAAAAATATCGATATTCAAACGCTTGCAATAGAAGGTGCAAATGTATTTATTCGAGAATATGAAGGAGGCAAACCCGAAGATAATACGCCAGACGACACGACTACATGGGGTACTCCTTTTAACCCTGATTTATATCAATTGGCTGCTCATTCGATTTCATTGAAAAATAGTCAATTTGCATATTTGGTTGATGATAATATTCCTGCAAAGAAAGAATTTGATGAAAAGCATTTAAACATAACTGATATAAATCTTGAATTAGGCAATACACATGTTGATGCTGATACTATATTTTCAGATATTAAATCGATGACAGCAAAGGAACGATGTGGTATTGAATTGAAGTCTGTTTCGGCTAATGTAAAATTGTCACAAGTACAAGCCCAATTGTCAAATTTATTGTTGAAAACAAATTATTCAACTGTCGGAAATCATTATGAAATGAACTATCGAAATTTTCATGATTTTAAAGAATTTCTTGAAAAAGTTTCAATTAAAGCTCATTTAGAACAGTCTTCTGTATCTTCATTAGACATTGCCTATTTTGCTCCGATATTGAATCAATATCCAATATCAATTAATGTGAAAGGAGATGCACAAGGACTTATTGGGAATTTGGTGGCAACTAATTTAGAGCTTGATACACGAAATACTCAATTCAAAGGTAGTGGAACTGTAGTAGGCCTGCCCGATATTGAAAATACGATTTTTAATGTAAATGCTGAGCTTTTAAAAACAAATGGTGCAGATTTAAACACATTGATACCTCAAACTAAAAACGATGCTATCGCATGGAACAAATTAAATTCAATTCTTTTTAAAGGAAGTTACAGTGGTAAGGTGGATGAATTTAATACAAAAGGCTCTTTGACTACATCATTGGGAAATGCAATTGTGGATTTGAATATGAATTTTAAACCTAAAATCCCTTCATATGATGGGCATTTAAGTACACAAGATTTTCAGTTAGGTAATTTGATTAAACAAAAATCGGTTGGAAATATTACAATGACTGGCAAGATCAAAGGAAGTGGATTTGATTTGAATACCTTGAGTTCGAATGTAAATGCAACAATTACCAAAATAGAACTTGAAAATACCATTTATCAAAACCTTACTATCAATGGCCTTGTTGCTAACAAAAAATTTGATGGAATTTTTGTTTCGCAAGATCCAAACATGACATTGAATTTTGATGGTAAGATGGATTTAAGTGGGAAAAATCCAAACTATAATTTTAATTCTCGATTTTTAAAAGTCAATTTGCAAAAATTAGGTTTAACGAAAGACCCAGTCATAGGTTCAGGATTTGTTACAATGAATTTTACAGGTAACAACATTGATAATTTTACTGGAATAGCCATACTGAAAAATTTGACCATAGAACGAGCTGGAGAATCCTATTTTCTTAAAGATCTTACACTTGAATCTCATGATAGTAGTCATTACAAATCATTACGTTTATCTAGTACATTGGCTGATGCCAATTTAAATGGTAAATTCAATATTTCAGAACTAGCAAATTCATTTCAACTTTATCTATATCACTATTTACCAGATTATATTAGTAAGCCGAAAAAATTTACAGATGAACAATTTACGTTTGATGTAACATTGAAAAATCCTGATACCTTATTAAGTATGTTTTCAAATGATTTTCATCATTTGGCTAATATTTCTCTTTCTGGTATATTAAACACGCAAACTCAGAAATTTTCATTAGATGCCAATGTTCCTAATTTTGGTTACAAAGATTTTTTAGTCAATAATTTATTTATAGTAGGTGCTGGCGATTTTACTAGTTTTGATTTGAATGCCAATGGAGGTAATGTGAGTTATAACAATGATGTGATAATTCCTTCATTTCAATTAAATTCAACTATGGCTCATGATACCGCCATGTTAAATATCAATTCACAAAGTATCAATGAAGTATTAGGAGAGGCCTCATTGAATTGCAAAGCAACTGCATACCAAAATAATTTGTATGTAAATGTGATGCCTTCAAATTTTAGTTTAAAAAATGATAAATGGCAGTTATACTCTAATCATGATATGGTATTTGGCGATCGAATCCGAATTAAAGATTTCATAATTGAAAGTGGTGCTCAAAAGATAACTATCAATACATTGGATAATGAAACAAACGACATAGTAGCCAAAATTGATTTACTTGACTTAGAAGGAGCATCTACATATTTAAGTATGGAGGATGTAAAAATTCATGGTCGTATTAATGGAGAAGTGAAATATATAGATTATAAAAATACACCTAGTATTGAGGCCACTATTTCGAGTGCTGATCAGATTATAATCGTGAATGATACGTTAGGTTTCGTAAAAGCAGATATTAAGTATGATATTGAAAAACAAAAATTAATTATCAATAAAAATACTACCATTATCAAAGGGAATAATGAAGCTGGTATCAGCGGGAATATCAATGTTAAAGATAGTACCATCGATTTGATTGCAAAAGTTGATAACATGGATATTAGTCCTGTTGGTCATTTTATCGCAGATTATATTTCAGATTTACATGGATTTGCCACAGGACAAGTGAATATAGATGGGAGATTGAGTAACCCAACAATTACAGGTAGAGTGGATCTCGATCAAGCACGGTTAAAAGTATTATTTCTAGGAACGAGTTATTCCCTCAGTAATGCGAAATTCAAATTCAATAATGAAACTATTGAAATGAACGATATCATTTTGAAAGATCAACGTGCTGGAGAGTATACAGGTGTGCTGAAAGGTAAAATAACACATAATAATTTCAGTGATTTCTATTTGAATTTCACCGTAAATTCTCCCAATTTTTTATGTTTGAATACAAGATCGTATGACAATGATTTGTTTTATGGCTATGTACCTGCACAAGTAAAATTAAAATTAAATGGCCCCTTAGATGATATAGTAGTAGATGTAGATGCTAAGCCATTGAAAGGATCACAGTTCCATATGCCGATTAATTCAAAAGGAGATGCCTCTAAATACGAGTATGTCCAATTTGCATCCATTGGACGTAGTCAGGAGGAAGAACGAAAAAAGAAATCATATTATCTGAATCTAAACATGAATATAGATGCAACTCCAGATGCTGAGGTATTTATTATTTTGGATCAAAATACGGGAGAGGAGATACGAGCTAAAGGAAATGGTGCAATTAAATTAAATGTAGATTTAGGCAATTCAATTAGTATGTATGGCGCCTATGTAATCACAGAAGGTAAGTACTTATTTAATTTCAGAGGATTGATACCTAGAGATTTTGCAATAGAAGAGAATAGTAAAATTACTTGGAGTGGCGATGCGTTGGATGCGTTGCTCGATGTGAATGCGATTTACAAATTACCTAAACAATTGCCGTTGTATCCTTTAATTAGTGCACAATACAACAACTTAGATGAAGTTGATAAATCGGAATCGAAGCGAGCTTATTCTACATATATATCACTTATGTTGAAAGGATCATTATCGCAGCCAAATATAAAATTTGATATTACACAACCTGATAATAAAGCTATTGGAACTGCTGGATATACTAAACTCGAACAAATTAAAAATGATGAAAAAGAATTAGTATCGCAATCAGGTATATTATTGTTGTTAGGAGAATTTAAAGCATCAGATGGTATCACCAATTCATCCTACAGAAGTGGTTCTATTTCTACCGTTTCCGATATGGTTTCGAGTGCTTTATCTTCGGAGGTTACCAATTTATTTCAGAAATTGACAGGACTTAAAAATATAAATCTCAACGTAGGCTATCAATCTTATGAGGCAGATTACAATACCAGTTTGGTTAATAGAAATGAATTCTCAGTGAATGTCCAAGCCAATTTATTAAAAGATAGGGTGATAGTAGATCTTGGAAATAGTGTAGATGTAGGTAAGGATGTAAGTGGCAAAACAACTGGTAACTTAATAGGTGGTGACTTTAAAGCTCAATTTCTAATTTCAGAAGATGGTCGTTTTCGGGCAACAGCCTATCGAACCAATAATACCAATAACCTTGATCTTGGTGGTCAGAACTTTACCAAAGGTGGAGTAGGGCTTACTTATCGAAAAGTATTTAATAGCTTTTCTGATTTATTCACTTCCAAGAAAAAAAGAAATAGTAAAATAATTCTCACAGACTCATTAAAAAACGAATCATAATCAATTGAAACAACTTTCGCCTTATCTTATTATCGGAATTCTTATTTTTCATGTATTGGCTACATTATTCGCATTTTATACAATGTTTAGCGATTATACTGGTTGGACAATCTATCATGTATATCCGTTTGGATTAATACTATTTACACTTGCATGGTTTGGAATTTTTATGAAAAAACGTTGGGCAGCATTTGTTTATTTTTCATTGATGTTTTTCGAACTAGCTATGAAATTATTTTTTGGCAGTTATACATTTGGCAAAGTATTAGGAACTATCTTATTCCCATTGGATTTGCTTTTTGCATTTGTCATTTTATTATTATATAAAATTCATTATGGTGATCGATCAGCTCAATAGAGAAGTAGAATTGAGCAAAAATCCTTTACGTATCATATCGGTTGTTCCTTCGCAAACTGAGTTGTTGTTCGATTTGGGTTTAGACGAAGAGGTTATTGGGATTACAAAATTTTGTATTCATCCTACTGAATGGTTTAGGAGCAAAACTCGTGTAGGTGGAACCAAAAATTTGAATTTAGATAGAATTGATGAATTACAACCAACGTTAATTATTGCTAATAAAGAAGAGAATGATCAACATCAAATTGAAGTGTTGGCACAAAAATACCCTGTTTGGATAAGTGATATTCAAACATTGGATGATGCTCTTGAAATGATTAAGAAAGTTGGATTACTTGTAAATAAAGAAGCGAGAGCCAATGTTCTCATTGATTCTATTTGGGCGAATCGAAAACTACAACAAATAAAAAAAACAAATCTCAGTGTATTATATCTTATTTGGTATAATCCTGTAATGGTGGCTGGTACCGATACATTTATACATAACATGATCGAAGAAGCTGGGTTTCAAAATATAGTAACTATTACTCGATATCCAGTGTTGACGAATGAAGAAATAAAAGCACTGAATCCTGATGTAGTATTTCTTTCGAGCGAACCATTTCCATTTAAGGAAAAACACATTCAAGAAATGCAATTAATATTGCCAAATGCTAACGTTAAATTAGTAGATGGTGAATTATTTAGTTGGTATGGAAGTCGTATCTTAAAATCATTTGAGTATTTTAGAGCTTTGAATGAAGAATTGGTTTAATCATATTTCGCTCTTATTACCTCTGGGTATATATTGTATTCTATGGGTGCTATTAAATCCATATTTAGGCTATATGCTTGACAGTGATTGTGTGGCTTATTTAACTATTGCCAACAGGATACTACATGGACAATATTTACAAAGTATAAATGGTCTTTGGAGTCCATTAAATATTTGGATGATAGTTCCATTCATGAAAAATGGAATGGACGGTTTTGAGGCTGCTAAATTATTAAATGCCTTTTTTGGTTTTATAATTCTAATACAAGTTTTCTTTTTATTTAAAAAGTTTAAGCTGCAATCGTTTATTACGTTTATTCTCATGATTTCGTCAGCCATTACGATGGCTTATTTTGTATATTTTCAATTGTTTGGGGATGTATTGCAATTGATATTTGTTTTGTTCTATCTTTTTGTTTTACTTTCTGAAAAATTTTATAATCAATTCTGGAAAGTAATGCTTTGTGGTTTTGTAATGGCAATTGCTTATTATGCAAAAGCATATTCGCTGGTATTTTTCTTTTTACATTTTGGCGTTGTTTTATTATGGGCTTTTAAAAATAATAAGATTACATTTTCAAAAGGAATTCAATATTATTTTATAGGTATTTTTACAGCGTTACTATTTGTTTTACCTTGGACTTATGCATTGCATACCAAATACAATGAATGGTCATTAACTGGACATGCTGGTAAATTGAATATGAGTTGGTATATCAATAGTGGTAAAACCTTCAAAAAGGATCTTACTTTACTTATACCACCTATCTACGAAGATTCGCCTAGTTTTTGGGAAGATCCTTCTCTTACGCAAGATAACTTGAGTTCACCTTTTTCGTCACCTAAGCATTTTGTAAAATGGATTGCAAGAGTCATACATACTTCCCTTGTTGCAATTATGTGTTTTAATGAGATTTCGTTTTTAGCATTGGCTATCCTTATTATAGGATTGTTTTACTTCTTTTTTCGTACAAAAGATAGTTATATACAACATTTTGATACTCAAATTATCATTCTTACGATTCTATTATTGCCCTTAGGGTATTTGATGATGCATATTGAAACAAGGTATATCTGGTTAAATACCTTTCTATTGATGGTCTTAGGTGCTTTACTAATTCAGTTAATTCAACCTTATTTTAAACGTGCGTTATTTACTAATCTAGCAAGTATACTACTTGGCTTTTCCTTTATAGTATATCCTATTCTTCAGTTTGATCAATTAAAGTATAAGAATAAAAGTCTATTTGAACTTTCTACCGAATTAAAAAAGCATGAATTTAAAGGAAAATTCACTTCTAATGTAGTTGATGCTGGTAATATGTGGGTGATAGCTTATCTGACCCAAAGCCAATTTTACACAATTGAAAAAACAGATTATACAATTCATGAATTAAAACAAGAAATGAATCGATATCAAGTCGATCAATTTATTTATTCAATAGAAAATAATATAGGAAACACGCTAATACAAGACAGTAGCTTTACACTCCTATATTCGATTGGAAGCACGGATATTTATCAATTTAAACTTGATAAATAATTAAGCATGATCTTTTACCCAATTCTTAATTTTACGAATATAATCAAAATAGCCTTGCTCTAATCTTAACCATAACAAGATAAATGCTAGAGCTGCTATTCCAATAAGAATATACGAGGTCATATCGTATTCGCCTTCTCCTTTTAACAGTAATACGACACCTGCTATTATTGCAAATACTATAAAAACTAACAATAACATAGGGCCACCTATATCGATTCTACGTGGTTTACTCCGCATCTTAATGGTAGTACCATTACTTTTAGGTACTAAGGATAATCGAGTAATAGGTAGTGTATATACGTGATCATCATTTTCAGCATGTGGAATCACTTTTATATCACCTTCCTTTTCATAGATCTCAAAATCAAGATTATGAATTTTTAGATGTTGACCTAAGAAATTCTTTTTCAAAATGTCACTATTTTTTGTACTTTCAATAGTATAGTAGCGTCTGAATATCATAGTTGTTTGTTTTTAGTTTCAGAAATTTACAATACTTATTTTACAATTTTTAATAACTATTAAAATAAATTTAAACATATAATTAATATATATATATAAATTACTGATAATCATATAATGAATATAATTGTAAAATTCAATAAGAATCAATCCTAAACCTAAAACTATACCAATTGCTTAGAATTTACACTATGGATATACTTTCTTCAAATGATTGTAAAATTGTTTTTCTGAAAGATAAATGGAGTGTAATAAATCTGCTATTTCACCAAAGCCCATTACATCATTTCCTCTTGATTTGCATACTCTTGCAGTTTGATATGCAAAGTTTCTCCATTGATCACCAATACGAGTCATTTCCTCCGATAGTTCCTTCAAATAAGGGTTATTAGTAATTTGCGAAGCTTCTTGTAAAAATGCTGCATACAAAAAACGAAAGCCAGCACCACCTGTTCCTATTTCTTCTTGCATACGAATGAGATTACCTAAATATAATGTAGATTTTCTTGAATCTAATTTGGTAGGATAATTTCTTATTTGCTTACTTAAAAAATCTATGGAGTTAACACCGAACCATTTAATCGGAGGTGAGGTCATAAAGAAACAAGTTTGTTTAATCCCTTTTTGAATAGCCAATGGAAGATTGACATCTTTCATAGCAGGAACATGTGTAAGGTAATACATTCTTCCCTTTGGCTCTGGATAGCCTTTAGCAAAACGAGCTTTGGCAAGATCTTCATATTCAATTGTAACTGAGTTTTCCAAAACAGGATCACTAATTGAATAAGTATTTTTTTCTTTACCAAATACAATGAGATTGTGAGCATTAAAATGAAAACGAAATACTTCAGGTAAAAAAGGTAAATAAAATACACCCACTTGTAAACCAGATGGAATCCCATTCTCAATATTTTGATCCAATTTTTTCATGGCTGCTTCTACAGTAGAAAATTTCTCTGATCTTGATTTTACGCCTAATCGGTCACATACATTGCTAAATATTTTACCTGGATATACACGATAAGTAGTTCCTGGCATTCCATTTACTTTGATAAAAGGAATATGTGCAAAAAAGATCCCGCTGCCAATACCAAATGAAAGTGGTTCAGAAATAGGTAAGCCATGATGTCGAAAAAGATTGGATGTGACTCCACTTTCACAATGTGCTTGTGATTGATGTTGAAATGGTATGATCATACTGCAAAGATGAAAAATTAGTCTACATTTTTTAATACCTCAATGGAAATATTAAATGCATCGGCATATTTTTTTAAAATAGAATCTGAAAGTGATTTAAAAACGGTAGGTTTTAAATGTCGTTTAACTCTCCATTGCCACATACTCACATATGATGCAAGTATGGGTAAGTCCATTCTGTTTTTTTTCATATAATAGGAGATAGGACTTACTTTGTTTTCTTGTACTAAAATTTTTTCTTCTTGTAATTGTGTTTCTATTTCTTCCCATGCTTGCTCTAGAGCAAGATTTTCTGCTTCCCATCCAGCGCTTTGTGTTTGTGTGTAGGATCCATCTTGCGTGGTTACATACATTACTTTTTTGGGAGCTTTGTCACCATCTTTAAAGTTTTTTTTATCCTGAGGAACTTCATTGATATTCATAATTGTAGAGAATGGTTATTGGATATCGTTAGTCAATACTTTTAATCACTTGAGATGAACTAGGATTGTTTTTTTCTAATTTCATCCAATCCAATATTACATTGGTAGCTTCAGATATATAGGCATCTTTTTTCAACGCTTTTACCCATTCTTCGTTTCTTCGAATACTAACTGTGTCTTTTTGAATAGATGTTTTATCACTCTTTAAATTTAAAACAGTCGTGGTAGTTTTTACTTTATCAAGTTCCTCTAATTTTTTTGATAAGTCTTTTGCTTCTTTGATTTGTTCTTGATATTTAACTAAATTAAGTGAATACTTATTTTCATCATATTGCTGTTTCATTCTAGCAGCATTTTGAGAAATAATTTTAAATGATTCATTGTTTGCAGTTCGTTTACTAGACAGTTCAACTAACTTGCCAAAATCAACCGATTGTTTATATGGTTTATAATCTGCTTTAGCTACTTGATCCCATGCCAATGAGTTATCATCTTTTCGTTCTCCAATATCGATTAATTCAAATGCATCAGGTAGTTTTATATCTGGTGTTACACCTTTTAATTGAGTAGATCCTCCATTCACTCTGTAGAATTTTTGCAATGTCAATTTAATAGAACCTTGAGGTTTAAGATTTTCTTCACCTCTGTAAAAATCTTCTAATCCAAATACTCTTTGTACAGTTCCTTTACCAAATGAGGTAGAACCTATAATAATTGCACGTTTGTAATCCTGCATAGCTGCTGCTAAAATCTCTGAAGCTGATGCGCTTCCTTGATTAATAAGTATTGCTAAAGGTCCATCATATAAAATTCCTGGGGCTCGGTCATTCAATGATTGAGCCATTGCATCTCTTGATTTAACTTGAACGATAGGGCCTTTATCAATAAACATACCTCCAATTTCTACTACATCTGTCAATGAACCTCCACCATTATTTCTCAAATCTACAATGATCCCATTTACATTTTCAGCCTTTAGTTTTTCTATTTCTTTAGCCATGTCTTCTGCACATCGTCTGCCGTTTCGATCATTAAAAGCGGCGTAAAATTCTGGTAATAAAATGTAACCAATACTTACACCATTATTTTTAATAATGGCCGATTTAGCAAACGTACTTTCAGTTTCTACTTTACCTCTTCGCAAGGATATCACTTCTTGATCTCCTGCTAAGTGCTTTACTGTTAATCTTACTTCAGATCCTTCTCTCCCTCTTATTATTTGTACTATATCTTCAATATCCCATCCAGCAATATCAACAGGTTCTTCATCACCTTGTGCTACTTTCAAAATAATATCTTCTACTTTCATTCTGCCATCTTTCCAAGCAGGGGTGCCAGTTATTACTTGTTTAATTTTACAAGATCCTTCTTCGCTTTGTAGTTGAGCTCCTATACCAAAGAACGAACCACTCATCTCTTCATCAAATCGTTGTTTATCTTTTGGAGGGAAAAAATCTGTATGTGGATCTACAACATGGCATATACTATTCACGTAAGTAGCAAATCTATCTGAATCGCTAATTTTATTAATACGTTTGAAATAAAAGACCATACTCTTTTTTACATTTTCACGTGAATCTATTTCAATTTGTGCATCTGATTTTTCTTTTTCTTTTTTATCTTTAGTTACTTTTTGTTGGTCCTTCAATTCTGTATATCGAGCCAATGTTCTGTATTTAATACTTTTCATCCAACGAGCTTTTAATTCAGCTTGATCTTTACACCAATTTAATTTTTTACCATCCAATTCGATTTCATCGTTATCATTGAAGGTTAATGGTTTTTCTAAGGCTTCTTTGTAATATCCTTCAGCTTCCTTCATGCGTTGTACGATTCTTGTCGAAACCAAATCATATAATTTGGTTGAGCCGTCCATGATTTCATTATCAATTTTTGTTTCAAAGTTTTTAAACTCATCAATGTCTGATTGAATAAAAAATAATTTCCCAAAGTCTGTCATTTCCATATATTTCGAAAAAACACGTTTTGAAAAATCATCATCAATTTCTTTTGGTGAATAATGCCCATCTTTTAACACCTGCATGATTGTCTGTTGTATAACCTGATTTTTAGAACTAGTTTCATTTTCTGGTAAAGAATATGGAACTATGTTAACTTCAGTATTATTGCTTGAAACATCTAGTTGATTTTTATCAGCAATAAGTCTAAAAGAAAAGAATACACCAACGGCTAATATTAAAATTAAAGGCAGGAATGATTTTTTGTTCATTTGAAAAAAATTGAATATTTTACAGTTGGTAAAGTTAAGAGGTTTCACGTTAATAAATATCTAAAAAAACTTACTATCATTGTGAATAATGATAAAAGGCAATTATACACGATTAATCCAAGAGAAATCCCTGCAATTGGGATTTGATTACTGTGGTATTGCTAAAGCTGAGCAGCTCGATGATGATGCCCGACGACTTGAAAAATGGTTGAACCAAAACCATCATGGCAAAATGAGTTATATGGCTAATCACTTTGATAAGCGGATTGATCCAACAAAGTTGGTTGATGGTGCTAAAAGTGTAATAACCTTGATGTTGAATTATTTTCCTCAAGTGGAGTTGCCACAAGCTGATTTTAAAGTTTCAAAGTATGCTTATGGGCAAGACTATCACTATGTTATAAAAGACAAGTTACACCTATTGCTGGAGCATATACAAGAGGAAATAGGAGAAGTTTCTGGACGAGGATTTGTAGATAGCGCACCTGTACTTGAACGTGCGTGGGCTGTGAAGAGTGGCCTTGGCTGGATTGGAAAAAATGGCAATTTAATTTCTAAAAAGTCAGGTTCTTTTTTCTTTTTGGCTACTCTCATTCTTGATCTTGACTTAGATTATGATATGCCATTTAGTACGAGTCATTGTGGAACTTGTACCAAATGTATTGATGCCTGTCCTACGGATGCAATTATGCCCGATAAAGTTGTTAACGGCTCGCAATGCATATCCTATTTTACTATCGAATTAAAAGAAGCATTTTCAGAGCAGACTCCTCATTGGAATGACTGGATATTTGGTTGTGATATATGTCAGGATGTATGCCCATGGAATCGATTTTCGAAACCGCACACTACGCCCTCTTTTAATCCCTCTGCCGAGTGGATTCAATGGTACGAAAATGATTTCAATTTGTTGTCTAAGGAGGTATTTTCCAATGTTTTCTCAAAATCTGCTATAAAACGCACCAAATTCGATTTTTTTCTACGAAATCAAGAATGGTCTCGAAAATAATAAATCTAATTTATTTGTTTATAAAATAATAATGATTAGATTCGTTTTAAAACTATATACTATGACAAAAATTTTCAACTTTTTACTGTTGTTCATCCTCTTATTTGAGGGGTTAACAATGCAGGCTCAATGTCCTACTACCGTTATCGGTAGTACTAATGCTACTTCTGGTTTTTTCAGAGGGCTAAATCCAAATAATGGTAGAGGTACCACTGTCTTTTTGGTTACAGCTGCTGAAATGGCTGCTGCGGGTTTTTCCTTTGGAAATAGCATAACTCAAGTAGGTGGAGCTTTCGCTACTGCACCAAGCATAGCTACTACAGGCAATTTGGAGATTAGATTTGAAAATACAACAGATGTAATCAACAACAAATCTACGACTTGGGCTACTGCTATATCTACCATGACGGTAGCACACAATGCGACTACTACTATTCCAAACGCGTTATCATGGAATGTAACCCTGGGTACCCCATTTACTTATACTGGTGGAGGTATTTATATATCTTACGAATGGACAAACTGTGGCACTCTTGCTACAGGTTCAGTGGTAGCTTGCAACACTACATTAGCCGGTGTTAAATCTGCACAAACTGCTGTATGTACAGCAATTGTAACTGTTTCTGCAAATTCATTGTTCAGGCCTGTTACTACCTTAGTAGCATTTGGTGCTAGTACAAATATTTCTTTAGTTTCTGCATGGCCTCATGGCAAAATACCTGCTGGAGCCGGAGCGCCAGAAGCTATTCCTTTTACAGTGAGAAGTACTTATGGAACTGCCCAAACCACTAACGCCAATCTCGAAATCAAAGAAGCAATAACTGGTACGGTACGTTATTATCAAACCCTTCCTATCACAATACCTTCATGTGGTGAATTGACTTCAGAATTTACGGGTTGGATGCCAGCTATTCAAGAAACCGACTCTGTGATTGTAACGATTGACCCAGTAGCTGGGGAATCCAATCTTTTGGACAATGCTTCACGTAAGACAGAAATTGTAGGTAATAATGCTTATACTCACAATTTAAACGGATTTTCGGGTGCAAGAGGAGCCATAGGCTTCAATACAGGTTCAGGTCTTTTACTCGCTAAGCATAGCGCAAATGGATGCGTAAGTGCTACTGCTGTAAAGGCAAGGTTGTCTGTTCCACTTGCAAATGTAGGAAATACGGTATACGGTGTTATTGTAAGTCCAACTGGTGCCATATTGGGGCAATCTCCTAACTATGTAACATCAGCTACAGATTCTAATACTGTCGTAACCTTTACCTTCCCTTCTCCAGTAGCCTTATCCAATACAGACTTCTACATCGGTATAGCACAAACTGTTGGTGTTACGGGGTATTTTCCACTCATGACTGAAAGTGAAGCATTGACCAGGCCTAATACATACTACTCTACAGCTCTTGCTGGAGGTGGGTTATCACTTCCTTATACAAGTCTGGGTAGATTAGATTTGCAATTGGATATTGCTACTACACCTGCTATCTATGCCTCAATTGAAAATCAAAATGCTTCATATTGCCCAGGTTCTACATTTAATGTTAATTATGTAGCTACTAATACAACAATAAATGCTGGGAATATATTTAATATTGAATTGAGCGATGCTGCAGGTAGTTTTGCTGCACCAATTGTAATTGGTACATTAAATTCAATTGATTTAAATGGTTCAATTCTTGCAACAATCCCATCAAACCAACCTGGTTCGGGTATATATAAAATTCGTATTACTGCATCTAATACAGCATTAACAGGCTGTAGTAATAGTACTTTTTTAAACATTCTTACACCTCCTACATTTTCAAGTGTAACACCTACAAATGTTTCTTGTAATGGTGGTGCAAATGGTTCAGTCGTTGTCTCATCTGCAGCGGTGTTACCTTCTTTTTCAATTTCACCAGTTAGTACACAATCGCCAGCAGGTACATTTATCAACTTAGCTGCGAATACCTATACTGTAACCGTAACTGATGGAAATTCCTGCACAGCAACTTCGACTGTTGATATTCTTCAACCAAATGTCCTAGCTCCATCCATTGCTGCAACACCATTATGTGTTGGTGGGAATGCAACATTAACTGGAAGTGCTACAGGCGGTACACCAAGCTATACTTATCAATGGATCAGTGGTGTTACTACAGGTACAGGTTCAACATTTAATGTTACTACAGCTGGAACATATACATTAATTGCAACAGATGCAAATGGTTGTAGTGCAACTTCAGTTATTAGTGTTTCTGTTTTACCTCTTCCAACCATTGTTGCTTCAGCATCACCTTCATCAGTATGTTTAGGTAGTTCTTCTACCTTAAGTGCAACTGGAGCTTCTACTTATACATGGAATCCAGGAGCTCTGGTAGGAGCTCCAAGTGTAACACCAACCTCAACTACGATATATACTGTAGAAGGAACCGATGTGAATGGATGCAGTAACACAAACACGATATCTTTGACCGTAAATACTGCACCAAACCCTGTAGTAACAGAAGATAGTATTTGCGCACCTGGTGGTGTAGTTAATTTAGCTGCTACAGGAACAGTTGTTACATGGTATGATGCATTAACTGGTGGTACATTATTAAATACTGGGACAACTTACAATCCTTCGGTTATAGGTACAACTACTTATTATGTAGAAAATTCAACCTCAGTTACTTCAGCACCTGTGCAAGCTCCAATGCCTGCTCAAACAAGTCCATTTTCAGGAAATGTAAGAGGTTATTGGTTTACAGCACCTACTAATTTTACCATAACTTCATTACAAGTTCCTACTACTGCTTCATCAGGTAATCAAAGTATTGCTGTAGTGAAATTTAATGGTAATACACCTCCTCCTATATTTGCAGCTACTACAAATGCATTCACTACTTTATATCTTACTCAAAATAACGCAACGCCAGGTAATATAACAGTTAATATACCAATTTTAGCTGGTGAGGTTATAGGTATTTTAGGAGTTCGAGGCAATGTAAATTCATATTCAAGTACAGGAAATACAACAACCATCAACGGGTTTTCAGTTTCTTTAAACCGAATGGGAATGCAGTTTCAGCTTGCAACAACTAGCCCTCAAGACATATGGTCAGAAGCTTCAGGCAGTATATCAAGGGTTAATTTTGAGTATACTATAACTACACCAGGTTGTACAAGCACACCACGTATTCCAGTTACTGCAACTGTAAACGCTTTACCAACTGTAACCGCAACACCTGCAACACAAACAGTGTGTCAAAACGCAAGTGCAACTGTATCAGGTGGAGGTGCAACAAGTTATGTATGGAGCGGAGGTATCTCAGATGCAACACCATTCCCTGTAACTAGCGGACCTACTACATACACTGTAACAGGTACCGATGGTAACAATTGTAGCAATACAGCAACAGCTGTTGTAAACATGAACACACTACCAACCATAACCGCAACACCAACGACACAAACCGTTTGTGAAAACGGACAAGCCACTGTAACCGGTGGTGGAGCAGGTGTTGGAGGTACGTATACATGGTCTGGTTTAATTTTAGATGCAACGCCATTTACAGTAACTTCAAGCGCAACCTATACCGTAACAGGAACCGATGGTAACAATTGTAGCAATACAGCAACAGCTGTGGTCACTATGAATGCAGCACCTTTGGTAACCGCGAGTGCAACCCCAACGACTACTTGTGACAACAGCATCGTAGTACCAACCGGTGGTGGAGCTACATCGTATGTATGGAATGGTGGATTATTTGATGGTGTGCCATTTGTGGCAAGCTTCGGAACTACAAGCTATACCGTAACTGGAACAGATGGTGCAGGTTGTACTGCAACCAGCAGTGTAACTGTAACCGGAACACCTGCTTCAGGAACATTAGCACCTGCTACAGCCAATCAAGTTCAAAATCAAGGAGATGATTTAAATGCAAGCTACTATGATCTAAGTTGTAACTTAATCGCATCGATCGATGATGGCAATGGTGGTAACATACTCGGCTTAACAACAGCAACAGTGAATGTGGATGCAAATGCTGGCGTATACAATGGTCAACCCTATGTACGTCGTTGGTATCAAATCACCCCTACCTCTAATGGCAGTGCTGATGTTAAATTATATATCACCCAAGCTGACTTTGATAATTACAACTTAGCAGTGGTATCGCCTTACTTACCAATGCCAACCAGTGGCAACAATGCTGATCCAAATATTACCAATATCCGCATCACAAAAAACAGTGATGGAGGATTGGGTAACTCACCATTAGTCATTCAACCATCAGCATTCTGGAATGGAACATATTGGGAGTTGAGTTTCAACACACCAGGCTTTAGTCAATTCCGAGTACACTCAGTAAATGGCTTGAATGCAGCGTTACCTGCAACAATCACTAACTTCAGTGGCCGTAAAATGAACAACAGCGATCTGCTAGAGTGGACAACAGCAAGTGAGCAAAACAATGCTTACTTCAATCTACAACATGGTACCGATGGTGTGAACTTTACAACCATTGCAAAAGTGAACAGCAAGGCAGCAAATGGTAATAGCTCAAGTATCTTGAACTATAACGTTGAGAACACAAAACCACAATTGGGTCACAACTATTATAGACTACAACAAGTAGATATCGACAACCACAGCACCATGAATGCAAAAGTTGTAGACATCATATGGGGTACGAATGGTAGCACCGTGAGTATCTATCCAAATCCAACACAAGATGTATTGAACATTGATTTGTACACAACAAAAGTTCAAAACACAACAGTGAAAGTATTGGATATGAGTGGTCGTATTGTGAAACAAGTACAAGCACGTAGCGAAGCAGGCATGAACAAACTAAGCTTAAGCTTAGGTGATATTGCAAGTGGCGTATACACAGTACAAGTATTTGAAAATGATCAATTGACTCATGTGAGCAAAGTGAAAAAGAATGACTAATACTGAGTATTAAGTACTGAGTAAAAAGTATAAAGAGAAACCGCCCTTCAGCAACGAAGGGCGGTTTTTATTATGTATAAAATTATTTCATTAAGTTATCAATATCAGATTTCCATTTTTTAATCATTTCATTATTTCTACCTTGATTTGTTTCGGTTTCGTATTGCTTTCTTTTTAGCACATACTCAGTATAGACTTTATTGTATAGTTGGTTCAACTCGCTTTTATATTCACCTAAGGTAAATGGGAATTGTTTACACTCATTTGTAAGTTTGTTGCCATAAATAGTACATAAATCAAAATGTCCTTGTTGATACAATAACCATTCTTCATTGGCTAATGTTGGATTAATCCAACTCCTTGTTCTATTGAAGAAAGATTTTACATGAATAAATAAACTTGGTTTTATATTAGATTCGTCTAAATAGGCAACATAAGTCAATATCATTCTGCAATGACCAATGACTGAATTTGAGTCTTTATTTTTTGCAATATTGAAATCTGATAATTGAAGTTTTGTATTCTTCGAGCAAGGAATGCTATCCGCACCTTTTATTGAATTTTGAAATACTACAATGTTGATTTTAGTTGTTGATGTGTCATTTAAAATATTCCATTGACTATTGGATTCAAATGTTTTAGAGAATTGATCAATAGATGAAATAAAAGCTCTGGAAATATAATTAGAAAGTACTTCTGCAGGGTTTACAAACGAACCAAAAAGGTTTTTTGCTTTATAAGTATAGAGCAATTCTTCGTTACCGTTAAAAATTCCAACAAAATCACATTCGTATTTAAAAGTATCGCTAGGAGAAAAGTAATTTGGATTCACAGGAAACAATCCTAGTTTTTTAATTTTTAAGTGAATTGGAGTACCATTCAAGGATTGAGTATAATGAGATGAAATAATTGTTTGTAAATCACTAAGTTTATTAGCTAAAACAGCTTTTAGTTTGAGTGTTTTTTTTCTAATGCCAATGAATCCCATTGTGTCTTTAACTTCGTTGGAAAATGATATTTGATCAATATGAAAATTGATTAATTTCAATTCATATGTTGTTGAAGTAATTTTAATTTCAAGATGTTTTTTTTGTGCTATGACATTAAAACATATGCATATTAAAAATATTAAATAAGTAGCCTTCATTCGATTCCTTTTGTCAAAAGTACAAATTTGTAATTAGTATTGTGATTTCAAGGTTTTGAAGTAATTTCGCATCAATATTTTGAATCATGAGAAAAGCTATTTTTTTATTTTTAGTAATAATCCTATTATTTGGTGCTGGATATATGTATTGGTTCTATTACAACTCATTTAGTGATGGAACTCGTGAAGGCGTATTGTATAAATTTTCTAGAAAAGGAAATATATTTAAAACCTATGAAGGAGAAATGGTGCAACCAGGATTAAGATCAGTACAAGGCGGCTCTATTAATACTAATAATTTTTATTTTTCAGTGACTGATATCAAAATTGCTGATAGTTTAGAAAAAGTAATTGGCAAAAATGTAAATGTGCATTATATCCAATATCGTAAGTCACTACCTTGGAGAGGTGATAATTATAATGGGAAAAACCAAAATCAAGAAAACGGTCAATATATCATTGATCGAATTG
>CANHGW010000012.1 GCA_947460175.1 Bacteroidota bacterium | reverse complement strand
TTCTTTGTCATGTGGTAATTACAAAGGTAGTATTTGTCAGCTTTTCCCTGTGGGGACTTCGTTTCGCTACGCTTCACTTCGTCCCCACAGGGAAAAATACCTGTTGCACTTATGACTTGAACTTACATATAATCAAATATATGAAATAAAAATTTCGAATCTTTAAATTATTTCAACCATAATCGTACAAGCTTCTTCTTTGCGCAAGCTTAATTGATAACCTGCTACGTTGATAGCAATAGGATCGCCTAGTGGTGCTGTTAACTCTACCGAAATTTCTTCTTCAGGAATTATACCCATTTCAAGCAATTTTACATACAATTCAGTTTCTCCAAAACTTTTGATAATAGCCTTTTGTTTATAGGGAAGATCGGTTAGTTTTATTTGTTTCATTGAATGCAAAATTAATTCATTTTCGGCCTTGATATTTTTATTTTTTTGGCCAATTGGATGAATGGGACTTCTACAAAATAGTACAAGGCTGTTGCTAAAAGAAGTGTAGTAGAAACAGCTACGGTAAGCATGACTGCAAATACAATATACTTGTTGGGATAATAAGAATTCCATTTGTCCCAATGTTCCATAATGTAGCCAATCACAAGCCAATGCATTAGATAAATACTATAAGATATTTTGCCAATAAACAAAAGGGGTTTTATCGTAAGGAATGTTTGAATACTTTTATTGTTGAGGATAAATAAAATAATAAGAGCAGAAGCAATTCCACTAATATGAAAAAAATCAATACCCCAATAAAGTAAAATGTTTTTAAGTTGATGTCCGATACTGTGAATTCTGTCTATATGTCGAATGGAAAAAAGGACCAATACGATTAGCAACCCTAACCATCTGTAGGGATATAACTTATGCTGTTGAAATTGAAATGCCTGAATTTTATCAAAATAAAATGCAAGCAAAAGCCCAAGACAAAAATGCATAGTAAACATGGAAATATGAGCTGCACTAATAAAGATAGAAACAAGGATGAATGAATATAAGTAATGTATGTTTTTTCGAGCTATGATAATTATAAACGGGAGTAATAAGGATACTGCCATTTCTACACTCAATGTCCATCCGGGTATATAAAAATTATGATTGCTTTTAACAAGAAACAATTCCTGCCATAACTGTTGATCATTTGAATAAAAGATATCTTTAATTGTATTCAGGCCAAGTGTATGCCTATTCACATAAAAGTAATTCAGAAATACAGTTGCGATATAGGCAGGATAGATTCTAAAAAACCGTTTGAGTACATACTCTTTTATATCAATTTCAGTTTGTGCATTTTTAAAATATTTATAGGATAAAACAAAGCCACTTAGCACGAAAAAAAAAGACACAGCATCGCTGCCATTAAATATAATTGAACTAAGATGAAACCCAATATGATGTTCCCATTTCCAGCCATTAAAATGATAAAAAACAACCATCATGGCAGCAATTCCTCTTACTGAGTCTAGATAATCAATCCTACTTGATGTATTCATTTATAACGGAGTTCAACGTGTTTAATTATTCGAATATATAGTCATTCATAAAAGCAATACTCTTCATCATGTCTTCATGAATGATTCTATCTTGTTCAATAAAGGGAACTGTTTTTCTATATGCAGTGACTAATTTTTCTATCAAGTCTGAAGATTTTTTTGGACGACGGAATTCCAATGCTTGCGTTGCATTGAGCAATTCAATAGCTAAAATCATTTCTACATTATTGACAATTTCATATAATTTGGTGGCTGCATTTGCCCCCATACTTACATGATCTTCTTGTCCGTTACTACTTACAATACTATCAACACTTGCAGGTGTACACAATTGTTTGTTTTTACTCACAATAGATGCTGCAGTATATTGGGCTATCATTAACCCACTATCTAAGCCCGCACTCTTCACTAAGAATGGTGGTAAGTTTCGTTGTCCAGAAATTAAAAGGTACGTTCTACGTTCAGAAATATTTCCTAATTCGGCAATAGCAATAGCTAAATAATCTAAATTAATCGCCAAGGGTTGACCATGAAAATTACCACCACTTAAAATTAAATCATCATCTGGAAATACGAGTGGATTGTCGGTTACAGCATTTATTTCTTGTTCCACAATTTTTTCTACGTGTGCCACTGCATCTCTCGTAGCACCATGCACTTGAGGAATACATCTGAAACTATAAGGGTCTTGCACCTGTGTTTTTGGAGAATCGGATATTTCACTACCACTCAAAATACGAAGCATGTTTTTTGCAACATTTATTTGCCCTTCATGGTTTCTTACTGAATGAATATTGGATGTAAATGGTTCTAATGTGGCATCGTATCCCTCAAATGAAATAGCAGCTATTACATCAGCCCATTGAATTAGTTTTTTAATTTTCAATAAACACCACACTGCATAGGAGCTCATAAATTGAGTTCCGTTCAATAAGGCCAAACCTTCTTTGCTTTGTAATTTTAATGGTTCAAAACTCAATTCATTCGCATTGCGTTTGATACCATCAATATACACTTCACCTTTGTTTAATAATGGCAAACTCAAATGTGCCAATGGAGCTAAATCGCCACTTGCACCCAAAGAACCTAATTGATAAACGACAGGTAAAATAGTTTGGTTATAAAAATCAATTAAACGATTCGTTACTTGTAAACTCACACCACTATTGCCATACACAAAGTTTTTCACTTTTAGCAAAAGCATTAATTTTACAATGTCTTGTGGCACTTCATTTCCCATGCCACAAGCATGGCTCAACACTAAATTTTCTTGCAATTGTTCAATATCATCATTTGATATTTTTACATTACATAAACTTCCAAACCCAGTATTAATGCCATAAAAAGTTTTGCCTTCTTCTTTCATTTTACGATCCAAATAAGCACGACACTTTTCTATGTTGGCAATAGACGTTTCATCTAATTCAATTGGATGTTTTAAAATAGTTTCTATATCTGCTAACGAAAGTTTGTTAATTCCTAAAGCCTGTACTGACATCAATATAAATTTTGAGCAAATGTAATAAAAAAAAATCCTTTAAGGTGTTGAGCCTTAAAGGATGTAATGACATGGTTGTATTTCGAATAATGCCTATTTATACCACTCTATCTTTCGAGAGAAGTACATGATAGCTGCTAAGATTAAAAATAATCCAATACTACCTGCTAATAAGGCACCATCTTGTAGTTGAATCAGGATAAATATAAATAAATACAGCAGAGTTAAGAAGCTACCAAAAATGGAGGCTGTTTTAATACTGCCAAATACACTTTTGGTATACAAGGATATAAGAAGTATAGTAGCCAAAGCTGAAATTGTATATGACCCTACAAATGAAGTGTACTCTGAAATTGATAATAGTAATGTATAAAATATACAAAGGGCAAATCCTATTAAAACATATTGAACTGCATGAACGCTTTTTTTCTGTAAGACCTCAATGAAAAAGTATATAACAAACGTAAGCATAATGACTAGTATAGCGTACTTAATAGTACGTGAAGTTTTTGCGTAATTGTCCAAGGGTTGTATCAAATTGACACCAAAATTACTATTGTTGATTTCTACTTCATTTCCTTCTTTCCATTCCTGTGGAAACTCTCTGTTCAAATCAAACGCTTTCCAATTGGCTGTAAAGCCACTATCCGAAATAGATTTTTCAGGTAAGGTTTTTCCTTTGAAATCTGGATAAGGCCATTTGGATGATAATGTTACTTGTGTCGATTTACCTACAGGTGTAAAATCTATTTGTTCCGATCCGCGTAATGATATTTTCATATCAAACGTATGTGTCTTATTAATGTCATCGGTTGTAAGTGGCATTGGTGTATGGAGCCCCTTAGCAAGAAACCCAACCTGATTGGATCCAGCATTAAAATCATAAAGTTTGCCATCCCAATTTATTTTCATTTGTTCTTGTATGCCAGTATAGTCCGAAAGGCCATAAGCAATGAAGGCTTCATTCAGCAAAAGATTTTCGCTTGGTATGTTTAATTTAGAAAGCTTAAGGGGACTATACGTACCACTGATGGTAAGATTGGCTGTATAAACAATCAGTTTAAAAATGGTACTTCGAGCTCTGTAATCATGTAAAAGCGTCCCGTTTATTTTCAAATATTCTGGGAGAAAATAACTGTATCTTTTCACAGAGATTATTTTGTTATCGGTATTTTTTTCTGATTGTAAATATGGTATTACCAATATAGGACCTGTCAATGATTGCTTTGTACTCCATTGGCTAGCTATTTCACTTTTTACTTCTTCGTTTCTATGTTGTCGTTCTTGAATAAGTTGTGCAATAAAAAAAGTTGGTATCAATAGGGCTAAAATTAAAAAACTGATCATGAAGCCCTTGATCAGATTTTTGTTTCGTTGAAAAATACTTGTTTCTTGTTGGGGGATTTCGGGGAATGTGTCCATGTTGTGTTGTTGTTTTTTTGTGTATGAAAAAATGATTGCACAAAGAAATATACAAGTAGGCTATAGGTTATATCAAAAGCTGTTAAACAAAACCGAAGGTTGTCTTAAAAAAATTAAAAGGGTTTCACTTCTTCTACATCAGGCTTATCGCCACGCAACAATCTGAATCGTTTGCGCGCTTGATTAATGTATGTACTACCAGGATATTTTATAATCAATTGTTCAAAGAGTCGTTTGGCTTCTTCTTTATTATTGAAAAACTCTTCGTTGATAGAGGCAAGATGAAACAATGCATCGTCTGCCAATACATCATCTGCATGCTTGGTTACTATGTTTTGTAAATGCATAGCGGCTTCACTATAATCTTGTTTTTTAATTGCAATATCGGCTTTCACCATCATAATATCATCAAGTAGCGGATGCTCGGGATAGGTCGAACTGATGCTATCAAGAATGTCGATTGCTTGCTGGTCTTTATTTTGAAATTCGAGTAAATCGGCACGAGCAAACATTAAAAGGGGTGTAGTATTACTATCAGCTGGCGGATTATTTTCAGTAATTAATACAGATAGATTCAATGCGTCATTCGCAATCAATTCACTTGTAGACGCTTTGAGTACATCCAATTGACCTTGTGCCCATTTAAAGTCGCCAGTATAATAAGATAACTTTGCATTTTTAAATCGCGCTTCTTCGCCAAGCATATCTTGTTTGAAATCTTTATCCACTTGTGAATATAGTAAAGTGCTTTCCCATACATTGTTGCGAACCAATTCATAATCGCCCATTTCTAATTTACACCGCCCCTTGAATGTGCGATCTACATTTCCAGCATTCACAATTTCGCTCAATAGACTGATGGCTTTATCTATATCGTGCGCATAGCGTGCTTCAAGTTCTGCATATTCTCTCAAGGTCTCTTTTAGTTTATATGCAGGATAGGCGTCTAAAAATGCGCTGTATTGTGCTGTAACATTGGCAACATCGGCTTGTGTGTAATGAGGATTATGATGAAGTTGCTCTTTCATACAAGTCAATTTTTCGCTTCGAGTCAACAAGTAAAAAGGTTGGTCACTCCCTTTGTCTATTACAACATCATACGCCATGAGGGCAGCTTTGAATTCTTTTTCACGAAAGGCTACTCGTGCAAATCCTAATACCCGTCTGCCTTGTTCATTGAGTCGTGTGTCGATGGATTTAATTTGAATAAATGCACTTTCATAATCATGTTGTTGAATATACATCCAAGCAAGTAGATCGGGATAAGCTATGTTTTCTGTTTCTTTGGTCGCACGTTTCAATACTTTTTTGCGAAGCGATTCTAGCTTTTCAGGTTTGTCCATCATCCGTTGAAAAGTAGCTTTGATTTCTTCCCCTTTTTCGGGACGTGATATATACAAATCAAGCAAACTCTCTGTTGCCTTTTCACTATCACCTTTTTTATCAAATAAAAGTGCCAACTCCTCTGCATATAAATAGGTGTTTTCTTTTTGAAAACTTTTTCCTTTCTCGTACGTTTCTAATGCAAAATCATATAATCCTTCTTTTTCAAACATGGTTGCAACAGATCGTATAATCTGGTCATCGGGATGTAAATCATGTATAATTTTGCTGCAAAGCTTTTGATATTTTTTTTCGTCGCCTTGTGCTTTATATAATTTTGCTAGTTCAAAATTGGCCACTGCATCATTGGGCTTTTGCTTTAATTGTAGTTTGATGATTTTTTCAGCAGATTTGTAGTCTTTCAATCCGATGAGACTCTTGAAATAACTTTGCAATATTTCAGGGTCGTTGGGTGAATATTCAAGGAGTTGTTTGAAGGTAGCAGCCGATTTCTCATAATCGCCACTTAATAAGTATTGACGTGCAACATTCAACAATTGTTCTTGTGCTGACGTACAAAATGACCAAAGTGAAAAGAATAACAGAAAGAAGGTTTTTTTCATTAAGTCAAATGTCCGAAATTTTATTCATCTATCTACAATTCAATTGTGAAAATTGATAAAAGAAGCTGATTAATTAATTTTATGTTTTTAACGATTTATTATATGGAAAAGTGCTAGCACAATACTAATTTCGTTTGAAATCGAGTGGTTTTTATTTTTCTATTTACATTTTGTAAAATAGAAAAAAAAGAGTACATTAGTGAACTACTTCTAAACCAGAGTAGATCCTTGGGGGGATTAAAAAAGAAAATAGTTTATGGCAAAAGCAAAAAAGGCCGAGCGAATCGACCTGAAAAAAGCGTTATATGAAAATTTCGGCTTTGATAAATTTAAAGGCGATCAGGAGGAAATTATACATAGTGTATTGGAAGGGAAAGATACCTTTGTGATAATGCCTACGGGAGGTGGTAAATCCATGTGCTATCAATTACCAGCTCTTATAAGTGAAGGTATAGCTATAGTGGTATCTCCATTAATCGCTTTGATGAAAAATCAGGTGGATTTAATGACTAGTTACAGTGATATTGAAAATGTAGCCCATTTCTTAAACTCATCGCTCAACAAAGGTCAAATAAAAAAGGTAAAAGAAGATTTGCTCGGAGGGAAAACCAAAATGCTCTATGTAGCACCCGAGACACTTACAAAAGAAGAGAATGTCGATTTTCTGAAGGAATTAAATATTTCATTTGTAGCAGTCGATGAGGCACACTGTATTTCAGAGTGGGGGCACGATTTTAGACCTGAGTACCGAAAAATAAGAGACATCATAGATACCATAAATCCTAAATTAAATATAATTGCACTGACTGCTACTGCAACACCTAAGGTGCAAGATGATATTTTGAAGAATTTAGTGTTGAAAAAACCTAACGTATTTGTTTCGTCATTTAATCGAAGTAATCTTTTTTATGAAATAGTTCCAAAAGGCAAAAAAGATCAAACGGTCAAGCATATCGTAAAGTTTATTCAGCAGAACAGAGGTAAAAGTGGTATCATTTACACCTTGAATCGTAAAACAACAGAAGATTTAGCACAAATATTGGTAGCGAATGGAATCAGTGCTGTAGCTTATCATGCAGGATTGGATAGTAAAACACGAGCTTTACGTCAAGATCAGTTTTTGATGGAAAAGGTCGATGTAATCGTTGCTACCATTGCATTTGGAATGGGTATTGACAAGCCAGATATTCGATTTGTAATGCATTACAACATTCCTAAATCAATCGAAAATTATTATCAAGAAACTGGCCGAGCAGGTAGAGATGGTTTAGAAGGCGTCTGTATACTTTATTTCTCATACAAAGATGTACAGAAATTGGAACATCTTATGCGAGATAAACCACTTACAGAGCGAGAAATGGGCGCACAGTTAATAGGTGAAACAGTTGCTTATGCTGAAAGTGCTATTTGTCGTAGAAAAGTATTGTTACACTATTTCGGAGAAGAGTATAATGACGACAAGTGTAATAATATGTGTGACAATTGCTTGCATCCGAAAGAAAAAATAGATGTAAAAGATACCATATTTACTGCACTTGAGACTATCAAGCAATTGAAAGAAATGTTTGGTATCGATTATGTCATCAATGTAATATTAGGAAGAACCAATACCCAAATTCAAGCTTACAAACATGATAAATTAAAATGTTTTAGCCAAGGAGCACATTTCCAAATGGATGAACATTTTTGGTTTTCATTGGTAAGACAAATGATGGTGGAAGGTCTTATAAAGAAAGATATCGAAGAATATGGCTTATTAAAATTGACCGATAAAGGTAAAGCCTTTTTGAAAAAACCATATTCATTGAAACTATCCTTGAATCATAAATTTGAAGATGCCGAAGGCGATGATGATGAAGTAGCTTCTTCGGGAGGCGGAAGTGGAAGTTCGGCACTTGATCCTGTTTTGCTCGAGATGCTCAAAGAGCTTCGTCGTGAGGTTGCTACACAACATAAAGTACCACCGTTTGTAGTATTTCTTGAAAATTCATTGGAAGATATGGCGACCAACTATCCTACTTCAATGAAAGAAATGGAAAACATTGCAGGTGTGAGCAAAGGTAAAGCCATGAAGTATGGTCGCAAATTTGTAGACTTGATTGCAAAATATGTAGAAGAAAATGATATTGAGAAGGTGGATGAATTTGTGATGAAAAGTGTTGTGAACAAAAGTGGATTGAAAGTATTTATAATTCAAAATATTGACAAAAAGATTCCATTGGAAACCATTGCTAATATGAAGGAAATCAACTTGCTAGAATTACTCGATGAAATGGAAACCATTGTATCAAGTGGCACTAAATTAAACCTTGACTATTGTATCGATGATTATGTAGATGAATATGATCAAGATGATATTTATGATTACCTACAATCGAGCGATACAGGTAATATTGAAGAGGCTTATGAGGAGATGAAAGAGAATAATATCAGTATAGAACAATTGAGATTGATGCGTATTAAATTCATGAGTGAATATGCCAACTAATCATTAATAATATGAATGAAGTAATCCCTACTGATTTTAATTGGTGGAGGCTATTATGGCCAATATTATTGATCTGGATTGTGTTGCTCATCATCTATTTCGTAAAAAGGAATAAAAATACTTGATTATTTGCGTAATATTCCTATTTTTGCACTCCTTCAAACCAAAGGTATATCGAAAGGTGCGGTAGCTCAGTTGGTAGAGCAAAGGACTGAAAATCCTTGTGTCGGGGGTTCAATTCCCTCCCACACCACAAAAATCCTCGCAATAATTGCGGGGATTTTTTAATTTAAATCAACTTCAATTTCTAAAATTCTTATCTACTTAATATATTCACGATGAGAGATTCCATTACTCCATGATAATCAGTAGAGTTAATTTTTAAACTTAGAATTGCTTTGGTTGATGTTGATGGAAGTTGAATGTAAAAGGCATAATCGTTCATTAGATTTACTTTGGCAAGTGGATGCATGAGTCTAAATGAATGAATAAGAGTATCATTATCCAATATACAGGTAGCCATAAGTGAATTATTCCAAAGGTGTTCATAGGAATTTATACGGGCATTTACCTTTAGATATTGTTGATGATTAGATTGGTTTAGTTTAATTGTATCTTCAAAAAAGGTTGAATTTGGTAATAAAGTAATTTTTTCTTGTTGTTCGTAAATAGTTTTTTTATTATACCCTGATTCGTTTGAAATAAAGTCCTTCGTATCTAATAAACTCATATCAAGTGCACTTGGATTCGGATTAAGATAAATGGATGAATAATATTTTCTATTCATATCATCATAATGTAAAATGCCCAAGTTGTATTGTCTTAGTTGAAATAAATTGACTATGATTAAATAAATTGAAAGTGGGATGAAAACCCATTTTAATTTTCTGCTCATTATATAATCAACGATACCTGCTAATGGTATTGCAAAAACAGGATAACTCTGTACCAACGCTCGAGTAGAATAGCTTCCACCATAGCGCCATATATGCCATGAGATGATGATATAAATATTGAGAATACAAAAAGTAATAATGGCTGTTTTAAATGGTTTTTGTTTGAGAAAAAACAACCCAATTACAAAGAGCATGGTAACAGGCGTATAAATAAACCATCCCTTTTCCCAACCAACTAAAACACGAAAATGAGGATTTAAAAAATCCCATTTACTACCTACATCATATATCCATGAACCTGTGATTCGTTTCCAATAAATTAATTGAGGTAAGATGCCAAGAAAGCCTCCAATGAATACAACAATGAGGTGCGTTTTTTGTTGCTTTATTTTTTGCCATTTTTCATTCCAAAGCTGAACATTGTTTTTGTTCCAAAGTAAAGGGATCAATAACATGATGGCTTCGGTCGGTCTGCTGATAGTTGCAATTCCAATAATAAGCCCTATTAAAAAACTCCAGATGAGCTTATAATTTTCGTGCCACCGTATAGTGCAGTAGAGAATGAATACATACAAAGGAAAAATATACCCGTGGCTTTGTCCACCTTCTATAGCAATATATTGAATAGCATTGCTTGCAATTACTAGAAGGAATAGGGTAATTGCGACAGTGCTATCCTTGTAATATCGAATTAGAATATTTCTTAAAATAAAAAGAGAAAGAATAACAAAGAATAGTGCACCAAATGCTATTGCAAATTGATACGGATATGAAAAGCCATCTGCAGGATATTGTTTGGAAATGGATGCATACGCATGAGCAGCATAATAAAAAGGTAATTGCAAAAGCGATACACCCCTCAGGTATTTGTAAACTAATTTTCCATTAGCATGAGGTTGTGCTTGGTAAAATGTTCCGCCTGATAATTGATAAGTGGAGTCAATTTTTTTAAACCAATCAAACGAAGTGTCATCATGATAAATATGTGTAGAGGGTAAATATAAATAATAACCTAAGGCATCCCATGTAGTTACTTTAATAGGTAATGGTTGACTCGTATCTGTATAGAAAATACGAGTAATAATAAGAACTAAACTTATTAATATGACTGAACTAAAAGAAGCGAAGTTTTTCATGAATAGCTACAATACGAAGATAATTGTATTCTGTAAAAATAGCTGTTTAAAATTTTTCGTGCATCTGAGAATGATAAAATCAACGATAGAATAGTGACAAAATTTAATTGTACTTAAATCTAATCATCTGCTTGTTCTCCATTACAGCAAGGGACTACATTCGTGCCACATACACTGCATTGATAATGACTATGTACATGTATCAATTCAGCAAGTTGTAAACACACGGGGCATATTTCCTTCATGATTAAATATTATTTACTTTCTTTCAAAAGAATATTCTCGTTCTACTTTGCATACTCTTACATTGTAAGAATCATACCATTTTTCTATACCCATTTTTTGAGCCATTACATGATCAACATGTTGTTTCCATGCAATAATGGACTCGTGGGTTTTCCAATATGAAACTGTAATGCCTATTTCATTACGTGCACTATCCATTCCTATAAAGCCTTCTTGTTGTTGAGCAAGAGTTTCCATTTCTTGTGCCATGACCGCATATCCGTCATCGTTCAACGATTTTTTTGAAGTGAAAATAACAGCATAATAAGGTTCAAAAGAAGAATTCATTATCGTAAAATTTGAATTTTCGAAACTTGTTTTTTATGAGTATTCATATCTGAAAGCTGAACAAAATAATTACCTGTAGCCAATGTATTCGTTTCAATATCAATGATGTTTTTACCTTTTCTTATTGGAGAAGAAATTAAGATTCTATTTCTTCCGAGCATATCTACAATATTTATTTGAATAGCGGTTTCTTTATCTGATTCGAGTTGAATGTGTAATCGATCATTACATGGATTTGGAAATAGAACAGTTGAGGCATCCATCGATTCAGTTTCGTACAAGCCTACTACAAATGAATTGTAATAATAAAAATCTCGACTGGAAGGAGTGTAATTTATACCATTGTAATCTTCTTGTTGTTTAAATATCAGGTTGTCATTGACATCGTAATTATAATTTGTTTTTTTTGATAAATTCCAGTTGGAAGCCGAACCTACATAATAGAGATCTTCGTTCACAAAATTACTACTATAGGTATATGTATTGCGATCTTTATTTTGCCAACCGCCAATATTTTCTTCGCTGTATTTTTCAATCAACTGGTTCGAAGGGTTGTACAAATGTTGGGTACGTTTGATGGGGGACCAATTCGAAGCGCCTATATAATCTTCTGAGATAATTTGATCATAGTTGGCAGCTGCATTGTATGTATAATTGGTACGACTATCGTTGAGGAAATTAAGTGAATCTTGATTCCAAAGTTTGGTAGTATAGGTTTGTAATCTGAACGGGCTACTAAAGTAGGTATAGAGGTATTGTGCATTGGACACCCAAGTATTATTGGGTGATGGTGTAGAGCGTGTAATACTTCCAATCGAATCTTGATAATAGGTATAACTAAGCCGTTCTATTTTATTCCATTGTTGTAAATTATTATCCCACGATTCGCTTTCTTTTGTTTGTAAAAAAGCGGTTGGATTAATGAATTGTTGAGTACCTCTAAATGCATATACCCATGTGCCGCCAATATAGTTGTAGGTGATTTGTTGGTTCCAATTTCCAAAGGCATTGTATCCAGTATATTCTGTTTTAGCATTGGGTATCCAATTACTACCATCCCAAGTGTGATATTCTATCAAGGTAAGATTTGAGGAGACGTCATACGTATTGGTATATTTAGTAGCATAAACCCATGCACTTCCATTCCAATTTTCTCGTACTTGTACATTTACTTTTCCTGCTGGATTTAAGTAAAATGAATATTTTGAAAAATTATCCCATCCATTGGAAGCATTACCTTTTAAGGCAGTTTGATTGATGAGTCGTGCATCAGAATTATAATCAAATAAGATCGAATCAACCCCCTTCCAATTAGATGATATATAATCATCATGACGTTGAGCTATCTTACGATAGACTGTAGTTTGAGCATGTGAGTGATAAATAAGTACAAGAAAGAAAATACTGAATAAGCCTTTTTTCATAAGAATGAAATTTTAAAAAAACAAAAATACAGTATTCCTATCCGTATAATTCAAAATGAACATGCTTTTTGTCATAGCCCATTTCTTCCAATTGGTGTCTTGCATCATCGATCATGTTTTTCCAGCCACAAAGCATAAAGTTGGCATTGGGATCACCAGCACATAATTCTTTGTATACATCATGTACATAACCTTTTTTACCATCCCATTGTTCGCGTGACAATACAGGGATGTACTTAAACTTGGGAAGTTGATCTTGAAATTCGGTCATTTCTTTATAATAAAGCAAATCGCTTTGCTGACGAGTACCATAGATTAAATATATATTCTTCGTTTCAATTTGATGATTGTAAATGTGATGTATCATACTTCTAAAAGGAGCAATGCCAGTACCAGTACATATCATATACAAATCATGATCGATGTGTTCGGGTAATGTAAATACACCCGCAGGACCTCTAAATACGATGTCGTCACCTACTACAACGTTTTTGAATAAATGATTGGTGCCGAGCCCATCTTCAACCAATACGATTACTAATTCAAAAAGATTGGTAGTGTCAGGTGCAGAGGCTATAGAGTAACTACGCCAACGTTTATTTTTTTTCTCATGAATAGGTAAATCAAGTGTAACAAATTGACCGGGTTTAAATACAAACGGCTCTGCAGAAGGGGTCTCAATAAAAAAGCGACGCGTGTTATGCGTTTCATCTATGATGCTCACCACCTTGCCTATTTGCCATTCTAAACTCATACCGATATAAAAATACAAGAAAGTTTTGACAATGTAGAAAGAATCTGTTTAAATATAATAAGGCGATATCATAAGATACACAATTACGCCAGTGATGGCTACATATAACCAAATCGGAAAAGTATATCTAACTAGTTTTTTATGTTTTTCAAATTCGGATGTAAGCGCTCTGTATGCGCTGTAGAGAACAAAAGGCATCACAATACCTGCAAGCAATACATGTGTGCTGATAATAAAGTAATATATGTAACGAGCCATTCCAGCAAGTGATTTTTCTTCATCGGAAAGCAGTGAGTCGTGGTTTAAATCGCCATATTTTGTTTCGCCCGTAAAGAGATGATGAGCTATATAAAATACCAAAAACAGAATCGATAAAACCATGGTAAACATCATGGTGTTCTTATGGGCCAAATATTTTTTCTGCTTGATTAAATAAAGACCAGCAACAAGTAATACAGCAACAATGGAATTAGTTAAAGCACTCAACATCGCAAATAGATGTGGATCAAAGCCGAGGTTTACGGACACTGTAATCTGATCCAAAATTGTAACAGCAGCAAATACAATAGCTGAAAAAATCCAAATCAGGATATGTGCTTTTTTGTCATTTTTTTCAATAGACTTTTGTAACATAGAAAGGCAAGTTTGTTTTAGTTGTTTTTAACGTGTTCTTTTTTCGTGTAGTTTATTTTTTTCAAGCATTAAGTATGTAATGTCCTCGGCACATAATCGAACTATATCCGAATCAAGTCCATTGTAATAGCCCCTAATATTTCTGTACTTGTCTATCAATGTAAATTTATCGGGATGTATAAAATCATTTTCACCACCATCGCCTTCCGTTAACTCAAGTTTTAATTCATTTCGGGCAAAATTATAGATCTGTTTTTTGTCGCCTGTCAAGAAATACCATTTATCATGATTCGCATGATATTTATCGGCATAAGTTCTAAGCCTAGGGATAGAATCTGTACTAGGATCTACAGAGATTGAAATAAACCGTACCGAAGAGTCATTTTTAAGAAAAGCCTTATTAAGAAGTTTCATGTTTTTAGACAATTCGGGGCAAATGGTTTGACATGATGTGAAAAAGAAATTTACCACCAGAATTTTACCTTTAAATGTCTCGTTCAACGAGATGGAATCACCTAGTTGACTTATGAGTTTAATATCTTGAATGGTATGATAGGTGGTATCATATTTCATTTTGCCTTCTACTAATTGAGAATCCACCTTGTCAATACCAAAATTGTCGGGAAGTTTCACATGGCCATCATGGCCATTTAATTTAAGATAAAAATAAGCACCCAAAGGGATAAATAAACTAAAAAGCCCGCCAACTATAAAGCTAAAGACTCTCCGCGATTTTTTCATCCGGCAAAAATAATACAAACGAAATTGGGATTACGATTAAACTCGTTTATAGGCAATAAATTTCAAACGTGTTTAAACATGCATATAGGGATTACCTATGTTACAATGAAATAAAAACCTTTTGTAGAAATAAGAAAATACTACCTTTGCAACGTTCATGAAGATTTTATTACACTATTTATCACGATATAAAGGTCTCGTTTTTGTTTCCTTTCTATTAGCAGCACTCAATACGGGATTTTCACTTTGTGACCCTATATTATTTGGTAAATTGATCGATTACGTTAAAGGTGTTTTTGAAAAAACAGCTATAAAGGAAAATATAAATGGCGTTGAGAAAATTATTCGTTATAATTTTTCCGAAAGAGAATTTATTCTACATCTGTTTATGATAATAGGAGGGATGATAGGCGTAGCCATGCTTTCGCGTATTGCCAAGGCATTTCAGGATTATACTGTCAATACGGTGATTCAGCGATTTGGTGCTGATGTGTATACAGATGGTCTTAAAAGAGCCCTACAGCTTCCATATCAAAAATTTGAAGACCAACGAAGTGGTGAAACCTTGGCTGTATTGGAAAAGGTACGTATTGACAGCGAAAAATTCATTTCATTATTTATCAATGTATTGTTTGGAGTCATTGTGAGTGTGGTGTTTGTAATGGTTTATTCGATTTCTACTTATCCTAAATTGGTTTTAATCTATATCATTGGAGCCATTTTATTATCCTCCTTGATGAGTGTATTGAGTAAAAAAATTAAATTGATTCAAAAAACGATTGTACGTGAAACCACTGCCTTGGCAGGCGCTACCACCGAATCACTTCGCAATATTGAATTGATACGTAGCCTTGGCTTAACCAATCAAGAAATACGTCGTCTCAATATAACGACTCAAAAAATATTGAACCTTGAACTTAAAAAAGTAAAAAGTGTACGTGCATTGAGTTTTGTACAGGGCACATTTGTTAATTTTTTACGTCAATGTATTTTGTTTACGTTGATTTATTTGGCATTTCATACAGTTTTATCCATGGGGCAAATTATCACCTTGCAATTTTTCTCATTTTTCATATTTGGTCCCTTGCAGGAATTAGGCAATATTATCATTGCATATAGAGAGGCAGAAACCTCCCTTAATAATTTTGAAAAGCTCATGAATACACCGCTTGAGCCTAAGCCAGCAAACCCTATTAAAATCAATCAAATTGAAGAATTAAGATTTGACAATGTTAGTTTCAAACATCAAACAGCTCGAAATAATGCATTGACATCTATTTCATTTGATGTGAAAAAAGGAGAAACAATAGCTTTTGTAGGACCATCGGGTTCTGGTAAAACAACCTTAGTAAAACTCTTGGTGGGATTGTATTTACCAGCCGAAGGCAATATTTTATACAATACTATTTCTTTCAAAGATTTGGATATAGAAGAGTTTAGAAATCAAATTGGGTTTGTAACGCAGGATACACAATTGTTTGCAGGAAGTATTCGTGAAAATTTATTGTTTGTAAGCCCCAATGCAACCGACGCTGAAATGAAAAACGCCATGGAAAAAGCATCGGCTTATACGTTGCTCAGCAGGGCTGAAAAAGGCCTTGATACAATCATAGGAGAAGGTGGAATGAAAATAAGCGGTGGTGAAAAACAACGACTTTCCATTGCAAGAGCCTTGCTTCGCAATCCAAAATTATTGGTATTTGACGAGGCTACATCGGCCTTGGATTCTATTACTGAAGAACAAATAACCAATACTGTCAAACAAATTTCGGCCAATAAGGAACAAATAAATATTTTGATTGCACACAGACTCTCAACCATTATGCATGCAGATCGAATATATGTATTGGAAAAAGGTAAGATCGTAGAAATGGGCGCTCATCAACAATTGGTTGATGATAAAGGATTGTATTTTGCGATGTGGCGTCAGCAAATAGGCGAACGACAATTAGAATTGATAGACTAAATATAAAATAAGATGAACAACAATAAACCCAATCGTTTTTTAAGCATGTTGGGAATGAAATGTCCCAATTGTCATAAAGGTAATATGTATACCAATAAGAGTATTTTTCCTTTAGGTAAATTACTTGATATGCCAGAGCGATGCCCTGTATGTGGTCAGAAATATGAAATTGAATTAGGATTTTGGTATGGTACGGGGTATGTGAGTTATGCACTTAGTGTAGCCACCATTGGCATCTTGGCTATTATGTATGCATTAATTGTTGGTTTTTCATGGAAAGACAATTCTATTTTTATTTTTCTTGGTATCATGATTACTTCTATGATAGTATTACAACCTTTGATTATGCGATTTTCAAGAGTATTGTATCTCTATGTTTTTGTAAAATATGGTAAAGGGTCATCCCTCGAAGACAAAAAGTAAAATATTCTTTACTTCAATGTTTGCGCAGCAAAAAAAGCTATTTTAAACAATTTTTCATTTTTCAAGCCTGCTTTCTCACGCGCATGTTCGTCCGATAAGTTCAATTCTTTTAAGCCAGTATAGTATCTATAAAGCGTTGCGACTTCATTCAAGGCATGATTGAGCGAAGAGTCGTTTTGAAGATGAACATCAGTGAAATCAGCCATATTCATACGTAAGTTTTTAGCTTGCTGTACAAAGGAAATGGGGGTTACATCTTCTACACTAAAGCAAGAAAGGTCACTTTCGATCAGATAGCAAACATCTAAAGAACAGGTCGTAAACACTAATTGTCCGTTTGATAAATCAATAATATAAGGTTTTTCATCTTCACTCATCAATTTGTCACTCACTGTCAATTGAAGTTTCTCGCCACTTTCGCCACTAAAACGTAATAAATCGTTGAATTTGCTGAATGTAAACATCAACGTAGTATCAGTCATAGTGCCGTTGATACGACACCTTACGTCCATACTCACTAAATCGCTATCGTCAAATATAATACGAACGGTACTGAAGCTTTGAATTTTAAAATCTGATTTTACAAATGTGTTTTTCATATCTATTTATTTTATGATACAAATATTTAGTTCCAACTGCGTAATGAGTTTACGTACTTATTGTTTATTTTTGACGAATAGTTCATTTACTATATAGACTATGAAGAACAAGCAAGCATTAACGAGATACCGATTAATTGACAATCGCATGACAATGAAGCAAAAACCAGCCCCTTCTTTGGAGGAAATTGTGGATTATGTGAGTGAAAAGCTAGGTTCGCCCGTGTCGGTATCCTGTATACAGAAAGATATCTATGCTTTACGATACGATGAATCGCTTGGTTTTAATGCCCCAATGGAATGGGATAAATCGAAAAGAGGCTATGTGTATACAGACCCCGATTACTCTATCAATAAGATTCCAGTATCGGAAGAAGACTTACAAGGTCTTGAAATGGCTATTGGACTTCTCGAGCAATTTAAAAACATACCCGCTATAAAGATATTTGAAGATTCAATAGCTAAACTGGCGACTACCGTAAGACAAAACAGACAAAATAATTCGCAAAACAGTATTTTGATTCTCGATCGTCCCAAACGATATATCGGTATAGAATTCATGAATGATATTGTAGAAGCTATACAACAAAAAAAGATGTTACGTATTTCGTATCAACCTTTTTCTAAAACTGAACCTAAAAAGCATACCGTACATCCATATTTTATAAAAGAATACAATGGCCGTATGTACCTCATAGGAAAAGATATCCATCCCACCAAGGAATCAAAATTTCTTACTTTTTCATTTGATCGCATGAGCGATGTCATCAAAATGAATCAAGTATTTCAGGAAGAAAATGTAGATAAAGAAAACTATTTCAAATCGGCGATTGGAATAACACTTTCTGATTCAAAACCAGAAAAAATAATATTAAGCCTAGACCCAACACAGGCCAATTACCTCAAATCGCAACCCATTCATCACTCTCAAAAGATAATCAGGGAATACAAGGATGAATTCAGAATAGAGCTTGAGTTAGTTGTAAATTACGAACTGACTTCGTTGTTATTAAGTATGGGTGAAAAAGTGAAAGTAATAAAACCAACTACATTGGCTGAAAAAATTCAAGAAACGGCTTCTATTGTATTCAATAAATATTCGACCAAATAAATCAAATTCATGCCTAAATTTACACCCTAATAAAACGTATATGAATCAAAAACTAATCGATCGAATCGGTGCCGAAGTCAATGAAATAAAAGAAGCGGGCTTATTCAAACAAGAACGTATTATCCAAAGCGAACAAGCATCACATATCGTAGCCAATGGTAAGGAAGTGTTGAACTTTTGTGCAAATAACTATCTCGGTCTTTCATCACATCCAAAAACAATCGAGGCAGCACATGCCGCCATCGAAAAACGTGGATATGGATTAAGTAGTGTACGATTTATATGCGGTACACAGGATATACATAAAGAATTGGAAGCTAAAATTTCTCAGTTTTTAGGTACAGAAGATACCATTTTGTATTGTGCAGCTTTTGATGCCAATGGAGGATTATTTGAACCATTATTGAACGAGCAAGATGCCATCATCTCTGACGAATTGAATCACGCTTCCATCATTGATGGGGTACGATTGTGCAAGGCAGAGCGACATCGATACAAACACAACGATATGGCTGAGTTGGAAGAAAAATTAATAGCAACTAAACATTGCCGTAGTCGTATGATAGCCACCGATAGTGTATTTAGTATGGATGGCACTATAGCACAATTGGATAAAATAGTGGCATTGGCCGAAAAGTATGATGCAATTATCATGATAGACGAATGTCACTCGAGTGGATTTATGGGAAAGACGGGTAGAGGTGTACACGAACATTGTGGTGTAATGGGAAAAATTGATATCATTACAGGTACATTAGGGAAAGCATTAGGCGGTGCCAATGGTGGTTTTACTTCTGGTAGCAAAGAAGTGATTGACATGCTTCGCCAAAAAAGCAGACCTTATTTATTTTCCAATACCTTAGCACCAAGTATAGTAGGTGCCTCCATCGCTATATTGGATATGCTGAGCGAAACAACCGAGTTGCGCGATACATTAGAAACAAACACGAAGTATTTCCGAGAAAAAATTACAGAAGCAGGATTTGACATCAAGCCTGGTGTACATCCTATTGTTCCTATCATGTTGTACGATGCTGTATTGGCTCAAAAGATGGCAGCACGTATGCTCGAAGAGGGTATATATGTAGTCGGATTCTTTTTCCCTGTCGTTGCCAAAGGCAATGCGCGTATACGTGTACAAATCAGTGCAGGCCATTCGCGTGAAGATATAGACAAAGCCATTGCTGCCTTTACCAAAGTCGGTAAAGAGTTGGGTGTGATTAAATAATAAAAATTATTCAAGTAAAAAAGAGTCTCTAGAAGGAGACTCTTTTTAATAGAACCAATTATAGGAATGTTATTATTTTAAATTATCAATATCATCCATATCCTTAAGTCGTCCAGACTCTTTTTTATTTTTTAGCAAGTCTTGATACCCTATAAAAAACACGTTTAAACCTTCTAATTCAACTACTTTTTTATTTTTAAAACATTCTTCAAAAGAAACACCATCAATTTCTGTTAATAAATCTATTCTTAATGGAGGATAGCCAAGTTGTATTACATTTCCTTCTTTGGTGAAATCCCCAATAGTTAAATTAAAAGACCCAAAACCAAATTCATTTACACAATCCAATATTTTTTTTGCATTTTTTTCAGTAGAATTCAACCATATATCTAAATCTCCTGTATATCGAGGATGACCATGAATGCCTACAGCATAACCGCCTACGATTAAATATTCAGCTTCATGCTTGATTAATAACTCTACAAACTCTTTGAAGTCTTGGCTGAACATCTTTTATAAATTTAATATATTGTGAACGAAGTATTTCAATAGCCTCCAATCGTTTTGCAAAGCTTTTTGTTTGCCAATAACTATAGTCAGATTGTTTATCTTTAAGATGAACGATTTTAACTACTTTTTCCATACCTCAAATATAAATAAAATACTTCAATATTGAATTTGGGTTTATAAATACACAAAACATAAAGGAAAATTAACGTCTTGAATAGGTATAAAATACTACAAAAGCGAGCTTAAAATAAGCTCGCTTTTTAATTACAAAACGGATTGGGGAGAACGCATTATGGCTTGCGTCTATTTTATAGACGAACTTAAATTGAAAAACGTGAGTGTACTTATTACTTTTTATCTTGTGATTAGTTTTTTTGGGACAATGAAATGTTTGAAATAGATTTGTATACATTAAAACCAGATTACGCATTAGAAATGCGTAATTGAAATAAATTAAATTTTAATTTTTGAGAAAGTACAAAAATAGTTTTCTTGTAATAGCTTATGCTATTGGCTTTATGTCGGCATTGCTAAAATTACAGCAATACAAATATTAGAATGTTGGTTTCATCATATCATTGTTATTGGGAGCCGTTTTTGCTTATTATGCAATGACAGATAAGAAAAAGACTGAATCAAATGCATAATCATAATTGATAAATAGGCAGACTATTTCATGCTTTCCATAAATCCACTTACATCATCGGGACTCAAGAGGATTTTTTTACCAGAATTTAATTCTATCAAAATGTAATTTTTTCGTTGGGTTACAAACCATCGCATTTTACCTATTTTGCCCGAGCTAAACCAACCTGTATAACCAAACACACCTCCATTGCCAGCCATACGCCATACACCTCCAAGTTCGGATTCAGATAAGGGACGAATACTTGCAATGTCTTTCCGTGAAATAAAAAACTTCCCCATCTTGCGAACAACTGCAATGGAATCAAGATTGATTTCATAGCCTTGTGGAGAATATAAATAACTAATGAAAACAATTACAAGAATAAGTAAAGTTGGAAAAATGGTTATGAGTTCAAAAGTCTTATCGTCGGTAAAGTAGGGTAATGTCAACATGCCGAAGCTTAACAATACCATTAAGGCAGGAATCACCTGAGCCATTTTGTCTAAAGATGCTTTAAACATAAAATCTATGTTATACCGCGAAACTTTCGCCACAACCACAACTTCTGCTAGCATTTGGATTTACAAAATTAAATCCTTTACCGTTTAAGCCGTCACTAAAATCTAATTCGGTATTTACAAGATAAAGAAAACTTTTAAGGTCGGTTACTATTTTAATACCCTTATCTTCAAATACTTGATCCATTGGTTTGATTTCATTATCAAAATCTAATTTGTAACTTAATCCGCTACAACCACCACCTACAACACTTACTCGCACAAAATGAGAATCATCTAAGCCAGCTTCATTGAAAAGTTGTAGAACTTTATCTTTTGCTTTGTCGCTGATATAAATACTATTTTCTAATGCTGTTTCCATTTCACAATTGTTTCTATCGCAAATTTAAGACATAAGTAGCACTTCGTGTATAAATTCTAGTTAAGACATATATGAAAATGACTATCCTGAAATAAAAAAAGACAAGTTCTAGACTTGCCTTTTTGTTATACTATTTTATGATTTATTAATGAACTATTTTATCTTCGAGTTCTAAAGCAGCCATACCATTTTTTACACGATAATCATTGATAGCTGCTTTGATAGCATCTTCTGCTAATACCGAACAGTGGATTTTTACTGGAGGAAGATTCAATTCTTCTACTATATCCATATTGTCAATTTTAACAGCATCATCAATGCTTTTACCTTTTAACCATTCTGTAGCTACACTTGATGAAGCAATTGCAGATCCACAACCAAAGGTTTTGAATTTAGCATCTTTGATAATGCCTGTAGCATCATCCACTTCAATTTGTAGACGCATTACATCACCACATTCTGGAGCGCCAACGAGTCCGGTTCCAACGTTGTTTTTGCTTTTGTCCAACGTACCTACATTGAGAGGGTTATTATAATGTTCAATTACTTTTTCTGAATATGCCATGACTTGATGTTTTGCCAAAAATACACTTAAAATAGATTTCTCACCAAATTTGATTTGTAAAAATCAATACGAATTTCTTATAGGCTATATTTTGATCTCTCTTCAATTCGTTAAATCTTCCCTAAACAAGCGCTTGGTCAGTATTGTACTATTATTTTTGCCCCATGTTGCGATTTCAGCATACGGAGTATTTATGGTTTTTACTATCTGTGGTTTTAGTAGCAGGGCTTTTTGTTTTTCGTATCAATAAGCGAAAAAAGCAACTTGCAACGATAGGCGACAAAGGCTTGGTTTCTGCTATGATGCCAACCTATAGCGAATCACGGCAATGGTTACGATTTGCTTTGATCGCCATGGCGTTGTTTACTGGTGTGATTGGTTTAGCCAATCTTCAGGCTGGAAGTCGATCAGAAAAAATAGAACGAAAGGGAATCGATGTAATGATAGCATTGGATGTAAGTAAAAGTATGTTGGCTAAAGACATATCGCCCAATCGAATGGAAAAGGCCAAACAACTCATCAATAAACTGTTAGATAAACTAGGGAATGATCGAGTGGGCTTAATTGTTTTTGCTGGTAGGGCCTATGTATCTGTACCTCTCACCATTGATTTTTCGGCACTTAAAATGAATCTTTCGGCTGCCAATTCCGACATGGTACCTACACAAGGTACGGTCATAGGAGAAGCGATTAGCATGGCAAGGCAATCATTCAATACCAAAGAAACAAAATATAAAAGCATCATACTTATAAGTGATGGAGAAGACCATGATGAAGAAGCCATGAAGGAAGTAAAACAAGCTGTTGAAGAAGGTATTATGATTAATACCGTAGGTATAGGCTCACCCGATGGATCTCCGATAGTAGATGATGAAACCGGGCAACATAAATTGGATGAAAATGGAGTAGAAATTATTTCCAAATTAAATGAACAAGAATTACAATCTATTGCTTCAAATGGACAAGGCATTTACCAACGACTTAATAATACTGAAGTATGTGCGGACGCCATTGCTACTCAAATAAATACCTCCGAACAACGAAATTTTGGGGACACCATTTTTACAGATTACAATAGTTATTATCAGTATTTTTTAGCAATTAGTCTTCTCTTAATAATCATCGAATCCTTTATCCCTGAACGAAAAAAAGTGGCGCACGCATGAGAATATTTTTATTCATATCAATGTTGTTATTTGGGAATTGGTGTGTAGCACAACAAGCCGATAAAAACATATATGCGGGCAATAAATTATACGCCAAAGGCCAATATAAAGAAGCTGCATCCCTTTATCAAAAGGCATTGGATGAAAAGAAAAACAAAGAAGCTCAGTATAATTTAGGAAATGCATTGTATCAGCAAAAAGAATTTGAAAAAGCGGCCAAGCAATATGAAACTGTTGCTCGTAATACGAAAGATGCTTCATTGAAATCAGCATCCAACTACAATATGGGCAATACCTATATGGAACAAAAAAAATGGGATGAAGCAATTCAATATTACAAGCAAGCCCTGAAGCAAAATCCTGCTTCGCAAGACGCAAAATACAACTTGGCTTATGCACAAGCAATGAAAAAGAAAGAAGACCAACAGAAAGACAATAAGGATAATAAAGAGAATAAGGATAAGGACAAAAACAAGCAGGATCAAAAAGATCAACAGAAAAAAGACCAGGAAAATAAAGACAAGAAAGATAAGGATCAGCAGGACAAAAATAAAGATCAACAAGACAAGCAGGACAAAGAAAAGGAAGATAAAAAGGATGAGAATCAGAAAAACGAAGACAATAAAGGAGAAAAGGAAAAGCCACAACCTCAACCAAGCAAATTAACCAAAGAACAAGCCGACCAGCTATTAAACGCACTAAATCAAGAAGAAAAAAAATTGAAAGAGAAAAAGGAAAAAGGAAAAGGGGTGCGCGTAAAACTTGATAAAGATTGGTAAAGAAGTTGGTTAAATTTATTGATGTGAAAGCAATTCAAAATTGTTTTGCGAATCCATCTTATCCATCCAATCCGTGTTCTATTGTATTAAAATAAAAGTAACGTATAATTCAATAAATCTGTTTGAATCCATCTAATCTATTAAATCAGTGTTCTAAAACAATAACAACAAAATAATTCTGTGTTAATCATTCAAATCAGTGTTCTATTTTTGTAGCATGCAACGACTCAAAACACGCGAAGTAAAAATCGGCAATTTAATTATTGGAGGAAATCATCCAGTGCGTATTCAGACCATGACCACAACGGATACTATGGATACTGAAGCTACTGTCAACCAAACGATACGTTGTATTGAATTTGGAGCCGAGCTTGTAAGAATAACGGCGCCAAGTAAAAAAGAAGCTGAAAATTTATTGAACATAAAAAATGAATTGACCAAAAGAGGTTATTCAACACCACTTGTTGCTGATATTCATTTTACACCCAATGCTGCTGAAATAGCGGCTCGAATCGTAGAAAAGGTACGAGTGAATCCAGGCAACTATGTCGATAAGAAAAAATTTGAACAAATTGAATATACCGACGAAGAATATGCTGAAGAAATAGATCGAATCAGAGAGCGATTTACACCCTTGGTATTGATTTGTAAAGAACATGGCACTGCCATGCGTATTGGTACGAATCATGGTTCGCTCAGCGATCGTATCATGAGTCGCTATGGCGATACAGCCATAGGTATGGTAGAAAGTGCAATGGAGTTTTTGAGAATAGCTCGAGATAATGACTATCATCAAATTGTACTCAGTATGAAAAGTAGTAATCCCAAAGTGATGATAGAAGCTTACCGATTGCTAGTGAAACATATGCAAGATGAATTTGGAGAATGTTATCCATTGCATCTGGGTGTTACAGAAGCGGGCGATGGCGAAGATGGACGTATTAAAAGTGCAATTGGAATTGGTACCTTGCTGAGCGAAGGGATTGGTGATACTATTCGAGTTTCATTGACCGAAGAGCCTGAAATGGAGTTGTCAGTTTGTAGAAATATATTAGAAAGATATGAGATTAGAGATGGGAGAGTTGAGAATGAAAAACAAAAAAGCACCGTCAAAATCCAACAAGAGAAATCTCCCATCTCAAATCTCCCATCTCAAATCTCCCATCTCAAATCTGTATTTAACGTCATAGCAGATACTTCTAAAATACCTGTCCTCTCGACCAAACATTTTGAATTGTTTGGATATACCTACAACGAAGCCGATGATAAATGGAGTATCAGTGATCAAGCAGCCGATTATGTATTTTGCAATGAAGTACCTCGATTCTCATTGCCAGGTACAATAGGTGTATTGACGTATTATCAGCAATGGTTACCCTATTGTGCTAATCCTCATTGTTATCCATTGTTTGATATATTACAATACATAGAACAAGGACAATATGTGCATCATGAAAAATTAAATTTTGTAATGATGGATGCGAATCCAAATGCATATGCTGAAAATGTTCGTACAACTATATTCGAACAATTAAAACAAGATCGAACAGCGATTCTGTGTTTAAGTAGCACCCGTCAAGAAGCCATTGAAGACATTCGAAATTTATGTTACGAGTTGAAGAAAAATTCAATTCCCAATCAAGTGATTATCATCACTGACAATAGCAGTGATAGTATGGATAAAGCGCTTATTCAATATTCGGTCGAAGCCGGTTCATTATTATTGGAAGGTTGGTTGAATGGCGTTTGCTTTGGATTTCAATTTGGGCAACCTGTTGTCAATGAAGCTGAAGTAGAATCTCAAGTATCAATGCTCAATTCAATTTCGTTTGGTATTTTACAAGCTACACGCACACGTATTTCCAAAACCGAATATATCTCCTGTCCGAGTTGTGGGCGAACCTTATTTGATTTGCAAGAAACGACTGCCAAAATACGTGCTGTCACCAATCATCTCAAAGGTGTGAAAATTGCCATCATGGGTTGTATCGTAAATGGTCCTGGCGAAATGGCAGATGCAGACTTTGGGTATGTAGGAAGTGGCGTAGGAAAAATTACACTGTACAAAAATAAAGAAATTGTGAAGCGAAATATTGATAGTGACGTAGCAGTAGAAGAGTTAATCAATTTGATTAAAGAGAATGGTGCATGGGTGGATGCAATGTAAATATGTTGATTTTCAGATCACTTCAATTTGACCACGGAGTAAATCTTCAATAGTCTCTCTATTACGGATCAATTCCACCTTGCCTTTGCTATACAATACTTCAGCAGGTTTACATCGTGAATTAAAACTGGATGCCATTTCAAATCCATAAGCACCTGCATTTTTAATAACAAAAAATCGCCTTCGCGCACTTCATTCAATACTCGATCCCAACAGAAGGTGTCTGTTTCGCATAGATTTCCTACTACAGTATAAATACGTTCGGTACCTTCTGGATTGGTAATGTTTTGTATATGATGGTAAGCCTCGTAAAACATAGGTCGTATTAAATGATTGAAACCAGAATTGACTCCTGCAAAAACAGTTGCGGGTGTTTGTTTGATCACATTCACTTGTACTATAAAACTACCACTTTCACTTACGAGATATTTTCCAGGTTCAAACCATATTTCAAGATCTTTGCCAGTTTCTTGTTTGAACTGGTTCAGAGCTTCTTTCATTTTTTCTCCTAACAAGTTTACATCAGTTGCTTTCTCGCCAGGCGAATAGGGTACTTTAAATCCACTGCCTAAATCGAGGTATTTAATATTGGGAAAATGGGACGAAACATCTAACATTACTTCCAGCCCTTGAAGAAATACATTTACATCTTTAATTTCACTTCCAGTGTGCATGTGAAGTCCTTCTACATTTAGTCCAGTGGTTTTTACAACTCGTTCTATATGTCTAAGTTGATGGATTGAAATGCCAAATTTGCTATCAATATGCCCAGTCGATATTTTAAGATTTCCACCTGCCATTATATGTGGATTTAGTCGTATCATGATGGGATAAGTGCCAGCATATTTATTACCAAACTGTTCAAGTATTGAGATATTATCAATATTGATATGTACACCATATTCTTTAGCTTCTTCGATTTCAGAAAAATCTACACAATTCGGTGTAAAGAGAATATTGTCTGGAGCAAAGCCTGCTTTGATTCCCAACTTGACTTCATTGATAGAAACGGTATCAAGTCCCGCTCCCATTTGTTGAATAATTTTCAAAATATTGATATTGGACAATGCTTTACAGGCATAGAAAAACCGAGTCGATTCATTTTTGAAAGCAGCGGTTAATTTTTTATACTGGCTCTCTATTTTCTCGCGTTGGTAAATATAAACTGGTGTTCCATATACATTGGCAATCTCTATTAATTGTTCTCTATTCATCATGATACAGACAAAGATAGTTTTTGGAATCTTTGTTTACTAGTTCACAGTATAAAAACTATTTTTACACCATGAATTCTATCATGTTAGTTTTTCTGGGTGGAGGATTAGGAAGTGTTGTTCGCTATTTAGCAGGATTATCTTTTTCGAAATCAATCAATGCATTTCCTTATCAAACGTTTCTTGTGAATGTGATAGGGAGTTTGTTGATTGGTTTACTATTAGGTTATTTCAATACGCAAGAATCAACAAACTCTCAATGGAAACTACTCTTAGTCACAGGATTCTGCGGAGGATTTACTACGTTTTCAACGTTTAGTTTTGAAACCATCTCCTTAATAAAAGTCAATCAAATAGGTACGGCACTTATCTATGTAATGTTAAGTTTAATAGTAGGTTTAGTTGCTACTTATATTGGCTATTTATTGTTTGAATTAAAAAAATAATATACATGAAAAATCATCCATGGCATGATGTTCCTTATGGCAATGAACATCCACAAACGGTTAATGCAATTATCGAAATATCGAGAGGAAGTAAAGCCAAATATGAAGTAGATAAAGAGACCGGTTTATTGAGGCTTGATCGCGTATTAAATACTGCTTTTTATTATCCAATCAACTATGGATTTATACCGCAAACCTACGCAGGTGATGGCGATCCATTGGATATACTTGTATTATCGCAAATTGATTTTGAACCGCTCAGTATAGTACGAGCTCAAGTGATAGGTGTGATGCGAATGATCGATAAAGGTGAAGATGATAAAATCATTGCAGTATGTGCCGATGATATGAGTGTAAATCATATTCACACAATGGATGAATTGCCGCCACATTTTTTGCATGAAATGAAACATTTCTTTTTACGATACAAAGAACTAGAGCAAAAATCGGATGTAGTTATAGATGAATTTTACAACAGAGATAAAGCCATCGAAATAATAAAAGATTCAATTTTGAAGTATCAAAAAGAAATCGTTCCAACGCTGTAATATGCCACTCTTGACTAGCTAAAATCACTCTCTATTTGAAATGGAAAGATTTATTTAGTTACTTTTGCGAAATAAATCAATTAGGATGAAAAAATATATACTTGGATTAGCATCGATTTTATTTGTTGTTTCGTGCAATCAATCCAACACTGCTGAAGTAAAAGGGACCATTAAAAAAATGGGTTCAGGCGAAATCTACTTCATTAAATCGGGTGACGAAAAAAAGATAGATACTGTAAAAGTAGTCAATGATGCATTTACGTATAAAACAGAAGCAAAAGAACCGACTGTGTATATGGTCAACTTTGGTGCTGATGAACAACCCGGATTTTTAATCATTGAAAAGGGAGCTTCTACGTTAACGTATGAAAAAGGTAATCTTACAAGTTTGGAAGTAAAAGGTGGAAAAGAACAAGAAGTATATAACTCTTTTCTTACAATGTGTAGACCTACATTTCAACAAATGGATTCGTTGGGCAAAGTAGCTATGGCCAATGAAGAAAATCCTGAATTATTGAAAACACTTCAGGAAGAATTTTATAAACTTGATAATGGATTGAAGGAAAAACAACTATCGTTTATTGAAAAAAACAAATCAAGTATTGCAACAGCCTTTATTGCAGTGAATTATCTCAACGAAAAAATGGATAAAACCTATGCGGAGGCTGATAAGTTATACAATATGCTGGATGAAAAAGTAAAGACAACCTATTACGGAAAAAAAATAGCTGAATTGGCAAATCAATTGAAAGGTACATCAGAAGGTCAGCCTGCACCTGATTTTACGCTCAATGATGTAAACGGCAAACCAGTTTCATTGTCTTCGTTTAAAGGAAAGGTTACATTGATTGACTTTTGGGCAAGTTGGTGTGGACCATGTCGTGCCGAAAATCCGAATGTAGTAGCCGCATATGCTAAGTTTCATTCAAAAGGATTTGATATTTTGGGCGTATCACTCGATGAAGAAAAAGAACAATGGTTAAAAGCGATCAGTAAAGATAACCTCACTTGGACACAAGTGAGCGATTTAAAGGGTTGGAGTTCCGCAGCTGCGGCTTTGTATGGTGTACAATCAATCCCATCTAATTTTTTACTAGATAAAGAAGGCAACATTATTGGAAAAGATTTGAGAGGAGAAGCACTCGAAATCAAATTGAATGAAGTAATTAAATAAATTCAGTTAACTTTAATTTTATATAATCAGTTTCAACCTCATCGTCTCATCAAACGTCTAAGGAACTACAACTCTTAATTAGAATGAAAAAAATTTCGATTTTAGTAATTTGTATTTTAAGCATACAATATGCATTTGCATCAAAAGGAAAGTGTGTAATATTGGGTACAGTTTCTGATATGGCCACCGGCACTATCATGATACGCAACTTGACAAAACCCGCCAATGATACATTGAAAATACTCAATGGCAAATTTATGTATACAACTGAGATAGATCAAGTATATCCCTTTTTATTATCTGATGAAAATAATCGTTACCAATTGTTTTTTGCCGAACCCAACTCTACTATCAACATTACGATTAAACGAAAAGATATGCAGGTGACTTTTCTAGAAGGGTCGGCTGCTCATGAAGTATTTCGTAAGCTGATAATATCACAGGAGCCATTGCAACAATTTGCAGGGCAATTGTCGCAGGAGTATAATAAGCCGAATCCCAAAACGGATAGTTTGAATGCAGTCATGAATAAGGTGAATGATGAATTGAAAAAGAATTTTTTTAAATTCTTGACTGAAAACAATTCGACTGAAGTAAGTGCATTTGTAGTATACAGCGCAATTACAAACGATAAAAACTTGAATATTGCTACAGCTGATACTATGTTTGGCATATTGACCGGCAAGGCACGTACTTCGTTTTACGGAAATGAATTGGACAAGATGTTGAGTAAGTTACGTGCAACTGAAGTTGGATATATGGCACCTGATTTTACATTGCCAGACTCTACAGGTAAAAAGAATTATACCTTGTCATCATTCAGAGGTAAGTATGTCTTAATCGATTTTTGGGCAAGTTGGTGTGGTCCTTGTAAACAAGAAATTCCTTATTTAAAGCAAGCCTACACAGCTTTTCATGGTAAAGGCTTTGAAATTATCAGTGTTTCGCTTGATGATAAAAAACCAAATTGGATAAGCGCATTGAATCAGTTTCAAATGCCATGGATCCATATCTCTGATGTAAAAGGATTCAATAGTAAGGTCAATGAATTGTATCATGTACCATCAATTCCTAAAACGCTTTTGCTAGATAAGACTGGAAAAATAATTGCGAAAGATTTGCGTGGACCAGCGTTGGATAAGAAATTGAAAGAATTGTTAGGTTCAGAATAATCTATAAAACCACAAAGAATTTATATTCATTTTTCCCTCGTTTAACCACTACAGTCACTTCCCTTCCTTGATCTGTTTTACGCATAGCTTCTATATAGTCATCAAAATCTATAATTGTAAAAGGACCAATTTTAGTAATCACATCACCCGAATTCATACCTGATTTACTCGCCGTTTTATTGGGAATACAAGCGGCAATACGAATGCCATTGTCTGCAAAAGAAAAGTCGGGAATGATTCCAATATCTGATTTTTGATTTTCAAGTTTTGGAAGAATATCATTCGTTTTATTAAAAATAGGTTTTGTATTTCGATCAATTTCGGTCACAACTCGATAGATGTAACTAATGATATCATATTCACCAGAGGTGTTAATTTTATCCGCTTTGTCACTAGGTTGCATATAGTCTTCATGATAGCCCGTACTGAATCTAAGTACAGGAATATTCTTGTTGTAAAAGGATGTATAATCGGAGTAACCATATCCACTACTATCAATTTTTAAATTAAAGCCTTTATTCATCATCGTAAGCATTGAACTCCATTTAGGAGAAGTACCATACCCCGAAATATATAATTCTCTAGCTGTAGGCTTGAGTCTACCTACCATATCAATATCTATCATACATGAAATAGTAGGTGTAAAATATTCATTTTGTTTCAAAAATGATTTCGATCCTTGTAGGTTTTGTTCTTTGCCCGAAAAGGCTATGAACATATAATTGTAGTTTTTGATTCCAGCACTTTTTACCATTTCGGCCAATGCCAATAATGCAGCAACTCCACTCGCATTGTCATCTGCCCCTTTGTATTCGGCACCTAAGTTGCCTATATAATCGTAATGCGCACCAATAACAACAGTAAAAGGGGCTTTGTTATCAATCATCCCAACAATATTTTTACCAGTGGCGTTGCTTTCTTCAAATCCCAATTTTGCATCTACCACGATCCAGTCTTTTTTCAAATTGGGTTTTATATAATATTGATAGGCTTTGTTATTAATCACAGTCACTGGTTTGCTAAGGGGCTGAAACGAAAGCAAATTCAATTGTGAAATATCTTGGAAAACGTCTATATCATTGTAATACACGATAGATTGAGCACCCTTTTCGATACAAGATTGTGCATATTCATACATTACCTTTTGAGGGTTATTGCTTTCGTTTACTTTAAGTTCTTTCATGGATATCATCCATACATTATCAGGCTCGTATACTTTTGGCATTGTAAATCCTAATATAGAATTTCCATTGCCATAGGGCATTACGATTACTTCACTTCCTATTTTTAGGGATTGTTCAAAGATTTTAAAATAAGCGTTTGCCCCCACTTTCATACCACCTTTGGTGGTAAACTCCCATTTGTATTTAGATTTATAAGGAGCAATATTCATGGTTTTGAATCGACTTTCTATATACTCAGCTGCTTGTAACTCACCATTGGAGCCAGTTAGTCGGCCTTCCATTTTATCTGATGTTAGATAATCAATATCTCGTTTTATTCTAGCTACGGGGGATTGATCTATTTTATCTTTATCTGACTTTGCAAAGCTCAACACTGGAATCAGAAAACAAACAAGCAAGCAGATTTTTTTTACCATTCTATATATCCTATTAAAAGTTTACAAATATAAATTATCAAATAGGAGTATTTGTAAAAAAATAGAGAATAAGAGTTGGATGTTCTATTTTTGTCAAAATTTTAATAAATGAAGAATACACCCTTTACCCAAATACATATAGCATTGGGAGCTAAAATGGCAGAATTTGCAGGATACAATATGCCTATTTCCTATACAGGAATCAATGATGAACATGCAGCAGTAAGAAACAGTGTTGGCATTTTTGATGTAAGCCATATGGGTGAATTTATTTTGAAAGGAGATGGTGCATTGGATTTAATACAACGCGTTACGACCAATGATGCCTCTAAATTGACTGATGGCAAAGCACAGTATTCATGTTTGCCAAACAATGAAGGTGGTATAGTAGACGATTTGTTGGTGTATTGCGTGGAAACAAATAAGGTATACATGTTAGTAGTGAATGCATCTAATATTGAAAAAGATTGGAATTGGATTATGAAACACAATACATCCAATGTAGAAATGCACAATATTTCTGACAAAACAGGTTTGCTAGCAATACAAGGTCCTAATGCAATGAAGGCAATGCAAAAGTTGACTGACATGGATTTGATCAATTTGAAGTATTATACATTTGTAAAAGGCACTTTTGCTGGAATTGAAAATGTATTGGTGAGTGCTACTGGATATACTGGAGCTGGCGGTGTAGAGATATATTATGAAGATAATGGAACCAATGGCGAAATGCTGTGGAATAAAATTATGGAAGCAGGTGCTGAGTTTAATATTAAGCCAGCAGGCCTTGGTTGCAGAGATACACTTCGCTTAGAAATGGGATTCTGCTTATATGGCAATGATATTGATGATACCACTAGTCCATTAGAAGCAGGGTTAGGTTGGATAACAAAGTTCACCAAAGATTTTACAAACCGTGCAGCCATTGAAGCCCAAAAAACAAACGGACTTAAAAATAAATTGGTTGGCTTTGAAATGATTGACAAAGGAATACCTCGACATCATTATAAATTGAAAACTTCAGATGGTGTGGAAATAGGCCATGTTACAAGTGGTACACAAAGCCCGAGTCTTGGAAAGGCAATTGGCCTTGGCTATGTAACAGCCGAAAACGCTGCTATAGGAACTGAAATCTATGTAGAAGTACGCGAAAAATTATTAAAAGCGGTTGTAGTTAAATTGCCTTTTTATCAAGCCTAAGCAATTCGAAAATTATAAATTTATTGCTGACTGAAATAGTCAGCAATTTTTTTTGCTTTTGCGTGTCCAACGATCGTTGCGATTTCACTTAATGAAGCTTTTTTAATATTGGCGACTGATTTAAAATGTTTGAGTAATTCACGTGCCGTTAATGCAGCAATGCCTGGAATTTTTTCCAATTCGTTTTTGATAATTCCCTTGCTTCGAGTTTTACGATGAAAGGTAATACCAAATCGATGCACCTCATCACGTATTCGTTTTATAAGATTAAGCCCTTCGCTCTGAAAAGGAAGCTTCAGCGATTCGCTATCACCCGGATAAAATAATTCTTCTACATTTTTTGCTAATCCTACGACTGTTGTTTTGCCCAACATACCTAATTCTTGTAGAGATTCTACAGCAGAACTAAGTTGACCTTTACCTCCATCTATAATGATAAGTTGTGGAATAGGCATACCTTCGTCTAATACACGTTTATATCGCCGAAATACAACTTCTTTCATGCTGGCAAAATCATTGATTCCTTCCACTGTCTTGATATGAAAATGACGATATTCCTTTTTATCTGGAATGCCATTTTTAAAACAAACCATTGCCGCTACAGGATAACTTCCCTGAAAATTTGAATTATCAAAACATTCTATGTGATATGGAATATCTTTTAGACTTAATTCTTCTTTCAGATTTTTTAAAATAGTTTTATTATCATCGTCTGTTTTTTGTTGAAGCAATAAGGTGTTTTTGCGTCGTTGTTCTTGCAACATATATTGGGCGTTGTTCAAGGAAAGTTCTAGAAGCTTTCGCTTGTCGCCTAGCTTAGGTACTGTAACAATAACACCTTCTGAAAATGTAAATTCAATGGGTGAAATAATTTCTCTTGAAAAACTTTTAAACCGCTCACGTAATTGTTGTACTGCAATTGGTAGTATTTCTTCATCGGGTTCGTCCAATTTTTTTTCAACGATGGACGTATGCGTTTGTACAATACTACCTTGTACAATAATCATAAAATTGACAAATGCATTTCGTTCATCCAATACGATTGAACAAACATCAACATTGTCAATCTTGGTATTGACTATGATGGATTTACTCTGATAGTTTTTAATATATTCTAAACGTTTTTTAGTGATTTCAGCTTTTTCAAATTCTAAATTATCAGCATAGGTTTGCATTTCTTTTTTGTAATGACGGGTAATTTCTCCTAGTTTTCCCTTAAAGACCTCTCTTACTTGATTGACCTGCCAATCGTACTCTTCCTTGCTTTCTAATCCTACGCAGGGGGCTTTGCAATTGCCTATGTGGTATTCAAGACAAGCTTTGAATTTACCTGCCTTGATGTTTTTTTCACTTAGATTTAAACTACATGTTCGTAATAAAATTGTTTGCTTAATGAGGTCAAGGATTGATTTGACTTGTTCAACGGATGTATATGGTCCAAAATATTCAGACCCATCTCGTATTAACCTACGGGTTAAAAATATACGAGGAAATGGTTCCTTTTTGATGACGATATATGGATAGGATTTATCATCCTTTAATACAATATTGTATTTGGGTTGATGTTGTTTAATGAGAGAATTTTCGAGTAAAAAAGCATCTTGTTCGCTGTCTGTAATAGATATTTCAAACCGATTGATTTCGGATACAAGACGTGTTGTTTTGTAATTATCATCTTTCTTATTAAAATAAGAAGAAACTCGTTTACGTAAGTTTTTAGCTTTGCCTACATAAATGATTTTATCGGTAGAGTCAAAATACTTGTAGATACCAGGGCTGTTTGGCAATGAAGCAATCAATGGTGTAAATTCTTCTCGAGTCACGTCGCGAAAATACGTAGGAATATCGGTTTAGACCGTTGCAAAAATCTATATTGAATTAATTCAAAAAGGTTAGCGTTGTAATTTTATTTTTCAAGGATGAAAATGGTTTTTTGCTAGATTCTTGTATTTGAATAGTTTTTTTATTTACAAAGAGAAGTTTGTAGGCTTTACTTGTAAAAAAACCAGCATCGTTTGTTTCTGCATAAAGGGATTGAATATTATTATCGGCCAAATTAGCTTTGATACTTAATTTAGATGTAAGATTTTCATGATTGAGTGATGTGAATATAAGAGAAAGTGTAGATGTGAGGGTATCGGTGATTGCATCAATTTTATATTGCTTGTCGAATTCTTTTTTATACAAATTGGCATCTATAAAAGGTTGTTTGATTTCATCCCATTTTACCTCTTTTGCATGAAGGAAGGCAGTATCTCTTTTGTCGTTTTCAATAGTGACTAATCTAAAAGTGTATGGTTCTTGTTGATAGGGTTCGATATAATCATGAACGATTAGATTGAGATCAGGATAATTAATCATTGAATCACCCTGATAAGCAGTTTTACTTTTGCAAGAAAAAAGCTGAATGAATATAATTAGAAGAAATATATAGGTCAGAAATTTTTTCATCATGAATGGATTGTATACAAAAGTAGATTGTTTAATTTAAAGTTTTACATTATAGCCTACAACTTGCAATAATTGAATAACCTTCGTTTTGTAATCGCCTTGTACGAGTATAATTCCATCCTTAGCTGATCCGCCAGTACCGCATTTTGTTTTCAGCATTTTACCGAGTGTTTCTAAATCTTCGTTTTTGCCAATAAATCCCTCGACCAAGGTAACTACTTTTCCAGCACGTTGTTTGGTGTCGAGTTTTACTTTGAGTCGTTGCATAGACGGAATAAGCGTTTCCAACTCTTCCTGTGTTTCCTCATTTAATGCAATAGGATTGGTAGAGTATACGAGCCCTCCAGTGTAATTTTTTTTATTGCTCATAGTTATAAATTTTCTATAGATGTTGGTACTAATAATTGAATAGCATTTTTACATAGTTCAATTGTACAAATACCATTGCATTCATGTGCATCGCCATCGGTTTGATAGTAATGCATGTTTTTGCTTTTAATTATTATTTTATTCGCTTTCAAATAAATGCAATGTGCATTGTTCATTAAATTTTTATTCCATCCGTCCCAAACAAATTTTGCTCCATTGAAGATATTTATTTTTTTAACCAAAATCATATCCAACATACCATCTTGTATGCTTGCATCAGGGGCAATTTGAAATCCATATCCAAACTCTTTGCCGTTGGCAATATTCAGAAAATAGGCACCTTCATTTAATGTGACTTGGTCGGCTTGTATATGATAGGTATCAGCTTTGTAAGTGAAATAATTTTTAACAACTTCGCGTATATACATTTTTAATCCACGACTATTTGTTTGTTTGATTTGGTTGCAAACATATGCATCAAAACCGACGCCAGCATTGCTAATAAAATAAGTATCATTTGCTTTGCCAATGTCGATTGATTTTAGATGGCCTTGAACTATAAGTTCAACTGCTTTGTCAATTTCGATAGGAATACCGCAATGTCTTGCAAGTCCATTGCCCGAGCCTGTAGGAACAATTGCAAGTGGAATGTCTGAATGAACCACAGCTTGTAGTACTTCATTTACAGTGCCATCGCCACCTACTGCTACGATCAATGAACTTTTATTGGCAACAGCTTGTTTGGCAAGTTCTAAAGCATGGCCACTGTATTCTGTTTGATGTACTTCGTGTTTAATACCAACAATGTATTTAAGCAATGCCTTCGTTAATTCGGCAATTTTTCGATCACCAATACGTGTGTTGACAATAAAAAAAACAGATGATAGCATTGTGTTACTTAATCGCTTTTAAACTCAAATCCATACTTACAGCATGATGGATAATAGCTCCTACCGAAATAAAATCGACACCAGTAGCTGCATAGGATTCGATTGTTTCTAGGTTGATACCACCACTTGCTTCAGTTTCAAATTTCCCATCGGTAATTTTTAAACTATCAATAATTTGATCAGGTGAAAAATTATCAAACATAATACGTTGCACACCTCCATGATTTACAATTCGTTTTACATCTTCGATAGATCGAGCCTCAATCTCTATTTTTAAACTAAGGTTTTTTTCTGCTAAGTAGGCATTGGTTTTGTCGATGGCTTTTTCAATTCCTCCACAATAATCTATATGATTATCCTTAAGCATAATCATATCATATAATCCAAAACGGTGATTATGGCCACCGCCGAGTACTACTGCCTTTTTTTCAAACCATCTGAACAATGGGGTTGTTTTACGAGTGTCTAATATTTTTGTAGGGTAGCTTTTTATTTTTTCAACATATACATTCGTCAAAGATGCGATGCCGCTCATGCGTTGCATGATATTGAGGACAAGTCGTTCAGCTTTTAGTATAGTATGGACCGATGCTTCAAGTTCAAAAGCCTTTTCACCATAAATTACGCTGTCACCATCTTTTTTAAAAAATGTGATAACGGAACTAGGTTCTATGGTCTTAATAATTTCTTCTGCAATTGCTAGTCCTGCAATGATACCGTTTTCTTTAATTTTAAGAACAGCTTTACCCATTTCACTAGGGGGAATACAAGCCAATGTTGAGTGGTCGCCATCTTTTATATCTTCGTCGAGTGCTAGTTTTACAAATTCTGTGATAGTCATAATGTATAAGATTGAATTAATCCAAGGCAATATTAACTATAAGCGAATAATAAACAGATCAAATCATCTATAATGTATTGCAAAAATTTTAATTATTTTTCAAATCGCATTTCCTTGATGTAATAATTTTTCCCCTTTTGAATAAAGAAAATATAGACTTTATATTCACCATTGGATGTAGATAAAAACCCAATACTAAATTTCGAATTGTTGTACTTAGATTCGCCGCTACGTCTACTATTAAAGCTTTTAGGTTCTACCTTTGAAAAAAATTTCTGAAGTATTATTTCGGCTTGCTTTTTGCTGTAAGTGTTTGTTTCGTCTGAAAAAGTAAGGTCGATCGAGTTATCAAAATACACGGACATAGACTTAGCATTTCCTTGTTTAAACGCATTGGAAATGTTAGTCAGGTAGTCCTGAGCTGTTGATACAATGCATTGAAAAACAAGGAAGTATACCAGTAGGAACGATTTTCTACGTAGTAGGCTAGAAAATATTTTTACATGTAACTTCAATAGGATTAATTAGTTAGAACTAATATACTGCAAATATTGCATTATTTTTGCAATTATGTCAAAAAAGTGTGCATTAATAATCATGGATGGCTGGGGCCATGGTCAACTAAAATCGGCAGATGCTATACAAAATGCCAATGTCCCCTTTGTAAAATCGCTCTATAATCTGTATCCAAATACCGAATTAATTACTTGTGGAGAAGCCGTAGGATTACCTGCAGGCCAAATGGGCAATAGCGAAGTAGGGCATTTGAATCTCGGAGCAGGTCGCATTGTATACCAAGAATTGCAACGAATTAATGTGGCCATACAGTCGGGAGAACTAGATACAAATGACGAATTTATTAATATGTTAATGTTTGCTAAGCAAAATCAAAAAACGCTCCATTTGATTGGTTTGGTAAGTGATGGAGGGGTGCATTCTCATATAGATCATTTGAAAGCAATATGTAATTTATGTAAAGAAAATGGTCTAACTGATGTGGCGATTCATGTATTTACGGATGGAAGAGATACTGATCCGAAAAGTGGATTTGATTTTATAAATGACTTAAATGAATTTTTAAAGACTTCGTCTGGAAAAATTGCTTCTGTGACTGGTAGATACTATGCCATGGATCGAGATAAGCGATGGGATAGAGTGAAAATAGCGTATGATGCCATGGTGCATGGGGAAGGTAAGCATAGTACGAATGTACTTGAATCTATTAAAGAGGCATATGAAAATGGACTTACAGATGAGTTTTTGAAACCTATAATTATGGTTGATGAAAATAACAAACCGCAAGCAGTCATTAAAGACAATGATGTGGTTTTTTGTTTCAATTTCAGAACAGATAGATGCAGAGAAATTACCGAAGTACTGACTCAAACGTCCTATCACGAACAAAATATGCATCCTTTAGATTTGTATTATGTGACTATGACGGAGTATGATAAAAATTTCAAGAAGGTTCATGTATTATTTAAAAATGACGATTTGAAAAACACCTTAGGTGAAGTATTGGAAAGAAACAACAAAACACAAATCCGTATTGCTGAAACCGAAAAATATCCGCATGTTACATTTTTCTTTAGTGGGGGAAGAGAGAATGAGTTCAACGGTGAGCGAAGAATTATGCGAAATTCACCACAAGATGTTGCCACCTATGATTTGAAACCTGAAATGAGTGCACGTGCATTAACAGAGGCTATTCTGCCAGAAATACAAGCACAATCGGCTGATTTTATATGCCTGAATTTTGCAAATGCAGATATGGTAGGTCATACTGGCGTATGGGATGCTGTAATCAAAGCAGTAGAAACGGTAGATGAATGTGTTGCCAAAATAGTGACCGAAGCATTGAAACAAGACTACACCATATTTCTAACAGCCGATCATGGCAATAGCGATTATATGATAAATGAAGATGGAACACCCAATACAGCACATACATTAAATCCAGTTCCTTTGTTTATTATTTCAAATGATTTCAAAGGCAACGTGAAGCCTGGCAAGCTAGGGGATATTGCACCAACTATCCTTCATGTAATGGGTATAGATATTCCCAAAGAAATGACAGGTGAAATATTGGTAAGCGAATAATTATTTCTATTTTAAGATCGAAAAATAGTAATAATTACAATGGCATAGATGAATGAAAATATCACCAAGCCGATTGAAAAATCTTTTTTCATATACGTTTATTTTTTATTATTAAGAATACTATACTAATTAGACGAATGAAAATATCAAATAGTTTAGTTCATTATATTACATTTGGTTATTAAACGAAATTCAAACTAAATTCATTGCACGCTAGAAAAGGAAATATTGCCACAGTTTTGTTAATATTATTTTCTATAATTCAATCAATAGGATTAATTTACAATTACAATATTGAATTACATCGTCACAATGAACACTCGAATGAAAATTTATCAGCTAAGAAAAATCAATTTATTTCGCTGACGTTAAAGGAATGGTCTTTGGTGAGGAAAGTAAATAAAGATGAAATTTTACTGAATGGCAAAATGTTTGATGTGAAATCAATCTCATATAAACAAAATAATGTTCTAGTATATGGACATTTTGATAGCAAAGAAGATCAATTGCTAAGCAAGTCCAGTGAAACAAATTCAAAGAAAAATGAATTGCAAAAAACATTTAAAATCACAATGTTGTATTGTGATGAACTATTAGATTATTCAGTCAAACCAATTTATTATATAGCGGACTCTAAGAAACAATTCTTACAGTCTGAATTTATAAATGTCAATCTACCAATAGAAATACCACCCCCCGAATTTGTTTAAGATTTTATTTCTAATTTTTATATCCATTCTATGGATGTATTATCTATTTATTTACTTAAACAAACTCTTAAAAAATGAAGAAATTCACAATTACAGTATTGTGCTTTGTATCAATAATGCAAGTCAATGCACAAACACAGAATCAAAAAGATTCTATTAAAAATATTAATTTAAATACCGTTATTATTTCTGGAAATAAATTTGTCGAAAAGAAGAAAAATATAGTTCAGAAAATTGATGTTGTGACTTCAACTGATATGAAACAGATGAATGCACAAACAACAGCAGATGTATTGACCAATACAGGACAAGTATTTGTACAAAAAAGCCAACAAGGTGGAGGAAGTCCTGTTTTGAGAGGATTTGAAGCTAGTCGCATTCAATTAAATATAGATGGGATACGTCAGAACAATCTAATATCACGAAGCGGCCATATGCAGAATATCATTACGATTGACAATAACGCATTGGACAGAATTGAAATTTTAAATGGCCCTGCTTCAACGATACACGGAAGTGATGCACTTGGAGGTGTAATTCTTATGAAAACGAAAGATCCAAAATTAGCCAAAACATCCAAGTTTGAATTAACAGGATCAAATGCCTTACTAAGGTATTCATCTGCTAATCAAGAAAAAACAGGAAGTGTAGGTGTTACATTTGGTAATAATCAATTTGCGTCGTTAACGCAACTAACCTATTCAGATTTTGATGATTTAGTTCAAGGTAAAAATGGGGTAGACTCAATCATGAATCTTTGGAAAAAGAATTTCATAGTAGAGCGAATTAATGGAAAAGATTCAATGTTGAAAAATCCTGATCCATACAAACAAGTAAGCACAGGGTATTCGCAATTTGATTTGTTGCAAAAATTTTCTATCGTTCAAAATAAAAATATCAAACACGGAATCAATTTACAATTATCTAATTCGACCAATGTACCTCGTTATGATCGATTAACCGAAACATCAGGTGGCATTGCCAAGAATGCAGAATGGTATTATGGTCCGCAATTTAGAACGTTAGCAGCTTATTCATTAGATGTAGTAAAAATGAAAGGGTTTTTCAATGATTTGACCATGAATATCAATCATCAGTATTGGGAAGAAAGCAGACATAATAGAGGTTTTGGCAAGTCCGCAACAAATCATCGAACTGAAAAAGTAAATGTAGGGGGCTACAATTTTGCTATTCGCCATAAAGATGAAATCAATGAAGTAACAATTGGTACTGATGCACAATTTAATTTTTTAAAATCTTCTGCATTTAAAAAAGATATTAATACCGGAATAGAAGCACCTATTGATACACGATATCCAGATGGGAGTAACAATATGAATTTAATGGGATTATTTTATCAACATATATTGAAATTAGCCGATGGTAAAGTAGTTGTGAATGATGGATTGCGTTTAAATTACAATACCTTAAAATCGACCTTGGCAGATACGTCTATCCAATTCAGATTACCATACACAACACTGGAACAAAAAAATACAGCAGTAACAGGTAACATAGGTGTGGCCTATATGCCTGAAGAAGAAATTCGATTAACTGTAAATTTTTCAAGCGGTTTTCGTTCACCTAATATTGATGATATGGCAAAAGTATTTGAATCTGTAAGTGGTCAACGATTAATTGTACCAAATGTAAATTTAAAACCTGAGTATACTAAAAATGTCGATTTTGGAGTTCAATACAATAATGGTACAATTGAATTAAGCGCTTATGGTTTTTATACTCATTTTACCAATGCAATCGTAACTGACAGATATACATATAATGGAAGCGACTCTGCATTGTATGATGGAACTATGACAGCCGTGTATGCCAATCAAAATAAAGCAACTGCATTTATTTATGGGGGTGGATTAAATATGATTTATAGACCTGCAATGCATTTTTCATTATTTGGGTCTATGAATTATACATATGGTCGATTTAATAATGATACAGTATTAGTCCCTTTGGATCATGTGCCTCCCGTTACAGGCCGCTTAGGTATGAAATATGAAAACACAAAATGGTATGCTGAATTATACAGTATTTATAACAGCCGTAAACGTTTAATAGATTACAATCCAAATGGAGAAGATAATATTCAATACTCAACACCAAATGGAACTCCAAGTTGGTATACGGTCAATTTCCGTGCAGGGGTTACTGTTGCAAAGTACATGACTATACAGGCCGGTGTTGAAAATATCCTAGATAAAAACTATCGCTATTTTGCATCGGGTATGAGCGCACCTGGACGCAATTTTGTTTTAGCTGTTCGATTTAACTACTAGACTATTCGTTATTCGTATATTAAAAAGCCATTTTAGATTTATTCTAGAATGGCTTTTTTTATCTTTACCCGAATCGAATATACTTTCTATGAAAAAGAAGAGCCTGCATTTGTTTATATTAATTTTTCTATGTTGGGAATTGAAGGCTGATAGTCTTGATATCAAAATCGGACAAATGCTTATGGTAGGTATGGCAGGTAAATCTGCTTCGCAAAATTCAGCTATATTGAAGGATATCCGAAATGGAAAAGTAGGTGGTGTATTGTTGTTTGAATATAATTTGAACCCAGTCAATACTCAAAAAAACCTAGCATCCTTGACCAATACATTACAAGATGCTGCGAATATTCCATTATTGATTTCAATAGATCAAGAGGGGGGCAAGGTGAATCGATTAAAAACAAAATATGGATTTAAAGAAATGCCTTCGGCTAAAAGTGTTGGTGATAAAGGAAGCGACATCTATGCATATGAAATTGCAACAACTATAGCTGAAGCTTTGTCCAGCAGTGGCATCAATTTAAATTTTGCACCTGTGGCAGATTTACACAATCCAATATGTCCAGTATTAGGTAAAATAAATCGTTGTTTTTCAGCTGATCCTGAAAAAGTATCTCATTATGATTCAATATACATTCAAGCTCACCATAATTTAGGAATCAAAACATCACTCAAACATTTTCCTGGTCATGGAAATAGTATGTCCGATTCGCATTTGGGATTAGTAGATGTGAGCAGGTATTGGAAAGTGTCTGAATTAATGCCTTATTACCAAATGATCAATCTTGGTATGGTCGATATGATTATGACGGCTCATATCGTAAATCGTAAATTGGATGAGAGTGGATTGCCTGCAACGTTATCCTATAAAGTCATTACCGAATTACTCAGAGGTAAAATGAATTACAAAGGGGTTGTCATTTCCGACGACATGCAAATGCATGCAATCAGTAGTCGATATAGCTTAGAGGAAAGTTTGCGTAGAGGCATACAAGCAGGTGTAGACATGTTTATTTTCAGTAACAATATTCAAGGAGCTTCGCAATATACACCGTCCAATATTCACGCTACCATAAGAAGTTTGGTTGATAAAGGCATCATATCACCACAACGTATTGATGAAAGTTATAAGCGTATACTTGCTTTAAAAAGGACAAGATAAATTTTATTTTCGAGTACGTACATCTTCATACACTAGTTGTTCAAAGCTAGCTAGTTTGCCATTCATTTTTTGTATGATTGATGAGTCCTTTAGGTCAGTCGTAATCAAGGATTTGTTTTGTAAACTTGCTGAAGCAAATCCACTTTCATTGATATAACCCGCACCTCCATAATATACATAATAAGCAGATGATGGTTTGGAAGGGTTCATCATATCTCTTGACCAAGGATAACGAGATGAAGGTAAATGCATCTGATGTAGTATGGTAGAAGTTATGTCCAATTGAGATACTATTTTATCCCGCGATTTACCTTTCCATTCATTGCTCAATGCACCACCAATAAATAACATTGGAATTTTACTGCGTTGGGGTGATACAGGATCCCATTGCTTGATAGTATTATGACTATGATCGGCTACCACTACAAATAATGTATTAGCATACCATGCTTGTTTTTTAACCTGTTCAAAAAATTTACCTAAATGAATGTCAGCATAATGAATCGATTCAGTGTATTTTTTTTCAGGGTCGTTTTTCTCAGATTGCCAATTATCTGAAGGGGAGAAATCATAAGGCATATGAGTACTTTGTGTAAAAAAGCCATACAAAAAGGGTTCTTTTTTTTGATTTAATTTTATTGCCAATTCGTTGAAAGTATATTCATCTTGCACGCCTAGTTTTCCTTTTGGATATTGAGTAAGATCATATACTTCGGTCAGGTCAGTAAATTTCTTTTCTAATAAGTAGCCACGCAAATTGCCATATACTAATTCTCCTCCAAATAAAAATGAACGCGAATAGCCTAATGGTTCCAATTCTTCACTTATACATGGCAGGTTGTGTATTTTAGCAGGTTGATTCGTGATTGCCATTCTCGACACCGATGGATATGCGCTTAACACAGCAGGAATGCCTTGGTCTGATACATATGCATTGGAATAGGCATTGGTAAAGAGTAATCCTTCGTCACACAACTTATTAAACTGAGGTGTGCATCCTTCTATACCACCCAGTCGACTGATATTATCAACACTCCAACTTTCAAGAAATATATATACTAAGTTAGGACGGGTTGTGTTTAATATTTTCAATGATGAATCATTGACAAGTGAAAAGTCATCGGCAATAATAGCTTGTGCTTCTTCATTACTTCTCAATTTATATATGGTAGAATCTGGAATTTTATTTTTGATATCTAGGTCTTGTATCAAACTATACAAAGGATTCACTGCAATATCATTGGCCAAAATATCATTGCTGAAGTAAGCAATACTTTGATTGATAGGCATGTTCGTAATCCCTCCACGTATTACTATCACAGCCAGGCCTCCACTTACTATAAAAAAAAGAAATCCATAGACAATTCTTTTTTTAATGTTTGTCGATTCTTCTTTTGATAAAATCGGTTGAACCAATTTTTTATAAATAAAAAGAAAGAGATAAGAAAGCCCAATTAATAATACAACGTAGATAATAAGTAATTTAACAGAAATTGTTTTTAGAACTTCAGACGGATTTTGAAAATGTTCTAGAGCCTGCATATTGATTTTGGCATTCCACTCGCGGTATAATCCTGCATCTGAAAGTGATACAGCAATATAAATAATCAACAAAGTTGCAATAACTTTCGGTAATGCATTTTTAATACCTTCTTTATGAAAAATATAATAAATCAACGCAACTAACATTGGAATCAGAACCAACATAGTGGAAGTAGAAAAATCCAAGGGGTAACCTTTGATAAATGCTAAATATAAATCGTTTCCGTTTTTGATTTTATTTCCAATTGGCATTTGATAGAGTACAAAAAATAGCCTGTTGAAAAAAAAGACGATTAACCAGAAAATAAAAAGCGATAAAGTGTATTTGATTAAACTCTTCATGGATGTTAACCTAAGGTAGGATGTCGTTTAAATTCTAATGTACGATTGAATAGATAACGATAGGTACTTAATCGGCGAACTTCGGAAGCTTCAAGATTAGCTGCTAGATTTATCATTTTGGGATTAAAATCACCAATCCATTGCATTTCATATTTTTGATAACGCAACGTGGGTTGTACTACTTTGCCACATTCTACAATCATGTAAGCATCGGTTCCTTTGCCTTGCCATTCGGGCACTACACCATATACCACACCTACAAATCGTTTACAAGCACCTGTCATTTTAAGATAGAGGAAATGTAGTTTTTGTAATAATCCAAACTTGCCATTGAAATGTTTGAAGTACTGATTCAAATCAGGAATATTGACCCACATAGCAATAGGTTCGTTTTTGTAATATACAAACCAGGTAATTTTTTCATCTATTACAGGTTTCATTTTCGCAAAAATTAATTTTGCTTGTTTCAATTCAATCGTTTTACCTCCACCATGTTTAGCCCATGCTTTATTGTAAATGGTGGAAAAATCTTGAGCAAATTTATCCAACTCATCTTTCTTGATATGTCGTACCGAAAAATCAGGATCTTTTTCATAATGGTCGTGCCAACGATTCATTTTGTCACTAAGTGGTGTAGATACATCCATGCCAAAACAAAGTTGATTAAAGTAGACGTTGAAGCCGTAATTTTCAAACAATTGTTGGTAATAAGGTGGATTATAATTCATGCAATACAAGGGCTCTTCAAATCCATTGACCAACAAACCCCACCATCGATCTCGTTCGCCAAAATTGATAGGTCCATCCATGGCTTCCATACCTCGAGCTAATAACCAAGCCTTCGCTTCGTCAAACATAAAATTGGCCAATGATTGATCATTGATACTTTCGTAAAATCCTATACCACCTGTAGGTTGATCATTGGTATATTTTTTATTGACAAAAACGGCTAAACGTCCTACATAGGTTCCGTCAGGTTGTTGAAATAACCAGCGCTCACATTCACCATGTCGATAGAATTTGTTTTTTGATTTGTCAAAGACTTCTTCAATGTCTTTATCCAAGGGGCGAATATAACTCTTGTCATGTTTGTAAATAGCCAATGGCATTTCCAAAAATGCTTTAGCTAAGATTTCATTATCTACAATGATTTTTTTCATGAACGTCAAAGATAAACAATCGAGGGTTGAGATTGGTATTAGATATGTATATAAATCTCTTTAAAGTTTTTATAGGTCCTTCTGAATTGATTTGGATTTTCTAGGATTTTTTCAAAATAATATTCAAGTTTATTTAAAAAGCGTTCTCCTAATCCTTCAACTTGCAATTCATACCAATCATAGGCCTCTTTAATTTCTACTAAGGCTTTGTCGCGAATGATAAATTGAAATTCCTTCATCCGATAATAATTATTTTGAACGAATAATTTTTAATGCTTGTGACCATGAGTAAGACGTTCCTTTAGCCTCCAAATATTCGCCAAGTCTTGTGTCTAATTCTGTTTTATGCTCATCACTCAACATAGAAAAACTACAAATATCATTCTTCAAAAGAGTGAATATTGCTTCAACTTTTTCCTCGTCAGCATTGTCAATATAATAATGGAGTTGTTGTTTAATATCGGCAGTACTCATCTTTGAAATTTTAAACAAATTTACAATAAAAAATTCTATTAGCTTTTACAATCCCCTATTCCATTGTAAACCATACACCAAGTTGTTTTCAATTGGATATGTAAATAAACCAATATGGTTTTTCTTTGATGTTTTTGGCGTTCTGTTTGTAATGTAGTTAAATCCACTGCTTAAAATAGCCACAGAGCCACTTAGCAAATTTGTAGCAAAGAATGTTTTATGGTGTGTTGGATTTTGATTGTTTTTTGATACACTGTAGTTAGCTATACCCCATCCAATTTGCGATACTCCCAAAAATACGCCTGTTATTGCATTTTTGTTTTTGCCATCATTTGTCAAAGAATGATTCAAGTGTACAATTGAATTATATGTATTTAAACCAGTAAAGCATATTGAAGCTGCTATAGCGCCTGTAGTAGGATTATTTCGATTAGACAAATGTGTAGGTGTATAATTAGGTTGTATCATCGCACATTCCTCGAGCGAGAGGCCACTATCTTTTATCCATTTATTTAATTTAGCTAAATGAATGTCTTTGATATTGGCATATTGGTATTGTGTATTTATATATTCAGCCACATCTCTACCTGCAGTTTGTTCTACTAAATAACCCACTGCACAAATGGTGCCATCTTTATCAATAAAACAAGGTTTGCGTTCTTCCATATCATAATTCTTTGGGAAAATACCTGCTTGCCAATAACTATGTAATAAGTCTAATAAATGTACTCTATTAGTTTGTTGTGTTTTAGAAAGTCCTTTAGTTTTTGTGTTTCTCAATAAATTTTCTACGTATTCCAAATGAGTTTGAATGCGTAAAATCTCATCAGTAGTTGAGCTGGGTTCTATTCCAAATTTTTCTATAAAACTTTTATTTTTTAAAACAGGATTGATATTGTTGTCAAAAGTAGAAGCGAAATTTGACAAACAGATAAATGCTAAAAGCAAGGTGAATAAAGTTTTCATAAAAATAGATTATTGAAAAATAAAGATAAGGATTTTTTCTGTTTTCAATTCCATATCCATTTTCTCATTTTCTTCGTACTTTCACCACATGGAGAAAAAACTGTATTTACTCGATGCCTTTGCCCTCATATTTCGTGCTTATTACGCATTGTCTAAAAGCCCACGTGTAACATCCACTGGAAAAAATACCAATGCACAATTTGGTTTTTTAAATGCATTGATGGACATCATTAATAATCATAAAGCCACACATTTAGCGGTGTGCTTTGATACCAAAGATAAAACAGAACGACATGATGACTTTGCAGCATATAAAGCCAATCGACAAGAAACACCTGAGGATATTATATCTGCTGTGCCTGATATTAAAAAATTATTGCGTGCATTTAATATACCTATCATTGAAGTGCCCGGATATGAAGCCGATGATATCATTGGCACCTTGAGTGTAAAAGCATCGCAAGCAGGCTATGAGGTAGTGATGGTAACCCCTGATAAAGATTACGGACAATTGGTAAATGATAAAGTGAAAATTTATCGACCAGCATCAGGATTTGCGAAAGCAGCTTTTTTAGGGGAAAAAGAAATTTTAGAAAAATGGGATATTGAACGTGTGAGTCAAGTAATAGATATGCTCGGTATGATGGGTGATGCGGTCGATAATATTCCGGGTATAAAAGGTGTAGGTGAAAAAACAGCAGCTAAACTTTTGAAAGAATATGGCACTATGGAAAATGTGTTGGACAATGCAGACAACATAAAAGGATCTATTGGTGAAAAAATTCGCGCAAGTAAAGAAGATGCCATCATGAGTAAAAAATTGGCAACGATTATTTTAGATGTTCCTTGTGTGTTTCATGAAGAAGATTTTACATTAAGTGAATGGAATAGGGAAGCCTTGGCAGAGGTATTCAATGAGTTAGAATTTAGAACCCTGGGCAAAAGAATACTTGGACAAGAATTTCAAGTAGGAACGGTAGGTAAAGTAGATACACAATTTGATTTGTTTGGAAATGCTGTAGAGTCGAAAGGAGACAATAAAAAGTCGAAAGATGACAATATTCAACAAGATTTGTTTTCACAAGAAATCATACAACATAAAACCATTCATGATATAGAACACACATATCATCTTTTAGACACGATAGAAAATCGAAAAGACTTCATTTTCAAATTGACAAATCTTCAAATTAATAAATTGGAACTATGCTTTGATACTGAAACAACTGGATTGGATGCCAATGTATGCGAATTAGTCGGAATGAGTTTTGCTGTAAAAGCACATGAAGCCTACTATGTTCCATTGCCTGCCAACAGAGAAGATTGTATTGCTATCTTAAATGAATTCACTGTGTTGTTTGACAACGAACATATTTTATGGATAGGACAAAACACCAAGTATGATTTATTGGTATTAAAAAACTATGGCATTGAACTCAAAGGAAATTTATTTGATACCATGTTGGCTCATTATTGTTTTGAGCCAGAAGGTAAACGTAGCATGGATTTATTAAGTGAAAATTACTTACAATACAAACCCGTTTCGATCGAAGAGTTAATAGGGAAAAAAGGCAAAGGACAAGGCACAATGCGCGATGTAGAAATAGAAAAAATAAAAGAATATGCAGCCGAAGATGCCGACATCACCTTGCAGTTAAAACAAAAGTTTGCACCCTTATTGAAAGAGAATGATGTGGAAAAAGTATTCAATGAAGTAGATACACCATTAATAAAAGTATTGCTAGAGCTAGAGTATGAAGGAGTGCGAATTGATACGGAATTCTTAAAAAATTATAGTGTTGTTTTAGAAAAATTGGCCAAAGAATCTGAAGAATTAGTATACAAGCAAGCAGGTGTTCGATTTAATTTAGCTTCGCCCAAACAATTAGGCGAAGTGCTGTTCGAAAAATTATTGCTCGACCCAAAAGCAAAAAAAACAAAAACAGGTCAGTATGCAACAGGCGAAGAAGTATTAGCAAAACTGGCACATGAACATAAAATATGTGATGATATTTTAACTTTTCGAGAGTTTACAAAATTGAAAAATACGTATGTAGATACCTTGCCCGAACTGATCAATCCTCGTACAGGAAGAGTTCATACCACCTTCGGACAAACCATTGCTGTCACAGGACGATTGAGCAGTATAAATCCTAACTTACAAAATATTCCTATACGTACAGAGCAAGGAAGAGAAATACGAAAAGCATTTATACCACGTGATGATAAGCATGTATTGATGAGTGCCGATTATTCGCAAATCGAATTGCGTGTGGTAGCTGCTATCAGTGGTGACGAAGCAATGTGTGATGCTTTCAAACAACACAAAGATATTCATACAGCGACTGCTGCTAAGGTATATGGTATTCCTGAGAGTGAGGTGAGCAAAGAACAACGTTACAAAGCAAAGAGTGTCAACTTTGGAATCATATATGGACAGGGAGCATTTGGCTTAGCCGAAAATTTATCGATAAGTCGTACAGAGGCCAAGGAGATTATTGATAATTATAAAAATGAATTTACGGGCATACAAAAATACATGGATGATACGATCAACTTTGCACGTGAACATGGCTATGTACAAACCTTGATGGGACGTAAACGTTGGTTGCGTGATATTACTTCGGCCAATCATACTGTGCGTTCATTTGCGGAGCGCAATGCGATTAATAGTCCAATTCAAGGGAGTGCTGCCGATATGATAAAATTGGCAATGATTAAAATAAATGACAAATTAAAAAGCTCCAGACTCCAAAGTAAAATGATTCTTCAAGTTCATGATGAATTGGTATTTGATGTTGTAAAAGAAGAAGCCGATGAAATGAAAGCCTTAATTTTGGACTGTATGCAATCCGCCATGATGTTGCCGAATGGAGTTCCTGTAGTTGCGGAAGTGGGTATGGGGGATAATTGGTTGGAGGCGCATTAGAACTCAGTATATTTTAAAGTTTCTTATGAAAAAAAGTTTATTTATAATTGTATTGTTTTTTGGATTCAATTGCAAAAGCCAACGTGTTGCAATAGCATTTGATAAAACAAGTATTTTGTATAAAGGAGTAGATAATCCAATTACCGTAGTTGTTGAAGATTTAAAACCAAAACAATTTAAATTGTTTGTAAATAATGGAAGTGTTAAAAAAATCAATAACAAATTGAATAACCAATTTGTTATTAACCCATTCAATACTGGATCTCTCACAATGTATATACTAAGTAATCAAAATGATACAATATATAAAAATTATTATAGGGTGAAATCAATTCCATTACCTTATGCATTAGTTGCGAATAAAACGTTTGGTAAAATTGGTAAAAATGAATTATTAGCTCAAGAATTTATTACAACAAAATTAGCTGGGTTTGATTTTGATTTTAAAATGCCAATTGTTTCTTATAGTATTGATTTTTTCAAAATGGAAAAATGCTTGAACATTTACAAATAGATGGAAATTTATTTACACCTAACGTGAAAAAAATAATTGAAAAACTTAATCCATTTGATTGGATTATTATTTCAGAAATGAAAGTAGATTTTATAAATGGACATTGTGAAAAATTAGAAAACCCTATTTTTCTTCAAATTTTATAAAGAATTATTTCAGGATACTTTATCTGCAAAATTTAAAAAAGACTTAATATTGCATTTCTTATAAAAAAAATATGAAAAAAGTATTATTTGGTCTACTTGTTATCTCTATTCTAGCCTCATGTGGTAAAGATAAAACAACGACAACGACTACAACGACACCTCAAACCACAGCTCAAAAATTGCAATACAAATGGAATCTGATGAGTATTCAGGATATTCAATATGTAGGTGCTTCTACTACAATTGTTGACACCGTTATAGACTACGGAATGGTAGGGGATTATGTGCAATTTAATACAAACAATACAGCTTATTATAGAATAGCAGGTTCATTAGATACAGTCGCTTATAATTTATTCAGCGATACCAAAATGGTATTTGATGGGGATACGTTTTCTATTAATACCTTAACTGCAACTGATATGGTCATGACCTATTATGGCCGCGAAACGAATCCAGTTAATAATTGGGACAATGTGCTTGTTTTGAAAAAATAAGATTTATAATCTGTAATCTATTTATCTCATTTAGCATGTTTTATTGATTGTCTGCCATTTTTGCATACTTTTTAGTTTGGAATTAAAATTGCAATAATATAAACATGGAAAAAATCATTGCTTCGTTTTTTACAAAAAAACCTACCTTATTATTCTGTATAATAATGGATTTAATTGGTATGGCTTCTTTTTTAATACCTGCTTTGGGTGAATGGTCCGATACTATTTGGGCACCACTTTCGGCTTATGTATTTTACAATACATTTGGCGGATTAGGTGGTATGCTTGGAGGTGCTTTTTCATTTTTAGAAGAAATTATACCTTTTACAGATATCATTCCAACATTCACTTTAGCATGGTATCTTCAGAATAAGCTAGCACCACGCACTACGTCTTCTGTGAAATCGTCCAAGGCACAGGATATAGAAGATGCAGAAGTAATAGAAATAAAATAATGAATATTTTATCTTTGATAAAGAATTCAATATTATACAAATGCCATATTCTCCTCAGGTAGATAATTTCATTTTAAAAGCACAGCCTTTTGCTCATCCAATTTTAAATCATATACGTGCACTTGTGCATCATACTTGTCCTGAAGCAGAAGAGAAAATAAAATGGGGAATGCCTTTCTTTGATTACAAAGGAGAAATGATAGTAATTGTAATTCTAAAATAGTGTAAATATTTTTAGAATTTTACAATTGTAAATGCCGATGATAAATGTGTTTAGTACAATGAGGCATAGCCGACATTGGACTATTACAGATTTACAATCGGTATGATGTGCCACATGGCCGCATTTAAGCATCATTGCGCAATGGGTTTTTGGAAAGCCTCGCTTATGAAAGATAAAGCGTTGATGCAACATGCATCAAGTGAATCATCCATGGGACATATAGGTAAAATAACTTGTTTGGATGATTTGCCTTCCGATAAAAAAATAATAGCATGGATTAAAGAAGCTATGAAATTGAACGATGATGGTATCAAAGTGAATAAAGTAAAATCTACCAAAGACGAAGCTATTGAAGCGCCTGCTTATTTTCTGAAGGAACTCAAACAGAATAAAGAAGCTTTAAAAACATTCAATGCTTTTACGTACTCATGCAAAAAAGAATATATTGTTTGGATTACAGATGCCAAAACAGAAACTACACGAGAAAAGCGAATGTCGCAAGCGATTGAGTGGATGGCTGAAGGAAAAAAAAGAATGTGGAAATACGAAAAATAAAAAATTACGGATTCAATCGGACTCGTTTCCAATTTGAATCTATTTCTTTTGAATAGAAAATACGATCATGCATGCGACTTGCTCTTCCTTGCCAAAATTCTATTACAGATGGCAGTACTTGATAGCCACCCCAATGTGGCGGACAAGGAATTTTTTTTCCATCATATTCTTTTTGAAGCAATTCAAATCGTTTTTCTAAATCATGTCTATGATGCAATACCTCACTTTGGTGTGAAGCCCAAGCACCCAATTGACTTTCAATGGGTCTTGAATGAAAATAAGCTTCGGAAGCTTCAACTGTTAATTTAGTTGCAATGCCTTCGATACGAATTTGACGTTGTAATTCGACCCAGTAAAAAGTAAGAGCAACATTTGGATTTGAAGCAATATCATTTCCTTTGTGACTATTGTAATTGGTAAAAAAAACAAATTGCTCTTGCTCAATGCCTTTCAGTAAAACAATACGATTATGAGGTTTGTGATGAGCATCTACTGTTGCTAGCGCTAATGCATTTACATCGTCTATGCCAGCATTTACAGCCTCCTGAAACCATTTTTGAAATTGTAAAATGGGATCATCAAACGTGTCCTCTTCTGTCAATGAAGCAAGGAGATAATCCTGACGTATTGCGGCGAGTTGAGAGTTAATCATTTCAGTTGCAAAAGTAATTATTCTATCTCAAATGCTACCTGATAAAAATTGTTTTGAGCGAAAATAGGTTTACATTTTACGTAAAAGACTTCTTGAAACAAATCCAATGCTTTGAACTCGTGATTTGCAACCGAAAATTCATCGAATATGAGCACATCACCTTTTTTTAAATATGGATATAACTGTGATAAAGTAAATAAAGTAGCAGTAAAAAGATCGGCATCCAAATGGATGACTTTACGAATCGGCAATTTCAAGAAGGCATTATGATCTTCAATGAAAGGTGTGAGCGTTTCTTGGAAAAGACCTTTATAAAACTTCGCTCTTTCGTCTTTAATGTCAGGTATTCCGTGCGACATAGCACCTTTTTGATAAAACCCACCCCAGTCTTCGGGTAATCCTTCAAAAGTATCAAATCCGAAAAAATGACTATCATTATTAGAATTATTTGCCAACCACCATTTAAATGAAACACCAGAAGCAACACCAAATTCAAAATAATGAACAGGATTGTCGGCTAAAGCATAATGGTCCATTACATCCTTGTATAAAAAAGGGCGTTTGGAATAATTACGATTGGGAGTGTAAAAATCAGATTTAATAAATTTGCCACTATTTTTATTAACCCAACTAGTAAGTTTGGTAAAGTGAAAAAGAAACCCCAATAAATGATTAAGTGGTTTCAAAATTGTAAATAGTCGGGATGCTAAAAGCAAATCTTTCAAAAACTTGACAATGCGTAATAGCATACTAAATAGGAATTAGAGAATGAAGAGGCCTTCGACGAAAAGACACTAATAAAAGAAATAAACTAATCTTTTACATAGTTTTTCATCACGAAAATAAGTCCGATGAACATAATAACGAAGAAAATGATGCAACCCCAATAGCCTATTGCGTTGCCGATTTCGAAGATAGAAAGTAATGTCTTTGTCATGTAAAATGATTAATAAGTTGCAAATATAATAAATTATCCTCTTTTTCTATGTCTGAATTTAAATACAAACCCACCTTGTATAAGCGCCTTGCCTAAACCAGCTTCTACATAGATTGCAGTGCGAGTTAAGAAAAAGTAACGTACACCAAATGTCATTTCATAAGAAACAGGATAAGGTATTTTAAACTGAGAATTAAATGTAGAGTCATCTGGAGCGTAATCGGTAAAATCTTTATTGATAAAGTGATTGTATCCTACACCACCTCCAATATAAACATCCCATTCTTTGTTCACAAATAAATGGTAGTTTAAACGTAGGTTGGCAGATATATCATGCAAAGTTGTACCATATCTAAAAGGTAAATCATAGCCATATTTTGGATCGGGACGCATACGCTTCCATTCAGATTTGTATAAAATATAAGCAGCTGATAAGGAAACACTTAATCTACGTGTAAGACCATGTTCTGCTTTCCAGAAAAATGGACCAATGCCTACAACTTTAAAATCAATACTATCTTTTTGGAATTTAAATAAATTCTTATCTAGTCTTGGTTGCCCATACCCATATGAGAAGTGTATTTGTCCTTTTTCATGGGCCTTTTGATCCCAATTGTAGTCCCAGCTTGGAATAGTAAAAAGCTGTGCATTACTCTGATAAGAAATACCCAATACAACAATTAATACAAGAAAAAACTTGTTCATGCAATTCAATTTGGGTACAAATTAATAAAAAACTGCTTATAAAAGAAAATTGAATCAGAAATATGTTTGTAAAAACTAAAAAAAAGGGCTTAAAATCCATTTTGAGTATAGCTTTCAGCGATTTTATATAATTTCACCCAACCCTTCGCGTATCACCTCGGGTGGTGATAATGTGCAATCGACAATTGTAGAAGTAACCATACCTCCAAAACCACCATCAATTACATAATCAACACGATCTTCAAATAATTCATAGATTAACGCTGGGTCTGAAAGTATTTCTTCCCCATCGGGAACTGGAAGCGATGTACTTATAATAGGATGGCCAAGTTCGGATATGATAGCCTTGCATATTAAATTGTCTGGCACACGAATACCTACCGTTTCTTTTTTAGTGCGAAGTAATTTGGGTACTTTTTTACTAGCTGGCAAAATAAATGTAAAAGGGCCAGGCAAATATTGTTTTAGAAAGCGGTAAAGAGGTGTCCCAATAGCTTTTGTATATTCACTTAAGTGGCTCAGGTCGTTACAAATAAATGAAAGTTGTGCTTTAAGTGGATTAATATTTTTCAATTGACAAATACGTTCTATGGCTTCATGATGTTCAATATCGCAACCCATGGCATACACAGTATCAGTAGGATAAATGATTACGCCTCCCTTTCGAAGATTATCAGCTATGATTTTAATCTTACGCTCGTCAGGATTTTTAGGATGAATTTGAATAAGCATGATGTAAAGATATGAAGAATTGAGTTTAACTTCGTGATTCAATGATTCAGTTCAAGCAACTCGATAGGTCATCCATTTGGTTTTTAATCGTGCTAATCACAGCCATGGTTTTTCCATGGCATGAACGAATCAGTTCAATAGGGATTGTCTTATTAATACTTCATTGGATCTGGGATCGAGATTTGTGGTTTAAAATCAAACATTTTCAATTTACTCCCATTATTATTATTTCATGGGGCTTTTTTTTTATTCATTTAATTGCACTTTTTTGGAGCGATTTTCCATTCAATGGATGGCAATCGATTGAAGTGAAGTTGTCATTTTTAATTCTTCCTATACTTTTTTCAACTGAAAACTATCTGAATCCAAGTCGAAGACACTATCTCGAAATGGGGTTTGTCATTTCATGTGCGGTTTCTTTTCTTTTTTGTATTGTATACACTTTTTGGAAGTACCCTACTGCACCCTTGTCAACTATTTTTCATCGTATGACGATTTCAGAATCAATCATGCACCCCGGCTATTATTCAAATTATTTTGCATTTGGCATTGTATTGATAGGTATTCATTTAATTAAAGAAAAGAAAATGAATACGCTAAAAAGATGGTTAACAATATTGACTTTTCTTTTCTTTTTGTTTGCCATTTTGGTTTTACTGTCTAAAACAACTATATTATTTTTACTTATTTTTATTGGATACCTTATACTGACTTTGAGCAACTTAATTAAAAATTACATTCTCCGTTTTGGGTTATTGATTTTTTCAGTGATAATTATGGTTGCAATGTTTTTGACAATACCATCCTTGAAAAACAGATTAGATGATACATTGATTAATTTAAAAATAATACCGACCAAAAATGTTGAATTTCAAAATTCTACTGGAAGTCGGAGGGCTGCATGGTCGCTTGAATGGGAGTTAATCAAACAACATCCAATCTTAGGTTATGGGACCGGTTCAGCAAATCCATTATTATTAAATCAATTTAAAAAAGAAGGGTATTTAGATTTGGCTAAAAATAATATGCACACGCATAATCAAGTTTTACATACTTGGCTTGATGTTGGGATCTTAGGTGTTGTATTGCTTTTTTTGTTTATTGGCTATAGTTTTTATTTTCTTTTTTTCAAAAAAAAGGAATATAAAGGTGCTTGGATGGGAATATTAATTTTTGTCAATATTTTGACAGACGATATGCTAGAAATACAAGCAGGGATAGTATTTTTTATTTTTTTTCTAACGCTTTATTTATTTAAAGACGTACACGCTAAGCGAGAGCTACGTTATAAATACTAATTGCAAAACTTGTATCCAACGCCTCGTACACTTAAAAAGTGATTAGGATGACGGGGGTCTTCCTCGAAATATTTTCGAAAGGTCATAATGAAATTATCAATGGTGCGAGTAGTTGGAAAAACGTTGTACCCCCATACCATTTTCAAGATATGTTCTCGTGTAATGACTTCGTTTTTGTATTCTACCAACAGTTTTAAAAACATCATTTCTTTTTTTGTCAACGGATGTTTTTCTCCATTGATATCAATGCATTCTTGTGCATGAAAGTCTACTTTTCCACTACCTATTATATAGTGCACCACTTCTTCGGCACTATGTTCCGATTTTTTACTTTTTTCTATTAGCTTTTCAACTCTTAATAGGAGTTCCTCTAAATTAAATGGTTTAGTCATATAATCGTCTCCACCTTTTTTCAATCCAGCTACTCGATCAGCACCTGAGCTTTTAGCTGATAAAAACAAAATTGGAATTTTATCATTTTGCAGTCGAATAGTTTCACATACGGTAATACCATCCATTTCAGGTAACATGATATCTAATATGATACAATCAAAGTGTTCCTTTTTAAAAGTATCGATGGCCTTTTTACCATCATCTACGGCTGTTACTTCATAGTTTTCAAGTTCGAGATTCAGTTTCAATGCATCTCTCAAGCTCTCCTCGTCTTCTACCAGTAATAGTTGTCTTTTTTCGTTTTTCATAAAATAGAACTTAACTAAATGTCACCTCAAAAATAGAACCATTCGGTGTATTATTTCTCACGGTAATGTCATATTTATACATATTGACAATTTTTTTTACAATATATAATCCCAATCCTGTTCCTTTTGTTTTACGAGTATTTTCATTGCCAATGCGATAAAACTTTTCAAATATTCTTTTTTTCTCTTCATCAGGTATACCTACGCCGGAATCTTTAATACTGAATATTATATTGTTATTATCTTTAATGGTAGACAGTTCGATTGGTTTATCTGCTGGAGAATATTTACGTGCATTTTCTAATAAATTACTTACTACTAATTTCCAAAGGGTTAAATCACCCTTGAATTGAAAATCGGGAGCCTCTAGGTTGGTGGCTATCTTAAGTTGAGGGTATCTATTGTTAATTTCATTTATTTGATCTTCAATCAATTCATTTAATAGAATTGTATCTGAATAGATTGCCTTTTTGTTATCTTCTAGTTGAGTTGCAATAAGAATATTATTACAGAGGTCATTGAGTCGATTTGTTTCTTGTACAGAGGAGATGATAAGCTTTCGTTGAATGTCTTCATCGAGTTTCCTCTTCTCAAGAGTTTGCATATTGAGTTTGATACCTGCGATGGGCGTTTTTAATTCATGGGTTACACTCAACATGAAATTTTGTTGCAATTTGCTTAATTGCCGTTGTCTGTAATATGCATAGTAAACAATACCCGCGGTAAGAAGGATTACAAAAAGAAACGTAGTTTCTTCACCCCAATATTGTTTCTCTCGTCTTCTTTTTTTGTCGTCTATTTTGTGTAATTCTAATTTATATTGTTCTGAAGATGAGTTTAGGTTTTTTAAATTGAGCTTTTCTATTTCTAGATTGTATACTAGATTATTTTGCTTGTGGAGGCTATACCCCCAAAATACAATAGCTGAAACTACATATAAAAATAACAGCGTATAAGCTATGGTGAATTTCATGAAAATGAATATTCTGCAAAAATACTTAGATTAAATCCTATTATTCAATTTTTGGTTATACTTTTGCTTTATCAGGCAGATTTGATTATTGTTCGGCCTGAATAAACAACATGAACTAATACTCAAATCTATTTAAACTCCCTCTAGGTTTATTGGTTACGAAGTATAAGTTCAGCTAAAAACTGAGCAAATGAGTACATTAAACGAATTACTACAACAACACATTTTAGTGATAGATGGTGCTATGGGTACCATGATCCAACGCTACAAATTAAATGAAGCAGATTATCGTGGGGAACAATTCAAAAATTGGCATAAAGATGTCAAAGGGAATAATGACATGCTTTGCATCACCCAACCTCACATTATTGAAGAAATACATTTAAAGTATTTACAAGCAGGAGCCAATATTTTAGAAACAAATACATTCAGTGCGCAACGTATTTCAATGGCGGATTATGATATGCAGGACTATAGCTATCAATTAAACTTGGAAGCTGCGAAATGTGCTCGAAATGCTGTTTCGAAATTTTTAGATTCTGAACAAGGCAAACAAAGTATTGGTGTATTTGTAGCAGGAGCTATAGGACCTACCAATAGGACTTTATCGTTGTCTCCAGATGTCAATAATCCCGGATATAGAGCAGTTACATTTGATGAAGTAATGGACGCTTATTACGAACAAGTTAAAGGGTTAGTCGATGGTGGTGTAGATATTATTTTAATTGAAACCATCTTTGATACCTTGAATGCAAAAGCAGCTATTTATGCAGTAAAAAAATATTTTGCAGATTATAGCATCGAATTACCTATCATGATATCGGGTACAATTACTGATGCAAGTGGAAGAACGCTCAGTGGACAAACACTAGAGGCATTTTATTATTCTGTAGAACATGCGAATCCTATTAGTGTTGGATTTAATTGCGCTCTGGGTGCCACTCAAATGAAACCTCATATAGAAGAATTGAGTGCATTAGCTAGCTGTTATGTAAGTGCCTATCCAAATGCTGGCTTGCCCAATGCATTTGGTGAGTATGATGAACAAGCACATGAAACAGGTCATATTATAGAAGAATGGGCGAAAGAAGGATTGGTCAATATTGTAGGAGGCTGTTGTGGAACTACGCCCGATCATATCAAGTGTATTGCAGATGCGGTGAGAAATTTATCGCCAAGAAAATTGAA
>CANHGW010000011.1 GCA_947460175.1 Bacteroidota bacterium | reverse complement strand
TTGCTCTAGGTTATTTTCAATGATTCTATCTTGAATTTCAATGGCTTGTAATTTGTGCTTTATCCCTTTCTGAAACAATGGCACGTTTAATCCAAATTGAGCATAGGATAAATAATTTCCTGAAAATATAGAAGGAGAATTTCTCATAGTTTGAAACAAATATCCACCTGTTAATTCTGGATACTTCGATGTTTTTTCGGCGTTGTATCTAGCTTTGTTTATTTGCAAATCTTGTTGAAGTAATTGTAATGTAGGATTTAATTTAACTTTTGAAGTTGGATCATTTTCATCTATTGTAAGTTTTTTACTTTCGGAAATGGGTACGAAAAGTTCATTTGAATTTAACAAATAGTGTAATCTCAATTGTACCAAATCCATTTCAGTTTCAAGCTCATTTAATCTCAACTTTAGTTGACCACGTTGATTTTCTGCTGTTGCTTTTTCTAGTAAATTGCTTTCACCTTTTTCAAATCGTAAAGCAGCTTTCCTTAAAAATTCTTGATAATATGCATCATGATTTTTTAAAAGGTCTATTTTGTCTTTTAAAAATATAAACTGAAAAAATGCAGTATAAACTAATCGTTTCAAATCTTGCTGCTTTATTGACTCATTGATAGCCCCACTTCTAAATTCCTCATCAAGTAAATCTTGTTGTCTTTTGTATACTGAAGGCAATTTAAATGTTTGAATTACACCTACTTTATTATCAAAATATACACTATTGACTTGTCCAATTTCAGAAACAAAATCAGTGTTATTGATTCTTTGAACACTACCTCTTAATTTATCTAAATAGGCTGTCTTCAATGATTCATTTTTTACATCTAAATTATTTTTTATCGCAATATCAATAGCTTGCTCAATCGTAATTTGTTGTTGAGAAAATGATTTTGTGGATGATAATGATGCAACAATAAAAATAACACTGACTACTTTTACTTTATTTACTTTCAACCCTTTTTCAAACAACATATAAAGTATAGGTAATACAAACAAGGTTAAAAAAGTGGCTATTAATAATCCTCCAATTACCACAGTAGCTAATGGCCGTTGCACTTCGGCGCCAGCACCATTGCTCAATGCCATAGGTAAAAATCCTAGTGAAGCTACAAAGGCTGTCATCAATACAGGTCTGAGTCTTATTTTAGTTCCCATCAATACAATACGTCTTAAATCTGTATGCCCTTCAGCTTTTAATCGATTAAATTCTGCAATCAATACGATTCCATTTAATACGGCCACGCCAAATAGAGCTATAAAACCTACACCCGCACTAATACTAAATGGCAAACCTCTCATTGCCAATAATAATATTCCTCCTATAGCTGATAATGGAATAGCCGTATAGATCAAAGCAGCATGTTTGATTGAATTGAATGCAAAAAATAACAATAAAAAAATAAGCAACAACGACACAGGTACTGCTATCATGAGTCGTTGTTTGGCTTTATTCAAATTTTCAAATGATCCTCCATAGGTAGGATAATACCCCGATGGAAATTTAATTTTTTGTTCTACTTTTTGTTGTAATTCTGTTACCACACTTTGTACATCCCGCCCTCTTACATTAAAACCAACTACGATACGTCGTTTGGCATCTTCACGTTGTATTTGATTGGGTCCATCTTGTATGGATACATTGGCAAAATGATACAATGGCATTTGAGCACCTTGTGGTGTTGGTATCAACAAATTTTGTACATCCTCTAAACTTGATCTAGATGTTTGTTTTAATCGTACCACTAAGTCAAATCGTTTTTCACCTTCAAATAACTGACCAGTACTTTGCCCTGCAAAGGCCGTATTGACAATACGATTGATATCTTCAATATTCATATTGTATTGCGCGATGGCTTGTCTATTATAATCTATAATTATTTGAGGCATACCTGAAATAGGTTCAATATACAAATTTTTTGCGCCATCTACAGTATTGACCAATTCACCCAACATAGCGGCATACGAAGCCAAGGTATCCAGGTTTTCACCAAATATTTTACATACCACATCTTGCCTTGCACCTGTCATGAGTTCGTTGAAACGCATTTGTACTGGATATTGAAAGCCAGCTGTAATTCCAGGTATTTCTTCTAGGGCTTTACTCATTTTCTCAGCCATTTCATCAAATGTTTTGGCCGACTTCCAAGTATGTTTGTCTTTCATGATTACCATCATATCGCTTGCTTCCATAGGCATAGGATCGGTAGGCACTTCACCACTTCCAATTTTGGTAACTACTTTTTCAACTTCAGGAAATCGAGTTTTCAATATATGGGCTGCTTGCTGTGTACTTGCAATCGTAGTATTTAAATTACTCCCTGTCAACACACGAGTATCTACTGCGAAATCGCCTTCTTCTAATGCAGGTATAAACTCCCCACCTAATTGACTCATGACAAAAACAGCTATCAAAAACAGACCCAATACAGAACCTAATACCAATTTGGGAAATCGAACTACTTTCTCTAATGCATGTTGAAAGTTGATTTCAATTTTTTCCATCATCTTGTCAGAAAATGTTTTTTTATGAGCTATTTTTTTACTTAAAAAAATGGAACTCATCATGGGAATATAAGTGAGTGATAATATAAATGCACCGATCAATGCAAATGCAACTGTTTGTGCCATGGGCTTAAACATTTTACCTTCGATCCCTTCCAATGTAAATATGGGTAAGTAAACAATCAATATAATCACTTGTCCGAATACCGCACTATTCATCATTTTGCTCGCCGATGATTCTACTTCATTATCCATTTCTTGTTGAGTAATTGTGTTGATGGATACAAAATGTTTACTATGTGTGAGTCGATGCATTACGGCTTCTACTATTATGACAGCCCCATCTACAATCAATCCAAAATCCAATGCACCAAGGCTCATCAGGTTTCCACTGACTCCAAAGAGATTCATCATGATGATAGCAAAAAGCATGGCTAGTGGAATGACTGATGCAACAAGTAACCCAGCTCTGAAATTTCCTAAAAATAATACCAATACAAAAATGACTATGAGTGCACCTTCCATCAAATTGGTTTGCACAGTACTGATTGCATTATTCACCATTTTTGTTCGATCGAGAAATGGTTCAATCATAACGCCTTCGGGCAATGTTTTTTCAATTTGTTTGACTCGCTCTTTTACATTTTTAATGACATCATTGCTATTGGCACCTTTAAGCATCATAACGATTGCACCTGCTACTTCGCCTTGATCGTTGTAACACATGGCGCCATATCGCGTAGCAAAGCCTTGCTTTATTTCAGCTACATCACGTATCATCAAAGGAGCACCTACTCGATTAGTATTTATCGGAATATTCTCTATATCTTCTTTGCTTCCAATTAATCCTTCCGACCTAATATACAATACAGTCGGTCCTTTTTCTATATAGGCTCCTCCCGTATTTTGGTTGTTTTTTTCCAACGCAGAAAAAATATCATTGATGGTAATACCAAATGAATTGAGTTTGTCTGGTGCAACTTCAATGGTATATTGCTTTAGTTTTCCACCAAAGCTACTGACTTCTGCGACTCCTTTTACTCCCAGTAATTGCCTTCGTACTATCCAATCTTGAATAGTGCGTAATGCTGTTTCATCGTATTTGGATTCATAGCCAGGTTTAGGTCTTAATACATATTGATATATTTCTCCCAATCCTGACGAAATAGGACCTAATTCTGGAGTGCCGATTCCGTTGGGTATTACATTTTGCACTTGTTGCAATCGCTCACTTACTTGTTGTCGAGCCCAATAAATATCTATTCCATCTTCAAATACGATCGTTACCAAGGATAATCCAAATCTTGAAAAACTTCTTATTTCTTTGATACCATTTATATTGCTATTGGCTTGTTCTATGGGGAATGTGACAAGACGCTCTATATCAGTTGCACCAAAGGATGGCGCAACTGTTATTACTTGTACTTGATTATCGGTAATGTCTGGTACGGCATCGATGGGCAATTGGGTAAACTGATAACTACCATATCCTATCAATGCCAACAGAAACAATCCAATAATCAGTTTGTTTTTGACTGAAAATTCTATTATTCTATTGAGCATGTTTTGTTTTTATAATTAGACTATTACGAAATGAATTGTTTGTTCTTACTAAGATCAATCATCATTATCCATAGTTGTTTTAGAATTAGTATTTAATTGTTCATTTGAAACTGAGCCATTGATTGTTGACAATTCTGTATGTCGGATTTGTCCTCCTAAATAACCTGTTCGAGCCATAAGTGCAAATGAAATCAGTGTCAAAACAAATGTAATAATAAATAGATTGTTTACAATGCTTGATTTCTTGAACTGAAAAAATAAACTCAATAGTGCAAACAATCCAGCTATTTCCATGATCCAAAGTGCCAATTCGGCTGCTTCTTCATGGTCGTGAATAATAGATTTTGAAATACCTTGAAGATGTTCTACCGTTTCCTCGGCAGGCTCTCCAGTTAAAAATACTGGAATGGCAATTATTGCCATTATTTGAATTATTGCAGCGCCAATTGATTTGGCTTGTTGTTGGTTTTTAAGAATGCCATATAGCATTGTAAAACTGCCGATCAATGTTCCTATTATTGGAAAGTGATTCAACAGCAAATGAAGATGTGTTAAGTTCATTGCTTTAAATTTAGAGTTGAAAAAAAATAAAAAATATTACATTGATATCTCAATGTCAATATACAATACGATTAAACAACTCTAGGCGGTTGCCAAATAGCAGATAAATAGGAAGGAATCAAAAAAGATTCTGTAGAAATATATGTTTTAGACGTATAAAACTCGATATATCGACGAGGAACAAAATACTCAACATGATTAGTTATCATTTGAATAGAAGAAAAATCGTTTGAACAAGATTTAAAAGGAAGTTTCATATCTTCATCATGGTCTTGATCATTGACATTGGCATGACCATAATGAATATTCAAAAATTCAATTACACTAATATTTCCATTCTTGGCTTTATGTTCTTGAAAATGCTCTATAAATGAATTTAACTTAAACAGTTGATAGAATTCTGTAGTTGTAAACAAGTACAACACTAAAAAAGATATAGATAGAATTCGTTTCACTCTGTGCAAAGGTATAATTTATTTTACTTCTCCCATTAATTTTTTAATGAATGGAGATAATGCAATCAAAACAATTCCACATATCAATGCATAGATGCCCAATTGTTTGTATCCATCGGTATATGAAATGAGTTTTTCCATTAAGCTTGCATTTTCATTAGGACTTACCATACCTGCTCCTAATTTTCCTGCTACGTATTGACCATAAGCACTTGCCAAAAACCACATCCCCATCATCACACCCCACAATGGCTTGGGCGACAATTTAGTCATAGCAGACAAGCCAATCGGCGAAAGACATAATTCACCAAAGGTCATTACTAAATAAGCAAACGTAAATACATTCAAGGATGTTTTTCCTTCAGCATCGGCAAATGTGCGTGTAAAAAATAATACATAAAAGGAGGCTGCAAGGAATAAAAAACCTAATCCAAATTTAATAATCGTATTAGGTTCTATCTTACGTTTGGCCATCCAAACCCATACAAGTCCAAGTAAAAAACTAAAGAAAATAACAAAAATGGTATTCGATGAATTATTTACCATATTGGGATCAATGGTGAAACCTAGTAAATTATTGTGCAAATTATGCAAAGCAAAAATACTAAGCGAGCCCCCACTCTGTTCGAAAAAAGCCCAGAATACAATTGAGAATAAAATAAAAATCAAGGCGGCTAATAATTTCTTTTTCTCGGGCCAAGAATATTTAGTCCATTCGAAAAAGAAATAAAGGAGTGTCACAATACCAATCGTATACATAAAGTAGTCGGTATATTCTGTATTACGTACAAGGAGTAATATCAATGGAATAGATAACAACGAACCTACATATACAGCTATTTCGTATATTGTACGTCGCTGTTGTGGTACACTCGCATGCTGTGGAGATAATCCAATATCACCCATGGTACGTTGAGTAAAAATAAAAGTAATCAACCCAATGATCATTACAATGCCTGCGGCCATAAATGCTGAAGCCCACGATACATTGTGTGCCAAATATACCATGATGACACCACCAAAAAAGGCCCCAATATTGATTGCAGTATAAAACAATCCAAATCCTGCATCTTGACGTGGATCACCTTCTTTGTACAAAGTACCTACCATAGAGGATATATTGGGTTTAAAAAAACCTGTACCTACTATTGTAAAACATATACCAATATAGAAAAGTGTATCAGGCGAAAAAGCAATGATAAAATTACCCAATACCATTAGGCTACCACCAAAAAATAAGGACTTTCTAAATCCTAATATCTTATCGGCAAACAAACCACCAATAAAAGCAAATGCATAAATAAACGCCTGTATAGCACCATATTGAAGATTGGCTGTTTTTTCGCCTATCATTAATTTCTCGACCATAAATATGGTAAGGATACCACGCATGCCATAAAAACAAAATCGTTCCCACATTTCTGTAAGGCACAATAACAATAATTGTTTAGGATAAGGACCTTTGAAACTTTGTATTTCCTCCAATGAAGTTTGATTTCCCATTCTTTTTGTAGTTTGAAACGACAAGATAAATAAAAATCAGGGATTAAAAAAATACTATTCGGAATATGCCAAGACAAATGATTAAAAATGAGTTGTGCGATTTTTCATTCTATACAATTGTATATCGAAATAGATTAAAAATGAAATAACAACAATGAAAAAAAACATCAATAAACCAATTATAGGATTCATACGGTCTAATAAATTAGAAGAGATAGTTGAAATTAAAATGGCCACTATAAAAACGATATTGATGCATATGGTAAATAATCGAAATACACGCTTTGAATACACCTTGGTCGATAATTTAAATTCAGCATAAGCTTGAGATACATTGTAATGTATCATGAAGTAATACAGCACAATCGGTGCACATTTAAGTAAGATAGAGGATAAACTTACCGAGGTCCAATTATTGGCTACAGCAGCATAATAGAGAATCATACCTGTTGATATGATAATTGCAATTGAAGCTGTCAGAAGCATCAATAAGAGTATTATTCTGAGTATGGCCACGTACTTATAGATAGGCTTTGCCTTTTGAGGATTTAAATCGTTTTCATCAAATATGGATTCTTCTGTTTTGATATTCATTTGTCTTCAATAGTATAATTACAACAAATATAATGAATATCACACTACTAATTTCGTTTGATGACTTAGTCTCAAATCTCAACCTACTTGCCCGAGAATGAGATCCTTCGCTGCACTCAGGAAACGAAATGCTTAGGCGAACGAAATGATACTATGTCTTTGAGGCACGACGTGTCCGCCGTGGTGGAAGAGTCTCAACGAAAAGATAAGGTATCACGAGATCCTTCGCTGCACTCAGGAAACGAAACGCTTAGGCATACGAAATTGTACTTTGTCCCCCACTGGCGTAGGAATGAAGCGTTGCATTTGTAAGTGAGCTTCTCATACTTCAGCGTTCAGTATCATTGAGTATAAATTATTAATCATATTCTTGTGGATCTCTAAATATATATTTTGTACTCCTCTTTTATATTACAAGATAATTATATTTTCTTAGTTTAACAATTAAGTTCAATGCTTTAGATTTCTGCTTTGGTACGAGAGAACAACATATTCAATTCCGCTCGCTTCATTCTCGAGTCAGTTTTGTGGATATCCAATCCTATGAATTCAAATAAAAACTATTCTTAAAAAAATCAAAATTTGTCCTCCTTTTCATTGAAAAAAATTTTACCGATCAGTATTAGAATAGGTAACTACCTTATTAGGTATTGACTTTAAAGAAAACAAATAATGATATATAGCCGATAAATCTTCATGGGTCATATTTGCATACATTGTCCATGGCATAATCGTTTTGAAATCATTTGCACCAACCGTTGGAGCCATATAACCGCTTGAATCCGAATACGATTTAAACTTGTTGATGAATTGATCCTCAGTCCAGCTGCCTATACCAGTCTCCTTGTCAGATGTAATATTTGCAGATCTTACAATTTCGTTCTTCGAAATAATGAATTCGCGTCCACCACTAAACCTCAACTCCGGAATGATTTGCCCCTTATCAACTTGAGTATGACATTCAGCACAACCTGAGGCATTTACCATATAACGCCCATATTCAAGCTGATTTGTTTTTGGTGGTATTTTTTCAAAACTTGCTTTTTCAGGAATGGTATTAATGATGATATTCATTGGAAAATTCGATTTGGAATTTGGCACCTCTTTCTGAATAGAGGGTAGGGTTCTGATATATGCAATAATGCTGTAAATATCTTCTTTGTCCATTTTGCCATAGTAAGGATAAGGCATAATAGGAAACATGGCCTCTCCTTTCTTATTAACCCCCGTAGTAATGACCCTTAGCAATTCACCATCGGTATAGTCTTTAATTCCATAGGGGGTAATGTTCTTTGAAAAATAGACACCTGGAAAGCCGAATTCCTCTGCAAATTTTTCACCCCCATTACCAAAAGTGCCAGGTGTAATTGGGCCCGAAAACTTTGTCCAATCGCGCGTAGAATGGCAATCCATACAGATGGTTACACAGTTTGCTAGGTATTTGCCTCGCTCGACACGTTCAGGTGTTATTTCAATTTTGAGGTCTTCTGCTTTACCTACATTAGGTAACGCCATTTTGATATAAGCAATGAGAATACTTACAGCAAATAGTAAAATGAGCATGAAATAGCCCATGAATTTTAAAATCTTTTTCATAAGTTCATTATTTTGATTGGTATCACAATATACAAAAAAAATAAATTTTTTAAAAAAACTAAACGACAAATCACTTAAATTACCCACTGTTGAAGGAATGAGATACTCATTCTTTATTGGTTAGTGTACTTTAGATTTGCATTTCGTTTGGGGGGACAGCAACCGATAGGCGAAATGAATACGAGATCCTTCGCTGCACTCAGGAAACGAAACGCAAAGAGATTAATTCACTTTTCAAAGAAAACGAAACCCTTAAAAGATACTCTCATCCCAATTCAAGATAAAACAAACAATATTTTGAAATTCATGAATAATCCTTCAACTTTGCATTCCTCAATGAAACCAATAGAAGAAATACTTCCTTTACTCGCTCATCCCCGTAAAATAGTAATCACACACCATTATAATCCAGATGCAGATGCATTAGGTTCTACCCTTGCTTTGTATCATTATTTAACTGTTAAAGGGCATTCTTGTACAGTTATTTCACCCAACTCAATGCCCGACTTTTTACTTTGGATGCCCGATGCAGATAAAGTTATGATATATGATCAGCAAATCGCTCAATCAAATGAAGTAATAAAAGAATCCGAAATCCTTTTTTGTCTAGATTTCAATCAGGTATCAAGAACCAAAGTCATGACTCAAGTCCTGAACGATTATGCAGGTATTAAAGTTATGATTGATCATCATTTATTTCCAGATGTAACCTTTGATTATGGCATTAGCATACCTGAAAAAAGTAGTACATGCGAAATGGTATATGACTTTATCAATGCGAGTGGCGATAATCAGTTGATTACAAAAATGATGGCTCAATGTATCTATGCAGGTACTATGACTGATACGGGCTCATTTAAATTTTCATGCACATCCAGCGAAACCCATCGTATGGTTGCCGATTTGATGGACAAAGGCCTAGTGCCAGCACCAGTGCACCAAGCTGTTTTTGACAATTATCAGGAAAACAGGTTACGCTTTTTGGGTTATGTATTATCCGAAAAAATGATGATTTTCCCAAATCAACACACTGCACTCATCGCTATTAGTCGAGAGGAATTGAATCGGTATAAAATCAATACAGGTGACTCCGAAGGAATTGTTAACTTTCCTTTAAGTATAAAAAACATAATCTTTTCTATCTTTATCAGCGAAAGAGAGTCTGAGATAAGAATGTCTTTTCGCAGTAAAGGAAATCTAGATGTAAATGAATTTGCAAGAAAGTACTTCAATGGTGGTGGTCATGCCAATGCTGCGGGAGGAAAATCGGATGATTCACTTTCAGAAACAATTGAAAAAATTAAAAACGCATTAAACGAAAACGAAAGTCTATTTAAAACATGTTATCAAGAATCACTTTAATCTTAGGAGGATTATTCATTTGTGGATCGAGCTTTGCACAGGTTAAGCCAAGCATTACACCAACTAAACCAGCTCCAGTACCAACACCACCTCCTCCACCCCCTCAATACAACTTAAAAAAAACGGCCTCTGGTATACAGTATGCATTTGTAATTGACAAACCTGGAACGAATAAGCCTAAGGAAGGTGATATGATTCGGGTAAATATGCGTTCAATCGCTTCCAATCGATTATTGTATGATTCCTATCAAGCTAATAAAGGAAAAGCGGCTGAATTTGGTATGAATAAACCTTCCTTTCAGGGTGATATAGCTGAAGTATTGGCAATGATGTCAGTTGGAGATAGTTTGATAGCAGTGGTAGATGCTGATGTGATATATAAGAATACTAAAAACAAACGTCCTGATTTTATTAAAAAAGGAGATAAAATAGAATATCAAATCAAATTACTTTCGATCAAATCAAAAGAACAAGTTCAAAAAGAGCAACAAGCCCTGATGCAAAAACAAATTCAGGAGCAAATGGCTAAACAGAAAAAAGACCAAGAGAAATTAAAATTAGTAGACGACAAAAAACTAAACGATTATTTCAAGAAAAATAATATCACACCGATTAAAACAGCGAGTGGTCTTTATTACACAATAAAAAAAGAAGGTGATGGTAATAAACCACAAAACAACTACATGGTAAAAATGAATTATACCGGACAGTTGATGGATGGAACTAAATTTGATTCAAATGTAGATACGGCTTTTGGTCATACGACTCCTTTTGAATTTAAATTAGGCACAGGCGGTGTAATCAAAGGCTGGGATGAAGGCATTGCTTTATTATCCAAAGGTAGTATTGCCACATTGTATATTCCTTCGGGAATGGCCTATGGTCCCAATGCAAGACCAGGTAGTGCTGCCAACAAAAAAGGAATTCCTGCTAATAGTCCATTGATATTTGATTTAGAATTACTCGATTTCACAGTACCGGTAAATGAAGATGAGGTTTTAAAAGGTTATTTTAAACAAAATAATGTTACACCTTTAAAAACGGCTAGCGGATTATATTATACTATTACACAACAAGGAACCGGACCTATGGCACAAAAAGGACAGAAAGTATCCATGAATTATACTGGACACTTGCTGGATGATACTAAATTTGATTCCAATGTAGATTCAGCTTTTAATCATGTACAACCTCTAGAATTTCCATTAGGTGAAGGTCGTGTGATCAAAGGCTGGGATGAAGGCATTACCTTTTTAAATAAAGGATCCAAGGCTACTTTTTATATACCTTCCAACTTAGCATACGGTGCTCAATCAATGCCTGGTAGTGGTGCTAACCCAAAAGGAATTCCATCTAATAGTATTCTGGTATTTGACGTAGAGCTTTTAGACATTAAATAAACAAAATTTAGAACAAAAAATAAAAATCAAAACAAAAACAAAACAATGAGAAATTTAGCAAGTATCGTAACGCTATTAGTTGTAGCAACCCTTTTTAGTTGTAAAAGTGGAATGAAAGAATTTAAAACTCTTCCATCTGGATTAAAATACAAAATCATCGAAGATAAAAGTGGTGATAAAAAAGCAACTGTTGGTTCATTTGTAACTATGCATATCGTTACAAAAATACATGATAGTGTATTATTTGATTCACGTAAAATGAATAATGACAAACCTATTGAAACACCTGTAAACGCACCTGCTCAAAGTGGTGACATCATGGAAGCATTTCCAGAGTTAACTGCTGGCGATAGTGTTGTATTTCAAATTCCAATAGATACATTGGCCAAAGGTCAACCATTACCTCCATTTGCAAAAAGTGGTGACATATTGGAATTCCAAGTGAAAATATTAACTGTTCAAACAAAAGAAGAATTCGAAAAATCAAAAGAAGAAGCTAGCAAAAAACAAGTTGAAGCTGACGATAAAACAATCAGTGAATTCATCAAAACAAATAATTTGACTGCTACTAAAACTGCTTCTGGTATGTACTATGTAATTACTGCACCTGGTGCTGGCGCTAATGCTACAAATGGTCAACAAATTACTATGAACTATACAGGTATGCTTTTAAATGGTAAAAAATTCGATTCAAATGAAGATCCTGCATTTCAACATGTAGAACCTTTCAAATTTGTATTAGGTCAAGGTCAAGTAATCAAAGGTTGGGACGAAGGAATTGCCTTATTAAATAAAGGTGCAAAAGCAAAATTAATCATCCCATCGAGTATGGCTTATGGCGATCGTGCATTACCTGGAAGCCCTGCAAACCCTGATGGCGTGCCTGCTAATTCAATCTTAATGTTTGATGTACAAGTAAAAGATATACAAGCTGCACCTGCAGCACCTGCAAATCAACAAGCACCTCCTCAAATTAAATAATATACTTAAAAAATAAAAAAAATACACATGAAAAAAATATTAACAGGATTGACTATTCTAAGTATTGCTTCAATACAAGCGAATGCTCAACAAAATTCATTTAAAAAACTACCATCAGGACTTGAATATATGATGGCTGTAGATGCACCTGGTAAAAAATTAGCAACTGAAGGAAGTATGATTACCATGCATATCCGAACTATTGCGAATGATAGTTCATTGTTTGATTCATACAAAATGAACAACAATGAGCCTGTGCCTGCTCAAATTCAAAAACCATCATTTAATGGTGATGTAATGGAAGGTCTTGCTATGTTATCGGAAGGTGATAGCGCAATATTTCGCACAGTAGCTGATTCAGTATTCAGAGGTGGTCAATTTCCGCCATTTGTAAAATCGGGAGATAAAGTAAACTTCTATGTGAAAATGATAACAGTAAAATCTCAAGCTGAATATCAAAAAGAACAATCAGAAGCTGCTGGCAAACAAAATTCGATTGATGACAAAATGATTCAGGATTATGTAAAAGCCAATAAATTGAAAGTTCAAAAAACGGCTTCTGGTTTGTATTATATCATGACACAAAAAGGAAGTGGTGAAAATGCAAAAGCTGGTCAGGATGTTACTATGAATTATTCAGGAAAACTAATGGATGGTACTGGATTTGATTCAAATGTAGATCCTAAATTTGGACATGTAACTCCATTTACATTTAAATTAGGTTCTGGACAAGTTATCAAAGGTTGGGACGAAGGCATTGCATTGTTAAATAAAGGTGCAAAAGCAACGTTAATCATTCCATCTTCTATGGCTTATGGTAGTCGTTCAATGCCAGGAAATCAAAATAACCCTAAAGGAATACCTGCCAACAGTGTATTGATTTTTGATGTTGAAATGGTAGAGGCTAAATAGATTTAATACTTATTTTTTTATAAATAGCTACGAGGAATCGTGGCTATTTTTTTTTACCGCTTAATATTTTACCGCAAAGAACGCAAAGGTTTTTTACCGCAAAGATTGCAGAGGTTTTTTACTGCAAAGAGCGCAGAGTTTTTTTACCGCAAAGATCGCTGAGTTTTTTTTACCACAAAGAACGCAGAGATATTTTACCGCAGAGAGAGCAAAGATTTTACCACAGAGAGAGCAAAGATTTTACCACAGAGAGAGCAAAGATTTTACCACAGAGAGAGTAAAGATTTTACCACAGAGAATTAGGAGGTTTTTAAAAGCAAAGATCGCAGAGGTTTTTTTTACTGGAAATAACAGGAGTTTTTTAACGCAAAGGTTTTTTACCGCAAAGAGCGCAACGATTTTAGCGTAAAGAAAGCAGTGATTTTATATTGCAAAGATCACAGAGGTTTTACTGCAGAGAATTAGGAAATTTAAATTCAGAAATAGCCGAGGTTTTTTAATTGTAGAGTTAGCCGAGGTTTTAATCGAAAAAATTCAAGTTGAAAAGTATTCTTTCAAATCTCACATCACACATCTCACATCTCGAATCTCACATCACACATCTCGAATCTCACATCTCCAATCTCACATCTCACATCTCATATCTCACATCTTCAATCTATTTAAGGCTAAACAAACTATCCACAAACTCCAATTTATTGAATACTTGTAAATCTTGCATCTGCTCTCCTACTCCTATATATTTTACAGGAATTTTAAATTGATGCGCTATGGCCAATACAACACCGCCTTTGGCTGTTCCATCTAATTTTGTAATAGCCAAAGAAGTTACATCAGTAGCTTGTGTAAATTGCTTGGCTTGTTCAATAGCGTTTTGACCTGTACTACCATCTAATACTAACAATACTTCATGTGGCGCATCTGGAATTACTTTTTGAATGACGCGTTTGATTTTACTCAATTCATCCATTAAATATGCTTTGTTATGCAAACGACCAGCTGTGTCAATTATCAATACATCAGCACCTTTAGCTACGGCACTATTGACTGAATCAAATGCAACTGAAGCCGGGTCGCTTCCCATTTCTTTTTTCACAATATCAACGCCTACTCGCTCACTCCAAATCGTTAATTGATCTACTGCGGCAGCACGAAAAGTATCTGCTGCACCCATCATTACTTTTTTACCCGATTTTTTAAAATTGTATGCCAATTTACCAATAGTAGTCGTTTTGCCAACTCCATTCACCCCTACTACAAGTATGATATAAGGTTTTTTAGTAGCAGGTAAATCAAAATTTTGATATTCAAGGGTGGGTGCATCAGTCAATACATTCACCATTTCCTCTTGTAACATGGAATTCAACTCGGACGTACCTAAGTATTTATCTTTTGCTACGCGATCTTCGATCCGCTTGATAATTTCAACAGTCGTAGCAACCCCCACATCTGACATAATCAATGCTTCTTCCAATTCATCTAACACATCTGCATCTACAGTAGATTTGCCGGCTACTGCTTTTGTGATTTTAGAGAAGAAGCTTTGTTTTGTTTTTTCTAAGCCTTTGTCAAGTGTTTCTTTGGCGACTTCTTGTTCTTTATTACGCTTAAATATCTTGTCGAATAATCCCATTTGAATAAAATAATTTGTATAGTTGATATTTGAATTTAGTATATCCCCTTTTTACCAAAAAATCAACTAGAACGCAAAGGTACTATATAGATTCAAACAAGATACAGAAAATTCAATTCATACTTTATTCCAACTCTTTTTTTCCAGCAAGAAGATATAATACAGCCATACGAATGGCTACCCCATTTTCAACTTGATTGAGGATAATGGAATGATGACTATCTGCTGCATCCGAACTTAATTCTACTCCTCGGTTAATAGGTCCTGGATGCATGATTGTGATTTCTTTTTGCAATGAATCGAGTAATTGTTTATTGACACCATAAAACAATGAATATTCGCGTAAAGATGAAAACAATGGCATATTCTGACGTTCAAGTTGAATCCGAAGTATATTGGCAACATCGCACCAATTGAGCGCTTCTTTGATATCGTAGGTTACGTGAACACCCAAGGAATCAATGTGTTTGGGTATCAATGTTGGAGGACCTGCAACGGTAACTTCGGCTCCTAATTTTTTGAGACAATAGATATTGGATAACGCAACACGTGAATGCATAATATCTCCTAAAATTGCTATTTTCTTACCTCTTAGGGTACCATGTTTTTCACGAATTGAATAGGCATCTAACAATCCTTGCGTGGGATGTTCATTGGTTCCATCGCCTGCATTGATGATAGCTGCATCGATATGATTGGCTAGGAAATGGGGTGCTCCGCTAGCACTGTGTCGCATCACTACCATATCCACTTTCATGGATAATATGTTTTTAGCGGTGTCGATTAAAGTTTCACCTTTAGAAACACTTGAGCCACTTGCAGAAAAATTAATCGTATCAGCACCGAGTCTTTTTTCAGCCAATTCAAATGAAATCCTTGTTCTTGTAGAATTTTCGTAAAAAAGATTCACAATAGTAGTATCACGTAAGGTGGGTACTTTCTTAATAGGACGTTTTAATATTTCTTTGAAATTATCAGCCGTTTTGAAAATCAATTCAATGTCGGAAGTCTTTAAGTCTTTTATTCCCAATAAATGCTTCGTACTTAATGACATATTATTTCTTTGGTTTTTCAATTACGTTGTTCAACAAAACCACTTTATCTTCTCCTTCGTTTTCTGCCCAATACACTTTTACTTTTTCAGATATGAGCGCATCGACCGTCATTCCAATATAATCGGCTTGTATGGGTAAATGACGGCTGTATCTTCGATCAATTAATGTAACCAATTCAACTTTATCAGGCCGTCCAAAATCAAGTATAGCATCCAATGCACTTCGTATCGTACGTCCTGTATACAATACATCATCCACTAGGATTACTTTTTTAGCTTCAATGCTGAAATTAATATCAGTTTGGTCAGGTATCAATTGATTACCTTTATTGAAATCATCACGATAAAAGGTGATATCTAGTTTGCCATATTTCAACTTAAGAGAACGATTCACTTGTAGATAATCTACTAATCTATTGGCGAGTAAAACCCCTCTAGGTTGGATACCGATGATAACTGATTGTGAAAAATCGCCATGGTTTTCGATTAACTGATGAGCAAGCCGTTGTATGACGACATTAAATTTTTTGCTATCAAGTAATGTTTTCAATGAGGAATTGATTTTTGCAAAGGTAATTGAAAGGAATGGAAAATGAAAGATGAATTATAATATTACAAAGAGTAATTATTGAAAAATAATTTATTGTCAATGGTTTCAAAATAGTTAAAATTCAATGGCTTAATTAACATTTTTTCAAACCTAAAACCATTTCCTTTTTCTAAAATAACTTTCAAATTTTCTTTTGAAGTATTCATTTTAAAGACATAAAAATATCGAACCATACCATTTTGATAATCATTTACGTCTGAAATCCAAATTCTTTTTTCTTCGATAATTTGATTATCAGCATTACTTCTAATAATTTTTATAGAAGGTGAATTTTCATTTTTATTATTGACAACTGACCAAATTGAAAATTCAAATAATGAATCAAGAGTATTATTTTTTATAGTGTTATTAAAAATAATTACTTCATCTTTCATATTACTTATTATAGTATCACTGTTAAATTCTTTTGTTGGATTATTTAAATAAAACGATGAATCTTTTAAGAGCTTAATCTTGGTTTTATTATTTATATTTAAAAAATCAGTAAAATTTTTTATCAAAGAATCTCGATATTCATAAAAATTATTGTTGAATGAAAACTCATGATAACTATACAATTCATCTTCAAATAATTTCTTAGAATGGTTTATGACATATATCTCTCCGAATGTTGGAATATAGGATTTAAACACAATTAATAATACTTTTTTTGAAGTATCCATTTTGCTAAATATTTCTCGTGTTATAGCTGGGTGACTAACGAATTGCCCTGACTGAAGTGTTTGAAATGTAGATACTCTTGACAACTTAGAGTTTATCCATGGCAATGAGGTTGCATATGAAAAATCTATTAGCTTCGTAGTAATTTCATATTGATCTAATTTACGTTCAAATTTCGAATTCCAAGAATTACATACTGGAATGCCATATAAAGAAGAAAAGTGTGCAGTATCTATTTGATAGGCTTTTAGCAATTGATCATCAATTCTATCTTTAGAAAAAGTATTCGTAAAATACGAGTTGGTATCAATATATCTAAAATTCCATTTTTTTAAATTGGCAATATCCAATGTATAAAAAGCAATACAGCAAACCAATATGACATAATATAATCCTATTTTCTTTTTCAATCGTAACCTTCGATAGACTAAATTGATAAAGTATGCTATATAAATACTAAACGTATAATAAAATATCCAGGCAAAACGACCTGGTGCTCTAAATTGTCGAATGAAGGGCATATAATCTAAGATATTTTCCATTCCCCATCTAAATGGAAAAGCCATTGAATAAAACAATATCAGTATTCCAGTAAAAAGTAAAACATTAAGTTCTTTATTTAATGTAAAGAAAATTAATCTACCGTATCTCCGCTTTAAAACAAAAAGCAAGATACGATACACTGAAAAAATCAAAACTATAAAACCAACCAACCCAACATAAGAAGCACCTTCTTCTTGAATTGAAGCTACTTTAATGGGTGAAATCCAATTATAAAAATCTAACAATGGGCCAGTTGCTGGTAAAAAAATACTTTCGAACTGAGCATGATAGTGTAAGAAACCAAATGGAAGTTGTTCGCGATCTGATACATGATCTAAACTTTTAATTACAATAAATAACAAAAGAAAAGAAACAATCGCAACTAGCATCGGAATAAACCGTTTATATTCTTTTTTAAACATGAAAATTTGAAAAAATCCGAAGACAAAAACATACAAACCACCAGCTAGGGACATGTGTCCATTATTAAATCCAAAAAATAGAATCATTACTACTATAATGATAGAATAAAAATAAGTTTTGAAAGTTGATTCATTTAATTTCAAGGATAAATAAATCAATACAGGGAAGTAAAATAAATAACTTAATCCATAGTGCCCACAGACAATACGAAGTAATTGTGGTGATAGAAAACAAATCAAAAGGGCAAATAATACACTTAAATGTTTTTCGACTTTAAAATGTCTTAAAATCAAATACAAAAATAAAGTACAAATCACAATAGAATAGATAATTATACCATTAACGATTCCAATGGTATAATCATCTATCGATAATAAATGATGATTTATCCAACTTAAGACAATTGATATAGAAGCTTGTGCATCTGTCATGAATATTGATTCGAAAAATGGATAATTTTGATTGGTCAGATTAAAACCATACCCATATTTCACATGATAGGCAATGTTGAAATAAATCTGTCTACCATCTGTATTATCCATGATGAGACAGCTATTGGGATGTAAAAACACTTTACCAAACATTAAGTATTCAACAACAAGTGTGAATATTACAAGTATAACTATAGGAAAATATTTTTTCATTTGCAAAAATCTCAAGTCAAATTAATTATTAAAAAGTTGATTGTAATTAATTCTATAATATTCATTCATAGTATCTAATTTAAAATACTGTTGATTAAGTGTTTGAATATTAAAATCACCATACAATGTTGTCCAAATAGCTTTGTTTTTGATAGTATAATCAAATTGATGATCAATAGATTCAACTATTAGCACTCGAGTTTGATTTTGCTCAATAGTTGATACCAACCATGATTCATAATTACATCCCCAAGTCAAAAAAACTCTATCGAATGGGATATCTTCATTGACTAAAACGACTTTAGTTAATTTTTGATGCGCCATTTCATTTGTCGCATCCCGTATCCACTTTAATCGTGATTTATATATAGTTTCTTCTCCTCTAATTCTTGCTATGAATGAAACCAATATCAACAATGAGAAACTCCATAAAAATCGATTATTTGAAACAAATGGTTGAGCTAGATACACAAATGGAACTGAAACAAATAGCACCAGAAAAAGATATTGATTTTCTATATAAAATTGTTTTGTACCATTAAAATAACTTACATTGACTAATGTTAGGTAACCAAAAGTTGCCAAGAACATTAAAACAAGATTTAGCCATTGTTTGGAATAGACGAGAAATAAAAATGTTAGGATAAAAAGAACTAAAAGCATGTAATAATCATGCAACAAATATTGCCAAAAATTTTCAAACGCAACATTATCAAAATAATCGGGAAAATGAGTTAGGAAATTTTTCAACCCGCTCATACAACCACGATCATATGGAGTGGTAAAAAACAATACTTTAAGACCTAAAATGCTCACAAAAGAAACCAATGAAGTGATAATAAGTTTACGATGAAGGAAATCATTAAAATAAAAAAAGACATGCAAAAATACAAAAGGAAAAATAAGCAATGGGTGAGTAAAAACTACCACAATAAGCAAACCAATTAATCCTACAATTTTAAACTTTGAAGAAGGAACTTGATCTATATTCAGTTTGAATAACAAACCTACATAAATAAATAAATAAATAAGCTACACCTTGTGGCAACTCAGATTGAGCCCAAAAAAAAGTATGCGTAGTTATTAAAATACAAAAAAACAGATATATAATTGCCAACTTTACATTTTTGAATCCGACTAGTATACAAAAGAATGTTAGGGCATATAAAACAATAAAACTTGTTGAATATAAGATAGCAATGGACTTAAGTGATAAACCAAGCCATGCCCCAATCAATGGAAAAGACTGAGTAAATACAGCACCAATTCTGTAATTTTGAATACAATAATCATTGTCTTTTAATAAATAAAATAAATGAAAACTTAAATCTAAAAATGCAGTTCTTTCTAAAAAATAAATAATTGAGAAAAACAATGCGAATCCAAAAGAAAGGACTCCAAGAATAAAAATAAATCGTTTATTCATTTTTAATCGCTGGATTTAATGCTTTAACATATACTCTTTGATAAGGTTTAATAATCTCCCATTGAATGAAAATTTTATTTAACATGACCATTATTTGCTCATCGTCATAATCAGTGGTACTCCATGTACCTACATTACAATGACGAGGCATATTAATCAATGTGTCAGTACTATGATGCAAAATGTATAATACCTCTTTTTGTTCCTTGTTATGATTGGATTCAAGATCGCGATCAACCCATGTAAAAATCCCAATAAAAAGTACAATAAGTCCAATGTATCCTTTTGAATACTTGATATTATTTAAAGCAAGAATATGGATAGTTGTAATACCAATAAAATAGATCAATGCAAATGTAACTGGCATAAATGTATCGTAACGCACAATGTATGGTCGGTATGTTCTATATCCACCAAACGGCAAAAGACCAACATACAGAATTGAAAATAGAAGAATTAAACCAAGTTGATTTCTATAAAATTTGAACGAAGCATCATTCATTTTGTTGAGCATAAAAAGATTGATACCAATCCAAATTCCCATATAAATCAATGCAGTATCATAAAAAAACAAATAGTATATACCTTTTATAAGTAAAAAATAACGGTCTGCTAAGGTATTAATATGGGTCTTTTCTACATTAAATTGTGTAACATAAAAAGCATATAAGCATACAGCCAACAAGAATAAGAAATGGAATAGAATATGGTTTGATTTCAGAAATTGATTCCATCGACTATCTTTTGGTAGATAAATAAAAAATATACTTGATAAAATAGCTATTATAAATATAATTGGTTGAATCAATGCACAACTAAATGACACAATGAATGTGAGTGGAATTAACATCAAATGAATCCAAGTAGGCAATTTATAATTTGCCGTTTGGTAAGCTTTAAAAAATGGATAAGCATATAAAGCAAAAATGAGTAATGGAAATGCATAAAAAAATATATAACTAGACGATCGATCGATTATTCCTATGCTATGGTAATATTTTCCGTATTGAATAAATAAGGTACAAATACATAAACAACACAATGTAAACAAACCATTCATTGGTCTGACAAGGCGAATATATACATATGAAATGCCTAAAAACATAACATGTACAAGCATGGCAAACAGTGAAGCCATTAAATAGACTGAAACAACAGGATCTTTGATAAACGAATGAACCAAGTTAAAACCATACTTGCACCACCATACCGTATATTGATGACAAAAATAACGTCCAGCGCCACCATATTCAATTTTTGTAGTAACGGCATTTATACCAAAAGGATCATTCATCACATTCTCATACCATAGAATAGGCGTTCCTATTTTGGTCAAATCGCCATCAAAACTTAAATGATAATAATGATAGGCAGATAAAATTAAATCAAATCCTAAAAAAAGAATCAACAGAATGATGATTAATCTGCTGTATGGTTTAGAAAAAGTCATTATTCATTATTTATCTCCTCCTGTTCCTTTAAACGCGTCTTCGGTGTTTTTAAAAAGAACATTAAATGTAGTCAGTGATCCATATATACGAGTGATATATTGTTGAAGATCTACTTTTTCGGCATCGGTCAATACTTTATGAGCATTGATTTGTTGTTCCATCACCCGAATTCGATCACGTACCATCACTATTTTATGAAAAAATGTTTCAATAGGTACTTCTTTATGTTGCATCGATTCCTCCAAAGGTTTAAATAAAAGTGTTCCACCCAACCATTTTTGAGCCAAAGGCACCAATTGACTAATATCACTGCGGTCGTCAAGTATTTTATGTAACATAAATTCAAGATCTGCCATATTCACAACGCCACTTACACCGGTATCTTCAGCTGCACTTAATATGCGAAGCCCTTCAAAATTACGTCCTATACTACGTACAGCATTGCTCGATTTGAACCAAATATTATAAAAATCGGTGCCTAAATCAACAACTACACCTTTACCAAAATTGGGGTGTTCTACCCTAGAACCTATACCTAAATCCATTTAATACTAAATTTTAATACGAATATATTTTTATTTAATCTTATTATGCAATATTTTTTTATTTTTGCGCACTAAGATAAAATTATGCAAGACCAACAAGAACTTATATTGACCCTTAAAACACAAATCATCGAATCGTTGAACCTACAAGGAATGACTCCTGATGAAATCGATAATAACGCACCTTTATTTGGAGAAGGTCTTGGATTAGACAGCATCGATTCGTTGGAATTGATGGTATTGCTTGAGCGTAACTATGGCATCAAAATCGAAGATGCTCGTGAAGGTCGTAAGGCCATGGAATCTGTTACGGCAATGGCTCAATACATTTCCGAACATCGTACTAAATAATCTACATGAAGGGCAGGCTCATTGTAAGTGGACTGGGTATTTATACTGCCCTAGGCAAAGGAGTTGAAGCAAACAATTATGCATTGCAATCCATGCAACATGGTTTGTCGTCGTTAGACTATTTAAAAACAATTCATGCGAATGCATTTCCATTTGGTGAAATAAAAAAAAGTGCAGAAGAATTAATTCAAGAAGCCGAATTACAAGACAATAAAGGATTTACACGTACTTCCCTACTTGGAATACTGGCTTTAAAAGAAGCCTATATTCAAGCAAAAATACCTTTCTCTAATTCACTTCGAATTGGCATTATCAATGCTACATCTGTAGGAGGTATGTGCGAAGTAGAACGTTATTACTTTGATGTACTCGATCAGGTCGGCGATTTTTCTGAATATTCGGATACGATCGATTGTGCTGATTGTACACATCGTATTGCCGATTACTTTGGTATCAAACATTATGTAACTACGATTAGTACAGCTTGTTCATCATCGGCCAATGCAATTATGCTGGGTGCACGTTTAATTCAAAAAGGAATCATTGACATAGCAGTATGCGGAGGTACCGATGCCTTAACTCGATTTACAATCAATGGGTTTAATTCACTTAAAAATATTGACAAAAATCATTGTAGACCATTTGATGCCAATAGGAATGGATTGAATTTAGGTGAAGGTGCGGCTTATATCATATTAGAATCTGAACAATCATGTCGCGAACGTGGTGCTTCACCCTTGGTTGAATTTGCTGGATTTAGCAATTTCAATGAAGCCTTTCATCCTACAGCACCCAACCCTGAAGGTGAAGGTGCGTATCAAGTCATGAAATTAGCATTGGAAAAAGCACATTTGAATCCTTCAGATATTGATTATATCAATGCCCATGGCACTGCTACACTTACAAACGATGAATCGGAGTCTAATGCTATGAAACGACTTTTTCCTGTTCTTCCTAAATTTGGTTCTACCAAATGTTATACTGGACATACGCTTGCAGCTGCAGGAGCGATTGAAGCTGTATTTTCAATACAATCAATTTTGAAAGGTGCCGTGTATGCCAATCTCAATTTTGAAACTCCCATGCCTGAAACAGGCTTTATACCTCAATTAAACTATGAATCTGGTTTAGATATACAACATGTGATGTCTAACTCATTTGCATTTGGCGGCAACAATGCCAGTTTGATATTTTCAAAAATTAAAACTTCGTGAAACCAGTTTATATCATATCATCCTCTTGCATTTCGCCACAAGCTAGTTTTCACAATGAGAATTTAGATATCCCATTGCATCATACGAACGAAAATGTATTTTATTGTATAGAACCTGATTATTCAAAATTCATTAATCCTGTTCAGATACGCAGAATGAGCCGTGCCCTTAAAATGGGCTTTACAGCTGCCATCGATTGCTTGCAAAAAGCAGGAGATCCGAGGCCACAAGGTATCATCATAGGAACGGGAAAAGGCTGCATGACTGATACTGAGCAATTTCTTCATTCGATGAGAGAATTCAATGAAACAGCATTGAATCCGACCAATTTTATACATTCCACTTACAACCAAATCAATGGCATGGTGGCATTGAATAAAAAAATAAATTCCTATAATGTGACTTATGTTCACCGTGGCTTTTCATTTGAACATTCGTTGATAGATGCTATGATGCTTATCGATGATGGTGATGCTGAAATGGTATTGACAGGGAGTTTTGATGAAATGACTAGCGAACATTTTGATGTAAAACAGATTTGGGGTTTTTGGAAAGAGGAAAAAATCGATAGCAATCAACTAATGTTAAGTCAAACAGGTGGAACAATTGCAGGAGAAGGAACTTCATTTTATTTATTAAGTAATCAAAAGCCTTCAAGCATTGCAGTGGCTCTTCAGGATATTAGAACTCTCTATAAACCTAGCAATGATGATATTAAAAACACCCTGAATTTAATATTAAAAGATAATGAAATTACGCATGATGATATTGATATCATCATGTTGGGCGAAAGTGGTGATTATCATCGTCAAGCACCTTATCAACTCATTCGAGAGGCACTTCCTATGTCACAACCACTTGTATTCAAACACCTATGTGGAGAATACGATACTTCGACCAATTTTGCTTTTTGGTTAAGTACCGAAATCCTTCAGCATCAATCCATTCCAAGGTATCTAATTTCGCCGTTGAATCAATTGATCAAACCATCATCCTCATCAATTAAAACAATCTTGATATACAATAACTATTTTGAACAAAATCAAAGTATGATATTGCTGAGGTTAGCTGATTAATTACATTTTATTTAATAAGAGTATAAACCAACTTACCATTTAAAGTTTAAAGTATTTTTCATGAAGATTTACTTTTTCAAAAATATAAACCAATCAGCATCAGCAGGATTTCCAAACCCTACACTTGGCATATATAGAAACAATTTGATTGTTGCATTGGGATTCGATTGCAAATACTCCCTTACTATTACCAATTTCTGAATAGAAAGCCAAACAGGTGAATAATCAAATGGTTGGTTATAAGGATTAAATACATCTTCAAACCCAGATACTGGATTTACAATGTCATTCGTATTAACAGAATCAAATTGAGATGAGGGTAATAAATTGATAGGATATTGAATTTGACCTAACCCCATCCATATAATACTACCACTAAAAATAACTTCATTTAATTCTTGGTACTTCAATTGAATATATCCAAAATCGCCTGGAGAAGTATACAAATTTGAAACTGTAAATGTGGGAGAATATATATTATACTCAGTTTCTATTGCTCCCTCAAATGTATTTGTTAAATAATCAACTTTTAACGTTAATAATTTAGTTGAATTGTTTGAAACAATAGGAGTATCTATCACATGGGGGTGTTTCTTTTTACAAGAGTATAAAAAGGAAATTATAATTAAAAAAAGAAATCCTTTTTTCATACTAAAAAATATAGAGTTAGTGTTACAAAAAATTTAATGATGATCGTTCAATTTTCATATCAAATATAACCTTTTTTCATTTACAAGTAATATTTCATAATCGTATTAAAAGTATTATAGTAACATTGCTCAACTAATTACATTTTATTTAATAAGAGTATAAACGTACTTCCCTTTCCTAGTTCACTTTGAATTGTCAATGGTGTTTCAATTTTTTGGAGCAATTCCATTACAAGAAACAATCCTAGTCCACTACCCTTTTCCCCTTTTGTCCCCAACGTAGTTTGATTAGATTTTTGAAAAATTTGATCGATTTGATCTTTCGACATCCCAACACCAAAATCTTGAATCATTAATTGTAATTTATGATCGACAATATGACTAGTAATCATTATTGCAGAATGTTCATTGCTAAATTTAATGGAATTCGTCAAGATATTTCGAAGTGCAATTGATAGTATATCTATATCCGTTATCACAACAGTGTCTTCCATCTGCAAATTGATATTTATATTTTTTTGAACAGATTGAGGCTTTACAGTGTCAATCACATCTTGAATACATTCAACAATGGATATAGGGACTTTTTTAGGAATTGTATTTTTTAATTGCATATTGGCCCACGTAAGCAAATTGTCTAATAAGTTACCTGTTTGAGCCACTGCAGAAATTGTTTGATTTTTAAATAGAAGTTTTTTATCTGCCGTTATTGATTCATTATCTGATAGCATTAAGTAGGATCGCAATGTGTTCAAAGGATTTCTTAAATCGTGACTTATAATACTGAATAATCGATCTTTTACATGGTTTAAATTTTCAAGGTCATCCTTTTGTAAGCTGATTAAATTATTTTTTTCTTCTACTTGCTTTTTCTTCTTTTCTATTCGTTTAAAATTGAAATACAGCATTGTAAGTAAGGAACATGCAGCAAATATTAATATTGAATAAATTCTGTTTTTGCTTTTTTGTGAACGAATCGCGCTATCTTTTTTTATTATTTCTAAATTTTTCTTTTCAATTTTATAGTCAGATTCTAAGTCATTGATTTTGTTTTGGCTTTCTATTGAATATAAACTATCCTTTAATGAGTAATACTTTTTAAGGTAGTAAGAGGTCAATTTATAGTCATTTATTTTCTCATACATTTGAGATAAATTGAGATAATTCTCCATTTCCATGTATCTATTTGAACAAAGTAAAGCATATTTAATACTTTCTTCAAAGATTGCTTTTGCAGTTGCAAAATTCCCAATTTGCGCATGGATCGACGCCTTATTATTTAACATTGAACAATATGATTCATACATTTCCTCTTTATGCTTAAAAAAATTCAATGCACTATCTATGTATAGTAAGGCGAGTTCGTTTTCACCTAAGTTTTTGTAATTAATAGCTACATCATTTAAAGATGAAAGAATTGAATATTCATCATTGATAGCACGAGCCAATTTTAACCCAATTAGTGTATAATATTGAGCAGAATCAAACATTTTTTGTTGAAAAAAATAATTGCCCTTTTGTTGAATAATGGCACATTGTTGTAAACTATCATTCGAAATTCCAAACTGTTGTTCTGCCATTTGGAGATACTCATATGCTTTAGGATACTTTTTAGCTCAAGAGTACACATTTGACAATGACAAATAAGCATTGGTTAGTCTTTTTACATCATTCATTTGAATATATAACCTAACCGATTTTAAATAGTTTTCAATCGCGTGATCAAAATTTCCTTTTTCAAGTGAGCAATAACCTATACTATAATAATTACTAGCAATATCAAGTGTACGATTATTTTGTATTGCTAATTCATTCGCTTTTTCAAAATAATGAATTGCTTTAATAGGATTTTTATACATATAAAAGTCACCAATACTTCTATTAATTTTCATTTGAAAAGTATCACGCTTAGACTCATCTAGTTGCTTGTATAAACTATCAATTAAATGATCATCTTGTGCATTGCTTTGTTTAACACAAAACAAGCATATGAAGAAAATAAAAATAACATGTAACAACTTAGTCATTAACTATGTCTTTTAATTACAGATTTCCCAAGTACAGTTTGCATCGTAATATTGGTATATAATTTACCCACAGGCAATTGAATTTTTTCTAGCATCACAGATGAAGAATCTAATGCTGTAATTTTTTGCTTATTAACGATATGAGTTCTAGAAATGCGGACAAAAATAGCCGAAGGCAATTGATGTTCAAGGTTCTTTAGATTAACCAATGCTATTTTCTTTTCCCCAGTTTTAAGATATATTGTTACAAAATCAGCAAGCGATTCAATATAGATAACATCATTGTTCAATATACGAACAAATGCATTTTTTTCTTTGATGAAAAAGGAATTATCATCGGTTTTATTAAAGCCATCTTTATCCGAAATTGACTTTTTCATTTCAATCAAATTGCGTGCTTTCTCCATCGCTTTGACTAATCGTTCGGGAGCAATAGGTTTTACAAGATAATCGATGGCATCCACTTCAAAAGCTTCAGCTGCATAATGCGGATGTGAACTAATAAAAATAATCAGAGGCAATTGAGTTAAACTTTTTGCAAATTGCAAACCTGTCAATCCAGGCATTTCAACATCCAATATTAAAACATCGGGTAATTCTTGATGGATTTTTTGGGTAGCTTCAACTACATTCTCACAATCGCCGATACACTCACAACTGGGAACCAATTGAAGATATTGTATAGTAGATTCTCGGCTTATATTATCATCATCAACTATTATATACTTCATATTCAATATCTTACTATATATAGCATAAAGTTAGTTAATAAATTGAATTATTATAATCTATAATTCCTGCCGTAAAATATACATATACTATTTATATGCTTTTATAGATTAATTAATGTCCTATATAGACTTTTATCATAAAAATGAATACTATACTATAAGTTTACGTTGAAAAAGATATTATAAAGATATTTACGCTAGCCAAACCAACCAATTAAAAAGACCACCTTATTCGGTGGTCTTTTTATTATCGCTTACTAGCTTTCTTTTCCCTTTTTTCTACTTTTTTTTCTTTCGCAGTTTTCAAGGGTTCTTTTTTAGTTGTTTTTTTTACATCTTGACTTTTAGCCATTATCATGAAATTTATTGAGAATTCGACATTGAATTCATAGTAAATGTAACTCGTTTTTACTTGACAGAATAAAAAAAGATTCGATTTCTACACTCTTTCTAGCAGTAAACTGGCATTGCAACCTCCAAATCCAGAACCTGTTTTCAATGCATATTGAGAATGTTGATGTTTCAATGTTTTATTTACTTGAATATCACCACTTACGCCATGCAAATTGTAACCTTGACTTGGAAGTATAATTCCTAGTTTCATAGATTCAGCAGCAATGACCGTTTCTAAAATTCCAGCAGCGCCTAGTGTGTGCCCATAATTGGCTTTTAAACTAAATACAAGCGCATCACTTAAGTTGCTTTTTTCTATAGCCAATGATTCCATTTCGTCATTGTAATTAGTAGCTGTACCATGTGCACTTATAAAATCTATATCTTCTGATTTTACATTGACAGTTTCCAAGGTATTTTTTATACAAAAACTTAGTTCTTCACCTGTTTTAGATGGTCCTGATATATGATTTGAATCATTGCTGATTGTACCTCCTTTTAATAGAATAGAGCTCGTAATTGTATTACTTAAAATAGATGCAGCACAAGCTTCGCCCAAGGAAATTCCTTTTCGATGCAAATCAAATGGCTTGCATACTTCATCACTGATCGCATGAAAAGAAGTAAATCCACTAATCACAAACTCTGTCAATACATCACAACCAATGACAACAATATGTTTATACAATTGACTCGATAGTAATCGTTCGGCTACTACATAAGCTGATATTCCGGATATACATGCGTTGGAGATGATCCATGGAGTGTTAGGATTATTAAAAAATGTTTGAACACGATTGGCCGAATAGGATAATAATAATTTATCTTGAGGTTGATTGCTATCCAACAATTCTATATTTCCCTTTGTAGTTGATAATATTATGAATACATCATTGGAAGCAAAATCGATTGAAGATTTAGCTTTTAGTTGAGCAACGCAAAGCATCAATAGTGTATCAAAACGTGTTCCATACAAATATTGCCCATCAGCATCTAGTAAATAATTGTCATCGATTTTTCCAAGCGGGAGGGCAATTTTCGAAAATCGATTATCATTTATTTTATCAATCCCACTTTTTCCTGCAATAAGAGCTTGCAAATTTTCGTCCACACTCATACCCAATGGTGTCACCAATGCAGCATCAATCAAATAAACAGGCGGTGGTATAGAATTTAGTCCCAATTTTTAAATTCTTTCTTCATGGTTTTGAAAACATTTTTCATGCTTCCAGCCCAATAATTTCTAAAGCCAAAACCGACAGCTTTACCAGTTATACGTTTTGTAAAAAGTACTTTTTTAGTTCTCATGTCAACAAATGTAGCCCAATAACTAGCTTCTTCTCTTCCTTTACTCATTCCCTCAGCTACCAATAAAAAGCCAAGTCCATCTTTACCATTAAAGTCATATTTTTTCAACATGCTTTTGATAGTTTCTTCATCGAGTGTTTGATAGTCAGAAATATTTTCTGAAAATAATTCTTTCTTATTCGTTTTTTCATTTGCCTTAGAAACTGCATCAATATTTTTATCTAATTCCAATCGAGCCACAGCATCTTCAATTTTAAATTTCTCAAATTCATTGATGATTAAACTATTCCATTCTGGAAAATATTTATCGCGCATTTCTGTAGGTGATTTAGTACTAACCTCACCCCATCCTGTGGCAGGTCCTATAAATCGAACTTCAGAAAAATCAACTCCTAACCAAGTAATTGGAGTTTTAGGATTAAATACATCATTGGCTGTGAATTGTGCCAATAAGTTCATACTTGAAATGAACATTAGAAGGATTAACATCAAATTCTTTTTCATGTTTTTAGTTGTTTAATTATTTACAAAAATAGTTAATTCGCAAGAAGCTAATAATTTTTCACCCATAAATATTTTCCCTTCAGCAATGCTGGCATTGCCAATATTCATTTTTATGCTCACTTCTGTAGTAAGATGATTTCCGACTAAAGCTTGTTCTATAATTTGTATATTTTTTACAGCACCGATGTAACCAACAGGCACTTCTTTACCTTGATTTGTATAAAAATAACCAGTCCCAGCGGCGGCGGTTTGTGCCATATTTTCAATCATCCCTCCCTCAGTGAAAATATTTTCGTGTACCATTACATTATTTTCTCTTATTGTAAAAGTGGATTGAAAAAAATTCTCCTCGGCACCTGTAAGAAAATCGATCATTTGAAATGGTGCTTTCTGTGGTAAATAATCGTTTGCAGCTAATGGGTTCATAGATAGTGTAAATATAAAGATAAGGGAAGTAAATCTATACAAATTGAACGTATTTTTACACAAGCAGATGGAGCTTTTTGTATTAAAATCATAAATAATGCTTAGCTTCGCGCAACTTTTTACATTAATAAAATGAAAAATCGTCCGATACGTGTTCTTATTGCCAAAGTAGGTCTAGATGGTCACGACCGAGGTGCCAAAGTAATAGCGGCTGCACTCAAAGACGCTGGCATGGAAGTCATCTATACTGGCTTACGTCAAACTCCAGAAATGGTTGTAAACGCTGCTCTTCAAGAAGATGTGGATGCCATTGGCGTAAGCATCTTATCAGGCGCACATATGACTGTTTTTCCGGCATTGATTCAATTACTCAACGAAAAAAAATTAAACCATATATTGGTTACCGGAGGTGGTATCATTCCAGAGGATGATATGCAAACCCTTACAGATTTGGGTGTAGGAAAATTATTTAGTCCAGGAACACCTACGCATGAAATAGCTGTCTACATCAACAGTGAAGTAATGCAAAAAAGACAGTAAAGACTGATATAGATATAGATATCACGAATAACATCAATCAAAAAAAATAAAATCAAGAATAAAACATGGAATTCAACACACTCCTATTTAGCGTAGAAAATGGTATCGCAACCATCACGATTAACAGACCCGACAAAATGAATGCACTCAACAAAGATGTGATTACCGATTTGAGTAACGCATTTGATGAAGTATACAACAATGCGGCTATCAAAAGTGTCATACTGACTGGTGCAGGTCAAAAAGCATTTGTAGCAGGTGCTGATATAACAGAATTTATAGAATTAGACGCAACTGACGGAGCTAATCTTGCTCGTATTGGTCAAGAAAATGTATTTAATAAAATTGAAAATTGTCCTAAACCAGTCGTTGCAGCAGTCAATGGCTTTGCATTGGGTGGTGGATGTGAATTAGCAATGAGCTGTCATTTCAGATTAGCTAGCGAAAATGCAAAATTTGGCCAACCAGAAGTCAATCTTGGTTTAATACCAGGCTATGGTGGTACACAACGCCTTACACAATTAGTAGGGAAAGGCAAAGCGATGGAATTATGCATGACTGCTCATATGGCTGATGCCAATGAAGCACTGGCAATCGGATTAGTTAATCATGTAACCACCTTGGAATCATTGCTTGAGCGCACAATCAACATTTTGAATGTTATCAATACGAAATCACCAATGGCATTAGGTAAAGTTATAGCTTGTGTAAACAAAGCAGGAACAACCGAAGGTTATGAGACTGAAATTACACAATTTGGCGAATGCTTTGGCACATCTGATATGAAAGAAGGTGTAGGTGCATTCTTAGAAAAACGCAAACCAGTATTTGCATAGTCAACACTATTAAATTTAAAAAAGGCTACCTACTAAGGTAGCTTTTTTCATTAAAGGATAAGATTTATTATAAAATGAAAATCCGGTTAGTGACCAATATGTTCAACATCATTTGGATTATGTTTATGTTTGAACATGAGTGCAAAAGCAATTGCTATTACCAAAGCATAAATTGCGAATGTGAGCCAAATAGAATGCCAATCTTTACTACCATCATGTGTAAAATAATGATCAATCAAATAGCCACTTACTGAGCTTCCAAATATGGCACCAAATCCATTGGTCATCATCATAAATACGCCTTGTGCACTCGATCGAATGCTGGAGTCCGTCGTTGTTTCTACAAACAATGAACCAGAAATATTGAAGAAGTCGAAGGCCATTCCATACACTATACATGAAAGGATAATCATCCATAAACCGCCAGCAGGATCTCCATAAGCAAATAATCCAAATCGTAAAACCCAAGCCAACATACTGATAAGAATTACTTGTTTAATTCCAAATTTTCGTAAGAAAAATGGAATCGCTAGAATAAATAAGGTTTCAGAAATTTGCGAAATTGACATGATAATTGTTGAATATTTTACTACAAATGAATCAGCATAGGCAGGCATTTTAGAAAAATCTGACAAGAACGTATCGCCATACATATTGGTCAATTGCAAGGCAGCTCCTAAAAACATTGAGAAAATAAAAAACAAAGCCATTTTGTAATTGGTAAATAATTTAAATGCATTTAATCCTAGCATTTCTACAATGGATGAATCTTTCGACGTCAATCGTTGCGGAGGACATTTAGGTAATGTGAAAGAATATACTCCAAGAAAAATAGAAGCTATCGCTGATATATAAAACATATTAGCAGAGGCTTTGTTTCCAGTCAAATTGGTAATCCACATAGCAACAATAAAACCAATAGTACCCCACACACGAATGGGAGGAAATACTTTGATTACATCAAATTGATTATTTTTTAAAATTGTATATGCAATCGAATTAGACAATGAAATAGTAGGCATATAGCATAACATAGCAGCAAAAATGACCCAGAAAAATGTACCTGGATTATCTACTTGTGGTATAAATGCAATAGCTAAACCTCCTAATATATGTAATAATCCATAGAGTCTTTCTGCATTAACCCATTTATCGGCAATGATACCTGTCAATGCTGGCATGATAAGTGAGGATAAACCTAGTGTCGAAAATATAGCCCCAAATTCAGCACCATTCCATTGCTTAGTAGCAAACCAATAATTACCAACCGTAATTAACCAAGCTCCCCAAATAAAAAATTGAAGAAAACTCATAAAGGTTAGTTTAAATTTTACACCCATGCGATTATTTATTATATTGTTTAATCCGTAAATCTACTTTTTTAATTGAGATTCACAAAAAGAATCATTCTCCTTTTGAATAATGCTTATGTATAAAAGAATGCAAGGGATGAAGTACATTTGTTCAACAGTTATTTAATAAATGGATTCAAATTCTACGATACTTATTACAGGTGCCTCTGGTTTTATAGCCAGTTGCATGACGTCATTTTTAAACAAGCTAGGCTATGAGAAAATATATCTTGTAGATGATTTTACTATTGAAAAAAAGCAAGCCAATTATATAAATTGCAAATTCATAGACAAAATAGATAGAAATGCCATTGAAGCATTTTTTATTCAAAAACCTACGATTGATTGTATCATTCATTTTGGTGCTCGTACTGATACGACAGAAATGGATTATTCAATCCACGAAAAATTAAATTTGAATTATTCTAAATTAATATGGACATTTTGCACTCAACAATCAATACCACTTATATACGCCTCTTCTGCTGCAACCTATGGTAATGGAGAGCTTGGATACAATGATGACCATTCAATGGTAGATCAATTACATCCATTAAATCCTTATGGTGTTTCCAAAAATGAATTTGACAAATGGGTTTTGAAACAAGATTCTACACCGCCTAATTGGTATGGTTTAAAATTCTTTAATGTGTATGGTCCCAATGAATATCATAAAGGACGTATGGCATCCGTTATATTTCATGCCTATCATCAAATAAAATCAAGCAATGAATTAAAATTATTCAAATCACATCATCCAGACTATATAGATGGTGGACAAATGCGTGATTTCATTTACGTAAAAGATATTTTAAATGTGACCTATTGGCTTATGCAACACCTACCCATTAACGGATTATACAATTTAGGTACTGGTAAGGCAGAGACATTTAATAGCTTGGCAGAAGCCATTTTTAACACCATGCATATTGAAAAAAGTATCCATTATATAGATACCCCAATTGACATACGTGACAAATACCAATATTATACAGAAGCGAATATGAATAAACTCATTACAGCAGGATATACTAGACCATTTTATTCTATCGCTGAAGGCATCAAAGATTATATTGAACAGTATTTAAATTCTTCAAGCTATTATTAATTAAGTGTAGGATCTTTCGGAATGAAAAGTAAATTTTTAAATTTATCACCTAAACTTTCTATTGATTTTTTCCAAAGTTGTTCATGCTCAGTTTTAAGAACTAACTGGTCAGATGCATTACCAACTATCCATGAATTCATATCCATTTCGGCATCTAATTGGCCTTCGCCCCAGCCCGAATATCCAAGAAAGAATTTACACTGATTAGGAGTAAGTTGTGCGTTTTTGATCAAATCAATTGCAGTTGTTAAATCTCCACCCCAATAAATGTTTTGATCTATTAAATCACCCCCTAATTTACTAGACTCCGTGTGAATAAAATGCAAGGTATTAAGTCCTACAGGCCCACCAATGAACAGTGGAAATTGAATACCATCAAGTTCAGGCAAATAATAAGATAAATCGTTTGAAGCCAATCGGTTTAAAACATAGCCTACAGATTCTTTTACAGAATGATTACAAAGATAAATAACTGTTTTCTGGAAATTAGAGTCTAATAGCATAGGTTCTGAAATCAGTAGTTTACCTACACCTTGTTTGATATTAGTTTTATATTGTATAAAATCTTCGAACATACTCTCAACTTTCAAACAAGATAATATCAAATTAATAAGAATCAAAACAAATAATTTAAAAAATTATGTTGGCTGTTAAAATAAATAAAACTAGGAAGGTTACACGATAGCTTTTGTTACTTTTGCGAGGTGAAACGTACTTTTCCTGTCATTATAACATTAGTTGTCCTCTCCTTACTAGGCTTAATCTATTTGCAAGTACAATGGATACAAGGTGCGATGCAACTGAAACATGAGCAGTATGATAATGATGTGTATGTGAGTTTACAAAATATAAAAGACTCTATTGTAAAACGAAAAAATAGAGAAACTTATGGATTTTATTTAAATTTTCAAACGCAAACATTTGGAAATTTTATTCCAACTTATACAATTATGAGTAATTACCAATTGAAGGCAATTATTCGAGATGAGTTTAGACGAAAAAATATAAAACAACCATTTGAATTTTGTATTACAAATGAAGCTTTTCAACCTACGATGTTTAGTTCAGGTTACAAACAAGAATATCGAGATGCAGAAAACAATTACAAAACAGGCTTGACTGAAGGAAACTTTCTGAATAGTGAAACCTTGAATATATATATAGTTGAACCAGAGAACTATTTTCAAAATCATTTAGCTACACTCTTACTTTTTGCTGCATTATTTACCACTGTTATTATTGCTGCGTTCGTTTTGATGATACGTACAATGTTGAGTCAGAAAAAACTTTCAGAAATCAAATCAGATTTCATCAATAATATGACGCACGAATTCAAAACACCGATTGCTACTATTCAACTAGCCTCCGATGCATTGACCAATGCTAAAGTAATTAGCAATACCGAACAGATAAAATACTACACTGGTATCATACATGAAGAAAACAGACGTATGAATATGCAAGTTGAGAAAATACTGCAAGCAGCTGAACTTGAAAAAGATGAGATAAAGATGCAATGGAAAAAAATAAATGTACATGAGAAATTGCATCGAATTGCTGAAAATACTCAATTACAAATGGAAGATATTGGTGCCGAATTTAATATTCACCTGAATGCCAGTAATGATTTTATTGAGGCTGATGAAGTTCATTTTACCAATATTATTATCAATTTATTAGAAAATGCAGTAAAATATTCTAAAGAGAATCCTATTATTAGCCTTGAAACTCGAAATAATGGAAAGCAGCTACAAATCCTTGTCAAGGACAATGGTATAGGCATGGATAAAGAGACGCAGAATCATATTTACGAAAAATTTTATCGAGCTCATACAGGCAATTTACATAATGTAAAGGGGTTTGGACTGGGATTAACTTATGTAAAAAACATAGTAGATGCCCATAAAGGAAAAATCGACGTAATGAGTGAACTTGGCAAAGGCACTACATTTATCTTAAGTTTCAATAATTGCAACTAATACTTAGAAAACAATACATTCAAATCATTTTATTAATAATTCTAATCCAAAATAGAAGAATTGGCGTTATTTTCGCGACACATTTAATAAAATGACTAATTACGATATACTTATTGTTGGTGCAGGTCCTGTAGGAAGTGTAATAGCCGAACGTTGTGCCACCCAACTTGGATGGAAGGTATTACTTATAGATAAGCGAAATCATGTTGCAGGCAATTGTTATGATCGCAAACATGAATCTGGCGTGCTTATACATCAATATGGTCCACATTATTTCCGAACAAATCATCAAGAACTGGTTGATTATTTATCGCAATTTACTGAATGGATTCAGGGAAATTATTTTGTTACGAGCTATTCAAGAGGTGAATATTTTCCATTTCCAATCAATCTATTAACACTTGCTCAGTTTTTTAAAAAACCAACATTAACACCTGAAGAGGGTCAAGCATTGCTTGAAGAAGTGAGAGAAAAAATTGATAACCCCCAAAATTCAGAAGAATTTGTATTATCAAGAGTAGGAAAAGAAATGTATGAAGCATTCTACCTAGGTTACACATTGAAACAATGGGATATGCATCCAAAAGACCTAGCCACAAGTGTATGTGGTCGCATTCCAGTTCGCTTCAATGAAGACTGTCGATACGTTGACCATCAATTTCAATTGACTCCCAAAGAAGGATTTACAGCTCTTTTTGAAAAAATGACCAATCATCCGTTGATTGAAAAACGTTTAGAAACAGATTATAAATCATTGGATATTAATACACCTATTACTATCTATACTGGCCCTATCGATGAATATTTCAATCAATGTTATGGTAAACTTCCTTGGCGCTCTCTTGAATTTGAATTTAAAGAATACGATGAAGAGTATAGACAAAAAAATGTACAAGTAAATTATCCAAATGAACATGATTATACTCGGACAGTCGAAATCAAACACGTAACTCAACAACAACATCCTCATACTGTAATCTCATACGAATACCCTCGAGCCGAAGGTGATCCATACTATCCTATTCCTACCGAAGAAAATCATCAATTGTATGAAAAATATAGGTTATTAGCAGAAAAAGAGACTTTAGAGAAAAATGTTTATTTCTGCGGTAGACTTGCAGAATATAAATATTTTAATACAGATGAAGTAATTGAAAATGCTTTACGTACTTTTGAAGCCCTAAAAGCAACTCATGCCAATAAATAATTTGTGGATCATCATGCCTGTATACAATGAAGAAGAAGCAATCGACTTCGTTGTAAATGAATGGACTACTGCATTAGATCAACTTGCTTTAAATTATACATTGTGCATTTTAAATGATGGAAGTAAGGATACAACGTTGCAACATATTGAAAAATTAGCTGAACTACATCCTCGAATTCATGTAATTAATAAAGCCAATAGCGGTCACGGTCAAACGTGCATATATGGCTATAAATATGCAATTGCAAAAGGGGCAGATTGGATATTTCAAATAGATAGTGATGGACAATGCGATCCAATATATTTCAAAGAATTTATACCACTTACAGAAAATAATAAATGTATCTACGGTGTTAGAAAAACACGCGATGATGGTAATCAACGAATAATTGTTTCACATTTTGTAACACTGTTTGTATTTGTAGCTACAGGCCAATGGCTTCGGGATCCAAATGTCCCCTATCGTCTCATTCATTCAGATATAATGCAGTTATTTGTAAACGATGTACCTGCAGATTTTCATTTAGCCAATATTTACGTAACCGTTCGAAGTAATAGAGCTTCTAAAATAAAATGGGTTCCAATTCATTTTAGAGATCGTATGGGTGGTACAGCTAGTGTAAAAACCTTCTCTTTTGTAAAGCATGGATTCAAACTTTTCAAACAATTGAAAGCTGCACAGCGTGCAATATAAGATTCGTTTCTTTTTTATTTATAGTTACAATCTTGTCTAATTTGATTTAATTGCAGTTAATAATTTAAAAAATTGAAATTAACTTGTAAAATGCGGAACAAATTCTAAAAAATTAGTTGTTCAACATTAATCGTTCTTTTACGAAATTTAAACCTACATCTCCTAATTTATATTGTATAGACAGATTAATTTCAAATAATTACCTTTTTGACATTATCTTCAAAAACTAATTATTCTTTTAATGCTTGTTATTCTTACATTTTTCTTCACACATTGGTTTCTTTCGTTATTTTTTCATTCGTTTTTTTTACATCGTTTTGCAACCCATCAGATGTACACAACAAGTAAAAAATGGGAAAAAACATTTTATTTTATTACATGGCTCCTACAAGGGTCTTCATTCTTAGTACCACGAGCTTATGGCATATTGCATCGAATGCATCATGAACATAGTGATACAAAAGAGGACCCTCATTCTCCACATTTTTTTACAGATGTATGGCAAATGATGAAGAGTACGCATAATATGTTTCGTAGCCTTGTAAAAAGAACATATTCACCAGATATACAATTTACAAATGCTTATTTACCTGAATGGGATCGACTTGATAAATTTGGGAATCATGTATTCACTCGAATCGTTTTTGCACTTTTATATATTTCATTTTACATTTATTTCTCACCTAGCTATTGGTTCTTTTTATTATTACCTATTCATTTTTTCATGGGTGCAGTGCAAGGTGCAATAGTAAATTGGTGCGGACATAAATATGGTTATACCAATTATGACAATGGCGATCAATCAAAAAATAGCAGCCCTTGGGGATTTTTTTTAATGGGTGAGTTGTTTCAAAACAATCATCATTATAATAGCCAAAATGCAAATTTTGCTACTAAGTGGTATGAATTTGATTTAACTTATCTTATCATGAAGACCTTAGATAAAGCACGTATTATTCAGATCATTCACGTGAAAAAATAATATAAGCATTCTCTAATTCGTATAGGTTACAATTTCATAAAGTAACCTTAATTTAAATTCACTAACTTTGTGGATATGAAAACCAAACAAGAAATTGTAAAAAATTGGCTTCCACGTTATACTGGTGAATCCTTAGAAAATTTTGGTAAGTATATTTTACTAACCAATTTTTCAAATTATGTTGACTTATTTGCAAAAATGCATAAAGTAAAAGTGATAGGAAAAGATAAACCTATGCAATGCGCAACAGCAAATGATATTACTATCATCAATTTTGGAATGGGCTCAGCTTCATCTGCTACCATCATGGATTTACTCTCCGCCATTGCTCCTAAAGCTGTCTTGTTTTTGGGTAAATGTGGTGGACTAAAACGTAAAAACAAAGTAGGTGATTTTATATTACCCATTGCAGCTATCCGAGGTGAAGGTACGAGTAACGACTACTTCCCACCCGAAGTACCAGCACTACCTGCTTTTGCATTAGAAAAAGCTATATCCACTACTATTCGCGATAAAGGCTTTGATTATTGGACAGGTACATGTTATACTACAAATAGACGTGTTTGGGAACATGACAATGTATTTAAAGATTATTTGAAACAAATTAGGGCTATGGCCATTGATATGGAAACGGCGACTATTTTTATTACTGGTTTTTACAATCGTATACCCACCGGCGCTTTACTCTTAGTCAGCGATCAGCCTATGGTGCCCGAAGGAGTCAAAACATCTGATAGTGATAAATCGGTCACATCTCAATATGTAGATAAACATTTAAATATTGGAATTGATTCACTTAAGCAACTTATCAATAATGGGAATACTGTACGCCATTTGAAATATTAATTGCTTGTATTTAAAAATGTTTCTCTACTCTGTTTATTATCAATTATAGTATTAAAAAGCAATTGCTTAAATGCTTTATAAGTAGAAATTCTTTTTTCTATTATTGAATCTCTTTCGAGCATTTTATGTTGAAGTGTACTATCTTGTTTGAAATCATACACGGCATCGATACTATTGCCATAACCTGTAAACACGTATTCCTCAACCCTTGTATAATTATAATTATCAATCATACAATATGCCATGGCATTGGTTGATGTGTCAAATCCACTTTTACCAAATGCAAAAAATGAATTGGGATAATGCATGTAATTCAAAATAGTCGGCATGATATCTATCTGTTGAAACAATTCAGTATTAGTCCCTTTTAAACTCTTATCGTTTGGTTTGTAAAACAACACAGGTATAGAAAACAAACCTATGTGTTGATTATAATAATTCAACGAATCTTTACAAGCAAGAAAATTATGATCAGCAGTAATTACAAACAACGTATTGTTGTACCATTTCTTATTTTCGATTGACTTGAAAAAAGATTTCAAGGATTCATCAGAATAAGCCACGCCTCGTTCTATACTTCGCAAAGCTTGTATTGTTGAATTTTGATAACCTTTCGGCAAAGCAAATGGCTCATGGGAACTCAGTGTGAAAATTGTCGAGAAAAAAGGTTGCTTTTGTTGATCTAATTGATTACCAAAAAAGTGCAGAAATGGTTGATCCCAAATACCCCAAGTACCATCGTAATCAGCATCATTGCCATATTCTGATCTTCCAAAATATTGATCAAAACCAGCATGAGAAGCAAAAACATCAAAACTCATAGTCCCATTTGTACCTCCATGAAAAAATGAACTTGAATAACCTTCTTGCTTCAATAATGAAGGTAATGCGTCGATTTTATTCGTAGCATAGGATGAGGTAACAAATGGTTCGTCCATAAAATGTGGTATACCTGCAATACAAGCAGGAATACCATCGGAAGATCTATATGCATTGGCAAATGCATTCGAAAACACGAGCCCTTCTGACATTAAACTATCTAAAAATGGAGTGAAACTAGTTCGACTACCTATACCAGTATATCCCTTTCCAAAACTTTCTAAAATAATCATTACTACATTCATCTTATTCATAGGTTGATTCGATGAATAATTTTTAATAGGATTGATTTGCTTACTTAACTCTGTCTCTGAAAAGAAGGAAAGAGGTTTTAGTTTCTTTTGTTCAAAAGAATGTAAAATTGAAAATGGTGTATTAACAATCAATGGCACATCCGCATTATCAGCAACTAACAAGGCATTAAATAGTTGAATTGGCTTCAATTGTAGGCCACCTCTTATAAAGAGTATACTCATTCCAATAGTTAGTATTAAAATGACTGAACGTTTCAAAAATACACTACTCATTCTGTTTAATGAGGTGAGTTGATTTATTTTTTTAGTCGATAAAATAAATAAAAAAGATAAAATACCTATGAATAAAAACACATACCAAAACTCTCTAAAGTAAGCTGGCATTAAATCTATAAAATCAGATTTTTTACCCAATAGATTCAATACATCTGCCGTCATTCTCTTACGTACATAGGGATAATAGCCTATATCTGCAATATCGAAAATAAAACAAACTGAATTGGTAAGAATAAACCAAGCATTTAGTATGTATTGATACCATTTACGAGAAGTAAACTCAAAGGGCAATAAAGCAAAAAAAACAAAAGGAAGATTGATTGCAAACACAATTGACAAATCAAATCGTATACTATGAAATGCTAATCGAACATATTCTAAAAAGCCTACATGATTAAAATAAGATATATTTATAATAAAAAATAAGAATCGAATAATCTGATAAATCAAAAGTACTAGTCCAATTTTCAGGGCAGTTCGTTTAACATGATTGGTTAACCAATAGGAATTATTATCTATCATATTTATTTAAAAACAAAAATGCAGAAAGCTCAAGCTAATCTGCATTTTCTTTTTATTTATTAATATTGATTAAATATCAGTTGCTTCACCATAAGCCATTGCAGTTGCCTCTTTCACAGCTTCGCTCAATGTTGGATGAGGATGGATTGAATTTAAAACTTCTTTGTAGGTAGTTTCTAATTTACGACCAAGTACAGCTTCAGCAATCATGTCAGTTACGCCTATTCCTATCATATGAGTTCCTAACCATTCGCCATATTTTGCATCATAAATAACTTTTACAAATCCTTCTGTGTTACCAGCTGCGGCTGCTTTACCACTCGCAACAAATGGGAACTTACCAACCTTAATTTCGTAACCAGCCTCTTTTGCTGCTTTTTCGGTCATACCTACACTTGCAACTTCTGGATTACAATATGTACAACCTGGTACATTTGCATAATCTATTGGCTCAGGTTTGTGTGTCGATTTCTTTTCCATGTAAGCAATATTTTCAGCACATACTATGGCTTCTTTACTTGCTACGTGTGCCAATGCTTGACCTGGAGACGCATCACCAATAGCATAAATACCTGGCACATTTGTTTGACTAAATGCATCAACAGTAATTCTACCTTTATCGGTCAAAACACCTACTTGCTCTAATCCGATATTCTCTAAATTTGAAACAATACCAACAGCACTTAATACGATATCTGCTTCCAATACGATATTACCAGTAGCTGTTTTTACGGTTGCTTTTACACCTGCACCGCTAATATCAACGCTTTCTACTGAAGCATTGGTCATTACTTCAATGCCTTGTTTTTTGAAACTCTTAGCCAATTCTTTTGATACATCTTCATCTTCAACTGGTACTATATTGGGTAAAAATTCTACGATTGTTACTTTCGTTCCAATGCTATTATAAAAATAAGCAAATTCAACTCCAATGGCACCGCTACCTACTACTATCAATGATTTTGGTTGAGTTGGCAATACCATAGCTTCGCGATAACCAATTACCTTTTTTCCATCAATAGGTAAATTTGGTAAAGCACGAGCTCTTGCACCTGTTGCTATAATGATGTGTTTGCAATCATAAGTAGTTGCTTTTCCATCGGTAGCTGTTACTTCTACTTGGCCTTTGGCTTTTATTTTGCCATATCCCATGATGACATCTACTTTGTTCTTTTTCATAAGAAATTGAACACCTTTACTCATCTTATCTGCAACACCACGACTACGTTTTACCATACCATTGAAGTCAGCTTTAGGATTGTCCAACATTACACCATAATCGGATGCATGCTTAGCATATTCAAATACTTGAGCGGATTTTAATAAGGCTTTGGTTGGGATACAACCCCAGTTAAGACAGACACCTCCAAGGCTTTCTTTCTCAATGACAGCTGTTTTAAAACCCAATTGAGAAGCACGTATTGCTGCAACATATCCTCCTGGTCCTGCGCCGATTACAATGACATCATAATTCATAGTCTATAAGTATTATTTGTTTTAAAATTTGTGAGTGGCAAAAATAGGTAAAACCTAGCTAAAAGTGAAATCAACCTGCATTACTCTGCAAAGTATTTTTTAAGCTTATCATTCAATCGATCTGCTCCAGAAAATTGATATTGCAATGTAGATGGTTTAAAAATATTTCCGGTTCGTCGCAATGATATATTGGTAACACCTAATTTTCCTTTTAAAAGTTTAAATTGATCATCATACAACAACAGGCAATAATCTCTTGTGCCAGCATAATCTTCCGTTCCGTTCAAATAGTCATTTTTTCTTCCCGCTTTAGATGGATCTATTACCTCATAATCTGTAATAGGTGGATAGTTTACCTCGGAAATAAAATAATTCCCGAGAGATGCCACTTCTATCATTTTTTTTGAAGTTAATAAATCTGCATCATAGAATGTTACATCTTCCCATTTTCTCGCTTTTACATCGTCATAATCGATGCTATAAAAGTAATAAACTGGACAAAAGGTAAAATTCTTTTTAAAATCTCTAACAATTGAACGATTTGTTTGCTCATCCGATAATTTAATTTTTGCTACTTCCTCTTTCATATCTCGTCTCTCGTAAGCCTCGATTTTAGTAGTAGATTCATTCATCATTACCAATAAAACATTGGGTTTATAATAATTTGGATCTGAAGTCTGTGCAACTATCAATGATGATGAACAAATAAATAAAAGTAAGATGCTAAAAAATCGATTCATTCTAATTTCCTTTTTTCAAATATACAATTTCAATTTAAATTCATTAGACTTAAATAAAAAAAAGCTACCAAAACTGGTAGCTCATTTATGCTCAAAATACTCAATCAAAATTTTAATGTTTGTATACTACTGCTGTACCATTTGAAGTTTGGCTAGGGCGTTGTAAAATTGCTACATGTCCTAACATATCTCTTTTTGGTCCTTTTTGGAAAAATGTCATTAAGTAACGACCTGAACGTGGACACACAAATGAAAACTGTGTGTAATATTCATTTGTATTTTCTGTTTTGAATTTATCAGTGATAATGTCACCAAATCCTTCAAGACCTAGTTTCATTTCAATTTTTTTCGCTTCTGGATCACCAATTACCATAAATTGATACCATCTTCCTTCTTGTAATTCAACAAATATTGGAAACTCAGTGTTTTTCTCCATATTGATGTTTCCACCTTTGTATGTAATAAAACCATCTGTCTTATACTTTGTATACATCTCAGATACTTTATCATTAAATTGCTTATTAACTTGATCAACTGGTCTAAGCTGAGCAAAAGAGATAGAACTAGTTAACACTAGAACAATTGCAAGTAGTAGAGATTTTAAGTTTGACATAGTAGTAATTATTAGATGTTTATTTATTTGTTTGAACAACATTAATAATCCAAATAGCGTGCCGAAAAAAGTTAATTGCTTGATTTAAAATGAATTAAATTCTATTTAAATAAAATGTTAATAGCTACAAGTATTGATTTAATTGAGTTTGAAAGAAAATCATCATTTATCCACATTTCATTTTTATCAATATATTATATTAATAAATATCTATATTGATATAAATACAATAGAATTATATAAATAAATTACTTAAAAATATTTTTTACAACTCAAAAAATGATCTACAATGTGAATAAGTGACTTATCAGTTTAATTATCAGTCATTTAGAATAAATTTATTCAAAAAATAAGCTACCATTCAAAGGTTTTACCTTCAAATGCTATTTCGGTAGACGGAAAAATTTGCTGCGATTCTAATAAAAAAGGATTCAGTTCTTTGTATTTTGAAGAAAAATGGCCAATGATAAGTTTTTGAACCTGGGCTTGCAAAGCAATTTCAGCAGCTTGTGGCGCTGTCGTATGATAGCGATCGATCGCTTTAAGTAAATTATCGTGTAAATAGGTCGTTTCGTGATAAAGTAAATCCACATGGAGAATATCATCTACAATTTCAGGAGCATATCGTGTATCAGCTGTATATGCATATGTTTTAGGAGGATGCCCTTCTGTTGTAACCCATTCATTTTTTACTAATTCGCCCTGTTTATCTATATAATCTTCACCCTCAGCAAGTTTACTATAATAATACTTTGGGATTTCATATTCCTGCAGTTTTTTGGGGATTAGCACTCTTTTTCTTTTTTTCTCAGTAAAAAGAAACCCATGTGTAGGTACACTATGATATACAGGAAAACATGACACCGAGAATTTTTCAGTTTCGACCAATACTTTCCGCTCAATGTCTCCAATCAAATGAAACACGATTTCAAAACCTAAACTCCATGGCATTTGTATCATTACATATTCTTTGATTTTAGCTGGACAGTAAATATGCAACTCCTTTTCCCTTCCTAATAAAGAAAGACTACTTATATACCCTACTAACCCTAAGTAATGATCGCCATGTATATGACTGATAAATATATGATTGATACGCTGGCTTTTAATTCCATATTGATGCATTCGCATCTGCGCTCCTTCGCCACAATCCATCAAAAAAAGTTGATCGTTGATATCCACAACTTGAGACGTAGGATAACGACCATGAGCAGGTAAAGCAGAATTGTTGCCAAGTATTGTAACCTTCATTGTGAGCAAAGATAATGCGATGGTTAGTAGATAATACTGTTATAAGAAACAATTATCTTATTTGATTTTTTTTACCTTAAACGAAAAATATTGTTGTGTAAAATAGCTATAGACAGCAACTAAAGCGGTAGTCAATATTTTAGATGGGGTTGCAAACCAACCAAAGCCTTCTACAAACAATTTTAAGAAAAGATAATTTAAACCTATGCAACTGATAACAGTTAATCCATACCTAAACAATTGTACACGACCTCGGAGTTCGGAAGTCGTAAATACAATAAACTTATTCATGATAAACCCATATGGGAAACTTATTAAAAAGGAAACAATGAAGGCCGCAATGTGTGCACCCATCATAATACCACCAATAGGAACAGGTTGTTTATGAAAAATAAAATTATAAGAAATGAAATAAACACCAATGTCTAAAACTGCAGTAGAACCACCACAAGCCAAATACTTGAAGGTTTGTAAAGGAATAAACTTAAAGAAATCGAAGTAAAAAAACTCGATAAATGAATTGATAAATTTTCTCAAAATCAGAAAATAATAAATCGATTATTCAAATGGAATAAAATGCAACTCCAATGAATTATCGGTTTTACGGATCCAAAGTTGCTTATTGTATAGTTTCAATATGTTGTAATCATTGGTACTATCAATATTTCCTGAAAAATTCTTAGTAGTTAATGCCAACTTACGATCATCGTCGTATAGTTTCCAAGTACCTTGCAAATTACGAGCTTCTAACGATACAGGATCTATAATAGTTACAATATACTTTCCATCACGATACATATAATGCTTTTGCTTAGTCCAATAGGGATCTTGGGAAACTTCTGTACCATTCAATTGAGCGCTTTCAACACGCCAATTGTTAGTAACCCGAGCTTCTTTTTTGCGTAAGCTAATATTAGGTCCCTCTTCGTATTTTCTGCAAGAAGATATCGTCAAAGCTCCTATTAGAGCAACTGAAAGTATGAATAAGATTTTTTTCATGTTATATATATGAATCAAAGCACTAAGATAATCAAATTTCTAATATGTGTTAATTAAAACATGTAAAAATATAAAAAACGAGCTAATTATCGCATATTACTTCTGTTTTTCCATTTTGAAGTACTCATATTCAAAGGTTTGGGTTGCTCCGTTTTTTCTTTGAAAATATTCACAGCGATTAAAGCGGCAATTTCTTTTTGTTCTTCAGAAAATTGTTCAAGTAACTCAGGTTTATAATAATTGGCAATAAAATGCGTATCAAATTGACCTTTTACGAAGGCTTCATGATTAATAGCCCATTTCCCAAATGGCAATGTAGTTTCAATTCCATTGATTCTAAATTCCTCAATCGCACGAGTTAATCGATCGATGGCTTCACTGCGAGTGGATCCCCATGCGACTAGTTTACCAATCATTGGATCATAATAAATAGGTATTTCCATGCCTTCTTCATATCCATCATCTACTCGTATGCCTGCACCTTGAGGTCGTTTATACACTTCCAATTTCCCTATATCAGGTAAGAAATTATTTAACGGATCTTCAGCACATATACGAAGTTCAATAGCATGACCGTTGATGTTTAAATCATCTTGTGTAAAACTTAATGCTTTTCCATCTGCCACATAGATTTGTTCTTTTACTAAATCGATCCCTGTAATCATTTCTGTCACGCAATGTTCTACTTGCAAACGGGTATTCATTTCAAGAAAATAAAAATTCAAGTCGTTATCAACCAAAAATTCTACCGTACCAGCACCATGATAATCGCAGGAACGACCAACATTGACAGCGCACTCTCCCATCGCTTTTCGTATTTCAGGAGTTAAGCATGAAGAAGGTGCTTCCTCAACTAATTTCTGATGTCGACGTTGGATTGAACACTCTCTCTCAAATAAATAAACATAATTGCCATGTGTATCACCTAAAATCTGTATTTCAATATGTTTGGGCGAACCTACGTATTTTTCAATAAATACCGAATCGTCTTTAAATGAGTTCAAAGCTTCGCTTTTAGCCATATTCAATTGTTCCTCGAGCTCTTCCATATGGTGTACGATACGCATACCTTTACCACCACCGCCAGCACTTGCCTTGATTAACAAAGGAAATCCCGTACGAGCTGCTATTTCTTTTGCTTCGGCTACATCCTGAATCGGACTATCTGTACCAGGTACCATTGGGACATCAAACTTTTTAGCAGATTGTTTTGCTGCAATTTTACTACCCATTGTTTCAATAGAATGAGCTGTAGGCCCTATAAACTTAATGCCTGCTTTTTGACAAGCATCGCTAAAACCTGCATTTTCACTCAAAAACCCATACCCAGGATGTATTCCATCGGCTCCACATGCAAGTGCTACTTCTATTATTTTATCTCCTAAAAGATAGGATTCTGATGAAGGCGCAGGGCCTATACAAAAACTCTCGTCGGCAAAGGTTACAAAAGGCATCGTTGCATCAGCCTCACTGTATACAGCTACTGTTTGAATACCCATTTCACGAGCCGAACGCATTACTCGCAACGCTATTTCTCCTCTATTAGCTACCAATATTTTATTCATCTTGTTATATTATCTTATTATAAAGAATTTGCGAATATAAATCAAAACTCACTTCTTTAATTGAAGTTTTAGATAAAGTGATGCTTAAATGATATAGATGAGGATTTTGAAATAAGTTATTTATTACATTTGCATCACTATGTTAAAAATAAAATTTGGTACAGACGGTTGGAGAGCGATTATTGCTCAAGAATATACAGTTGAAAATGTAGCTCGAGTAGCTTATGCCACAGGCCTTTGGTTAAAACAATCGCATGAAAACCCTTCGATTGTGATTGGTTATGATTGTCGATTTGGTGGCGAACTATTTACAGAAACTTGTATCAAGGTACTATGTGCCATGGGCGTTAAGGTATTGACTAGTAAAGGTTTTGTAAGCACACCAATGATTTCGTTTGGTGTATTACAATATAATGCTCAGCAAGGCATTGTTATCACAGCGAGTCATAATCCGCCTTCATACAATGGATTCAAACTAAAAGGAGCACATGGAGGCCCTACTCCACCCGATCAAATTATAGAAGTAGAGAATCTAATTCCTGATCATTCTATAGAAATAAAAGGTTCACTTGCAGAATATGAATCTAATGGATTATTGAAATATGTAGACCTTGAAACAGACTATGTGGACTATATCAGAAGCAAATTTGATATTGAGAAAATGAATCAATCGCCGTTTAAAATGGCATATGACGCTATGTATGGCGCAGGTCAAAACGTAATGAAACGTTTATTTCCAAATGCAGTCTTTCTTCATTGTGAAACCAATCCTTCTTTTAAAGGAATATCACCTGAGCCACTTCATAAAAACTTATTGGAGTTATCAGAAACAATGAAACAAACACCAGAATTGAAATTTGGGTTGGCCAACGATGGTGATGCGGATCGTATTGCATTGTACGATGAAGATGGGAAATATGTTGATTCTCATCATATCATTTTATTGTTGATTCATTATTTAAATAAATATAAAAAGCTAACAGGAAAAGTAGCCATTGCAGCATCAACGACATTGCGAGTAAATGTAATGAGCGAAAAGTATGGTTTACCTTGTGAAGTAACTCCCATCGGATTTAAATACATAAGTCAAATCATGATGAATGAGGATGTATTGGTAGGAGGAGAAGAAAGTGGTGGCATTAGTGTCAAAGGTCATATTCCGGAACGTGATGGTATTTATGATGGTTTGGTTATTTATGAATTCATGAATGAAACTGGCAAAACATTGAAAGAACTTTGTAAAGAAATTTACGATGTTGTAGGTGAATTTTATTACGAACGTGCCGATTTGCACCTAGAAGAAAGTGAAAAACAACGCGTGATTGCGTTATGTAAAAATGGAATTAATACATTTGGAAAATACAATGTAGTAGATACCAACTTTATAGATGGATTCAAGTATGAATTACCGAATCATTGTTGGACTATGATACGAGCCTCAGGGACTGAACCATTATTAAGAGTTTATGCAGAAGGAAATACCAATGAAGAGGTTTGGGATATTTTAAAGACTGTCAGGGAAACCTTGGGCGTGTAAAGTATCATTCAAGTAATGATATAATAAAACAATGCAATTCCTTACCCATTATTTTCTTCATTTAGTATTCCCAGTTATCATTGCATATCTTTTTTTCAAAAAAGATTGGAAAAAAGTGTCTATAATACTGTTAAGTACCATGCTAATCGATTTAGATCATTTACTTGCAACGCCTATTTTCGATCCTATGCGATGCAGTATTGGGTATCACCCACTCCATTCCTTTTTTGCCTTAGCATTCTATGTTGTTTTACTTTTAATCCCATCAGTAAGAATAATAGCAATTGGACTTATACTTCATATACTTACAGACACGATTGATTGCCTATGGACATTTAGCCATTGCCATGAATGCTATCTCAAATCACATCTTCATTTTTGAAATTAAAAAATTGCTCTTACACTCGCACGTCCAGTATGAATTGTATTGCTAGAGGCTGGTTTACGTCCTTCATATTCAAGACTCATCTCTACATTTCTAGATAATCGTTTATCAAAACTTGCACCCCACAACCAGTTTTTTCCGTTTTGCAAACCATCTAGCATAGTATAACCAATAGTGGAATTACTTACACCATTGTATCGAATGCCTGAATAAGTAGCTCTTACATTTAGTGATCCAGAGCTTACAATATTGTATTTTAAATCTAAATTGATGGTGTTGAAAATAGCTTTCTCTCCACCGTACTTAGCAGCATTATTTCTTACATCGTATTTGTACCCGGATTGAATTCTAAACTGATTTTTGAATAATAAGATTGTGATGCCAGGTTCTAGTTGAGAATAGGCTATTAAATAAGATCTTGTTTCTAGAAATTGTGAGGTGAACGATTTTTTTCCTTTTTTGATTGCCAATAATAAAGTAGCATTTTGTGCAAGATTATATCTGCCTCGTAATTGATTTTCAGCTATACGTCTTGAATCAATCCCATAATTCAACAAGGTTTTACCTCCATTGAGTGTATTAATATAGTCGAGTCCCCATTTATTGCTAAATCGATTCAGAAATATTGAATTCATGATGGAAGATGAATTGTTGATTAGCAAGCTATCTTCAAATTGTTTAATAAAAGGATTGTATTGACTAATACCTTCTTTTCCTATAAACCGATTATTGAGTTGTATGGCAGATTGCAAATTAATCATTGAAATAATTTTTTTTATCCCTTTTAAATCAGACTGATTCAACAATGATTTAGGATTCAACGAAATGGATTGATTGTAAAGTGAATACTTCGCTTTTACATATTGATTGGTGGGAGTAAAAACTTTGATATATAATTTCTCATCGGGAAAAATAGCCAATTCAAACTCATTGAGCTGTTTAAGATTATCGCTATTGTAATCGCGCCATACATACAAACCTTGTCCAGCAGGTACTTGAACATAGGTAAACTCACGTTTCAATTCCTGTCCTGAACCGAGTTCGTACAAAACATTTCCTGATAGTAAACCTTTAAAAAAAGAAAAATTATATTCCATTCGACCAAGTAAACTTTCATCGGGCTTTAATGGAGTTATTGTAGAGTCTGTTATTGATAATATTCTATAGGCTCCCGTAAGTCGTATATCATGATTTTTAATCGATGTGACATTTGTTGTAAGTGCAAACGTATGCCCTAAGGTACTTTGAGCAAATACATTATTTTTCACAGCCCTATCTCTTCGAAGTGTATATTCTGCATTGAAATTATTGGCATGACTCGGATTGTTTTTTAAATAAAATGAAAGTGCATCAAAAGAAAAAGCAGTTTGATTCAATGAATCAGATAATGTATTTTTCAATAGATTATGTTCTAATAAATATCGGCTACCTATGGTCAATTGATTCATTTTCGAAAATTGCTTTTCAAATTCAAGATAAGGTCTGTAGAATTGACTCTTTGTCAAAAGTGATTTTTGTTGCATCAAATCTCCTCTCATCAGGAGTCTATATCCTTTTTTACTTCCTGAAATACTCGCTACATGTTGTGTTCCTGTAAATTGTTCACCTCTCAAATATGTACCAAAACGATAATCAATTTTGCCTAACTTATTTTTTTGAAGTGCTACTTGCACATTCCCCAAATGCTCATTTTGCAATGATTCTGTGGAAGTAATATTCCAATCTCTTGCAAATTCTACATTACGAAATCGTTCGAGTGCTCTAAAACGATCTTGTACAAATTCATAATTCACATTTGTAGTCAAACTAATTTCATTTTTAGAACTGATGTTTCGTGTTTCATCATAGTTGATCTTGGTTGCAAATCCATTGTGTGTATTATTATGGATTTTCGAAAAGGTATTCGGATCATAATTGGACAAGGCAGCTTCTACTGTCAACACCTTTGCTGAATCCAATAGATAGGTAGCACCGACTGAATACATTTGTTGTTTTTTGGGTGTTACCAATACAGTTACAGGTTCATAATCACCTTGTCGAATACCATTCAAGGGCGCTCGCCATTCGTACACTCTTCCATTGGCGCTATTGATTGACTGTAAATAATTGCCCATACCCTGACCTACATAGGTAAATGCAACTGAGTATTTTGCACTATCTGGATTGGTCGAAAACACAAAAACTTGTTGGTATACAACTGAACTTACAAGAGTATCTATTTTTTTATATAAAATTTTATTGTTGCTAAATGTATCTTCAAATCGAGCACTGGGATACAATGCAAATTGAATACTATCGCCAATAGTTGATAAAAAATATTTTTGAGAGGAATCGAGTGATTGTTGAACAGATTGATTCTTGGCATCTTGATTAGAATAAGCATTGAATCTTAATTGTAATCGATCATTGACTTTCCATTCGTCATTCAGATAAAAAAGAGAATTGAGATAATTTCGATCCGAAAATTCAAATTCAACTGTGATACGTAAATCCTTGGTAATAATTCGCCGAGGCATGAACGTAACTTCTGCAGTATTGTAATCAATGATGTAGTCTTGTCCTTCTCCTCGACTCATGATATTGCCATCTATATAAACTCGCTCGGTTCCTGCTAATACAACAAAGAATTGTTCACCATTCGGTCCCGACAATTTGTAAGGTCCTTGATTACCTTCTAATGCAACTAATTTATTTCTTACAAATTTTCCTTTTGCCAATGAAGCACCAAAACCTACTTTATTCTCACCCTTGGCCGATGTTTTTACAGTTGTAGATACAAAACCACCTTGAACTCGTTTATAGAAATTCATAAAATACCCTGCTGGTCGTTTAATATCATAATCACCTACGATAAGTGATGCCTTTTTTCGTTTTAATTGAATAAAGACCCGATCAAATTCTTGAAGTTTTTGTGTATTTCCTTCTGGCTGAAATGGAATCGTATTGTCGGTAATGGCACCTGTGAGTCGAATGCTATCACCTAAATCACCTTCTAATTGCAAATTAAATTGCGAATTCAATACAACGTCTTGACTATTTCCAAATGACAAGGCCCTACCAAAGCTACCTGCATAATCTACACTACCAAAATCGATAAACGCTTGATTATTTTTGATTACATCTGTAGCATTATAGTAATAAGGTTTGATAATAAAATTATTTTCTATTACACCTAAATCCTTGTGTGCATACTTTTGCGAAATTGAAAAAGGGAAAACCCGATAAGCAAGTTGAATACTATCCTTGGAAGGTGGATGAATCCATACAAATCGACTTTTAAAATAATCCATATAATAATCGCCAGGTTCTACACCAATGATAGAAAGTGAAGAAGGTACTATGGTAAGAGAATCTATTCGGATTGTATCAGTAAAAATCGGAATTGTTTTAATTCTAAGATTCCTAACATCATTATTTTGTCCATAGGCAATGCTACAAACTATTAATAACCCGAGAAAAATAAAAAAATACTTTGCCGACAATGAAACTGATATTATATATTAACGGCTAAAATTAAGAATATTGTATATCATTCAACAGATTTAGATAAGATTTGTAAGAATGTGAGATTTCGAAACCGACAAAAAAAATAATATCATCTCAATTAATTGCGTTGATAACAATAAAACAATAGTTTTAACCTTGATACTTCATGAATAAAGAAACTCCCATATATATTCACTTAATCGGATGTGCATTGTTTTTGATGCTTCCTATCTTATTTTCACCTTTGCCATTTTTTTCTGTAGAGGCTTATACAAATCCACTTGCACTTCGTGATTTCCTTAGTTACAGTTTATTGATATTATTTTTTTACGCCAATTATTATTATTTAATCGATCGCTATTATTTTGAAAAAAAATATTTGCAATATGCATTGATATTAATTCTCACTTGCCTTTTAATATTAATCTTTCCATCACTTATTTTTTCAGATGCCATTTCATATTATCGAGAAAGTATTTTGAACTCTAGTGCAATTGAACGAATGCAAGTGACTAAATCATATTTTTATGATCTCAATCGATATCTTTTTTTATTTGCTGGTATCCTTTTTGGCACACTAGCTATCCGTATCAATGCCAAATTAAAAGAGTCCTTGCAAGACAAATTAAATTCAGAATTGGCCTATTTGAAAGCTCAAATTAATCCTCATTTTTTATTCAATACCTTAAACAGTATTTATTCATTAGCCATTGTAAAATCGGACCATACACCTACAGCAATTGTAAAATTATCTAGCATGATGCGCTACGTGATTAGTGAAGCTGCACAACGTTTTGTACCTTTGGACAAGGAAATGATATACATCAATAGCTATATTGAATTACAAAAAATACGATTGGATGATACAGCCATCGTTAATTATTCATTTACAGGCGAAACTGAAAATAAAGAAATTGCCCCTTTGGTTTTATTGCCATTTATAGAGAATGCGTTCAAACATGGTGTGAATCCCGAAACTGCTTCTCAAATTGATATTCAAATTAGTGTAAGTGAAGAAAATTTGTACATGCATGTTTTTAATTTAAAAGTACCTCATATCAATAATCCTGAGCAACGTACAGGATTTGGATTGGAAAACAGTAAAAAACAATTACAACTTATTTATCCCAATAAGCATCATCTTTCAATTGAAGACAAAGAACATAGCTTTGCGGTCACCCTTAAAATTAATATTATATGATCAAAGCCATTGCCCTCGATGACGAACCATTAGCACTCAAAATTATTGAAAATTTTTGTAGTGAAAGCGATCAAGTTTCGTTGGAAAAAACGTTTTCTAAACCCAATGATGCATTGAAATATATCAACAATTTTCCAGTTGATTTGATTTTTTTGGATATTCAAATGCCATCCATTTCAGGTATTGATTTTTTCAAATCCATTGATAAAGAAGTTATGGTTATTTTCACAACTGCTTTTAGTGAATATGCCGTTGAAGGTTTCAATTTAAATGCGGTTGACTTTTTATTAAAACCATTTACTTTAGAACGTTTTCAGCAGGCAGTTGCTAAAGCATATGAGTTTTACAACTATACCAATAGCACCGAAAAAACGAAACAACCTTACATCTTTATTCGAGCTGATTACAGTCTAGTTAAAATCAAATTGACCGATATTATTTACCTAGAAGGTTTAAATGATTATGTAAAATTTCATTTGGAAAATCAAAAACCAGTCGTAGCTCGAATTACGTTGAAAAATTTAAGTGAACGATTATCAAGCGCTGATTTCATTCGTGTACATCGATCGTATATCATACCTGTAACACGTATTAGTCACATTCGCAATCGAATGATATTTATCCACGCAGAAGATAAAATGATTGAACTACCTATAGGTCGAAGTTACGAGGATGAGGTGTATAAAATTTTTAATTAAAAAACTAAATCTTAAGCTCGGTATTCTCCCCAAACACTTCGCAATGCATGGGCAATTTCACCCAATGTACAATGTGCTTCTACTGCTTCTATCACTATAGGCATTAGGTTTTCTGAGCTTGATGATTTTTCGATTATCAAATTCAGCATTTGTTTCACCTTATCTTGATCACGGTTTTGTTTAAATTGTGTCAAGCGATCTACTTGCATTTTTTGAATCGAATCGTCTATTTTCATGATAGGCGTTTTACTCATTTCTTTGCTTTGATATTTGTTGACACCTACAATGATCTTTTCGTTACGTTCAATGGCTTGGGTATATTTATAGCTTGATGCTGCAATTTGTTCTTGTATAAATCCTTGCTCTATAGCATCCACAGCACCACCCATGGCATCTATTTTTCCTATCAAATTCAAGGCTTCTTCTTCTACTTTATTGGTCAATGTTTCGATATAGTAACTACCTGCAAATGGATCTACGGTATCACAAATTCCACTTTCTTCTGCAACTATTTGTTGCGTACGTAAAGCAATAGAAGCAGCTTGTTCTGTAGGCAAACTCAACGCTTCATCAAATCCGTTGGTATGCAAACTTTGTGTACCTCCTAAGGTTGCAGCAAGTGTTTGAATTGTAACACGTACAATATTATTCATAGGCTGTTGTGCAGTCAACGTACTACCGCCTGTTTGCGTATGAAATCGCAATTTCTGTGCATCAGGACTTGTAGCGCCTAAGTCTTTAGTAATGTTGGCCCAAATACGACGAGCTGCTCTGAATTTGGCTACTTCTTCAAATAAGTGATTGTGCGCATTGAAGAAAAACGATAATCGTTTTGCAAATACATTGATATCCAATCCTTTTTCAATGGCTGCTTTCAAATAGGCCTTACCATTGGCCAATGTAAATGCTAACTCTTGCACAGCCGTACTTCCAGCTTCGCGTATATGATATCCTGAAATTGATATGGTATTCCATTTAGGCACTTCCTTACTACAATATTCAAAAATATCGGTTATTAACCGCATACTCGGTTTGGGAGGATAGATATAAGTACCACGTGCTGCATATTCTTTTAGAATATCATTTTGGATGGTTCCTGCTATTTTTTTAATATCAGCGCCTTGTCGTTTGGCCAATGCTATATAAAGAGCCAATAATATGAATCCACTCGCATTGATCGTCATAGAAGTACTTACATTTTCAAGGTTAATTCCTTTGAATAATCGTTCCATATCTTCAATTGAATCTATGGCTACTCCTACCTTTCCTACTTCACCATTCGCCAAGGGATCATCACTATCATAACCAATTTGAGTAGGCAAATCAAACGCCACACTCAAGCCAGTTACTCCTTGATTGAGCAAAAAATGATATCGAGCATTTGATTCTTCGGGTGTACTAAAACCTGCATACTGACGCATAGTCCAAGGTTTATCGCGATACATACCTTCATGCACGCCACGTGTATATGGAAATTGCCCTGGCAATTCTGGTTTTACATCTGCCTTGGTATATAGTGGATCTATTTCTATCCCAGAGTCTAACATTACTTTCTTTTCAGCCATTTGAATATTGTTCTATTTGATTAAGTTTCTCAAACTATTGAAATTTAAATTTAGAAATCCTATTTTAATTTCAACTGAATGAGCTCTCTTGTTTAATTTTTTAATAAAAAGCGAATTTACAACAGAAGCTACATATCAAGTTACTATTCTAACTATATCCTGCTAATTATATATATTTTGGTTAAGAAATAGTATCCATTCGAATTGGTTTAGCAATATTCAATATGGTTTTAGTATATTTGCGCTCTCAAAATTATTACTCAGCATGTTTAATCTCGTTCTTTTTGGACCTCCAGGTAGTGGAAAAGGCACACAATCAACCAATATTATTGAAAAGTATCAGTTAGTTCATATCTCAACAGGTGATATTTTACGCGCAGAAGTTGCAAATGAAACACCCCTAGGTGTGGAAGCTAAAAAATACATGGATCAAGGCATGTTGGTTCCTGATGAGGTAGTTATTGGAATGATCAGTTCGAAATTAGATGCAACACCTGATGCTAAAGGTTTTATTTTTGATGGATTTCCTCGTACTGTAGCCCAAGCCGATGCATTGGATAATTTACTTGAGTTTAAAAATAGTCCTATCAATATTGTATTGAGCTTGATGGTGAGTGAAGATGAACTTAAAAGCCGCTTGATTTCTCGTGGAGAAGTATCGGGTCGTAGTGATGATAACGAAGATGTAATCGTAAAACGTATCAAAGAATACCATGCAAAAACATCTCCAGTTGCCGACTATTACAAAGGCAAAGAAAAACTTGTAGAAATTCCAGGTGAAGGCACTGTAGATTCAATTTTCAATGCATTGTGCGCTGAGATTGATGCCAAATTAGATTAATCCATTTCTTTATATAACTTAATAACCAATCGATTTTGCAAGCAGACAATTTTATAGATTATATACGTGTGTTTTGTAAATCCGGTCATGGTGGCGCTGGTTGCGTACACTTTTTACGTGAAAAATTCAGACCCAATGGCGGTCCTGATGGAGGCAATGGTGGCCGAGGCGGACATATTATTTTAAGAGGTAATAAAAATTTATGGACCTTGCTTCATCTCCGCTATCATAAAAATATGATTGCTGAAGATGGCGAACGTGGTTCGAAAAATAACAGTAGTGGCAAATTTGGTCATGATATTGTGATAGAAGTTCCATTAGGCACTGTAGGAAAAAATGAAATTACAGGCGAGGTAGAAGTAGAAATACTCGAAGATGGACAAGAGGTGATTTGGGTACCAGGTGGTCGTGGTGGACAAGGCAATGGTAATTTTGCAACTGCTACAAACCAAGCACCCGATTATGCACAGCCCGGCGAACCTGGCATTGAAGAATGGAAAGTCGTAGAGTTAAAAATATTGGCTGATGTAGGATTGGTAGGTTTCCCCAATGCAGGAAAATCAACCTTACTGTCTGTCATAAGTGCAGCTAAACCCAAAATAGCCAATTATGCATTTACAACCTTGACACCTAACTTAGGCATAGTTGAATATCGTGATGGCAAATCATTTTGTGTGGCTGATTTACCAGGTATTATTGAAGGCGCATCTGAAGGTAAAGGCCTTGGACATCGATTTTTAAGACATATCGAACGGAATCCTGTTTTGTTGGTTTTGATACCAGCTGATAGCGAAAATCATAAGAAAGAATACGATATTTTAATGAATGAATTAGAATGTTACAATCCTGATTTATTGGATAAACGTATGCTTGTCACCATCAGTAAAAGCGATATGCTTGATGACGAGCTTAAAGCAGAAATTCGCAAGGAATTTCCCTCTGATGTACCTGTCCATTTTATTTCTTCTGTTTCAAACACTGGTATTTCAGAAATGAAAGATATTCTTTGGAATATGCTGAATGAAGAAGTAGAATAATTTTTATTCCTTTTATTAATTTTTATTCCCATCCTAGTATATTTACTCTATGATTCAAGTAAACGCAGGCACTCTTATAAAAAGTAGTGCTACGATGAATGATACTAACTTCATAAATACAGTTGTATTCATTTGTGAAACTGATACTGAGGGCGCTTGGGGTGTGGTTTTAAACAAACAATCACCTCGTGTTTTCAATGAATTGGTTGAATTCCAAGCATCAATCCCTTTCCCGCTGAATATCGGTGGCCCCATGGAACAAGAAAAACTCTTCTTTATACATAGTCGACCAGACATAATAGATGGCGGAAAACGTATTACTGATTCAATTTATTGGGGTGGAAATTTTGAAGAAGCTGTGAAGTATATTAATCTAGGCATTTTATCAGAAAATGATGTTCGGTTTTATCTTGGCTATTGTGGCTGGGATAAATCTCAATTAGAATCAGAAATAGAAGAAGGGAGTTGGATTCCTTGCACTTATTCAAATGATATTGTCTTTTCAAATTCTATAGACACTTTATGGGAAAATATTTCATAATTAACAACAGAATTTTATTCCTTTTTTATAAAATGATTCACAATTAAATAAGTCACATTAGACTATATTTACACCTTTCTACACGAATTGAATTTTTCACTTACATACCCGAGTTGGTTTATCTTGTTTTGTATATTGGCAGGTGCACTTTATACATTTCTTCTATACAGAAAAAAAAGCACGAGTTATCCTCAACCATGGTTGTATTACTTAGTGACTGCATTGCGCTTTTTGACTGTAAGTACATTGGCATTTCTACTATTAGCTCCTATCCTTCGTTATATTCAAAACAAAGAAGAAAAGCCAACGATTGTTTTTGTTCAAGACAATTCAGCTTCCCAAAAATTTGCCTTCAAAAAAACGGACAGCATAGCCTATCGCAACAATGTCAATAAACTAATAGACGAATTAAAAAAAGACTATCGAATCAAAGAATATTCCATCGGAAATGAATTGACCGATACCCTCCGATTCAATTACAACGAACAAAGTACTGATATCGCAAGTTCCTTGGAACTACTCATGACCACGCTCGAAAATGAAAACTTAGGTGGTATTATTTTAGCGTCGGATGGGATTTACAACAAAGGCATTTCACCGCTTTCCATTGGATATCCTTACAAAGGAACTTTATACTCGATCGGTCTTGGCGATACGACTGTTCAAAAAGATGCTTTGGTCGCTCGGGTTTTTGCCAATAAAATTGTGTACTTGGGCGACCAATTTGTAATCCGAAGTGACGTATCGGCCTATGCATGCAAAGGAAATACATTGACAGTTTCAGTATTCAGTCATACTGCCAATCGAGTTATTTCCTCACAAAATTTCACAGCTGGCGACGATCGTTTCTCTAAATCAATTGAATTAATACTCGATGCCAAAGTAGCTGGTATTCAACACTTTACGATAAATATTTCAAAAGTAGATGGCGAGCAAAATACAACGAATAACTCACAAGATGTATATGTAGAAGTGATGGATAGCAAGGAAAGTATTCTCATTCTTGCCAATGCGCCACATCCTGATGTATTTGCATTAAAAGAAGCATTGACCAAAAATAAAAATTACAAAGTAGAGGTATCTACTGCCGATAAATTGAAAACGAGTATCAACGATTATAATTTAATCATACTTCATAATCTACCATCCGTTTCTTACAATGCAAGTAGTGTGATAGATCAAGCCAAAAAAATGGGCATTTCACTTTGGTATGTCGTGGGAACGCAATCGGCCATTCCATTGTTGAATAAAAGTCAAACATGCGTGCAAATAAACCCGCGAGGCATGGGATCAAACGATGTACAAGGCGTATTAAATACCGATTTCTCATACTTTACGATTAACAATGCCAATACCGTAAAGTCATTACCACCTTTATCGACACCATTTGGCGATTTCACTGCAGGACTATCTACGCAGGTATTGATGAAACAACAAATTGGAAGTGTGGGCACCAACTATCCGTTATGGGCTATGCAACAAAGTAGTGGAGGAAAAACAGGCGTTCTTGCTGGAGAAGGCATTTGGCGATGGCGCATGTATGATTACAATCAACATAAAAATCATAATCTTGTAGATGAGTATATTCTCAAAACGGCTCAATATCTCTCTGTAAAGCAAGACAAACGGCAGTTCAGAACCATGATGCAAAAATCGGTTTTTTCGGAAAGTGAAGCAGTGGTTTTCGATGCTGAATTATACAACGAAAATTTTGAATTAATCAACACACCCGATGTTACAATGAATATTGTAGATGAAAGCAATAAGAAGTCTACATTTACAATGAACAAAGAAAGTAATTCTTATTCTCAAAATGTAGGCAATCTAGCTGCTGGAAAATATAGCTATACTGCTAGTACATCGTTCAATGGGAAAACGCAAACATCGGGCGGGAATTTTACCATTATAGCACAAAATATAGAAGAAGTGAATACAACGGCCGATTTTGGTATGTTGAATGAATTGTCTAAAAACTATGGTGGCGAGTTGGTGTATCCATCGAATTTAATGAGTATTCAAGAAAAATTGAAGACTAATAAATCTGTCAAAACCATGCTTCGCTCCACAGTAAATACCGATCCATTGATCAATTGGAAATGGCTATTTGCGGCCTTGATTGCCTTTTTAAGCATTGAGTGGTTTATCCGTAAGCGAAGTGGAAATTATTAGTTTTTATTTAGTTGAATATTGAAAAGCTCCATGGCTAACTTGTATTTGATTCTTTTTCATTTCATTTATTTTATTTACAACTAGGCTTTTCTCTGTGACTCTCTGCATTTATGCTATTTCTCTGTGTTAAATTGTAGTGTTTTCTCTGTGTAGCTCTATGGATTTGTATTAACCAGTTTGACTTCGTGTTGCATTATGATTTGGATGCTTTAAAATTAGAATTTAGTCTATAATACCAATGTGAATTGATTTGCGACACAAAAATCACAATTTGTGATAGGCTTCTCTCTGTGACTCTCTGCATTTATGCTATTTCTCTGTTTTAAATTGTAGTGTTTTCTCTGTGTAGCTCTGTGGATTTGTA